>NZ_KB893547.1 GCF_000374085.1 Spirosoma spitsbergense DSM 19989 | reverse complement strand
GTAGGCTTACTTCTGAGGGCTTTGAGTTCGCTATATTTCTGGCGGGCCAAAGCCACATATTCTTCTTCGGTGAAGGGCAGGGAGTGTTCGTCAGGCATGCCCTAAGCTACGACATGGTTGCGACAATTTGAATTGCACCCATAAACATGGGGCGTATGAAGTAAGTAGAGAGTAAAAACTAGTCGTCTGAAATGATATGTTATATTTATTTTCTAGAAATAACTCAAGCGTAAAATTTTCTTTCCAATTAGATCTATTATACCTTTTTAGCTCTTCATCTAAATCTCTTAATTTTATATATATAGGTATATATAGTAAGCTAATTTCTTCGACAATTAGTTTTCCTCTTGAAACAACATTGACTTTATGATTGTTATCTTTTGCGTTACTCAACAATCTGGTTAAATATTTTTGAAATGTAGATTTACCACTTCCAGCTTGACCAACAATTAATACCTTCTTTAAAGAAGGATTGGATTTTATAAAATCTAATAAATGTGCTATATTTAAGTTTTTCAATTTCTGTTTACCTAAACCTTTTATATCCGTTGGCTTTTTCATAAAATCCTCTATGAAAGGTGTAGTTCCTGTAATCTGGTTTAATCTCAGAGGAATATAGATGCGCTCAAGTGGGATTTTATCACTATAGTTTTTATTATCAGGTATATCTGCAAAATGAAAAATTTCTAGGTTTGTATCTGAGAGCTGCCTATTCAAGAAAGTTTCCAAATCTTTTTCAAACTTTCTTTTATTTTCTGTATTTTTGAACACTTCATCTGCACCAACACCAATCATGGCAGAAATCATACTACTAAGTATTTCTAATCCGAAAGCCATCTTTTAAAAATTTATTTGAAGTGATTTTTTACATTATTACTCTGGAAAGTACATATTTTAGGTAGGGATTTCTTGTAAAAACCTCAAATTCTAAAAGATGTCATTTTTTACAAAAAAGCCCTAAACACTTATAAACAAATGTATCCGCGAAACGAAATGTGCTACAAGGATAAGTGATATACAGCGGCAGGGTTTCTTATAAAAACACCGTAGACATGAGACCTTCTTAGAAAATGTCGTTAAGTTTTTCCAAGAACTCCGTAGGAGTGACATAATTTGTTGGAGATGTCACTCCTACGGAATTCTTATTGATGCGTGAGTAAGTTCGTAAATCTTTATTATCTGTAATGCACTGACTATCAAACTATTAATATCTACAAAAATTTACGGACTAATTCACGGATCAATAGGAGCGCTTCAACGGATTATTTTCTACAAAGATGCCACCTCTACGAAGTTATGTATTTTACAAGAAAGCCCTGTATACAACGGGAGCCAAATGCCCTCTCATCGCTTCTTCCCTCCTTTCACCACTTCACTCGATAAATTGGTCGTGAAGAAGGGCAGCATTTTCTGCTCGATGCGCTCGGCGATTCGGTTGATGTGGTCGCCGTCGTATTCCTCGTAGGTGTGCGGAATCTGGTAGTTGGTCAGGAGGGCGTCCAGCGTTTTATTGGTGGCCGCAATACTGGCATCTTTGTAACCGGCATCGAACGCCAGCGCGTGGAGTTGTTTGATATTGCCAATGTGTTGATCCATCGTAGCCAGCGGTGCGTTGGCCGCCCATTTAGCCATGACCAGGGGCTGCGGCTGCCCATCTTTCGTCGGTAAATCCACGTAGAAGGGCGCGTTCGTTGGGTTGGGTGACCACGAAGCCGCCGATGCAAACGCGGCTTTCATCCCAAAATCGGCTTTCTCCAGTTCGTCCTGCGTTTTAATTCCTTCCATTTTGGCCGCCCGCTCCGGATTGTTGGGGGCGTTCAGGTTCGGCACCATGCAGCAGGGACTGAGCAGGTATAGACTGGAAAAAATTTCGGGGTGTTTCTGCCCGATACGGATGGTCCCATACCCACCCATCGAGTGGCCCGCCAGTCCACGACTGCTGGCCTGCGGGATGGTGCGGTAGTTTTTGTCCATATAAGCAACCAGTTCCTTCGCCACGAAATCCTCCCAGTTGCCAATCGTCACCGAGTTGGAATACATACTGCCAAAGTACCGGTTGTAGGCATTGGGCGTTACGATGATAAACTCCTTTGTTTTCCCTTCGGCCAGCGTCTTATCCATTACGGCGGGCAGATTTATCCAGTGTTTGGTAAAACCGTACCACTTATCGTCGCTGTCGGTAAAGCCGTGCAGGAAGTAAATGACCGGGTAATGCCGCTTTGAATCGGCCTGGTAGCTGGGCGGCAGATACACCGACACATCCCGATCCGGTGAATCACCAGCCAGATTCCCTTCCAGCCCCTTACCGTGGACTTTAATGCGCTCCACCTTACCGGCTTTTACCGGGTTGGGCTGGCTGATTCCAGGCGTAGCGACCACAAGTGCGGTCAGCAGTAGAAACGTGTGGATTAATTGACGAATGGGGGTATCTAGCTGGGGCATACTGGTTCAGTTTATGCCGACAGAAGCAGGCAGAACTCCCTTTTTACTGCCTTACAGCACCACCTTCTTCTTACCGGCATCCACGCCCTTCAGGAATTTGATCAGGCCGTTCATGTATGTTTGCTGGTCGTCGTACATGGCCATGTGGCTACCGTTGGGGCAGTAGAGGTAGCTGCCATTAGGCAACTGAGTAGCCATCCATTTCATGTGCTCGGGGTCCATGGTATCGTATTTTGCTCCGATGGTCAGGGTGGGCACCGTAATTTTCGGCAAGTCGGCTTTAACGTCCCAGTTCGTCAGGTTACCCGCAATACCAAATTCACTGGGCCCCTGCATAGTTACATAGAGTGACTGGTTTACTTTGCTCAGGGCGCGGGTCATGGGTTCGGGCCACTGATCGGGAGGAATGCGGCAGATGTGTTTGGCGTAGAAATTCGGCAGCAGCAGTTCCATGTAGCGGGGCGCTGTATACTGACCCTTCGCTTCCAGGTCGTTCACTTCCTTCACTACTGCCGGGTCCATCTGTTTCGCCAGCACCTCATCAGCGTATTTGCCATAGTCGGGGCAACTGGCCATCATATTCGAGATAACCAGGCCTTTCAGGTTTTTCCCGTATTTGAGCGCGTACTGCATAGCCAGAATACCACCCCACGAGTGACCCAGCAGGTAAAAATTATCAGGCGTAAGGTTCAGCGCGGTGCGCACCTGCTCTACTTCTTCCACGTAGCGGGGTAAATCCCAGAAGGTTGTATCATTGGGGTTATCAGAATTCCCCGTGCCCAACTGGTCGTAGTAGATAAACTCAATGCCCTCGGCGGGCAGGAAGCTTTCCATCACCTCGAAGTATTCGTGCGTAAGGCCTGGCCCCCCGTTCAGCAGGAGCAGTTTGATGGTCGGGTTCGTACCAAATCGCTTCGTCCAGACCTTGAAATTACCTTTCGGCGTATTGATCGGGATAACATGAACGCCCCCGTCCGCCACGCCACTGGTGTCCGTCGAAAAATAGTTTTTCAGCGTAGCGGTGTTCGTCTCGGAGGATCGGCAAGCGGCAAAGAGACCGGCGGTAAAAAGGAGGGTGAACAGGTATTTCATAAAAAGTGATCAGATGGATTGGAAAGTCTTACGGTGTGACCCATCCGTTGCTGTTGAGCCAGGTTCTGCACTGCTCGAACCAGTCTTCTTTGGCCGGTGCCAGCGAAAATCCGTGCTTTCCGGCAGGATACAGATGCATCGTGGCCGACACCCCGTTTCGCAGCAGGGCTTCGTAGAAAACCAGGCTATTACCCACCGGCACTACCGTATCGTCGCCCGAATGGAGCAGGAGAGCGGGGGGTGTTTCTACCGTGACTTGCCTGTCGTTGGAGAATAATTTGAGCTGATCGGCGGTAGGTGTTTGCCCCAGCAGCCGCTCCCGCGAGCCTTTGTGGCTCAGGCTATCCGAAAAACTAATGACAGGATACACCAGGATCATAAAATCGGGGCGCATACTCGTTGACGCCGGATTGTCGCTATAGTTTTTGGTAAAATGAGTCCCCGCCGTTGCCGCCAGATGCCCACCCGCCGAAAAACCCATAATGCCAATGCGAGCCGGGTTGATATTCCATTCGGCAGCCCGTTCGCGAACCATTCTAATGGCCTGCTGCGCATCCTGCAATGGCGCAATGGACTTGTCTTTGTTCGTTCTGTCGCTGGGGAGCCGGTATTTCAGCACGAACGCAGCAATGCCCAGTTTGTTCAGGGCTTCGGCCACATCGTACCCCTCCCGTTTCATGACCAGTGTACCGTATCCCCCGCCCGGACAAACGATGACGGCCGCCCCACTGGCTTTCTCTTTCGGAGGCAGGTATATTCGCAGCGTAGGCCGCGACACATTGTTGACGCTCTGGCTGGCATTCACAACTTCCTCATCCGGCGCGCCCGTCGCGTTTGGGATGTCGCCGGAATAAAGGGGTACCGTCTGCTGGGCCAGGCTTCGGAACGATAGATGTAGCCAAAACACCAGAAGGCTTATTCTAAGCAGGTAAGAGGAGTGGTTCATAAACAACTGAGGGCGGGATGACAGGAGAAGGGATAGTCAGCGAGGAAACCAAACGACAAACGAGTGTACGTTTCCGGGAAGCAGTAATTTGGTATACGCCAATAAAAGCACGGCGAGGGCTATTTTTACTACCCCCTTTACACCCCTACCATATCACCTTCATCGGCCTTGATTTTTTCTTCGATGTAGATGACGATTTCGCTGGCGATGTCGGCACCCGTGGCCCTTTCGATACCACCAAGGCCCGGCGATGAGTTTACTTCCAGTACCAGCGGTCCCCGTTCGGAAGAAAGCATATCGACGCCAGCCACTTTAAGACCGAGGGCGCGGGTGGCATCGATGGCCGTCTGTTCTTCGGCGGGGGTGAGCTGAATGGCGGCTGCGTTGCCGCCCCGGTGCAGGTTCGACCGGAACTCTCCTTCCACGCCCTGCCGTTTCATGGCACCTACTACGCGTCCACCCACCACAAAGGCCCGGAGGTCGGCCCCCTGCGCTTCGGCAATGAACTCCTGCACCAGAACGTGTTTTTTCAGGCCGTAGAACGCTTCGATGGTGGATTTGGCCGCTTTGTTCGTTTCGGCCAGCACGACACCGATGCCCTGAGTACCTTCCAGTAGTTTGATGACCACCGGTGGCCCGCCAACGAGTTGAATAAGCTGCGTGATATCCCCATTTTTAGGGTGGTTGGCAAAAACCGTTTTGGGTAAGCCCACACCCGCTTTTGACAGAACCTGTAAACTCCGCAGCTTATTGCGGGAGCGCGTAATGGCCTGGGATTTTGCCGTTGTGAACACGTTCATCATTTCAAACTGGCGAACAACGGCACAACCATAGTCCGTTACGGAAGCCCCAATCCGGGGAATGATAGCCTCCAGCGAATCCAGTTCGCGGCCCTGGTATAAAATCGACGGGCGGCCCCCTTCAATCATGACCTGACAGTTCAGGTGATTGACGATAACACCCTCGTGGCCACGCTGGTGAACGGCTTCCAGTAATCGCTGGGTCGAATATAAATCAGGCTTAGCCGATAAAATGGCAATACGCATTGGAGTTGTTGCTAACTGAGTAGACTATGTTCGGTAGGTAGTGAACAGTATCTGTGAGGCTGTAGGAAATAAGGCTTAGTCTGGCAATGACGGCTGGCTGTCATCCGATAACTCGCTATTGAGTTTTTTCTGGTAAGAAAGGTTCTTCTGCGTTACGTCGACCAAAAACCGATTCCGGAGCAATTTACGCCCCAGCAGCACCGGATTTTTAAGAGCTTCCCGGTCGGCCAGGGTAAACTCCGTTCGAATGGTACGGCCGAACAAAACAATGCGGGTTTCGATAACATACCTTTTTTCGGCCACGCCGAACGAGTTGCGAATCATGCGCTGACTGAACTGGTCGCAGTAAAACTGCCGGGAGTCCTTTCCGGTTTTGTCAATCAGTAAAAAACATAAAATTTTCTTTTGCCCCGACTTTACAAGCCGGACCTCCTTGCAATGCAGGGACGATGTATAAGCACCCGTATCGACTTTAGCCTGTACGTCGAATAACCCTAAATCCGGGAAATCAACCAGGTCCGTCATGCCAATAATTTGTTTGGGCTTAAGCATGTGCCTTTTGGATAGTCAGATCGTCTGAATCAACACTAGGTACGAATTAGCCGGCTAAACGTAAGCGACATATCCAGCAGAATCATTTTGGCGCGGGCGTTGCGTTCGAGGTGATAAGCGGCTTCATTCAGGTCGGTTACAATCTGTTCGATGTGTTTTATAGTCAGGTATTTAGCAAAGTTTTTAACGAAGGTCAGTTCATCGTCGGGTAGCCGAAGCAGGGCGCTGGCTCCCTGTTGCCACAGGAATAAATCCCGGTACAGGCGGATGCTGTAGTCAATCAGCCCCTTCTGCTTTTCCTTACTGAACCCATCGAACTGCTCGGCCTGCTTAACGAGGGTGATTAAATCCTGCCGGTAGCAGGTCCGCATCCAGTCGGCAAACCACGTGTGATTGTCAGGGCCACCGTTTCGGGCGGGGGCATCGTTCTGTCTGGCCAGTTTCAGGGCTTCGGCCAGATTACCATCCGCCAGGTAGGCCATGCGTCGGGCAGTTGTTTCGTCGAGATTCAGGTGCTGGCGCAGGTGTGTCGTTACTTCCTCGTCGGTAAAGGCCCGCACCGCTATCCGCTGCGTTCGGGATAGAATTGTAATCAGCAGTTTGTCCGGCTGGTTGGTCACCAGCAGAAACAGGGTTTGCGCGGGTGGCTCCTCCAGTACTTTCAGCAGGGCATTGGCCGATGGCACGTTCATCAGTTCGGGCAACCAGATGAGCATGATCTTATAAGCCCCTTCATACGCTTTCAGGGATAATTTTTGCAGGATATTTCGGGCTTCTTCGGCCGAAATATTGCCCTGTTTGTTATCCGCCCCAACGGTTTCGAGCCAGTCGGGCAGGGTGCGGTAAGGGGTGTCGAGCAGGAACTTACGCCAGTCAGTCAGGTACGCTTCCGACGTTTTTCCTTTTGCCAGATTGGCCACAGGAAACACCATGTGCAGATCGGGATGAACAAACTTCTGAATTTTCACGCAGGATGCACACCGCCCGCAGGCATCGTCGGCTGAAACACCGGACTGCTGCCGGTCTTCGCAGTTTACATACTGCGCCAGGGCCAGGGCCAGGGTAAGATTAGCACTCCCGCTGGGTCCGTCGAACAACAGGGCGTGGGCCAGATGATTGGTTTTTACCGACCGCAGCAATAGCTGTTTCGTTTCGTCCTGACCAATAATTTCGTTGAATAACACGCTTGATAACGAAAAAAACTGAATTAATGCCTGTTACAACGACTGTTAAAAGCCGCTGACCATCGAAAAGAAAACAGCCCGTAGAATTCCTTCCTCTACTTTATCAAACGCTTTATTACGCCGGACAAACGCTTCGCGGGCTACCTGTACGGCTTTTTCGATGCGGTAGGGCGTAAAACGGGAATCAGCCCCGCCCCACGAAAACGACGGAATGAATTTGGGCTGATAGCCCGCGCCGAATATATTGGCACTTACGCCCACAACCGTTCCGGTATTGAACATGGTACTGATACCGGCTTTTGTGAAATCACCCATCGTCAATCCGCAGAATATACGTCCCGTATCTTCGAGGTGACCGGTTGCGTAGGAGTGCAGTTTAACGTTACTGTAGTCATTTTTCAGGTTCGAGTTGTTAACGTTGGCTCCCAGGTTACACCACTCACCAATGACCGAATTACCTAGAAACCCATCGTGGCTTTTGTTGCTATAGCCAAAGAAAACCGAGTTACCCACCTCGCCCCCTACTTTACAATAAGGTCCGATGGTGGTGTTGTTCCGCATTTTGCTGTTCCAGCTAACCGTAGAATCGTGGCCCAGCGCAAAAGGCCCGATAACGACGGAACCTTCGTTGATGGTTGCATTACGGTCGATGTAAATAGGGCCATTTTCGGCATTGAGGATGGCGGCCCGGATATTGGCACCTTCTTCCACAAAGATGTTTTCGGGCGCGTAGCACCGGGTAAACGGGTCGGTAATGGGGGCCGATATGCGTCCGGCCGTTATCCGGGTAAAGTCGGCCCGAATCTGACTACCGTTCTGTTCGAAAATATCCCATAGATTGAGAATCAGGGTGAGTGGTTCCGGGAATACGGCAAACTCGTATTTATCCGTGACGGTGGGGGCCGTCCGCAGGGCATCCTCCGTCCGAACGGCCAGCACGTGGCCATCGGGGCTAAGCAAACCGGTACCGCTCTCCAGGGCCAGGATGGCTTCCCGCAAAGCCTCCGTGGGGCATACGGCTCCATTCACGTACCAGTTGTCGGGGCCGGGTGTGTACGGGAATTTGGCCCGTAAATAAGACAGGGTCAAATAGAAGGCGGTCTGTCCCATCACCCCTTCCCATTTCTCAACCAGCGTCTGAATTCCTACGCGGATACCCGACACCGGGCGCGTGAAGGTGAGCGGCAATAAATCCGTTCGTATGTATTGATCGTCAAATAAGATCAGGTTTGGCATTGATGAGCACAATGGATTCAGGGGTAAATATCTAACCTTAATCTGTAAAAAGAGAACGTATCAACCAGTACTTTTACAAAACGATGTCCCTGATAACACCCGAAACGATTATTCAGCGGATTGCCGCTTTGCAGGAGTCGACCGGTTTATTCCCGTCAGTTCGGCGGAATGACAGTATTGGGTACCAGCGAGCCGACACAAACGTTTTTTTTACGGCCTGTACCGTTTTTACGCTGTACCATCTCCGCCACGCCGTATCTACCAAAGCTCAAAAGCAGATTGACCAGCTAACCGAACGGGCCGTAGCAGCCTACCCGACCTTTCAGAACAAAGATGGGTTGGCGACCTACAACTTCTGGCCGACGAAGCCCTCCCGTCACTTTCCTAATGGATACGTATTTCGTCACTTCGAGCATTTCCGCATCCCCGACGATATTGACGATACGGCGATGATGTACCTGACCACTGAGCCAAACCTGGCCGAACTGCAATGGCTGAAAAATAAACTGAGCCAGCACGCCAACGGGAGTGGCCGATATACGATTCGTAATACCTACCCTGATTATCAATCACTTCAGGCGTATTCAACCTGGTTTGGCAGGAACATGGGTATCGACTTCGACGCCTGTGCCCTGAGCAACATGCTCTACTGTATTTATCAATATGACCTGCCCCGCAATCAGCATGATACCGATTCGCTCACGTACCTGCGCTCGGTCGTGGCATCGGGCCGGTATGTATCAGAGCCGTTCCGGTGCGCCCCCCACTACGCCCGAACCTCGCTGATCATTTACCATATGAGCCGACTTATTGCTGCTTTCGACATACCCGAACTGGAGTCGGTTCGCCCCCGTCTGATTGCGGATGCGTACCGGGAGATGGAGACGGCCCATAACCGGGTAGAAAAACTCATGCTGGCCACTGCGCTCATACGCCTGGGCGAATCCCCACCCACTATCCCAATCGATGGTATCGAGCAGGACATAGCCGCGTTTCATTTCTTTATTGCAGGACTGCTAACGGCATACGAACAACCCTTCCTGCGCCGTTTCGCCGACCGGCCGCTGATGCAGATGCACTGGCAGTGCGAGGCCCATAGCTGGGCACTGGTGGCGGAGTATCTGGTGTTGGGCGGTGGTGAGTAATCAAGACCATGCAAAAACCTTGGCGAAAAAAGCTAATGCCCGGCGTGAATGGCAGAAGGAACTGGCGGTCAGAATGAAGGGTATCAGCTGTGTGGTGGACATTGTGGTATAGTTGTGACTCAAATCAGTACCGGACAAGCCTAACGAACTATTAAACGAGTTAAAGCCAGGAGAAATCCAGTGCATCAACTGTCTACATCAAGTTATACCCGATTAATAAACGACTATGGAATCCGGACCTATTTACGCCTGGCTTCTCTGGGAGGGAGATGTATCGTATAAATATTTTTCCGGGCGACGCCAATCTCATGCACCATATCGACCCATTTCTCTCCCTGTAACTTATCGCTGTCTTCGTTACCCAATACCCAGATTACATCTTTGCTGACCAGTGTATTTCGGTTAGTTGGGGTAGCATCCAGTAGTTCCAAAAAACGTTCTGGTGTGATCAGGTCATCAATCTGGCCACCCGGATTTATATCATCAATCACCAGCAACGACGCCTGACGCCAGGTCCACAAATTTTTGATATTAGTGAAGGGTCTGGCCGTTCGCTCTGGAAACATACTGTAGAGTTTCATGCCTGTTACGTAAAAACAGGTCTTGTGCTGGATCGAATATTCGGTCGCTATGCCAACACCGAGGCCCGTTTTCCCGTTACCCATCTCCCCAAAAATCAAGAGATGCTGTCTGGCTGGTGAAGGACTCAGGAAATTCTCCACGATTCGTTTGTCGTCTTCACTAATCGTAAACGTCCACTGACTTATTCGGCATTGAAACGGATATCCAGCGGCCTGTAAGTACATCTTTGTAATGTACCAGTAGCGGGAAGGATACTGTAAAATCAAAATCAGCATTAACGGCATACACCAATTTTCGGGACAGGGATCTGCGTATAACCGCGCTGAAAAAGCGCCAAACCAGAAAAAGCCCACATCGGTTGCCGTGTCAAAGGCGATGTTTCCCCAGTTAGGCTGAAAAACGTATTTTTTCTTACTGGGAACGAACAGTCGTTTGGAGCGCGATACCCGCTTCAGTAATAACGGCCCCAGGAAGTTGTATAACTCAAAGCTTAGCCAGAATATAGCAACGCCCCAGGCAGCCTTATCCGCAGGATCGTGAGGGTGAAAACAGTGGTTCAGGATAGAGTAAACAATCAGAGTGACAATAAAGCCGAGCGAGAAATGGCCGAACTGGTTAGCGAGCCAGCTATACGTAAACGTAACCCCACGGTGCGAATCTTTGCCAATAAGGTCCTCTTTCAGTTGTCGTAAAATGTCCCTTCCGGTAATGTTTTTACTCATAGCGAGGTATGGTCGGATAAAATCTAGTTGACTAAACTAAGTAATTCTGGCACAGCTTCGTCGGGCTACCGATTATTTTCTTCGTGCAATGGCTGTTCATATGCACACCGATAAGCCATTCACGTTCGTTTTCCGGTAAGAACGCCGTGTGGTTGGTCAGCAAGTATGTACTCAATTTACTACCTTTGCACCGCACAGGCGCCCCTGTGCACGGGCGGTCCTGCCAGGTTTTCGAATAATTTTCAATCATCTATAACTCAGTCCAATGAATAAAATTAAGGTAGCGAACCCGGTTGTCGAACTGGATGGCGACGAAATGACCCGTATCATCTGGAAATTCATTAAAGACAAACTGATTCTTCCCTACGTTGACGTTGACATCAAGTACTACGACCTGGGCATCGAATACCGCGATGAAACCAATGATCAGGTAACGATTGACGCGGCCAATGCCATTAAACAATACGGTGTCGGTATCAAATGTGCCACCATCACACCCGACGAAGACCGGGTTAAAGAGTTCAACCTGAAGCAGATGTGGAAGTCGCCCAATGGCACTATCCGCAATATTCTGGACGGTACCGTGTTCCGTGAGCCTATCGTAATGAGCAACGTTCCACGGCTGGTTACGAACTGGAAATACCCCATTATCGTTGGTCGGCATGCCTTTGGTGATCAATACCGGGCTACGGACTTTCTGGTACCGGGCAAGGGTAAACTGACCATGAAGTTTGAGGGCGAAGACGGAACCGTGCTGGAATACAACGTTTTCGATTTCCCCAGTGCGGGTGTGGCTATGGGCATGTATAACCTCGACGAATCCATCCGGGGTTTTGCCAGAGCCTGTTTCAACATGGCGATACAGAAAAACTGGCCGCTGTACCTCTCGACCAAGAACACAATTCTGAAAAAATACGACGGCCGGTTCAAGGATATCTTCCAGGAAATTTACGACGCCGAATTTGCCGGTAAAGTACAATACGAACACCGACTCATCGACGACATGGTTGCCTCCGCTCTGAAATGGGATGGTAACTTTGTATGGGCCTGCAAAAACTACGATGGCGACGTACAGTCGGATACAGTAGCGCAGGGCTTTGGTTCACTGGGTCTGATGACGTCCGTGCTGGTTACGCCCGATGGCGAAACGATGGAAGCCGAAGCGGCCCACGGTACCGTTACGCGCCACTACCGCGAGTACCAGAAAGGGAATAAAACCTCGACCAACCCAATTGCTTCAATTTATGCCTGGACGCGTGGTCTGGCTTTCCGGGGCAAACTGGACGGCAATCAGGAATTGATTGACTTCGCCGATGCGCTGGAAGCCGTTTGCGTAGAAACTGTTGAAAGTGGCAAAATGACGAAGGATTTAGCCTTGTCGGCCTATCCGGTTGGCACGAAATTGACGGCAGGTGAGCATTACCTCAACACCGAAGATTTCCTCGAAGCGCTGGATACAAACCTCAAAGCCAAGCTGACGAACGCTTAAGTTTTGGACTATTTTCCCGGCTGGACCGGTAAGGTTTTCAAAAACCTTACCGGTCTTTTTCTTTTCTTTGTCTAAAAAAAGACAAGGTCATGAAACAAACCCTTACGTTGCTAACCGTTGCATTTTTGCTATCCGTTAGTGCTTTTGCTAAACCGCCCGTAAAAAAGATGAAGTCAACATCCGTTCAGCACATCGTGCTTTTCAAGTTTAAAGCCGATGCAACACCCGAAAAGATAAAAGAGATTGTTGCTGCTTTCGAGGCTTTGCCGTCCAAAATCAGCCAGATTAAGGACCTGAAGTGGGGAACGAATAACAGTCCGGAAAATCACGCTCACGGCCTGACCCACGCCTTTATTCTGACCTTCGATTCGGAAAAAGACCGGGATGCTTACCTGCCCCACCCGGCCCATGCTGCATTCGGAAAGGTAGTAGGTCCCTGGATTGATGAGATTACCGTGGTGGATTTCACGAATCAGGGCGGCCCGCGTTCGGGGAAGTAAAATCTCAGATTTCTATCGTTCCAAAGGCAGGTATAGCTCAACAAAAAAACCGACTTCGAGGTCGGTTTTTTTTGTTAAAAAGCAAGAAAATCGGCTACGTTCATCGTAAAACCGACAAGTACATCTTCGCCGGAAAGCGTTTCGGCGAAAGGCTTTGTCTCGGGCTTTCGTTCGGGTTGATAAATAGTTGTTGTCTTGTTGTGCGGATCAACCAGCCACCCCAACCGAACACCATTCTGAATCCATTTTTCCATCTTGTTCTCCAACTCCTTTCGATTATCGGATTCTGACCCGGTCCGGCGCTCCGGGACTTCAATCACAAAATCAGGGCATACGTGCGCAAACTTTTTTAATTCTTCCGGCACCACGCTTATCAGCCGCTCCTTACTAACCCAACCCACATCGGGTACTCGCATAGACGTATCAGGCAGTGTGTAGCCGCCATTGGATTCTGACGTACGGCCTGCTTTAGTTTGGCGATTCCAGATACTCACTTCGGTTTGCAGGTCATTATTAGTAAAACTGCTTTCTAATCCGGTAGGTGGCATGATGATGATGTGGCCGTTTTCGTCGCGTTCGATGTGCAATTCAGGATTTGCCAGACAAAACGCGTACAACTCATCGTCGGAGAAGACGTTGATATTGGGCGGGACGGTGAGCGTAATGGAAGACTGCATACACGGTTGCCGTTTTTACCCAATATACAAAAAAAGCACTTTCCCGGAAAGTCGTTACGGACGTTGTTACAGGGTTTTCACTTCACCGTTTCGGCCGGTAAAGGAGCACCGGGCAGTAAGCCCTTGCGCCGAAGGAGTGCTTCCGTAAAACGCAGGTCATTATCACTGTTGAAAATACTGTAGGGCAGGTACAGAAACTGCGCTTTAGCCAGTCCTTTGGTCACGGTTTTGGCCAGCCAGTTTGCTTTTACATTCGCCATGGCTTCGGCGTTATCCAGAAAAAGAATGTAGGCGTTCTTATCTTTAATGACACTATCTATCTGCGCCCATTTCAGAATGCCACCCTCTTTGGCATTGATGCGCATCAGAATCTGCCGACTGTCTATTTCGTAGATGTACTTCTGAAACAGGGCTTTACTCTGCTCCATCTGGGCGATACCCGTAATCTGAACCGCCCAGAAAAGGACGTACAGAATAGTGAGCAGCACGATAACAATGTAAATCCAGTAATTAGGATAAACGCCGGTCAGGCTGAGCACCACATTCAGAAAAATCAGGCCCAATGGCACAAATGCCCATTTCCAGTTGTCTTTCACCCACTGACGCAGGGCGATGTTGATGTACGTTTTTTGATCTAGTGCGTACTTTTTAGTTTTAACAATCATGGTACTTTACAGGAAAGTACAAAGATAGGGGGAAATAGGATGTATGATGTAGGATATAGGGTATATGATGTATTGATTCGCGCCAGCCACACCATATACCCCACACCATATATCATACCTATCTACCCTTCTTTCCTGAAGTGCAGCGCATTGATAACGTACTGCTGGCTATTGGTTTGGTGCATGAGTACGTAAACAGAGAACTGCTTTCCGTTTGATTCGTACGTACCAGTGCTATAGCGGAGTCGGTCAGCTGATCCCTCATAGGTCAACTGAAACCTGCGCGGGGGGTATTTACGAAAGAACGACCGGAGAATCAGTTGCGCATGGTCAGCCTGAACGGCGGGAAAATCTACCCTTTCCGAATCGATCACCAGTTCAATCGTTCGGGCAAAACCGGTCGATAATCGACTGGCATCCCCACTTCGCATGGAAACGACTACGGTTTGGGAGATGTTGTTCCCGACCGTATTTTTACCGGGTGTTACCCAGACTAGAAGGCCTAGAACAAAATGAATTAATGTGTGCATAATTGGTTAAATGAGACCACTTTGCTACACTATTTGCCAAAAGTATGCCAACTAGTTAACCCGCGCCGTTATTTCATCGGTTACCTGCTTTTTCCCCATCTTTGCGGGATACATTCGTTTGCCCGATTTACCTATGGATACGGTTCAACCAACGCTTATTCTTACCAGCGAACAGATTCGCCAGAAAATCAGACGGATTGCGTTTCAGATTTACGAAAATAATTTTGATGAAACAGCCCTGTTGATCGCCGGTATTTCGGGCGAGGGCTACCGGCTGGCTGAGGCACTGGCGCACGAATTGCAAACGATTGCTCCTTTCACCGTTCATTTAATCCGACTCGATGTGGACAAAACGCAGGTGTCTCAACCCACTGTTCATTCCACCATTGACTTTACTGACAAGGTCATTATTGTAGTCGATGATGTGCTGTATACGGGCAGGACGCTGGCATTCAGTCTGCAACCTTTCCTGCAGGTGCCGATTCGCAAATTACAGGTGGCCGTGCTGATTGACCGCAATCACCCGCGCTATCCGGTTGCTGCCGATTATAAGGGCTACGAACTCAGCACAACCATCAGTGAACACGTGGAGGTGATATTGAGTGATGAGCAGAAAAGAGGGGTATACCTGCGATAGTGCAGAGGCCGGAAAAGCGGGTATCCGCTTTTCCGGCTTAGGTTTAGGCCCTGGTACTCCGAATCAGGCCGATACCGGCGAAGAAAAAAATTCCGCCCAGAATAAGGTACACAAATGACGCCTGCGCTACGCCCCCTTTGGCAAAATCCATACCGCCATAAATCAGGCCAACCAGACCCACCAATGTAAGTACAATACCAAATATGCTTTTCGCATTCATAGACTCTGCTATTTACAGTGAATGATAAATTATTTACCAGACAACTAATAATAGCCGGTATTGTCTATTGAAACCCGAATATTCTTTATTTTTTCATTCCAGCAACACCAAAATATCTTCCTTCGTGAGCGATTTCATGAAGGTATCTTCGGTAGAAATCAGGCTTCCGGCCAGTTGTTGTTTGGCCCGCTGCAACGACAGAATTTTCTCTTCCACCGTGTTTTTAGCAATGAATTTATAGGAAAACACTGTTTTCTGCTGCCCAATGCGGTGGGCCCGGTCAATGGCCTGGGCCTCAATGGCCGGATTCCACCAGGGGTCGAGGATGAATACGTAGTCGGCAGCCGTCAGATTATGACCAAGTCCCCCGGCTTTCAGAGAAATAAGGAATAATTTGACCGAATCGTCTGTCTGAAACAGCGTTACCTGGCTTTGCCGGTCGGTGGTGGAGCCGTCCAGGTAGGCGTATTTGATTTTCTTCTCTTTCAGGTATTGCTGCACAACGTTCAGATGCTTGATAAACTGACTGAATACCAGAATCTTGTGATTTTCAATCATCGCGCTCTCCAGACGCATCAGCATATCGTCCAGCTTGCCGGAATCACCTTCGTAATCGGCATCGACCATACGGGGGTGGTTGGCAATTTGCCGGAGTTTGGTAAGCCCCTGTAGCACGATCATCTGCGATTTTGCCATACCCGATTCTTCAATATGGTCCAGAATCAGGTTTCGGTAATAGGATTTGGCTTCCTCATACTGGGTTTCCTGATCGGGCGTCATTTCGCAGTAGAGTACACTTTCTACTTTTTCGGGCAAATCGGTGGCTACCTGCGCTTTGTTGCGCCGGAGCATAAAGGGTTTGATGAGGTTATACAACCGTTCCGTTTTAACCTCATCGTGCCGCTTCTCGATGGGCACCTGAAACTCGTTTCGAAAAAATGACTGGTTACCCAGCAAACCGGGATTGATAAACGACATTTGCGACCATAAATCCAGCGTACTATTTTCGAGCGGAGTGCCGGTCAGGATAAGCCGGTGCTCGGTGTTAAGCTGCATGACCGCTTTGGTAATGTGCGAAGACGGGTTTTTTATGGCCTGCGATTCATCCAGAATAGCGTAGTTGAACCGGTAATCGCTCAGGATGTCGATGTCGATTCTAACAATACCATACGAGGTCAAAATAAGGTCGTAGTCATCAAATTGAGCCGTATTTTTATCGCGATAGGTGCCGGTGTACACCATCACCCGCAGGCCAGGCGTAAATTTCCGGGCTTCGAGTTCCCAGTTATACAGCAGCGAGGTGGGCATCACCAGCAGGCTTGGGTTGATGGCACCCGCTTCTTTCTGGCCCTGTAGCATAGCCAGTGTCATCACCGTTTTCCCCAGTCCCATATCGTCGGCCAGGCAACCGCCAAACCGGTACTGGCGCAGGAAATTCATCCAGTCATACCCTGCTTTCTGGTAAGGTCTCAGGGCACCATTGAAGCCATTGGGAAGGGGGAAACTTTCAATTTTCTCGAAGTCGCGCAGGCGTTCGAGTTTGCGGCTGATAACCGTTGTGGCCAGGCTGTCCTGCTCCAGTTCCTGCACCAGCGCGAGGTGATGTTTTTGCAGCACCAATCGTCCTTCCGTGTTGTCAGGCCCATCCAGGTACTCCATGAAGCCAAACAGTTCGGAGTACTTGGTAAACCAGGCATCCGGAATAACGGCTACTTCGCCATTGGGCAGCGTAAACTCGTGTTTTTTGTTCAGGATAAGCTTCCTTATTTTCAGGAAGGGAATTTCAAACTCCCCAAACCGCACGTTGGCGTATATGTCAAACCAATCGCGCCCTTCCTGAATGGATACGTTGATGCTCGAATAGCCCAGAAAATACCGCTTCGTATTCTGTACATCCTGCCGAATAAGAAAACCGGCTTCCTGCAATTGACTACTGTGATCCGACAGCCAGGTGAACACTTCTGTTTTTGGCAGGTCCAGCCGACCGCCCTGCAGGTCAATGCCTATATCACGCAGGAAAGCCAGCTTTCGCCGTTCCAGGTCCTTATCCCGACGAATTTTGTGGAAAAGATACGAGTCTTTATACGTTTCCATGCTCACATTACATGAGGGCCCCGCACCATCGAAGCGAAAGGTGAAATCACCGTACTGAAAGCCCAAATCGAGCATAATGGGCTGGTCGGGGTTATCGTTGTCAACCGCAGTACGGGTTCGGGCTACTTCATTGCCAAACACAGATACCGGCGCTTTTTGACTGGCCGGTTGCAGTTCTGAAATGGTCAACACGGGAACGGGAACCAGCGATTCATCCCGAATCTCGAAGCCTTTGGCACGCACATCATAAGCCGCAATGAGCGGAGTCACAAACCGCTCGTAGTACTGCTGCTCTATATTCCGGGGAATAACGATGTGATTTTTAGAAAAGAACGGGCGTATTTTTTTGCCGTCGACCTGTTTACTGAAATGATAAAGCCGGTTGCCTACAATCATGTAGGCAGGCTCATCACATATCATCAGGGCCTCTTTGAACTGAAAGTCGACCCGCTCCGTTTCGGTCCCTTTTCCATTCGTTCCGCCATCCGTATATGACTTTACGGGGTAACGAATGATGGGGAAATAGTGTGTTGAGGTCGGATTGCGGTCGAAATGAAAATAGACCCGCGCTTTTTCGGGCATCCAGTTGATGGGTTCCCAGGCAGGATTGCCATCATTGCCCATAATATAAAATGGCTTGCCGGGCAGGAGCGCCATAATCCGCGCTTTCATGGTTTCGAGGTACGTCCCGATCGTATCCTGCGCTCCTTTATCACCCTTTTGAGGGTCGTATATTTTCAGAAAAAAGTCGACAGCGGGTAGCTTTCGGGGATTGAACTTTTTAACGATCGTGTCCTGCTGAATACTGTCGATTAATTTGACCAGTTCAAAATCCCGTTCATCCAGCCCTTTCGCAAATTCACCAACATTCTGGGTAGAGAGCGTTTGGTTCTGCAGCGTTAACTCGCCCCGGCTATTACGCTGCACAACAAAAGCCTCGATGAGGTAGCCCAGAAACTCGTGATTCAGCAGCGAATACACAATTTGGAATGGTTGCAACGGCGAAACTTTCATGCAGACTGTCGTTCCCCGTCAATCCTCTCAGACCAACCAGAACGACCGTAAAAGGTGAACGCGTACGGAAAAAAAATTGACCGGATAAAGACATTGACAAATAGCCTGAAACGCAGGCAAAAGCACTCATAATGAATACATTATGACCAATTCGCATTTGTCAACGATTTCAAATATACGAATCAAAACAAAATGAACAAGTGAGAATTCTGCAAAACCAATAAACGGTAAGAATAGACGGCAGGAAATTAGTATCCGGTACGATTGCGGGAATGCATCCGCTGTTTGGCAGGGCCAGCAAAAAGAAACGATAAACGCGTTATCACCCATACCAGCGGTACACGCGTTAACCGGTAAAATAGATACCCGTTAACGATGGGCGATGCAGATGGGGTTTATAAATTGACCAGCCGGGCCAGATTCCGTTCAACAATTTCCAACACAACTACTTCGGGTTTCTCCGAACGAATGAGATCCGTACGAATCGAGTCGCTTTGCGTCATGTAAGCTTTTGAAAAGTAGCTGGGCATGGTTTCTGCCAGTGTCAACGTAAATGAATCGCCCATAAACAGCAGACTTGGTGCTTTTGCGATGGAACCCGAAAACCGCTGCGCCGGCCACCCGCCCGCCGGATTGGGAATCCGTTCGATTTCCCGGTAGCTCATAGGGGCCGGTGGGATTGTGTGGTAGTTTATTGAGTCGGTCAGGTCCTGATTCAACGCCATCATCACCACCAGATCACCCGAATATCCTTTTATAGGCACGATGGTGTAGTCCTTCTCCGACGCGTTAGGCAGGGCCGGAAAATCCTGCCGGATACGCTGAGTAATGGCTATTGTGGCCATCAGGCAACCGTAATTGTTCCAGTGCGTATCAGTTTTCATGTACGTCTGATGGGTCGATTTAGCGGCCAGCAGAGCAGGCCGAACATCAATAAACGGGACGTCGGTATGGTTGGTCAGGTACGCTTTGAGCAAGTCCAGGTTTGACGTTACCGACACTTCCTGCATGTAATCCGGCAAATTTTCGGGATAAATACTGTAGCTGTCCGGGGCAACAACAAAGTAAAATTTTATTCCCTGAGCGGCCAGTTGCTGCTGTTTATCCCGGAGTTTCCGGGCAATTAGTGCTAACGTTTCCGGCGAAAGAGGTTGTAATCCCAAGTGCTGATCGGCAACATTAGCCAGGTCGTTACCGGGGTAAAACCAACCGTTTTTGCCCAATACTACTTTTTGCGGCAGTGGTGATACACCCAGCACGTAGTATTTGAATTGGCTATACTGATAAAAGAGCGCATTCCGCCAGCCAAAGTTTTCTTTATAATACTGGTTGAATCCGCCGATGTACGATAATACACGGGGAAAATGAAACGTCGGCAATGGGGTAAGTACGTTCTTTTCGGTGCTCTTGAAAGCAGCAGAAAATTTAAAAAACTGGTCGAGGGTGGGTAGCACCAGACAGATGGCAAAAAGTATCCCTGTCAGAAAAAAACGATACCTGCCTACCCGATTTATTGACTGATCCAGGTGTTTTTCGGGCTCACCTGCCTGCCGAACGGTTGCGGTAGATTTGCGAAGTGATTCCATTGTTAAAATCGAAAATAGATAAAGGGGTTGTAGGTATTGGCCGCCATGTACATGACCGACACAATAAATAAACCAAACAGGCCTACTATATAAACCGTACTCAACACGTAAGGAGTTATGGAATTAACGAACGCAGGTTCTATCCGTGCTCTCAGCCGATGCAGGAAATGGTAAGCCGGCATTGAAAAGATGATACCCAGCAACAGCGTTAGTCCGAGTTCGACGGTAGTGAAGTAGGAAAGGGGCAGGATGGTTTGCGTTACCTTGCCCATGCCCGCCATTTTTTGCAGATAGTCGATGGCACTCGACAGGTTATCGGCACGGAAGAAAACCCAACCAACCAGCACAATGAGCAAGGTGTACAGATGAGAAAACAGGGGCCAGACCCGTCCCAGCCATTTACTCAGACCCGCCCGTTCCAGTGCCAGAAACGCCCCGTGATACAGCCCCCATACGATGAAACTCCAGCTGGCACCATGCCACAAACCCGTTACAAAAAAAACGATAAACAGATTAACGTAGGTACGGACACGCCCCACCCGGTTGCCCCCCAGCGGTATATATACGTAATCCCGAAACCAGGTCGACAGCGAGATGTGCCACCGTCGCCAGAAGTCCTGAATAGAACGGGCCGAGTAGGGATAGTTGAAGTTCTCTTTGAAATCGAACCCGACCATTTTTCCCAGGCCAATGGCCATATCGGAGTAACCCGAAAAATCAAAATAAATCTGTAATGAATACGCCACAGCACCCAGCCAGGCTGTTTCGGCCGGATACGTAGCCGGATTGGCGTTAAAAACAGTATCGGCTACGGCAGCAAACGTATTGGCCAGCAGGAGTTTTTTGGCCAGGCCAATGATAAATCGTTCGGCTCCAATACCAAACTTTTCGAGGGTAACAGTACGCTGGGCCAGTTCGGGAGCAATATCGGCGTACCGAACAATAGGCCCCGCTATCTGGTGCGGAAACATGGCAACATAGGCGCCAAACTCAATAAAACTACGATTCGCCCGGATACGGCCCCAGTAAATATCGAGCGTATACGATATGCCCTGAAAGGTGTAAAAGCTGATACCAATGGGTAGCGCAATGGCCGAGAAAACAGTAGTATCAACCTTGAAAAGACCCATTATCGCACCAAGCGACCCGACCGACCCAGCCAGAAAAAACGCGTACTTATAATAGAACAGTAACGATAAACTGCCGGCCAGTGAAAGAGCCAGCCCCCCCCGTCGGCGTCCGGTTTCGACCAGCCGACCTGCTATGAAATTGATGGAGGCCGATAGCAATAACACCAGCACCACCGGCCCTTCTCCCCAGGCGTAAAAAACCAAACTAGCGGCAAACAGAAAGGCATTGCGCCACTGCTGGGGCAGTAGGTGATAAATGAGTAGAAAGGAGGGTAAAAAAAGAAACAGAAAAATTGCTGAACTGAACAGCATAATTTAGAGTATATTGAAAGAGTATGGAAATAGGTTTTTATCATGCGTATCAACCGGGCTATACAAGAATAATATAATGCCGTCAGACTCTATACAAAAGAAGGCATCTTTTTTCTAACGGTTGTTATAGCTACACAGACTTCGTTATTTTGAGTGTGTCAGGCTACCTCTTTTTTTTGATTGATTACCAGTTTTTAGTTCTTGTTAATACATGTAGACTTTATCATGCGTAGCCGACAAAAATGGAATCAGTTACTTTTTGATATCAGTAAATCGGTCGCTGCTATTTTACTGCTTGTCCTGGCCGTAAACAGTTGCACCAGAGAATACCCGGCATCCGTCGGGAATATTATTCCACCCGTAGTGATTACTCCCCCCGCATCATCGTCGGCCTGTTCCTGCACCACATCGCCTGGAAGTACTACCACGTCACCCGGTACCAGTACTACCACATCGCCTGGAAGTGCTACCACGTCGCCCGGAACCAGCACCACATCAACTGCCGCCACAAAGGTGGATACACTAGCAATCAAACCGCCTGCTTTTTCGCCCAACGGGGGCAATTTTTATTTTAGCACTATCGTCAAACTGGCAGCCGATTCGCTTCCTCCGGGAGCCATGTATGAGTATTCGACAGATAATGGAAATAACTGGCAAACAGGCCAGCAATTTACCCTCACAACCGGCGCGCGGGTTCTAACCCGGTTACGGGTAGGCGATAAGGTTTCCGGTAGCCGGGCGGCTGTATTTTCGCTTTTTTACAAACGGCTGCTGGTCATTGGCAACAGCATCATGTTTCACGGACCGGCTCTCAACTTGGGCTGGACCAACTCGAATGGCATGGCGGCATCGGCCCCGGAAAAAGACTTCGTACACCTGCTCACGACCCGACTCCAAACGATTAATCCTGCCACCACGCTGCAACTCCAGGCGGGCACCGGGCTCGAACTCGACTTTGGCAAACCCACCTACCTAATGGACGAGTTCGATGCGCCAATGCAGACGTTCAAACCCGACCTGATTGTTATTCGAATTGGGGAGAACGTATCGGACGGGGAGGTGCAAACCCGGAAATTTGAGGGTCAGTTTCGCCAGTTTATCGACCGGCTCATTCAGCTCAGTAGCGGGCAACCCGTTAAGATAGTAACAACCACCAGTGTTTGGGAGAAACCCCAGACCGATGCTGTAATCCGAAAAGTGATTGCCGAAAAAGGCCTGACGCTGGTTGATTTGGGTTGTATGGTAGGGCAAAGTCAATATTTCGCGGGGCAGTATGCCAACAAAGGCGTTGCAGCCCACCCCGGTGACGTAGGTATGCAACGTATTTCGGATATGATCTGGGATAAGATACAGTAGCTACCCATGAATAAATTCATTAGTGTGCAGGTAACCCGTATGCTGTGCGTTCGGCGTTTGACATACTGGTAAAAACAAAACTGTATTGTATCTTTATCTATGCTGAGTGGCGTAATAAATAATTGACTACTAGTTTGTTATTTGTGGTTTGTCTAAAAAAAAATATTGTACAGAATCAAACGCGTCCGCTGGTTTTAAGAGATTGGCACAATTTTGGCCCCCATTATTCCAACTAACAATTATGCCTGTCGTGGTGAATAATATGCTTTTTCGGTTTAGGGTCCTCATTTACTTGCAGTGGGCTATCCTGGGTTTGTTTGGAACGCTGTTTGTCTCCACTGTTTCTGCACAAAACACAAACTGTCCCTCTTGTGTGCAGCTCAGCATCCGGCGTTTGACCGCAGCGGAATTGAATCCGCCCCCGCCCCCACCGCCGTCCACTACCTTACAGACGCCGTCTTTTGAGTCCTCTGCGCGGGTGGTGCCTTTCGGTGAAACCGTAAAAGTTGTTGCTTCCAGTTTACCAGCCGGAGCCGTTTTGGAGTATTCGACAGATAACGGAAATACCTGGACCGCGGGGAGTCAGGTTCCGGTTAATAATAAAATAGACATTTCAGCACGTGTTCGTCTAAATCAGACATACTCCTCCGTAGTTAAGGGCAGCTTTACTCCTTATTTCAGACGATTGCTGGTCATTGGTAACAGTATCATGTTTCACGGACCCGCTACTGAACTGGGCTGGACCAACTCCAACGGCATGGCCGCTTCGGCACTCGACAAAGACTTTGTCCACCTACTCATGGCCCGACTCCAAACGATTAACCCTGCCACCACGCTGCGGCTACAGGCAGGTACCGGACTTGAACTCAACTTTGGCAAACCTACCTATGTCATGGATGAGTTTGATGAACCAGTTCAGACGTTTAAGCCGGATCTGATCGTGATTCGGATTGGGGAGAACGTATCGGATGGTGATGTGCCGTTACGTAATTTAGAGGGTCAGTTCCGCCAGTTTATTGACCGGATTATTCAACTCAGTGGCGGGCAACCTGTCAGGATCGTGACGACTACCAGTGTTTGGAACAAACCGCAAACGGATGCCGTGATCCGAAAGATAATTGCCGAGAAAGGAATGACACTGGTCGATTTGAGTTCTATGGTGGACCAGGGCCAGTATTTTGCCAGTCAGTATGCTAATGGCGGTGTAGCAGCCCACCCCAACGATGCAGGCATGCAACGTATTACTGACCTGATCTGGGAGAAAGTCAACCAATAGGCTGTCTTTTCTGAGCCTGTTGCCCCGTTCAGATTTTGCCCGTACTTTTGTTCGATTGGAAACCGTATGCATGCATACTAATTTTTCGTCAACAAAATTATGGCCGAAGCCTTCATTTACGATGCCGTCAGAACACCGCGTGGTCGGGGCAAAAGCGACGGTGCCCTGCACGATGTGCAACCCATTCAACTCCTGACCACAGTACTACGCGAAATCCGCGACCGCAATCAGCTCGATACCGCCCTGGTAGACGATATAATTATGGGTTGCGTTACGCCCATTGGCGAGCAGGGGGCCGATATAGCCCGTACTGCCGCACTGGAAGCAGGGTATGCCGAGTCTGTGGCAGGCGTACAACTCAACCGCTACTGCTCATCCGGCCTGGAAGCGATCAACATGGCAGGTGCTTATGTGATGTCGGGGCAGGTAGATGCCATCGTGGCCGGGGGCGTAGAGTCCATGTCGCGGGTGCCGATGGGGTCCGATGGGGGTGCGCTGTTCATGAATCCACAGATCGTGGCCCGGCATAAGATTGTACCGCAGGGCATTTCGGCCGATTTGATTGCGACCAAATACGGCTACTCCCGCCAGGATGTAGACACCTTTGCGGCCGAATCATACCGCCGGGCCGTGGACGCTCAGGCCGGGAATCGGTTTGCCCGAACGCTGGTTCCTATAAAAGACGATATCGGTATGACCCTGCTCGACCGCGACGAAGGCG
The DNA here is from genome assembly GCF_000374085.1 of Spirosoma spitsbergense DSM 19989. Classification (GTDB taxonomy): domain Bacteria; phylum Bacteroidota; class Bacteroidia; order Cytophagales; family Spirosomataceae; genus Spirosoma; species Spirosoma spitsbergense. Next base: position 46,345 of record NZ_KB893547.1, on the reverse strand, counting down.
TCCGACCCGGCACCACAGTGGAAAGTTTGGGAAAACTCAAACCAGCCTTTGCTGCCCTGGGGCAGATGGGATTAGATGCCCTGGCCCTGCTCAAATATGCCCAGTTCGATACAATAAATCACGTTCACCACGCCGGTAACTCGTCTCAGATTGTTGACGGAGCCGCTGGCGTACTAATTGGCAGCAAAGCATTTGGCGAAAAATCCGGCCTGAAACCCCGTGCCCGGATCAAGGCCTTCGCCATTGTTGGTTCGGAGCCGACCATTATGCTCACCGGACCCATTCCGGCCACTCACAAAGTACTCAAACGAGCCGGTATGACCATCAGCGACATTGATCTGTTTGAGGTCAACGAAGCCTTCGCGGCCATACCTCTTCTCTTCATGGACGAGTTCGGAGTCGATCACAGCCAGCTGAACGTTAACGGAGGAGCCATTGCCCTCGGTCATCCACTGGGTGCTACCGGAGCCATCATTTCGGCTACTCTCATCGACGAACTCGAACGCTCCGGCAAGCAGTTCGGCCTGGCAACCCTCTGTATCGGGGGCGGCATGGGCATTGCCACTATTTTTGAACAGATCAATTTTTAGTCGTTCATGGTCACTGGCTCTCATTTCTGTTGCATGCTACCAACGGCAGTAAATGACAACCAATGACCATGTTAATGCTAACCAGTGACAATTACCAACCATGATAAACTACTCCCTCGACCAAAACATCGCTATCATTACCTGGGCCATGACCTCCTCGCCCATGAATGTCCTGAATGATGAGTCGATACCACAGTTTGAAGCCGCTCTGGAGCAGGCTTTTGCCGATGAATCGGTGAAGGGTATCATCATCACCTCGGCAAAACCAGAGTTTGTGGCGGGTGCCGACCTGAAAATGATCCTGCGGAATAACGACAAAGACCCGGCCGAAATGCTGAAGGTTACGGCGGAACTGAACCGTATTTTTCGCCGGATGGAAACGTCCGGAAAGCCGATCGTAGCCGCTATGAATGGCACAGCTCTGGGTGGTGGCTATGAAATCTGCTTAGCCTGCCATCATCGCATTGCCCTCAACAGCCCAAAGTCTGTTATTGGTTTAGTCGAAGTAACCATCGGTCTCTTGCCGGGCGGGGGTGGTACACAACGACTCCCCCGCATGATTGGCATACAGGCGGCCCTGTCGCTGATGCTGGAAGGCAAAAAAGCAGGGGTGCCCGAAGCCCTCAAACTGGGTATGGTCGATGAGATTGCCGACAGCCCGGACGATATGATGACGAAGGCGAAAGCCTGGATTGCCGCCAACCCCACACCCCTTCGCCCCTGGGACGAAATTGACCGTAAGACGGGAAAAATCGTTGGCAAAGACAATTTCAAGGTGCCTGGCGGGAACGTTCAGAGTGCAGTAGGTGCCCAAACCTTTGGGGCCGGAACGGCCATGCTGATGGAAAAAACCAAAGGTAACTATCCCGCCCCACTCGCTATTATGGCCTGTGTGTATGAAGGCTTACAGGTAAATATGGACCGCGCAATCATGATCGAAGCCCGGTATTTTGTGCAGGTGGCTACGTCTAAGGTGGCGAAAAACATGATTCAGACTCTCTTTTTGGGTATGAACGAAGCCAACAAGGGAATCAGCCGCCCAAAAGAGGTACCCAAAACGGACGTGAAGAAGGTGGGGGTTCTGGGAGCAGGTCTCATGGGTGCGGGCATCGCATATGTCTCAGCACAGGCGGGTATCGAGATCGTTCTAAAAGACATATCGACAGAGGCTGCCGAAAAGGGAAAAGACTATTCACGGCAGTTGCTCCAGAAAGGCGTTGAACGCGGTAAAGTAGATCCCGGCAAGGTAGAAGGCATTTTGAATCGAATAAAGCCGACCGATTCGGTGCAGGATTTACAGGGTTGCGACCTCATCATCGAAGCCGTTTTTGAAAACCGTGCGCTCAAGGCACAGGTGACAAAAGATGCTGAACCGATGCTGGCGACCGGTGGCGTATTTGCCTCCAACACCTCTAGCCTACCCATCAGCGGGCTGGCACAGGCTTCGGCCCGGCTAGAGAATTTCATTGGCATTCACTTCTTTTCACCAGTCGATAAGATGGCACTGGTCGAAATCATCGTGGGGCAACACACGTCCGAATATGCTCTAGCCGTTGCGATGGATTACGTCCGCAAGATTCGAAAAACCCCAATCGTTGTCAACGATGCGCGGGGCTTCTACACCTCGCGCTGTTTTGGCACTTACTCGGCAGAGGGCATGGAGATGCTCAAAGAGGGAGTGAATCCGGTGCTCATCGAAAACGGGGGTAAAGATGCCGGTATGCCCGTTGGCCCCCTGGCCGTTACGGACGAAGTGGCCCTGGATCTTGTCTACAAAATTGCCGAACAGGGCGTTCAGGACGGAGTTGTTCGTGAAGACGATACACGCTACCAGGTATCCAAAACATTCGTTGACCTCGGGCGAACGGGTAAAAAAGCGAGAGCAGGTTTCTACGACTACGCTGATGACCGAAGCAAGAAACTATGGCCGGGTTTACAGACTCTTTTTCCGCAGGCAGAACAGCAACCTACGCTGGAGGAAGTAAAAACGCGTCTGCTTTACCGGCAGGCCATCGAAGCCGTTCGATGCCTGGAGGAAAATGTTGTCCGCACCAAACTGGATGCCGACATTGGCTCTATTCTTGGCTGGGGTTTCCCGGCGTACACTGGTGGTGCTTTGTCTTTTGTAGACTTCGTTGGTATCGAAACATTCGTAACAACGCTGGACCGGCTGGCCGATACGTACGGTGAACGATTCCGGCCTACTGCGACGCTGCGGGAACGCGCAGGCAGAAAGACGCTTGTTTAGGCGGTTGAAAAGCCAGCCCAGCAGGATCATACTAACCGAAAACTCATCCGGTGGTACTTTGTTGGGCCAAATTGCCGGATGGCGGCCCGGTGAACGGGCGTTGGATAGCCTACATTCTGCGCCCAACCGTAGGCTGGAAACTCCCGGCCGAGTTGCGCCATAAGGTCGTCCCGGTAGATTTTGGCCAGTACCGAGGCTGCCGCAATGGACAAATAATGGGCATCCCCTTTGATGATGCAAGTATGTGGAATCAGCGGGTAGGGTACGAACCGGTTTCCATCCACCAGCAGGTGCTCCGGCATAACGGACAACGCATCCACTGCCCGGTGCATAGCCAGAAAGCTGGCTTTAAGGATGTTGATCTGATCAATATCGGTATGCGATACCTCAGCTACGGCCCAAGCTATTGCTTCCCGCTCGATATCAGTTTTCAGCCTTTCGCGTTGCCGGTGCGATAACTGCTTGGAGTCATTCAGGATTGGATGCGTGAAATCTTTTGGCAGAATAACCGCTGCCGCCACCACCGGCCCGGCCAGGCAACCCCGGCCCACTTCGTCCAGACCTGCTTCAATAGCATCGGCGTTATAGTATGATTTCAACATAGCAGGGGTTTTCTTTTGCTTGCGCATGGCATCAGCCAAACAGCCCCAAAGATACAAATCAGCTTGCTACGCCTGGCTACTATGGTAACGGCGTAGTCAAAATAGCCAGACAGGTTTTGATGCCTGAGCGCAGATTACCCAGCCGCAGATTTTCGTTCGGGCTATGTTGGTTGTTATCCATGTTGACCAGGGGAACAATCACTGCTGGCACCTTTAATGCCTGAATAAACGGAACAACGGGCACGGTACCCCCCATGATCCGGACGATGACGGGATCCTTACCAAATCCATTGGTTACGGCTTTACGCAGCCAGTTACCCATCGGCTCATCGATACCGGTACGGAATGCGGGCGTACCGGCATTTCCCTCAAAAAAAACGATTTGAGAATACTTCAACCGCTCTTCAGGCGTAGGCACATGCTCCAGCACGGTAAATCCCTGCTTTTCGATGTGTTTGCGAACCAGATCGATCATCCGCTTACCATCCGTTTCCGGCACTAACCGAATATCGAAACTCGCTATGGCTTCTTCAGGAATGATGGTTCCGGAACCTTTGCCAACCACAGCGGCTTTCATGCCCCGTATGTTGAGCGATGGATACTGAAGTGATTCCTGATAATTAGCCCCTACTTTTTCTTCTTCGGCAATCAGCAAGTTCTTGTTGATTGCCTGCTTGTTGTCGGGTACAGCGGCCATGATTTTTTTGGTGGCATCATCAAACGCAATACCATCGTAAAAGCCCGGAATCAGCACCCGGCCCTGCTCATCTTTCATGGATGTGATCAGCCGCGCCAGCCGGAATGCCGGATTCGGCGAATAATTACCATAGTGACCGCTGTGTTGCTGGGTAATGGCACCGTAGGTTGTCATGGTAAAACCGGCATTCCCCCGGCACCCGAACGTTAGCGTCGGAATGTTCGACGAGTGTATCGGGCCATCCATCACGATCATGTAATCGGCTTTCAGCTTGTCTTTGTACGAATCCAGGGCGCTTTTCAATCCACCGGAACCCTTCTCCTCCTCGGTATCAATAATTATCTTGATGTTGAAGGGTGGCGTTTGTTTTTCTGCCTGTGCGATATCGAGAGCGTTCAACAGCATGACAATTGGCCCTTTATCGTCCGAGGTTGAGCGACCGAACAAACGCCATTCATCGTTGACGCCCGTTTTTGGCCTGTCCCCATCCAGCTCTTTGTACTCCCCAGTGCCTGCTTTTTCTTTGAATACAGTCACCCACGGGTCTTTCTGATTCCATTCGGCAGGTCGCACGGGTTGACCATCCATATGGAAGTAGAATAAAACGGTTTTTGTGGCTTTCGGACTGGTCTTTTCCGCTAAAAACAGCGGTAATTGACTGGTTTTGAGAACGGTCGTCTGAAACCCTCGCTTGGCGAATGCTTTTTCGGTCCAGGTAATGTTTTTGAGAATGTCTTCGGCATTGACGGCATCATTGGGAAGAGACACATAATCGCTGAGTTCGTCGATAGCGGGCCATAGCTGCTTTTCGACTAACGCATCCATCTTAACTTCGCTTAGCTTCTGGCCCGACACCACCAGCGGGATGAATGGCATTATAAGCCAGCAAACCATTCGAATCAGTTGTACAAAACCGGTCTTTGTTCTTCGCTGATCACTTACTGATTGGATCGTTTGTCGGGTAGTCATGGTCAAAACCTGTGTTAATTCGTGCAGCATCGAAATAAGGCAACCTGACCGACAATACCAACCAATCTATGTTGAATCCCTGTTTACACAATATAAAATAGCAGATTAGCTACAAAAGTACGAATCACGATAAATCTGCATAGCACTATCGTCTGTCCTTTTGCCGTGCATCATAGGGAATGTACCTGATTCTTAGGGCCGCGAGTCCGTTAAAAAGATTCTTGTTCAACGTGGCAAAATATGAGTCATTCAGGGTGTCAAAGTACCTCTTTCGCTCCCCGATATGATTTTGCTGGAACTGGCTGATTGTACGGTCGTGCTTGGAGTCATTCAGGATTGAATACGAGGAATCCATTGGCGAAACAACCGCTTCCGTCACTACCGGCCTGGCAACCCAGACCTACTTCAATGGCATCGGCATTATGGTGTGATTTCAGCGTAACAGACGCGCACAGAATTCACCAATAAATATAACTCCCGACCATGTTGACCACAGCCGGGAGCGTAAAAACTCTAAAATACACAATCTAGACTACGAGCCGCACATCTCGCACCCTTCCGGGTCATCGAGGGAGCAGGTCATGGCGGCATATTGCTGTTCTAGATCCGTTACCATCGGTACGGGTTGGGGCGTAGCGTTCTGGGCGTGCTCCTTGGCGTACTGAACGTAGTCGAGGGGTTTTTCGACCGCTACGGCTTCGGCGGTTACCGGCTCCAGTTGTGGTTCGGCCTGGGGCTGCACAACGGTGAACTTCACGGCATCGGAAGCGGCTTTCGTGCGGAGGTAGTACATACCCGTTTTCAGGCCCGCTTTCCAAGCGTAGAAGTGCATGGAGGTCAGCTTACCGAAGTTGGAGTCCTGAATGTGGATGTTCAGCGACTGCGACTGGCAGATGTACGCCCCCCGGTCGGCGGCCATGTCGATGATGTGCTTCTGCTTAATCTCCCAAACCGTCTTGTAGAGGTCTTTGATATTTTGCGGAATGTTCGGAATCGCCTGCACCGAGCCATTGGCCAGAATCAGGTTGTTCTTCATCGCATCATTCCACAAGCCCAGTTTCACCAGGTCTTTAAGCAGGTGCTTGTTCACCACCACAAACTCGCCCGACAGTACACGACGGGTGTAGATATTGCTGGTATACGGTTCAAAGCACTCGTTATTACCCAGAATCTGCGAGGTCGATGCGGTGGGCATGGGGGCCAGCAGCAGCGAGTTCCGAACGCCATGTTCGACCACCTCTTTCCGCAGGCTTTCCCAATCCCAGCGATTCGACTTAGGCGTTACCCCCCACATATCGAACTGGAAAATGCCTTCCGAGATGGGTGAGCCTTTCCAGGTTTCGTACGGACCAGATTCTTTGGCCTGCTCCATGGAGGAGGTCATTGCTCCGAAGTAGATAGTCTCGAAAATATCTTCGTTCAATCGGCGCGCTTCATCCGATTCAAACGGCATCCGCAACATGATGAACGCATCGGCCAGCCCCTGTATACCGATACCAATGGGCCGATGGCGCATGTTGCTCCGACGGGCTTCTTCTACCGGGTAATAGTTGATGTCGATAATCTTGTTGAGGTTGCAGGTAGCCGTTTTGGTTACCTCATACAACTTCTGGTGATCGAGCCGCATTACGCCGTCCGGGTCACGCTTGATAAACTTCGGCAGGGCGATGGACGCCAGGTTACAAACCGCAATTTCGTCAGGAGCCGTGTACTCGATAATCTCGGTGCAGAGGTTACTCGACTTGATCGTGCCCAGGTTCTTCTGGTTCGACTTCTTGTTGGCGGCATCCTTATAGAGCATATAGGGCGTACCGGTTTCAGTCTGCGATTCCAGAATCTTGAACCATAACTCCTGTGCCTTTATCGTCCGGCGGGCGCGACCTTCGCGCTCATATCGCGTGTATAAAGCCTCAAACTCATCGCCATAGCAATCAGCCATGCCGGGACACTCGTGTGGGCAGAATAATGACCAGACATCATCATCTTCCACGCGCTTCATGAACAGATCGGGGGTCCAGAGGGCGTAGAACAGATCGCGGGCACGGCCCTCTTCTTTACCAGAGTTCTTTTTCAGGTCCAGGAAATCAAAAATATCGGCATGCCAGGGTTCCAGGTAAATGGCAAACGAACCTTTACGCTTCCCACCGCCCTGATCCACGTACCGGGCCGTGTCGTTGAATACGCGCAGCATCGGCACAATCCCGTTTGAGGTACCGTTGGTGCCTTTAATGTACGTTCCCGTTGCCCGGACGTTGTGAATGCTCAAACCAATACCGCCCGCCGACTGCGAAATTTTGGCGGTCTGCTTCAGCGTATCGTAGATTCCGTCGATGGAATCGTCCTTCATGGTTAGCAGGAAACAACTCGACATCTGCGGCTTGGGCGTTCCGGCGTTGAACAGGGTTGGCGTGGCGTGCGTAAACCACTTTTCCGATAGCAGGTTATAGGTTTCAATGGCCGCGTCAACGTCCTCCATGTGGATACCAACCGCCACCCGCATCAGCATGTGTTGCGGACGTTCGGCAATCCGGCCATCCAGTTTCAGGAGGTATGATTTTTCGAGCGTCTTGTAGCCGAAGTAATCATAGCCATAATCCCGATCGTAGATAATAGTCGAATCCAGCAAGGCCGCATGTTGCCGTACCACGTCGTACACCTCCCGTGAAATCAGGGACGCATTTTCGCCGGTTTTCGGGTCTTCATACTGATATAGTTTTTTAATAGTACCCGAAAATGACTTGTTGGTTTCCTTATGCAGGTTGGAAATAGCAATCCGGGCGGCCAGAATGGCGTAGTCCGGATGCTTGGTCGTCATCGAAGCGGCTGTTTCGGCAGCCAGATTGTCGAGTTCAGTTGTCTTTACACCGTCGTACAGACCATTTACAACTTTCAACGCCACTTCTACGGGTTGAACATAAGCGGGATCGAGACCATAGCACAGTTTCTCGATACGGGCGGTGATTTTGTCGAACTTGACGGACTCCCTACGCCCCTCGCGTTTGATTACATACATATGTCTTTGGATTAGTTATATAGAAAATGACAGATACGGCTTATATAAGGTAACAGGGAGTTAACAAAAATATATAAAAGATAACAAAATCTAACTTCAGGAAACGGTAAAGCGAATCCGAATGGTGTTCTAAAGTTCCACTGAAATAGACGGAAAAGCAACCCGGAAGGTTCGGGCATCTGAGCAAATCCCTGAAACGTTCAACTCTATCACTTAGGTTAAGAAATTGTTAAGTCGTCAGTGTGAATGACTTAGCAATACGCCTTTGGAGAGCAATTCTTAGAAATAAAAAAAAACAGATTTTATCGGTCGGATAGGTAAACCAACTGGTGGTTATCACTATTCCGTGGAGGAAAAGTATTTACGGGGAAATATAGAAAGAAAACGGGGTTAGGTCAACCAATGAGGATACCTTTATTAGCTAACGGCCATACTTTAATTCATTCGCTATCAGGCACAAAAAGAACCGAAAAAACAGTTGCCAATCCCTGGAAAACACCTTACCTTTGCAGTCCTTTTCGGTCGGAAACCGAGAAGATGACAAGAAACTGAGATTAATCATGAAAAAGGGCATTCACCCGGACTACCGCGACGTGGTATTCCACGACCTGTCGAGCGATTATAAATTCCTGACGCGCTCCACGGTTCAAACCAAAGACACTATCGAGTTTGAAGGCCAGACCTATCCGCTCGTAAAGATTGAAGTTAGCTCGCAGTCGCACCCGTTCTATACGGGCAAAAACGTACTGCTCGATACCGCAGGTCGTGTGGACAAGTTCCGCAAGCGTTACGGTACCAAAGAGGGTGCCGTTCAAACTGCCGCTCCTGCCGCTTCTGCCGACAAGGCGTAAGCTTCAGACCAAAGATTAACACGAAAGACTCTCCTGTTGCGTTCATAGGCAGCGGGAGAGTCTTTTTTTGGACCATTCCGACCCTTTTTCATGGCGGCTTTCTCTGGAGCAGGCATAATCGCCTGCCAACCGACCGGCGTAGAATCCATTACCTTACTTGTGTAACCTGCACAGTTATGAAAAAAATCCTCATCATTGAAGACGACCGGCGGATTGCCCAGAACATTAGTCGCGGGCTGCGGGAAGAAGGCTATGCAACGGAGGTCGTATATGAAGGACTTAACGGCCGGCAAATGGCTCTGCAACCGGGTATCGACTTGCTAATTCTGGATATTAACCTGCCCGGTTTAAATGGGTTTGAAGTATGCCGGAGCGTCCGGGCGGAAAAACCTCAACTCCCCGTTATCATGCTTTCTGCCCTGGGTGAGGTGGAAGACAAAGTAGAAGGTCTTACGCTGGGTGCCGACGATTATCTGGTGAAACCGTTTGATTTCCGGGAGTTGGTAGCCCGGGTAGCTGCGTGCTTCCGGCGCACTACGCTGACCACCGACCCAGTTGATGACGAAGTATGGACGATAGCCAATCTAACCATCAATCTGACGACCAAAGAAGTTCGTCGAGACAAGGTTGCGATTGACCTGACCGCCCGTGAATTTGCCCTGCTGGAATACCTGATGCGCAACCAGGGGCGTGTCCTCTCTAAAATGGACATTGCCGAAACGGTATGGCATCTGCATTTCGATCCGGGGACCAATGTGGTGGAGGTGTACATCAATTACCTGCGCAAAAAAATTGACCGCGATTTTATCCCTAAATTGATTCACACCCGGCCGGGTATGGGGTACGTCTTGAAAGAGGAATAACCAACAGCCTATCGAGCGGGCACCCGGAGCTGGTTTTCCGTCATTATCTTCAATCGGTATGCGGTTCTCCCAAAAAAATCTGTACGGATTTCCTTCCTCCGTTTCTGCCATCAACGACCATTCCCTCAAATCATTTTGCGTCTGATGGGCCAGTTCGTTACCTTGACGAGGTAAAAACAGATTAGCCTGTGATCTCCCTGGTTTAGGCCCTAAAAGGCCAGGCCGCATTCTGCAAAGCGGCCCTATTTCTTCTCTGCGCACTGTCTCCTGTTGTCAGGTCCGGTTTTGCGTGGCCTGTCCATACCCTATGCGACCGATAGGGGCAAAATCACTGTTTGTACAGTACGCCTTCGGGGATAGCAAATCACATTGCACGCACAAAACAACCGCCGGGCGATAATACGCCCTGACGCGGCTTGCAAGCCTATAAACCAATGAACAAAATGATCAATAATAATTGGTACGAGACCTTCTTTTCCGGTATAAACTGCGAAATGTGGACAAAAGCCCCGACAATGGATTGGACAAAACAGGAAGTAGCTTTCCTGGTAGATACACTGAATGTTCAGCCAGGAGCGACCCTTTTAGATATTCCCTGCGGCTTCGGGCGGCACGCCCTTGAACTGGCCAAACATGGTTTTCGGATAACTGGCGTTGATATATCCACTGAGTTTCTGTTGGCACTAAACGAACGGGTTGATGCAGAACAATTGGCTATTGAAGTCATTCAGGGTGATATGTTGACGACAACTATTAAAGGCTCATTTGATGGAGCTTACTGCCTGGGTAATAGTTTCGGGTATGTCGATTACAGCGGTATGGACATATTCGTTAAAAAGGTAGCAGCCGCCCTAAAACCAGGTGCCCGCTTCGTTATCAATTCGGGTATGCTAGCCGAAAGCATATTGCCCAATTTCCCTAAAACAGGCCATTATGTGCTCGATGAATTGACAATGGATATCAATAATTCGTATGCCACAGGCGATAGCTGTATGCTAACCGAACTGACCTACACCAAAGCGGGGCATACGGAGGTACACTACTTCAAGCACTATGTATTCACGCTTTCCGAAATAAAACGATTGCTGGCAGGGCATGGATTACGGACAATCGACGTTTATAAATCAACGGAGAAGCAACTATATCTGTTTGGTGACCAGCAACTGTACCTGGTCGCCGAAAAATCGTAGCCCTGAGTAGGTAAAATTTTTTAAAAATGTCTTTTCCATTAAACTCCAATTCATTTTCTCATGAATCAGTCAGATAAATCAACTCCCCGCGCGGACGCGCCCGGCATGGATTCGCCCCGTGAGGATACGTCAGAACAAGCTAAATCGGGCACCAGCCGCCGTCAGTTTATACAGGCAGGGGCGCTGGCAACGGCCGGCTTCTTTATTGTTCCCCGGCACGTGCTGGGTGGCCCCGGCTTTGTGGCCCCCAGTGATAAACTTAACGTTGCCGGCGTAGGCTTCGGTGGTAAGGGCTTTAGCGACGTAACCAACTCCTACAACAAGGGAGCGAACAATGTGGTTGCCCTGTGCGATGTGGATTGGGGTCTGCCCCGCGTAAAAGAAATGTTTACCAAGCACCCCAATGCCAAGCGGTACAAGGATTTTCGGGAGATGCTGGACAAGGAAGGTAAAAATATCGATGCCGTAACGGTGTCAACGCCAGACCATAATCACGCCATTGTTGCCATGCACGCCATGCAACGGGGCAAGCACGTCTACGTACAAAAGCCGATGACGCATAATATTTACGAAGCCCGTATGCTTACCGAAGCAGCGCGTAAATATAAAGTTGTTACGCAGATGGGAAATCAGGGATCATCCAACCCCCAGCAGCTGGAAATGGTATCGTGGTTCGATAAGGGTATGATTGGTAACGTACATACCATTCAGCTCTGGACCAACCGCCCGGTTTGGCCGCAGGGTATCCCCGTACCACAACCAGCTCCCGAAGTACCCTCCGATCTGGATTGGGATCTTTGGATTGGGCCAGCGCAGAAAGTTGGCTATACCCCCGCTTACCACCCATTCAAGTGGCGCGGCTGGTGGAACTTTGGCGCCGGTGCCCTCGGCGATATCGGTTGCCACATCATGGATACCCCGTTCCGGGTGCTGGGTCTGGGCTACCCGACTGAGGTAGAGACCAGTGTAGGTGCCGTGTTCCTGAAAGACTGGACCCCGGAGTATATTCCGGAAGGATGTCCACCCTCTTCGCACGTGGAAATTATGTTCCCGGCAACGGCTAAGAATAAATCCGAAGTGAAAATGGTGTGGACAGACGGTGGTCTTCGCCCGTTCCGCCCTGAGTTTTTACCCGAAGGTGAACCCATGCCCGAAAACGGTGAAAACGGCGTGATTATGGTTGGCGACAAAGGCATGATTATGTGCGGCATGTACGGCGAAAATCCCAAGCTGTTCACCAAAGACGGCAAGAAAATAGAGGGTGCGCCTAAGCCGGACATCGTGAAGCAGATGCCGGAAAACGGTCATCAGATTCTCTGGACCGAAGCCTGCAAAGCAGGATTCAACAGCAAGGAACACAAGGGGCTCACCTCATCCTTCGACTTTGCCGGTCCGCTGACGGAGTCGGTACTAATGGGTAATCTGGCCATTCGGAGCTATATGGTTCGCACACCAAATGGCAAAGGGTTTAGCTACCCTGGCCGTAAGAAACTAAACTGGGATGGTAAAAACATGAAGATTACCAACTTCGATGAAGCCAACCAGTTCGTAAAACGCGAGTACCGCGAGGGCTGGTCATTAACGGCTTGATATGAATGAACCGCACAGGCGGCTCCGAATGTAAAATGGACAATGGTATAATGATAACCAATCTCATTATACCATTGTCCATTTTACGTTATTCATCCAGCTATTTCCGCTGAAACCCTTCATTGAAGAAGATGGTCAGCCCATCCTTCCCGGCCACGATAATATCTTTCCTCCCCGTTTTGTGCAGGTCTGCAACGGCGAAGTAGATACCCGTTCCTTTTCCAACGCCCGCCGGACCAGAAGCAATATCGTGCTTTACGAACTGCTTCTGTGCAGCATTCCACGTAAAATAGTATAGCCCGACAGAGTCTTCTGCACCGGGGTCTTTTCCATTATGGGCCCGATACCGTTTACCCGTAACTAGTTCCGGCCGACCGTCGCCCGTAATATCGACCCATTCCAGGCAGTGATACTGCGAGTTTTTTTCATCAATTACGTGCTTTGTCCAACTCCGTTGCCCGGTATTATTTTTCGTTTGTTCATACCAGTGCAACCCATAATTATGGCCCTGCCCTACAACCAGGTCGGTCAATTTATCGCCGTTTACATCAGCAGCAATGACGGGTACGCTAGCCGTACCGAGCGAGAATTCTTTGTGTAATTCCCAGCTACCTGCTATCCGGTTAGCAGGCGCTTCGAGCCAGCCATCAGATACGATCAGATCACCCCGACCATCGCCATTGATATCACCAAAGCCCAGTCCATGTCCCTGCGTGGGAGCTACCGTAATGGTTTGAAACTTCCCTGGTGATACTAATTTCAGGTATTTCAGCGGATGACCCGGATTGTTTGGCACAATATCCAGTTTCCCATCGCCATCTACATCCCAGGCACGGGTGGTTTCCACATTACCTACTTTACTGATTTCGTGTAATGGCCACTGCGTTTTTCCGTTACCGGCGGCTGGATTCTCGACCCAGCGCAACGTCTGGTCAAACCAGCCGCCAGTGATAAAATCCAGCCGCCCATCGGCATTGACATCCATCGGAATGGTGGAGAAATCGTCAAAATACTGGTCTTTTCGGGGTTCATTGCCAATCAGGTGACGCTGCCGAAAGTGTGGTCCCTCGTACCAAAAATCACCGGAAACGATGTCCAGCGTATCATTCTTATCCACATCGAATACCCCAACGGATTCGTAACTCTCAGCGGCCACAAAATACCGCCGAAAACGGAGCGCAGGTTCGGGAGCCGTCAGGCTAACCAGCAGGAAAGGAAACAACAGACTCAGTGAGGCTCGGCGCATGGGCATTGCTGGTTTTTTCAACTGAAAGACTTTTTCGGCCAGAAAATACCTGATTTGTTTGCCCAAACCACCCTTACCTGTTTTGTAAAGATCCCCTGTCGGGTATTTCCGGTCTGGCCAAAGCTGAAACGTTTACATAGGCTGTTTGCACTTTTAAATGCACCCAGCCTGGAAACATTACTATATTTCGTAAGACAATGACAACGTTCGTGAAATGGGCAGGTTAGCGTATGTCAGAATGATTATTTTCTCAAATGGACAAGGCACAAAATTTCCTCATTGTTAGCCAGACAAACGCAGTTTTAACTCAGTATTATTTTTTAATTACTACTTAACTGTTTTTTAATTTTTTTCTAATGTTAATGAGTAGTTATACTGAACTTAGGGTTTTCCCTACAAATAAGTTTTTCCCCTTTTAGTGCTATTGGCTAAAGCAGGTTGTCTCACTTTTCTTCTTAACCATTAAAAAAAGTTAAAAAGCAGTATACTATGAAAACATTCTTACCTTCTCGAGTCTCGTTCAGCAGGCTGCTCAGTGTACCCGGTACGCTGCTCCTGCTGGCTTCACTTTCGACTGGCGGAGCATATGCCAGTACTCCATCGGCCTCAAATCCGCCTAACTATAAGCCGGTCAGCAAAGCTGACCGAACACTTACGGGTCGCGTTACCGATGAAAAAAATGAAGGCCTGCCCGGCGTTAGTGTTATCCTGAAAGGCACACAACGCGGAACAGTTACCGACGTTAATGGGCAGTACAAACTGGAAGTACCCGATGGCAGTTCGACCCTGGTTTTCTCCTTCGTAGGGTATCTGTCGAAAGAGGTTCAGGTTGGCAATCAGGCCTCCATTAACGTAAATCTACAAGCTGACAGCAAGGTGCTGGACGAGATCGTAGTAATTGGTTACGGTACCAGCAAAAAGTCTGACCTGACCGGTGCCGTATCGGGCGTGAAGGAAGCCGAACTGATGGAACGGCCTGCTCCTTCGCTCAACCAGCAACTTTCGGGTCGTCTGCCGGGTGTGCAGGTCAATACCAACTCGGGCCGTCCCGGTGGCCGGACTACCGTTCGGATTCGGGGATTTAGCTCCATCAACTCGTCCAACAACCCGCTTTACGTGGTGGATGGCGTGATGCTGCCACAAGGCACGGGCGACCAGTTCAGTAACCCGATTGACTATATCAACCCGAACGATATTGTTAACGTTGAGGTACTGAAGGACGCGTCTTCAACGGCTATTTATGGTGCTCGTGGTGCCAACGGCGTCATCCTGATTTCGACCCGCAAAGGGAAAGCCGGTGAAAGCCGGGTTACCTACGACGGTCAATTCAGCGTAAATACCATTGGTCCCAACAAGCCACAGGTGCTGAACGCCAAAGAGTACTTAGCGACCGAAGATTTGGCCTACGCCAACATGGCCAAGTACGATCCCACTGGCTGGGCGGCTGGCAAATGGGCCTATCTGGACCCAAAGGTTAGACGGACTGCTTTCAGTGCGGCTCACCCAGGGGTTTTTGATGCTAATTTGAACCCCCTCTACGATACCGACTGGTTTAAAGAATCAGCACAAAACAAACTCTCCCAAAATCACCAGTTAGGCTTTAGCGGTGGTAACGAGCGTACCCAGTATTCGCTCTCGCTAAACTACCGCGATGATCAGGGATTGATCAAAACCTCGTACATGAAACGGTATTCGGGCCGCTTTTCGCTCGACGATCAGGTAAAGAGCTGGCTAAAAATCGGAGGTACGCTGAGCTACAACAACCAGACCGAAAACCTGGTGGACGTGAATGACGCGGTAGCCCGGCAAATTGTGGAAGACTTCCCCTTCCTGCCCGTGCGGTATCCTGACACCGGTATTCTTGCTGAAAACCGGGATTACCCCTACGCCGAAGGAACGATGAGCTCAGTACACCGGCTTCTGGATCGTAAGTATATCCAGAATACCCAAACAATCCTGGGTAGCCTGTTCACCAACATCACGTTTGGAAAAGGGCTGGAGATGCGTA
The DNA here is from genome assembly GCF_000374085.1 of Spirosoma spitsbergense DSM 19989. Taxonomy (GTDB): domain Bacteria; phylum Bacteroidota; class Bacteroidia; order Cytophagales; family Spirosomataceae; genus Spirosoma; species Spirosoma spitsbergense. Next base: position 30,478 of record NZ_KB893547.1, on the reverse strand, counting down.
CGGTATTGGGTGCTAACGTCCAGACCCAGGAAATCAATCAGTCGCAAACCCGTACGCTGAACATTGGTAACAGCGGTAACGCGTCGACCAACAACAACAAAACCTCGTTCTGGTCACTGGAAAACTACCTGACCTACAACAAACAGATTGGTCGGGACCACTCCTTTACGGGTTTACTGGGTATCTCGTGGCAGGAGACCAACACGTTTGGCTTTGGGGCCAGCGTTAGCGGCTTTGCCACCGATTACTTCACCTTCAATAACTTAGGTGCCGGGGCTATCAACCCATCGGTTTCGTCGGGGGCATCGCGCTTTGCCTTTAACTCGTACTTCGGACGTATCAACTACGGCTTCCGGAACAAATACCTGTTTACGGCTACGGGCCGGGCCGATGGTTCCTCCAAGTTCGGAGAAAACCACAAGTTTGCCTTCTTCCCGTCAGCAGCACTGGCCTGGCGGGTGTCGGAAGAAGACTTCCTAAAAGGAAACGCCATTATCTCGAACCTGAAAGTACGCAGTAGCTACGGCTTAACGGGTAACTCCGAAATTCCTGCTTATTCATCGCTGTCACTACTAAGTTCCAACTACTCGACTGTCTATAATGATGCACGGTTTGGCGGAACGGGTATCAGCCGTTTGGCCAACCCTGACCTTCGCTGGGAGAAAACGGCTCAGACCGACGTAGGTTTGGAAATTGGTCTGCTCAAAGGACGGATTACGCTGGAAGCCGATTATTACTACCGCCTGACAACCGACATGCTCCTTGATGCCCCCGTACCGCAGTCGAGTGGTTATGGCACCATCCGGCGCAACGTAGGGTCGATGGAAAACAAAGGATTCGAGTTTGGCCTGAACACGGTAAACATTAACCGGGGCAGCTTTAGCTGGAACACAACGTTCAACATCTCGTTCAACCGCAACAAAGTACTGTCTCTGGCAACCCCGTCTGACATATTCAACGTTGGTGGCCCTAACTTCACGAACCCCACCAACATTATTCGCGTTGGCGAAGCGGTTGGTTCATTCTGGGGCCTGACCCGAGTGGGTGTGTGGAGCGAAGCTGAGCGCGAAGAAGCCGCCAAGTTCACCAGCTATCGGAACGGTTTGACCATTCTGCCCGGCGATATCAAGTACCTGGACGTGAACGGTGACAAAGCCATTACGGACGCTGACCGCAGTATTATTGGGAATGGTAGTCCTAAAGGATGGGGTGCATTCACCAACAACATCCGGTTTGGCAACTTCGACGCTACGTTTGAGATGCAGTTTATGTTTGGTAATCAGGTAATGCTGATGAACCTGCACCCCAGCGAAGACCGGCAGGCACTGGCCAACAGCTACACCTCCGTGCTGAACGCCTGGACACCAACCAATCAGGGTAGCCAAATTGCCGAAGTTCGGGACACACGGGCAGGCTATGTAACCAACGTGGATAGCCACTGGATTAAGGATGGTTCGTTTCTGCGGGGCAAAAACCTGCTGTTTGGCTATACCTTCCCGGTTGCCGTAACGAACAAGCTGAAAATGAACCGGCTTCGCGTGTATGCATCGGCTCAGAACTTCTTCCTGCTGGTGAAAGACCCCATTGTTGGCGATCCAGAAGTAACACCAACCAACCAGGGCGGGGGCAACAGTGCTTTCTCGCAGGGTATGATCTGGCACAACTATCCAAAACCAACCACATACCTGCTGGGTCTCCAGATTGGGCTGTAAACAACTGGTAGACATTAGTGGTCATTTATGGTCATCAAACGTCATTGATAAATTTCTTTATTGCTCTCATGACCATGAATGACTCCTAATGACCATAAATGACAATCTTCAAAAAATTCAAATTCACTGAAATTCATTATGAGACATACACTCGTAAAAAATATAGGTAGGGTTATGCTATGCGGAATAGCCCTAACAGCTCCTTTAGGCTGTAAAGACTTCCTGACCGAACAGGCACCGTCTAACCTGACTCCTACCAGTTTTTATACCATTCCTGACCATGCGGAAGCTGCGCTGGCCGCCGTTTACTCCGATGCCCGCTTTATGGGGGGCGATGCTGGTATCTTCTCCAGCAACTGGCAGTTGCTGGAAGCGCTAACCGGTACGTCTACAACGGAAACCGCGCAAAACTCCGATCTGAACAACCTCTATAGCCTGGTACACGACGGCAATACCGGTCACGTGGTTAACTACTGGAACGGCTTGTATAAGGTTATTGCCCAGGCGAATCAGGTGCTGGATAAGGTGCCGGGTATTACCCCGATGGACGCGGCTCAGAAAACTAAAATTCTGGGTGAGGCCCGGTTCCTGCGGGCTTCGGCTTATTTCACTGCCGTTCGGTTGTGGGGTGATATCCCACTGATTACAAAACCGCAAACAGCCTCTTCGGAAGATTTTCTGCCGGTTCGGACGAAACAGGAGGATGTGTATAAACTGATTGTTGATGATTTGACCGCTGCTGAAGCTGCCGGGCTGGCCTGGATGGACGTGAGTGGACGGGTCAATCTGGCTGCTGTAAAAACACAATTGGCCAAAGTATATCTGACCATGGCCGGAGAGCCACTCAAAAAAGGAGCCTCGCACTACAAGTTAGCCGCCGATAAAGCCTTTGAAGTAATCACCTACGCCAATGCGAATCCTTCGTTAATCAATCTGTTCACAACCTACGAAGATATTCATCGGGAAAGCACGAAGAACCGGGTAGAACACCTGTACATGCTTCAGTATAACACACTGGTAGCGGGTAACCCAATGAATAACTTTTATCCCAACTTTAAGCCGGTTACATTCGCCGGACCCGGCGGAACGGGTAGCTCAGTACCTACGCCCACCTTCTATAACTCGTACGAAAAGGGCGATTTGCGGGCCAAGAATCAGGAAGGTTATTTCTACACCAGCTATTATACGAATGGCAACGGTGCCCCGTTCGAACTGGGTGCGCCCTATGTGTTCAAGCATTTCAACCGTACCTCAAACGGTACGGCTGGCGTTGCCGGTACCCGGCAGAACAACCTGAACGTACCCCAGATTCGCTTTGCCGAAACGCTGCTGATTTATGCCGAAGCTCAAAACGAAGTGGGTGGTCCTACGCAGGCTGCTTACGATGCCATGAAGCGCATCCGCGACCGTGCTACGCTGACGACCCCTGCGTTGGGAACGTACAACCAGGCAACCTTCCGGGAAGCCGTTTGGCGGGAGCGCTGGCATGAGCTGTGCTACGAGCAGATTACCTGGTTCGATATGGTACGGCTCCAAAAAGTTTATAACGGCAAAACAAACGGATTTGACCCTTTCGTGGGTCACGTAAACCCAAGTTCCAATCAGCCCTTGCAGAAGAAGCACCTGTTGCTTCCAATACCCAAGCAGGAGCTGCTTAATAACCCTAATCTGAAGACACAGAATGAAGGGTATCCAGGCGTATAAACGAGGGTACACACCCATTAATTGAGTTGAATCTAAACGTCCTGACAATTTTGTCAGGACGTTTTTGTTTACGGCCAGTCACAGTCCCCCGACGTTTATCCGATGGCTTATGGTCTGACCGCCAGTTGGCCATAATGCTGTACCACCAAGAAACCACAATCGTTTTTTAATCGTTTATAGGGTAACACGATCTGATAACAGACACAATGAAAAAATTCCATTTATACGCGCTCAGCCTGCTCTTTCTGGCCGGTTGCGCACAGGGACAATCAAATGACCATGCCCCCGCAAAACTCCCCGAATCAAAATCGGGCGAAGCCGTTGCTACATTTGCCGGTGGCTGCTTCTGGGCGCTGGAAGAAGGCATGAACCAGCTTAAGGGCGTTCGGGAAGTAATTTCCGGCTACGCTGGCGGCACGGTTAAGAACCCAACCTATGAGCAGGTGGGCACCGACCGGACTGGCCATGCAGAATCGGTGCAGGTGTATTATGACCCCAAAGTCATTAGCTATCCACAACTGCTCGAAGCCTTTTTTGCGGGTCATGACCCGACCACTCTGAATCGGCAGGGACCCGATGTGGGCCGCGATTACCGGTCGGTGGCATTCTACCGGACGCCCGAAGAAAAAGCAGAAATCATGGCCGCTATAAAACGCACCAATGAATCCGGTCACTACAGCGGCAAAGTGGTGACAGAAGTGACCCCATTTACGGTTTTCTACCCTGCTGAAGTTTACCACCAAAACTATTTTGCGCTGCATCCCAACCAGCCTTACATTCAAAGTGTATCCTTGCCCAAAGTAGAGAAACTGCGTAAAGCGATGGCCGGGCACCTTAAAAATAGTACATCGCTAACGATGGTTGAATAGAAAGCAGTGCTAAAAAATCAATACATCATCCGTAAAGGATACCCAATTAGTAAAAATAGCCGGTCTGAACCGGCTATTTTTGTGCCATGAATACAACCGCTTCTTTTCCCAGGCCACAACGAAACAGGTTCATCCAGAATATCCTCTCGTTTTTCCTGAACAGACGGGCACTGGCAGTTGGACTCGTTTTTTCTTCCGACAGTTTGTTGTTCGGTAGCTGGGTTTCACACATTCCATACGTGAAAGCGAAACTACTCCTCTCCGATGCCGAACTGGGGCTTACGCTCTTTGCGATGCCCGCCGGGTTACTCATCATGAATCCGCTGACGGGCTTTATCATTGCCAAACTGGGCGAAGCACGGTCCTGTTTCTGGGCCGCCATCGGATTGACCCTGGCAGTGTGCATCCCCATTAATGCCCCCAACATCTACATAATGGCTTTCGGACTGTTCCTGGCTGGTCTTTCGGGCGCACTCATCAACGTAGCCATGAATACAAGTGCCACCAACCTGGAGCGGTCGCAGGGTATCGTCATCATGTCATCCTGTCACGGGATGTGGAGTTTGGGGGGGCTGTTCGGTTCGGGCATCACCGGGGCAGTTATTGCCCTACACGTGCCTCCTCCGGTACATATGGCGGTAATGGCCGTACTGATTTTGGGGCTCACCTTCGTGTTGCAACCCCAGTTGAAGCAGATACCGTCGAGCAGCCGGACAGAATCGGGTGAGAAAGCGGGTTCCTCTTTTGTACGACCCAATCGGGATTTACTGCTGATGATTCTGATTGGCCTGGCCTTAGCGATGGGCGAAGGACTCGCCTTCGACTGGAGTGCCGTTTACCTGCGCGAAACGCTGGGGGCCAGTGCGCAGATTGCCGCGCTGGGCTTTGCCAGCTTTTCGCTGACAATGACCGGTTTCCGCTTCCTGGGCGACGCTATTTTACCCAAAATTGGGGCTACCCGCTGGTTACAGATAGGCGGGGTTTTGGGCGCTTTGGGTATTTTAGTGGCTATCGCCCTACCCTTCCCGTCCACTGCTCTTGCTGGTTTCGCTCTGCTGGGGGCGGGTTGTTCGCTGGGAGCTCCCGTTCTTTATTCTGCTTCGCTACGGGTGCCGGGAATTCCGCCAGCCGCCGGACTAGCCACGTTTGCCACCTTTAGTTTCATTGGGTTTCTGGCCGGTCCGCCCATCATCGGTTTTGTGTCCGAAGGCTTTGGACTTTATTACGGTCTGGCACTTGTGGCCGTAGTGCTCTTAATTTCGGCTGGGCTGGCGCGGCTGGTTAAACTATTCTAGTTCCATTTCCAGTAAGACACAACTATCGGGATGAATTGTCTACTCACCGAATCAACGTGATATACCCCTGTTTCTGGTCAACTTTAACCTTCTTACCCCGATATAACTGATACTGTATGCGCCAGGCATAAACGCCCTGCGCACATACCTCATCCCGATAGTAGCCATTCCACTGAAAAGGTGGACTTGTCGTTTTGAAAATCACTTCGCCCCACCGGTTAAAAATGGCGAGTGAGGTAATGGTCAGGTCACCGCACCCGAAGGCGGAAAAGGTATCGTTCATCCCATCGCCATTGGGGGTAAAGCTGTTGGGTGCGTAGAGAATACAGTCGCAGGCTCCGTAATCTATTTCGATCGAGTCGGTCACGGTAGCACAGTCGTTACGAACGCTGGCCCGGAACACCCCAGAAGTACTCACCGTACGCAACGTATCGGAAAAGCCATCCTGCCAGCTAAATTTACCTTCGGCAACAACGGGCTTTATCGTGAACTTTTCGGCCCCGCAAAGTTCCCTGTCAGGTCCTAAATCCAGACGCGGGGGCTGGATGTAACGTACCTGAATCGTATCAGTAGCTACGCAGCCGGCCTGCGTAACGCGTATACTGTACTGGCCCTGCTGCTTTACGGAGTAGGTATTTTGTGCCGAACCGTCCTGCCAGCGGTACTGGGAGGCTGGCGTTTTCGGAACGCTTAGTGTAAGTACCTGACCAGTACAGAGCGTTGTATCGGGGCCGAGGTCGAAATCAATGGCATAATTAACCGTGATGGAGTCGGTCAGGGTTTTGCAGGCCGTGATGGCGGTAACGGAGTACTTGCCGGGTTTGGTTACCTGAAATTTCGGACTGGTACTGCCATCCTGCCAGTGGTATTCTCTGGCTCCGGGCACAGTTCCATCGAGTAAGAGCGAATTCCGGCGGTTACACAAGGTGGTGTCCTTACCCAGTTCAAGTTCAACGGGCAGCAGGGACACGTCATCGACAAACAGGTAGTAAAATCCCAGAAACGCTGGTTCTTTATTGAAACTACCGATGGTCAGGTACTGCTCCCCCCCTTTAGGCGTGAGAAAACCCGAAATACGCTGCCACTGTAATACGCCAATGCTACTGCGCGGATTCGTGTCCAGAATTTGTGGTGTTGCGTTCAGCCGTTCAGTTGTGGTACCGGTAAGTGGCTGATTAGAGAAATGGGCACCAATAGTTTCGATGAGGTATTTATTTGGCGTGTCCGTTGCCACGTACATTTCATAATAGTAGCACGTACTAACCGATAGCGGCTTTGTTAGTTTTATACCCATGTATTCGGCCCAGCCCTGGTCGAAAAACAAGTGTCCGACTCCCTGCCCTGAGTGAGGGGTTAAAATGAGCTGACCGAAATCAAAACACCGGTGGTAAAAATCAGGGGTGGCCCGGTTAGGGTTATACCAGGGAATGGCTTCTTCGAAGAGATTATCCTGACGCGGACAGTTTCGGTAGGTTTCAAAACTCCCGTTCGGAACAAGGTTCTGGCTGGCAACCCACTCCGGCAGGAGGATTGCAATGCCAAGAAATAGCCAGATAAACCGTATTCGCATAATCCTGATGCGCCCTTGCTACGTTCAGGAACGGGAACCGCCGGGGCAGATTTTCAGATGAAGGTATCGAATATACGGCTTTTTGACCGAACGCGTTTTATCCGGCATTCAGCTTGTTATAATCAAACCAGCGTTTCAGGCGCAGGTTAATGAAGCGTTTTAGGTATACTTCGTTCAGGTATACGTTTGAGAAGTTATCGAACCGTTCGCACTGAACGCCGATATAAAAGAAATAAACGGCTTCGCCGAGCATAGGCAACAGTTTTTTTTCCTCATCACTAATTTTCGTTACGGATTCATATCCACTTAGAAACTGATCCTTCTTCGTCAAAAACTCGGTTTCGTCCGGTTCGGTACTATGAATCTGCATAATGTAATAGGCGATGTCATAGCACAACAGGCCGTTGCCACAGAAGTCAAAATCGAATAGGGTAACCATACCGTCCGGAGTAATGTTAAGGTTATCGAACCAGATGTCTAAATGCACAACGCCCCGGCGTACGTTGTCGTCGTCGATGCGCGCAAACACATCCAGCAGGTAACGCTGGGTAGCATACATGAAAGCCATTTCAGGAGATTCGGCGGGTAGGAAAAGAGCTAGTTTTTCTACAGAATCCACTACCAGTACCTGTGCCGTATAGGTATTCCGTTTCAGGGTCAGGTTGTGAATAATCTGGTGAAAACGGGCCATAATCTGCCCGATTTTGTAATGTAGTTCAGCCGAAAGCGACAGTATTTTTTCACCCTCGGCAAAGGAAAACAGCACCCCCATTCTGTCCCCTTCGGGTGCGTTCAATGGTTGAATGTAGTTGCCATTATGGTCAGCAATTGGGTACGATACAGGCAGGCTATTTTCCTGTAGCAGCGTTAGCAGCCTGATTTCTTCCTTTATCTCTTCCTCCGTACGCCAGTTCAGGCTATACACGCGGAAAATGGCTTTTTTGCCACCATCAGTGACTAGATAAGCGTGATTAATGCCTGCTTTCAGCAACCGACAAAATGTATTAGGCCCAAATGAATAGTTCGACTGTAGAAACGGAACCAGGTGCGTTGCCGATAGAATAGAAGAGGTGACGGGAAAAGGCTGCATGTGTAGTGGTTGATGGTTTTCTACGGTTGGTTCTGGTTCTTTTTTTTATTCCAGCCATTACCCGAATGAGAATCAACCGGTAATGGACAAAATCGTATTCGCATAATTTAATCTCACAATTATCAGACTAACCGGTTTAGAGATAAATCACCCCAATCACCAAGCACATGAACGAGAATAAATTCACTCGGTTTTTCGACCACTTTGCGTCTAAAGCTACTAAAGCAACCGGCTCTTCGGGAGCTTTCCTACTGGCCTCCCTGTCCATTATTGTCTGGCTCGTTACCGGGCCTATTTTTGATTATTCGGATACGTGGCAGCTCATAATAAATACCAGCACAACCATTATCACCTTTCTGATGGTGTTTCTGATCCAGAAAGCGCAGAACAAAGACTCGCTGGCCATGCAGATTAAATTAAATGAACTGCTTGCCGTAAATAGAAAAGCCAGCAACAGACTATTGAATGTAGAGGACCTGACTGAAGAAGAACTCCAAAAATTACACCAGTTTTTTTGTAAACTCGCCGAGGAATCTAAAAACGAAGCAACCCTGTCGGAGTCCCATTCCATAGAAGAGGCCCAGGATATACACGAAGATAAGGTGGCCGCCATGCATGAACGAATAGCTTCCCGAAAAAATCCGAGGAAACAACCGGCAAACAAATAGATAAGCAGCAGGTTACCTACTCATAGCCATCATCTGACAATTTTATATGTATTTTTGTTCATGTCAGCAATGCTTTCTGTTAGCGTGATTTGGCACTTATCTTTTCTACGGCCTTTTGACGCTGTATATTTTACCAAGAAGCTATGCTATGAGTCAGCCGTTCGCTACGGAATCTACTTCCCAACCCACCCAGGAAGCCGCGTTATTCCAGCCTTCGTTCGATCATTTACATGCGGCACTTCGTTCCGGCTTGACAGCGACCTGGTTCTGGGATATTACCAATGATAGCCTATACGGTGACCCTACCCTGTTCAACATGCTGGGTATTGAGCAGGATAAGATTAACCTTCCCACCCATGTATTCACGGATGTAATCCATCCGGATGATCGCCAGCGGGTAATCAATTTGATTGATGAAGCCAAGAAGAAAAGGAGTTGCTTTGAAGCGGATTATCGGCTAATGACTGCCCGATCTGAATCCAAATGGGTTTTTTCCAGGGGGCAGTTTACGTACAATCAACAGCACGAGCCCGTTACTTTCTCGGGCATATTAATTAATGTTAGCGACCGGAAAGAAATTGAATTGAAAGCGCGTATGGCCGATGAAGAACTTCGGCTTGCCATTGAATCAGCCCAGTTAGGCACCTGGGATTACAACCTGTTTACTGACGAATTAATCTGGTCTGACCGGACCAGAGAACTTTTTGGCCTGCCCGCTTCCACGCCAGTCAATTACCCGTTATTTCTGCAATGCCTGCATCCGGATGATCGTGATGCAACAAACCAGGCCATTCAGGCGATTATGCAATCCGGCGGTACCGGGCATTTTCATCATGAATACCGGACGGTAAGCGTTGTTGACAGGGAAAATGTACGCTGGTTACGCTCCAGTGGGCGTGTTTTCTTTACTGAAAAGCAGGAGCCCTACCGGTTTATCGGTATGGTTATCGATATAACTGCCGACAAGCAGAATGAAGAAACGCTTCAGCAACGTGTCGATAAACAAACCCGGGCACTGGAACAGCAAGCCCATCAGTTGCGCACAACGCTGGATGCCTCATTGAACAGTATCATTGCCATAACGGCCGTGCGGAATGAGCAGAATACGATTGTCGATTTTCGAATGGATACGGCCAATAAGGCTGTTATTCACAGTCTGTCCAGAACACCCGAAGAATTGGTTGGCCAAAGCTTATTGACGGTGTTTCCGGGTAACAAGGACAATGGTTTTTTTGATCTTTACGTACGCGTAGTCAACTCCGAACAATCGGAACAGACTACGCAATATTACCGCGATGAATTGGGGCTGGAAGGCTGGTTTGAGGTATCGGCAGTAAAACAGGATGGAGAAAGTGTAGTCGTTACCTTCAATAATATTACCCACCTAAAACAGAGTGAGCAAACAGCACAGCAGCAGGCCACCGAATTAAATACCGCCAACATAGAATTGAAACGATCCAACGAGAGTCTGCAACAGTTTGCTCATATTGCGTCACATGATTTACAGGAGCCGCTCCGACGGATTCAGTCGTTCAGTGATCTGCTTCAGAGCCAGTTTGCCGATAGCCTCTCTGATGGGGAGAAAGATATGGTTCGGCGGATTCAGAAGTCGGCCGGCCGGATGCAGTCCCTCGTTAAAGATCTTTTGTTCTATTCGCAGCTGAGTAGCCAACTGGATTCGTTCAAGCTAATTTTGCTTACCGACATCATTGAGGACGTACTGAGCGATCTGGAAATAACGATAGCGGAAAAAAAAGCAACCATCAAGGTTGCCTCCCTGCCCGAAGTGCGTGGCAATGTGTCTCGGCTACGGCAACTTTTTCAGAATCTGATTGCCAACGCTCTTAAATTCAGTGCGACTGGCATTGCTCCTTTTATTCAAATTGACTTCCGTGAGGCAAGTCCTGATGAGTTGCCCGAAATGCTTCAATCCGCAACCCGGCAAGATTTCTGGTTAATCACCGTAAAAGATAACGGAATTGGGTTCGATGTGCGGTACAAAGACCGGGTGTTTACGCCCTTCCAGCGTTTGCATAGTCCGGTTACCTACAGCGGTACCGGTATTGGTCTGGCTATCTGCCAGCGGGTTGCCCAAAATCACGGGGGGGCTGTTGATGTCGATAGCGAAATAGGTAGCGGATCTACCTTCAAAATTTTCCTGCCCGTTCCCGACGCTATTTCTGCATAATTCTGTCCTGACTGCTCAAAAAAGCTTCTTGAAATTGGCTGAACGCCCGTTTGGCAGCCGCCACAACGGCATCGGCGTGGAGTGCCCCACGCTGCGTTATGAATTCGCCACTCCTGCGCCACTGTTTACCCGTATCCGTACCATATCCCTGATAGAATCGGGAAGCCACCGGGAGGATAGACTGAATAGACGTGCTTTGTTGCAATAATCGGTTGATCACGGTCCCGCCCAGCATAGAGCCTTCACCTACGTAAACGGCTCCCAGTAAATCAACGGCAGTCCAGCTGGTAAACAAAGCAGGCATGGGTGAGGATAGCGGCTCATTTAACTGTGCTAGGTCGGCTAACAGCCAGGGAGTTTTTAGCCGCTCCTGTGGGTTATACTCCCGAAAAAAATCAGGGTGGTGTTCGATAGCGATTTCCAGCGCCTGATGGAATGCCAGGTGCGTGCGGAGCAAATGACCGTACTGAATTGGAGATAGGGTGCCGTTGCGTAAGGATTCTGTGTAAAAAAGCTGTTCTGTCTGCTGGTGCATCTGTTGCGTTTCCTGGCGCAACCGGTCTAACAAAAGGCTCATTTATTATCTATTCGGGTGTTATTTTCCAGCCAGAAATCGCACACCTTCGTTAGCGCGACACCTGTAGCCTGATAACTACCGGGCTTCACAACATACGCGTTAATACCAGCATCGTAAGCCTGCTGAATATCCCGCGGACTGTCAGACGTGCTGAATGCCACAATAGGAAGATACCTGGTCCGGTCAGAAGCCCGTGCTTTCGCAATTACCTCAAAGCCGCTAACCCCGCCCAGGTCTAAATCCAGGAGAACTACTTTAGGCAGGGCGTTTTTCTGTTGCTCGCTATTTGTCAGATAATCAAGTGCTTCAGGACCCGTACTAAGAATAGTATACGTAACGGGTCTATCCAGCTTACGCATCAGGCGGCTAAATATATCCGCATCATTCGGATTGTCTTCAACATATAATACATCTACCATGATTTCTATAGCTAGTACCGGTTACTTCGTTGGAAATGAAACAAAAAAAATCGTGCCTTTGTTTGGCTCGCTCTGGAACCAGATTCTCCCGTGGTGACGGTCAACGATACGCTTCACAATTGTTAAGCCAACCCCGGTTCCCTCAAAGTTCCGGGCATTCTCCAGTCGCTTAAACAGTTCAAACATTCTGTCGGCCTGTTTCATATCAAATCCGATGCCATTGTCTTCTACGGAGTAAACTACCTCATTATCATTCTGGTAACCAGTCACTGTAACAAGTCCGTCCGGTGCTAATTTGGTATACTTGGCGGCATTGCCGAGCAGATTGGTGAACAATTGAAGCACCATCAACGGATCGGCGTAGATTGACGGTGTATTGCCAATTTCCATGCGTAGTGAACGCCCCTGAACAGTTACCATAATATCCTCCCGAATATCGTTCAGTAATTTGTTCATATCTATATGCTGGGTGTCCAGTTCACTACGGCCCATCCGCGAATAATACAGTATGTGCCGGATCAGGCGACGCATCTTGTCGGTTGAATCTATTACTTTATTAAGCAGCGAGTTTGCATCCGGCACAAGGTCCTTTCCGTACTCTTCGAGCAGAATTTCGGAATAACACCGAATAGAGGATAGGGGCGTTCGCAAATCATGCGATACGGTGTAACTAAACGCATCAAGTTCTTCGTAAGCCAGCTTCAGTTGCTGGTTAAGCATACGAATTTCATTGGCCTGTTTGTTCACAATCTGCAACGCATCATCGCGCAGCTTGACAGCCGCCGATACCTCTGCTTTGCTCCAGGGCTCTGAGGTATTATGAACCATTTGTGTCCAGGAAGCAAAACTGGTTCGGGGACTGATTTTCCCAACGCCATTACCGTCGAACGTAACGGGCTTGTTCGGGTTACCCGCCCATGACACTTCCTGAACCCGCTCCGGCTTGAACCAAAAGATATATTCGTTCAGCTCACGCGACAGTACGATAGCCAGCAAACCCGCGCCAACTTCCCTAAATCCCTCGGCTGGCGGGTATAGATTTGGAAGTTGACTGGTTTCCAGGAAAGTTGTCGTATTGGTGGTACTCATCCAGTCGGCCATGCCCCGGATAGCCGATTCGTCGGGTGTCTGGCCCAGTCGATACAGCTTACCGTCGAATAATAAGGCGGCTCCGGGGGCACTGGTCACATCCAGTGCCGTTATAGGGAACTGAGTAATTGCCCGTACAATCGTATCGCTCAGCAATAATTGCTCGTGTAACCGTTGCCCTGCCTGCTGGTATAGTTGCTGGGCGGCAAGGTCCTCCCTATCCTTACGAAACTCCAGGGCTACGGACAAAAGCTGACTCACAAATTTAGCCGTCCTGCGCGCCGGATAATCAACAAAAAGGGGCGTTGTATTGTGGCAGGAAATAAGTCCCCACAATTCATCCTGGTATATCAGCGAAATACTCATGGAAGCCTTCACCCCCATGTTTTTCAGGTACTCGATATGAATGGGTGATACCGCCCGCAGAACAGAATACGTCAAATTCAGCGGCTTGTCATCGGGCCGGTCGGGTTGCGACAGAATTCGGGATGGGGTGCTGTCCACATCAGCAATTAACCGAACCAGATTAACTTTGTACAACTCACGAGCCTGCTTCGGAATGTCGGATGCGGGATAATGCAGGCCCAGGAACGGTTCCAGCTGGTCTTCTTTTTCTTCCGCAATCACCTGCCCGTGCCAATCGGCACCAAACCTGTACACCATTACCCGGTCAAAACCCGTAATAGATTTTACCCGACGGGCGGTATTCTGCAACAGTTCTGTCAGGGTTTGGCTGGTCTGTACTTCCGTAAGCGACTCAGTAATCAGTCGCTGATTCAGTAAGGTATGGCTACTATCGGTATCGCGGGCGTCAATGGCAGGTTCCCATTCCAGTACGATAAGTCCTGCATGCTGATGGATAATCAAATTCAACGCCTGATCATTCACGGTCATCTGATACGGGTTCAGGGTTTCCCACGAACCGTTTGGATCATCTGCCTTCAGCAATGACATCAGCCTGCCTGCCGGTATGTCTGTTTTAGCTACTACACTTTCCAATGGCTGCCCCATCACCTGAGAGGCTGACAAACCAAGTAGATCAGCGATATTTTCGCTGGCATGAACAATGGCATACGTGTCAGGATGGATGGCCAGTAAATAGCCGTATGACTGAATCTGACCGAGAATATGAATAGGCTCCCGGTCGCAGTTAGACAGGTCGACGTTTGCTAAACTCATTGACTAAAAACCTCTTGCTTTAAACGTAATCGCCAAGACGCGCAAACGAGAACGCTGTGCATTAAAGCGTATATAGAACAACGTAGCAAGATAAGCACACAGCGTTAAATTTCCATAAAGACTTATCCAACGAACCCGACAGGCCTAACGCCTGAGGTAGTTGTCCCGGTAACCCTATGAATGTCTGTCCGCTATCTATCTAACAGAAACAGTTTGCCTAACGTATAAAACCTTGTGTCCAATTGGATTTTGGTAATCGGCAGTTCGAATCCCGACATGGCTGTTACGGCCGACCGCTTACCTGCACCCGACGAAACTACTCCTGGAGCACCTAGTTGATGAACCCCGGTGGCGGGTGCGCCATCGGGACAAACGTAGGATACTGATGATTACCAGTCGATTCGGGATTGAATCAACCCCGTTCAGACACTGACTCACCGAACAAAATGGGTACCTTTACCAGTCTATGTCTTTTCCCTGGTTCACTCTTTTTCTGGCAATCACCCTATCGGTTAAGGCTCAGAAGCCCATTCCGCCGACGGTACATACCGACCCGGCCGGGGCGCTAACGGTTTATCGGGATAATCTGACGCGTCTTCGTCACGAACACACGGCGCTGCGCGAACTACCCAACCTGCCGTTTTTCCTGTTCGGCATGGGCGACCGGCTCAAACTCATCTACCGCAACGGGCGCCTGCTGAACGCCCTGACGGGTAACATTGAGGAACAGTGGCGGGTGAAAGAAGAAATCATTGTTCCGTCGGAATACCTCGTTCATCTAGTGTTGACCGATGGGCAACAAATCCAGATCCGGGAAAATGAAAGCGGTGTCTGGCTGCTACAGCCGCCCAGAAAACCAAAATTGATTCCGGGTACCCGCTCCCGACTGAATCTACCCGGTTTCACCAAACAACCGTGGGGCCCCATACTTCGGGTGTTGCATCAGGAAGTCCTCATCAACGTCATTCACGGACGACCCGTCCCTAACTTCCTGGTGTATCTCAAACCCTGGTATCGGGATGCGGCACTGATGGGTATGGTACTGCGGGAAACGAACAATCTATCCCTGATTCAGGACTGGATTATGGCTATAAACAAACCATTCGACCGCAACAACCACGGCATTCCTGAAGTTGACAATCTCGGTCAGGTACTTTTTCTGGTGTCACTGGTTTCCGATAAAAAGCATCCCGTTGTGCAGTCGGTGCTGGATTCGGCAGGCCATTTCCGACGGGGCAATTACGTGGCGGGTCAGACCGATGATGCTGAACACCCGGTTTATCAAACCAAATGGCTCAAATATGGTCTGAAATCGCTCGATTTGCCCGACCCTTACAGCATTCCCAAACAATATGATAGTTATTCGGCGCTATTCTGGTGGGCGTACCGGAATGAACACGTAGCCGGGCCGGAATTTGATAAAAAGATAGCCATTAATTCTCCTTATTATGTTTGGGCAGAAGATCACTTCTATACCCAAAGGCGCGGAATGGTGGGCACCGTCGACTACCCCCTTAGCTGGCAACAGCACGATAGCGATGCGCATTATCCGGGCATGACCGTGTTGGATAAAGACCTGGCAAAACAGAAGTTAGCCTTCACCCACGCCTGGCACGCAGCCGAGATGTTTCTATTGCTGCATGTTCCGTGATGGATGTAGACGAAAGCGGGAAGAAATAAGAGGGGAGATGGTTTCCTGTGTCTCACCTTTCCCTTTCTATCAGCGTGAACCGCCGATAGTGATGCCCGCTTTCACGCTGAAATACGAGTTTTTGGCCGTTAGCGTGAGTCGGCTGGCGTTGTTGGTTACGTTCGTATCACCAATCAGGTTGTAATCTGCTTCGAGGTACACAAGGCTGAACTTAACACCCACTCGACCCATACCACCAATGGTCGTTGTTGCGGGCAACGGATAACGGATTGTCTGGTTTACCTGCTCACTGGCATCAACATAGTACAAACCCGTTCCTACACCCAGATAAGCCCGCAGTGAACTCACAATCGGGATAGTATAGTTTGCCGTCACCAAAGCCGATGAGACAGATTTGGCTTTACTCTGGTAATAGATAACATTGTCCAGAAATTCGGCCCGCTTCACCAACGCCTGCTCCAGACGAATTCCCAAATCAAGATTTTTTACTATTTCATATTGGGGTTCAATTAAATAGACAAACCCACCCTTACTGTCAGTGGCATTCGTAGACTGGTAGGCAGGCAAAGCATACCCTCCGCCGATTTTCACTTTGAAAGGTTTGGCACGCTGGGCGGGTTTGGCATCCTGAGCAATAGCGGCAAAAGAAGTCGAAAATAAAAGGATAAGAAATAATGTACGCATGAGATTAATGATTTGTCTACGAGCCATTAATGGCAGAAAAGTCAACCACAGTGGTTTATGTCAGTGTTGCAACCGGCACGTTTCCATCGGCAGCTATACTCTGTACAACCAAATTCCTGTTTGCGTTGCAGCATACCTGTTCAAAACATACGGAAACGAAACAGCAGGGCAATATTAGTCCATTTTCGCCGGATACGGACGACGGCTTCCCATTTACCCGGACTTTATGACCTGGCCTGCGACACAAAGCGAGCCGTACCAGGGAACGATATTTATTACACTCTCCCCTATTTTTACTCATCCAGAAAAATGATACCGTCGCGCGTTATCCAGGCCCGTGTAGTAGCTTCGTATTTATCTATCTGGTCTCCCCCACCCCCCCGGCGCGGGTCATTTCCCTCTTTCATCCAGGTCGCCAGCCGCGCACTCAACTCTTTTTTGGCCGGGGCAAGTCCGGCATCATTGGCCCGGTTATGGATGTTGTACGGATCGTCTTTCAGCACATACAGTTCTTCGGCTGGGCGTTTGCCAAAGCCCAGCGCAAACAGCGGTTTCACGGCAGTATCGTTTCGATGATCCATCATGTAAATTTTGGTAGGGCCACCGTCCACATCGCCAAAAACAGAAGGTGTATTGGGTATAGATTCATCGCCCGCAGGCATCCGGTCGGGCCGAAAATTTCGGATATAGAGGTACTCTTTTGTCCGGATTGCCCGCATGGGGTAACCGGCTCCATAGTCGAACTCAGGTCGGCATAAACAGTGTCGTTCCCGCTCCAGAAAAACCTCCGGCCGATGCTCGGTTTGCTGTCCACTCAGTATGGGTATCAGGCTGAGCCCATCCAGCACAGGACGTTGTTTGACATCGGCCCAATCCAAAAACGTAGGCATCAAATCAATCAGATTTACGAACGACTCGTTGCGGGCTGGTTGCTTTTCCTGTTTGGAGAAACGGCTGATCAGCAGCGGAACCCGCGTTCCGTAGTCGTACAAATTGGCTTTGGCATGCGGAAATGGCATCCCATTGTCAGACGTAACGACAATGATCGTATTTTCCAGTTGGCCCGCGCTTTCCAGCTTTTTCAGCAACCCCCCAATTTCGCGATCAAGGCGCTCCACCTCTGCCAAATGATCGGCCACATCACCCCTTATTTCAGGTACATCAGGCAGGAAGGCGGGCAAGCGGATTACCTGTGGATCAATACCCGCTTTTTTGCCGCTGCCCAATTCATAAGGCCGGTGTGGGTCGTTGGTCCCAAACCAGAAAAAGAACGGTTTTCCTTTTGGCAACTGATCAATGAGTGTATCAAATTCTGCCATTTTTCCGGCGGGATTCCTGGTATAGCCCATCTTATGAAAATCGCCCGGTGCCCACCCTTTCCGGTCGAAGGCGACCTGATAGCCTTCCTTTTCCAGTAGCTGGACGTAGGTTGGAATTTTATAGTCGAGTTTTCCACATAGGTTCACACCTTCGCCGAGGTTGTGTGGATAACGGCCCGTCAGGATAGCCGCCCGCGATGGGGTGCAGGAAGGGGCAGCGCAATACGCATTTGTAAAAACGGTGCCATTGTGGGCTAATCGGTCAATAGTAGGCGTTCGGATGGTGCTATCCCCGTATAAACTGGCGTAGGGATAACTCCAGTCGTCGGCCAGAATGAACAGGATATTGGGTTTTGGAGGAGCGGCTTCTTTACACGAAAAAAAGCCGAGCGTAACCAGCAGAAAAAAGCCCGGCAGGCAGTAGTTGACTCGCATAACGGAACGGTAGTTTCCTTAAAAGTAGCACGAAATAGTATTCGTCAGGCTGCTTTTACCGAAGTTGTTCAGGATATCTATTTCCAGCCGTCTTTGCCCGGTAAGACGATTTTAACGCCCGCAGGTGCGCTATACGACTGTTTTAACTGGTCCGGTTCGGGAAGCGCTCAATAATACACTCTGCCTGTTTTGTCAACTGAGCGGTGATACGGGCTGGGTCGACAACCGCGTTTTCGGCAGTACCGCGCCACACCAGTTTGTGTGTCTGGGCATCAACGATATCGACAACGAGCGTACCCTCTTTGTAATTTTCCTGTGTGTACTGAGTGCCGCCCCAGCCCCACCAGCCGGGTCCCCAACTCCGGTAGCCCCAACGCCCCCAGCCTAAACAGGGACCGTAGAAAGGAGACAGCGTGGTAGGATTGGCTACCGTTCGGGTCTTGTCTTCCACAAAGAAAAGCCAGTTAGTGGGCTATCAAGGGTCCATTTCCGCCTTATCTGGCCGCAACAATCAGCACTAACCCCAGCACATAACACATACCCATCAGTACCAGATAGCGACCCGACTGCGCCGGGGCACCCCGAAACTCATGCCAGGTGAAAACGCCCCATAAAACGGCGATGAGGGTGGCTCCCTGCCCCAACCCGTAGCTGATGGCGTACCCGGCCGTGCCCGATGCCAGTATACTCGATGCCATACCCAGACACCAGACCATGCCACCCAGTATACCAATCCGATGATTACGCCGACTCACATCAGCGTAGAAAATATCACCATCAGCCGGTTTACCGGCAAACCGACGCAGTATCGGTAAGAAAAGGGGCGTACTTACTACGATACCCAGTGCAAAAATTACCAGGGCGGTGTATGGGGTCAGGCTGCCAGGGTCGGGGTTCTCAAAATCCATCGTCATGGATTTGGCAACAAAGTAGAAGAAGAAACTCAGTAGAAAACCACCCGCCAGCGAAGCCAACACGCCCAGGGTGCTCACCGACTGATCGGTAAGCCGTTTGGCCCGGTACGCCATTGCGCTGAAGACAATGGCCAGAAAGATAACCAAAACCCCGCCAACCAGTAAACCGATATTCCCCGCCGGAGACAGTAGATAATTGACAAGTACGCCAAGAATCAGTGCCAGTCCAATGCCAACCGGCGCTGCCACCGATAAACCGGCCAGTTCGATACCGGCCACAATGAGTATGTTGGCGATATTAAATAAAAAACCACCAACAAGGGCGTAGAACAGATTTTGGGTAGAACCCTGTCGTATATCCGTCAGGAACGACCGGCCCGACTCGCCAATACTACCCAGCGTGAAAGCCAGCAACAGACTCAGGATAAGAATACCATAGGTGTAATCACGATAAAATATAGTAGTTGGTACCGATTGAGTGGTTAGTTTCTGAGTATTGGCCCAGGAGCCCCAGCAGAGCATAGCCAGAAAGCAGAACGCCACTGCCAGAGAATAGTTTGTGATGATAAACATGAATCATTGAGGAAGTCTAAGTTAAGAGTGTAGCAATTTACAGAATATACCTATTACAACAATGTGTCGATAATCCGAAAATCAGTGTTTTGTAATGCATTCCGATTGTACGGTTTCCTACCTTTACAGGCATGAATGTCATTTACTTGTTCTTTGCTTTCCTGATTGGTTTAGCCATCACCGTTCAGGCGGGTGTAAACGCTAACCTGCGCCAGTCCCTGTCCAGCCCGGTTCTGGCCGCCGTTGTTTCATTTGGCTCGGGGCTGGTGGCGCTGGTGCTGATGCTGCTGGCATCGGGTGGTTCGGTACCCGCTATGGACGTAATCAGGCAGGTAAGCTGGTGGAAATGGATGGGGGGCGTGATGGGAGCCGTTTATATGATAACGGTTATCGTCAGCGTGCAGAAAATAGGCACGGCCAACCTGGTCAGCTTGAGCGTGGCGGGGCAGTTGACGGCGGCCATTGTGCTGGACCATTACGGGCTCCTGAACTTTGCGGTACATCCCGCCAACGGCTGGCGGCTGCTGGGTGTCGGCCTGATTGTGGCGGGGGTGCTGCTGGTGGTGAAAAACTAAGTAGGTCATCCGTTGATTTTAGTTCGGAACAGATTGACGTAAAACCAATTACCCGTGTCCATAAATTACCGCTTTTACCCTTCCTTACTCAACACCTTCTCCCGCTACCTACAGGGCGGCAATCTGTCAGCTCAAATGCTGATTGACTCCATCAATCGGGTGCCCACGCCCACCACGACAGCGCAGGAACGGGGCATATCGTTTGAAGAAGCTATCGTGAAAGGCACAGACGAGGAACGGTTCGACCCGGAAATTATTAAGAAAGTGCGAAAGCTGCTCCCCCGACCCATTGTGGATACGCAGGTATACTGCCAGTGGGAAATCGAGGACGTGTTATTCTACGGCTACGTAGACCTGATTGGCAAATTCAAGGCGGTGGATTTAAAAACGACGGGGTCGTACCAGAAAGACCGGTATCTGTTCAATCACCAGAACCTGTACCTCCACGCCCTCAAGCGCAAAGGCATTAAACTGATGGAGTACGTTATCACGGATTTTACCGATGTATACGTAGAAAGTTACGCCCTCACCCACCCCATCGACCGGCAGTTGGAAGAGATTCGGCAGCTAAAGGCATTTCTGGAAGAACACCGCCCGCTCATTACCGACAAAAAGATATTTGTTTCCCCCGGCGAGGAGCCGGATGCCCGCAGAAAGCCGCGTTGATATTTATCGGAACAATTCGCTCATTTCCAGCGAGATACCCAGCTTTTCGTCGGTCAGTGTACCTTCAATCACGTTTTGATAGGTATCCGGGCTGTGCATGATATGCACGATGCTGAAAATAGGATTCACCAGCCAGTACGACTGAACGCCAGCCGCAAAATACTGACGGGCTTTTTCGACCAGTTCTTCCTGCGTTTGCGAAGGTGATATAATCTCAATCACCCCAACGGGCACCTGATTCAGTTTCGTCTGGTCGTGCAATGGGTCAAAACGCATGGGAGGAAATATCCCGATGTCGGGTACGAAACGAGGGGTTTCCAGACTAATTTCAGAGAGAAAACGATACTGTTTTCCGTAGTTGGTAGCC
The DNA here is from genome assembly GCF_000374085.1 of Spirosoma spitsbergense DSM 19989. Taxonomy (GTDB): domain Bacteria; phylum Bacteroidota; class Bacteroidia; order Cytophagales; family Spirosomataceae; genus Spirosoma; species Spirosoma spitsbergense. The sequence goes on along the minus strand of NZ_KB893547.1, from coordinate 8,934 downwards.
AGCGCTACCAGTAAATTACTCTGGATGATTGAATGGTTTTTGCTGGGCGTGGGTTTCCCTCTTTCTACTTCGTACTCCGATAACTCCACGACTGCTTCCATAGCCCGCTTGTTTTACGTAAACGTATCAATTCTCTCCCCGAATAACAAGCCTTCGGGAAGTCGGTTCGTCGTACTTTTGCGGCCATGTTACAGCGAACACTTTACCTCTACCAGCGGGCGTACCGGGGCCTGTCGCCGTCGGTGTGGTTGCTGGCGGGCGTGATGCTCATCAACCGCTGTGGCACCATGGTATTGCCATTTATGACGCTGTACCTCACGCAGCAACTACACTACTCCGTAACCCAGGCGGGCACGGTGATGGCGGTGTACGGGGCGGGGGCCTTTGTGGGTACATACCTCGGAGGTCGACTGACGGACCGTATCGGTTTCTACGCTATTCAGGTCTTTAGTTTGCTGATGGGAGGTATAGCCCTCATACTGCTTCAGTTCGTCACGGATTTTCACCTGCTATGCGGAAGCGTGTTCATATTCACCCTGCTAGGCGATACCTTCCGCCCGGCCAACCAAGCGGCCATTGCTTACTACTCCGATGTCGAGACCCGCACGCGGGCATTCTCGTTCAACCGACTGGCTATCAACCTCGGCTGGGCCGTTGGCGGAGGGCTGGGCGGGTGGTTGGCCAGCATTCAGTACAACCTGCTGTTCTGGGTTGATGGACTGACGTGTCTGGCGGCCGGTATCGTATTATGGCGGTTTCTACCCGTACCGACAGAGAGCCCTGCCGATAGACAGACGGGCGGTTCGGCAGTACTGGCACAGGCCAAACCGGTATCACCCCATCTATTACCCCACCGCGACCCATTTTTTATCGCCTTCGTGGTATGTAATACGCTGTACCTGATTGCCTTCATGCAGCTTTTCACGATTGTACCGCTGTTTTTCAAAGAGCGACTGCACATAAGCGAAGGGTCCATCGGGCTGTTGATGACCCTGAACGGGCTGCTGGTGGTGGCTATCGAAATGGCACTGGTGTATAAAGTAGAGGAGCAGAAACGGTCTAAAATAAACCTGATTATAACGGGCGTTCTGCTGACAGCGGTTTCGTACGCCGTTCTGGCGCTATCCGGTTTTCGGAACTACGACGACCTTGCATCGACCGGACCGGTAATTGCCCTGCTCTATATTCTTTTCGTTACGTTCAGCGAGATGCTGGTCATGCCTTTTTTACAGTCATTCACGGTTGAGCGGGCCAGTCCGGCCACGCGGGGGCAGTACCTGGCCCTGTACGCGATGGGGGGCGCACTGGCCCAAACTGCCGCTCCCGCCTTGGGGTCGCTGGTGGTGGCTGGTGCGGGCTTTTCGGTTCACTGGCTGGCTATTTCGGGAATTAGTCTGCTATCGGCGGGTGGTTTCTGGTGGCTGGGCCGCCAACTACCTGCCAACCCTGCCTGAATTTCTGGCAGAGCAGGCATTTCTACCTCTTAATGCCCAATCCTGACCGCTTGCAAAAATAGGGCAGCATCTTTCCCATTTAGTTAACATATTTGCCTATAAGGACTTTCCGACAAATAATCCCCTGTTATCTATATGCAACTCGAAATCAATGGCCTCTCCAAAACGTACTCCAATGGAGTGCGCGCGCTTCAGCACGTTTCACTCACGATTAAACAGGGCATGTTTGGTTTGCTCGGCCCGAACGGCGCGGGTAAATCATCGCTGATGCGGACCATTTCCACCTTGCAGGAAGCAGATAGCGGCAGTATCCGGCTGACGGGTTTGCCCAGTGGTGACGAGCTAAACGTACTGACACAGAAGGACGCAGTGCGTCGGGTACTGGGCTACTTACCCCAGGAATTTGGCGTGTATCCACGCGTTACTGCCGAGGCCATGCTCGACCATATTGCGTCGCTCAAGGGCATTGCAAATGGCAGTGAGCGAAAAGAACTGGTGCAGGGTTTGTTGCAGAAAGTGAATCTATACGACGTTCGGAAGAAAAACCTCGGCACATATTCGGGGGGAATGAAACAGCGGTTTGGCATTGCCCAGGCCCTCATTGGCAGCCCCCGACTCATCATCGTCGATGAACCCACCGCCGGTCTCGACCCTGCCGAACGGAACCGGTTTCATAACCTGCTAGCCGAAATCGGGGAGAACACCATCGTTATTTTGTCCACGCACATCGTGGAAGATGTAACGAATCTGTGCTCCGACATGGCCATTATCTGCCTTGGCGAAGTGGTAGCAACGGGCAACCCAAACGAGCTTGTCAAAGACCTGAACGGGAAGATATGGCAGAAGTCGGTGGAGAAAGCCGAAATCGAGACGTACCGCCAGTCGCACCGAATTATTTCGACTCAGCTCAAAGGGGGCAAAACCCGCCTGCATGCCTACAGCGATGTACCCCTGACCGATTTCGATTCCGTTGCCCCTGACCTGGAGGACGTGTACTTCGCGAAGATTTCGGAGGGCACAGTAGTGGGAGCGAGGAGTGAGGAGTGAGGAGTTGCTGACGCAAGTACCAGACACTCAATGGCTCTTCTCTGCTAATACCTTTAGTAAACCCACTAAAACATCAAACCCATCATGGAAAAGACAAAGCATTTTCGCGAGTTGATTGTTTGGCAGAAGGCCCATCAGCTGGTACTGGCCGTTTACAAGCTGACCAAGCTATTCCCTAAAGAAGAGTTGTTTGGACTCACATCCCAACTGAGACGAAGTGCAGTGTCTGTACCAGCCAATATTGCCGAAGGCTATCGGAAACGCGCTATTCCAGACAAATCGAAATTCCTGAATATTGCACAGGGCTCACTGGACGAAACACACTATTACCTCATCTTGGCACAAGACCTTGAGTATGGCAACACGGAACTGATGCAACAAAATCTTGAGGAGGTAGCCCGGCTATTGACTTCTTATTATAACGCCGTAGAAGCCAAACGATAACTCCTTACTCCTAATACTACTACTCCCCATGTTCCTAGAAATTTTCCGTTTTGAACTCGCTTACCGGCTCAAACGCCCCGCCACGTACCTCTACGCCCTAATTCTGTTTCTGTTTACGTTTCTCTTTGTCATTTACGGCAATGGGCCCGCATCGGAGAAAACGAACATCAACTCACCCTACGCTGTCAGTCAGTTTGTGGTGGTGATGACCATTTTCGGGATGCTGGTGGCTTCGGCCATTATGGGTGTACCCGTTTATCGGGATGTGGAGCACAACACCAAAAACTACTTTTTCAGCTTTCCCATCACGGAGCGGGGCTACATTCTGGGGCGATACCTGGGCTCCTTCGTGGTACTGCTGGGCATCATGTCCGTTGGGTTGCTGGGCATTGTCATCGGCTCGCTGCTGGGACCGGTCTTTAACTTAGCGGACAATGTCGAACGCTTCGGCCCGATACGATTCCGGGATTACGCTTACCCGTTTCTGCTGTTCGTTTTGCCCAATATGTTTCTGGTGGGGAGCATCTTCTTCGCGCTGGTAGCGTTTTCGCGGCAAGTATTTACGACCTACGCAGGAAGTATTCTACTGTTTATTGCCTACCTGCTGGGGTCTACGCTGTCGCAGGATTTGGAGAACAAACACCTCGTCAATCTGCTCGACCCGTTTGGCTCCTACGCTTATGATGCCGCTACCAAATACTGGTCGCCGGTGGAGCAAAACGCATTGCTGGCCCCCCTGGAAGGTGATTTACTCACCAACCGGCTCATCTGGTTCGGGGTGGCGCTGCTGGTATTTGCGGGAACGCTCTTCCGGTTTAGCTTCTCCCGGTTTCTGGCCGTGAAACTGGGCAAAAGCCGGGAGAAGAAAGGGGGAGACGTGCTCGAAAAAGCCCCTTCGCTGGCGAGTTTACCCACGCCGAAACCGGTGTTCAGCACGGGCGTTTATATCCGGCAGATGCTGGGGCAAGCCGGGCTGGAGTTTCGGAGCATTATCCGCGACCCATATTTTATCGCCATCATGCTGGGAGCCATTTTGTTCCTGTTTCTGGATGGCTGGTTTGGGTCGCAGATTTACGGTACGCCCTCTTTGCCCACCACCTACGCCATGCTGGAAGCCAGAAACGGTACGTTTTTCTTCTTCGTGCTGATTGTCATTATCTTCTACACCGGCGAGGTTGTTCACCGCGACAAAGTGGTGCATTACGATACCATTGCCGATGCCCTGCCCGTTCCGGACTGGATGAACTACGGCGCCAAACTGCTGTCCATGACCTACATTTGCCTGTTGCTGTGCGGACTGGTACTCGTCTCGGGTGTAGTCAATCAAACTGTGAAAGGTTATTTCAACTACGAGTTCGGGCTGTATATCCGCGACCTGCTCGGCATTGCCTTCACGCAGTATTTCCAGTACGTGATGCTGGCGTTTTTCGTGCATACGCTGGTCAACCAGAAGTTTGTCGGGCATATCGTTACGCTGGTGGTATACATCGTTATCTGGGCGGTCCCCCAGTTTGCCGAGTTTGGCTACCGGCTGGCCCTGCCCTTTTCGGGGGGTGGTGTGCAGATTTCAGACCTGAACGGTTTCGGGCATTACCTGGCCGGGCTATTCGCGTTTCGGCTCTATTGGTACACGTTTGGTGGATTGCTGCTGGTACTGGCACTGTGGTTCTGGAACCGGGGTTCCGACAGCGGTTTCAAAGCCCGCTGGCAACTGGCCCGGCAGCGCATCGGGCGGGGGTCTATGGCCCTGTTCGCGCTGTGTCTGGTGGCCTTTGTCAGTACGGGTGCCTGGATTTACACCAATGTCAGCGTGAAGAATCGCTACCTCTCCGCCGATGAACAGCGCGCTCAATCGGCCCTGTTCGAGAAAACGTACCACAAATACGCCAACGTGCTGCAACCAAAAATTACCAGCGCAAAACTGAACGTCGATGTTTTCCCGGATGAATTCAAAGCCCTGGCTACGGGGCAATTTATCATCGTCAACAAAGGCGACAAGCCCATTGACTCCCTGCATTTTACGATGCCGATTGATAACTTCCACCGGCAATTGACCAAATTCCTGATTGACGGCAAAGAACCCGTAAAAATCCTGAACGACACCAACCTGGGCTATTCCATTTACCGGCTCCCCAAAACCCTGAACCCCGGCGATTCGGCCCGTATGGAGATGACCGTAACGGGGGAATATGTGGGCTTTGCCAACAGCGGCAACAACCGGGATATTGTAAGCAACGGGACGTTTTTCAACGTGGGCATTTTCCCGGGCTTCGGCTACGATGAAAATCAGGAGCTGACCAGTGACAAATACCGGAAGAAATACAACCTCGCGGTGAAAGAATGGACACTTCCCAAACAGAATGACCCCGCCGGTCTGCGTGATTTCCTGTTCACCGACGATGCCAACTGGGTTACGTTCGAAGGTACCATCTCCACTACCCCCGACCAGACGGCCATTTTGCCCGGTCAGTTGTTGAAAACCTGGACCGCCAACGGCCCCGATGGAAAACCCCGTACCTATTTCCAGTACAAACTTCCCGGCTTCTCCGACTTCTTTTTCAGCATGTGTTCGGCCAAATACGGGGTCAAACGCGACACATGGACGGGGACCAATGGCCAGACGGTTGCGCTGGAAGTATACCACCACCCTACCCACGACCGCAACCTCGACCGATTCATGGCCAGTATGAAAGCGTCCCTAAGTTATTACAGCAAAAACTACGCGCCGTATCCGTATCCGGTGTTGCGGGTGCTGGAATTTCCGCGCTATGCCACTTTTGCGCAGTCATTTCCCACTACCGTTCCGTATTCGGAGGAGTTTGGCTGGGTGGGCGATTTCCACGACCCGGATAAAACCGACTACGCCTATTACGTGACGGCACACGAAGTGGCGCACCAGTGGTGGGGGCATCAGATTATGCCCAGCCGGACCCGCGGAGCCAACCAGATTTCAGAGACGATGGCGGAATATTCGGCTCTGATGGTGCTCAAGCAGCGGTACGGCCCCGATGCCATGCCCAAGTTTTTGAAGTATGCTCTCGACCAATACCTAAGGGGCCGGGCCAATGAAGACAAGTTTGAAGCCAACATGCTCGATAACGATACACGGGCTTACGTCTGGTACCAGAAGGGGTCGATGCTTATGTATGCGTTGCAGGATTACATCGGCGAAGCCCGTGTGAACCAGGCCCTGAAGAACTATATGAAAGCGGCCCGGTTCCGGCAGACAGCCCCATTTACGACCTCACTAGAGTGGTATGGTTTCCTGAAGGCCGCCACGCCCGATTCGCTCAAAGGCTGGCTGACGGACAATTTCGAGAAGCTGACGCTCTATGATAACCGCATCACCAAAGCCGAAGCGAAGTCCATCGGCAATGGCCGCTACCGCCTGACCCTGCGCGTGAAAACGGCGACTGAGTACTACGACAAAACCGGCAAAGAACTGAGCAAAGGCAAAGCGCCCATTCTCGTCGACATTGCCGTGCTCACCAGCGATGGTAAAAACAAAGACGGGTTAACCACCAAAGTACCGCTCTACATGCATAAACACAGCCTGACCCCCGGTGAGCATATTATTGAGGTAACCGTGAAAGGCAAACCCGTCAAAGCCGGTATCGACCCCTATAACAAGCTGATTGACCGCGTTTCGGACGATAACCTGGTGAACGTGGATATGCCCTGAAAAGCCTTACGACTAATAGCAAACAATCGCGAAAACGACCGGGCTCTTTGCCCCCCGGACTTTCTTTGCGAACTTTGTCACAAAACCAGCGCGGTTACCAGTCTTTTTACGCGCTGGTTTTGTGGCAATCCGCTCTTTCACTCTTTCACTCTTTCACTCTTTCACTCTTGAAACTCTGGCAAAAAGAAGGTACGCCTGCCGAATCCACGGCCATCGCTGAGCAGATTGAACGCTTCACCGTAGGGCGCGACCGGGAGATGGACCTCTACCTGGCCCCGTTCGACGTGCTGGGCAACCTCGCCCACGCGCAGATGCTCGAAACCATTGACCTGTTGACCAGAGATGAACTCACTCTATTACAGAATGAATTGAAGGTCATTTATCAACAGATTGATCAGGGTACTTTCCAGATTGAGGAAGGGATTGAAGATGTGCATTCGCAGGTAGAACTGATGCTGACGCGGGCGTTGGGCGATGTAGGTAAGAAGATTCATTCGGGCCGGTCGCGCAATGATCAGGTGCTGGTGGATCTGAAACTCTTCACCCGCGACCGGCTCTGGCAGGTTACCAACAGCGTTCAGCGCGTTTTCGACCGACTCATCAGCCGGTCAGAACAGCACAAAGACGACCTTCTGCCCGGCTACACGCACCTGCAAATTGCCATGCCCTCCTCCTTCGGTTTGTGGTTTGGTGCCTACGCCGAAGCCCTCGCTGACGATGTTCTCACGCTGCAAACCGCTTACCGGCTGGCCAACCGAAACCCATTAGGTTCGGGGGCTGGCTACGGTTCGTCGTTCCCGCTGAACCGGACCCTCACGACCGAACTGCTGGGTTTTGAAGGGATGCACGTCAACGTGGTGTACGCCCAGATGAGCCGGGGAAAAACCGAGCAAACAGCCCTGACGGCGCTGGCAGCCGTGGCCACAACCCTCTCCCGCATGGCCATGGACATCTGCTTATACAATAGCCAGAACTTCAGTTTCCTGACCCTGCCCGATGCCATGACAACGGGGTCCAGCATCATGCCGCACAAGAAAAACCCCGATGTGGCAGAGTTACTACGGGCTAAAACCAACCGGCTCAAAGCCTTGCCCATGGAGGTGACGCTCGTGATGAGTAACCTCCCCTCTGGCTACCACCGGGATATGCAGTTGCTGAAAGAGATCCTGATGCCCGCCTTCGACGAAATCCTGGATTGCCTGGCCATCACCGACTTCATGCTGGAACACATTCAGGTAAAAGAGAACCTGCTCGACGAGCCCAGGTACGACCTGTTGTTCAGCGTGGAACGGGTAAATGAACTTGTATTGCAGGGCGTTCCCTTCCGCGAAGCCTACCGAACCGTGGGAAAAGAAATTGCGGAACATACGTATACCCCACCCCGCCAGTTGCATCACACCCACGAAGGCAGCATCGGCAATTTAGGCAACGACCTGATTCAGGAACAGATGGCGCAAAACATAGCCGGTTTCGGTGCCGACAGGGCACAGCAGGCTATCGATAAGTTGTTGGCCTGAACCAGTTAAAACACTGTGACCGGGGCAGGCTGGTCCATACTACACACTTCACCCTTTTTCCTATCTGCGCAATCGCCTACCCAGCCTGGAGTTAACCAGCCAATTCGACTGCCCCGATCACGATACCAAAAAAAGTAATCTCAGGTCTGGTATATTTCTGGAGGGAGAGTACGGCCATGCGTACACCGGGATACCGGCCATTCAGGTTTCTTTCAACGCGAATCAGGTGGAGCACGATAGCAACCTGTACCGGGTGATAGCATCGGGCTATAATACAGGGGGTGGTGATCGAACCAAATTCAACTCGGTAAAAACGAGTTGAATTTGGCAACGTGTTCCAGGCAGACCAAAAAAACGTTTCCTTTCAGAATCACTTTATACTGCGCTTTATGGCATAATATAGTAAATATTTTTAATTATACCGATGCAGTAAAATTTTATTTATTTTAATCTGATTTTAACAGCTGAAGTTACGCAAAGTGGTTAAGTGGACAAATTATCTTTGGTCATGCAAACGAACCTTGATTTATATACAGACTATCTGCTCAGTTCATTCGGCCAAACTTCAGCTACCAACATGGCCCGCCTGATGGATGACCAGCTTAGCCATGATGATGTTACTCGATTTTTAAGCCATCCTCATCAACTTGGCCAAACNCTCTGGAAAACGGTTAAGCCATTAGTTCGAAAGCATCAAGTTGAAGACGGCGTGCTGATCGTTGATGACTCGCTGGTCCACAAGCCCCACAGTCAGGAAACAGGCTTAGTCAGTACCTATTTTGACCATGCC
>NZ_KB893546.1 GCF_000374085.1 Spirosoma spitsbergense DSM 19989 | reverse complement strand
AGTAAAAAGCATATTTTTGACTTAGTTAAAATGGATATCGACCAACGTTTAACTCAACTCATTACCTTGCTAATGGGTCTGCGGCCCGCATTTCTATTTGAGTTGAAGAGTTAAGAACCCGGTGGGGCTTCAATCGGCCCATAGGTTTTGCCTGGCCCGAGCGCTAAGGTGTCCCACCGGGGTTGGTTTCTCACAGTTTGTGAGGGCTTTAAGTTACACGACTATCTTGGAATCGCACAACGGGGTAAATCTAAAGGCCCGAGCGGTTTGTTTACACACCCAAACATGGTAGTTGGCTGGACATGGCCGAAATCGAGCTATCTATTTTACAACGTGATTGTTTGAATCGACATCTGGCTACTAAAGAGTTACTGGGAGCGGAAATCAATGCGTGGCAAACGAAACGGAACGCCAAACAAGCTAAAGCTAACTGGCTGTTCACCGCCAAAGATGCCCGGATCAAGCTACACAAGTTGTACCCGACTACTTAAACTTTAAGCAACACTAGTTATACGGGTAGATACCAGACAAGTCGTTCGTAAACCCGATTTCACCCTCCGGGCCTACCTCTCAGTAGTTAGTACCAAGGCTATCAGCCCCAGACCACTATTGGACCGCCGGTGATTCCAGCGTGGTTTCATTCAGCGGTACGCTATACCCGTCGGCATATGTAGAAACGGCCGCCAGATGGGTTCGCTGGGTCGAGGTGTGGGTTATTAATTCTGTACCACACGGGCTGGGGTTGTTGTCCGTAAGCCAGTAATCGTAATGCCGAAGCAACAGATAAATGGTCAGGGCGTGTTCGGGGGTGGCAAAGAAGGGTTCAAGTGCCATTGGCCATATCTGGCTGTCACCCAACATTGACTGCCAGTTTTGTAGTAGGGTTAACGCCTTTTCTTTGACCGGACGCAGCACATCTTTATGAAGTGGTTCGTCTGGGCTAATGCTGTAAGGCAGCACAACGGTTATTCGGCAAAAATTAGTGGGCTGTCTGGTTAGCCAGGCACGAAGTAGAAGTGCCGAATCGACGGAGCCATCGGTTACGTAAAGAGCGGTTTTCATGCGCTAACGGAGAATCAGGTTGGTCTGCAAAAGTAAAATCGCTTCCTGTAGCCGGGGCTGAGTTGGGTCAGGCCACGCGCTGATACCCGTCAGTCTCCATTGCCGGGCAGGGCCTTACCAGTTGGCCCGGCGGAGTTTGTTGGGTTCCACTACCCGAAAACTACCGGAAGAATCCATCTCGATTAGCCCGTCCTGCTTAAACTCACTCAATATGCGGATTAACGATTCGGTGGCCGTACCGATCACAGCAGCCAGGTCATCGCGTGAGAGTTGAATAAGGGGGTCAGGCTGCTGCTCGTGTAGCCTCAACAGCGTGTCGGCCACACGCCGACGGAGGGAACTGTATGCCATGCCAATCAGCTGGCTTTCGCGTTCGGCCATGCGTCCGGCCAGCAGGCTGATAAATTGCCGGCTCACATCGGGATTAGTATCCATCAACTGCCGAAAATCTGTTTCGGGAATTAACACCAGTTCTGAATCGTCGAGCGTGATGGCCGAGTCGGTATAATCGGTGCCGTTGAGCAGGGCAAAATAGCCGAAGAATTCACCCGGATGATACAACCCCGTAATGAGTTCCTTACCGTCTGAGTTGGTACGAACCGTTTTTATCCGGCCTGTTTGTAAAAAAAACAACTTTGTGGGGGTATCGCCCTCCGTGTAGAGGTATTGCTTTTTACGAATGACGTGTACTTTCCGGTCGTCTGGCAGGTTCTGGAGCGTACCCACACGCCGGGCCGCGTCGTTCATAAACTCGTCCAGCCCGTTTTGTTGTAAGTCATAGTCGGCCCGCAACGTCTGAAACCGGTTCAGGCGGCCTTCCACGGCGCTGAGCAGTTCCGACTCCTCAAAGGGCTTCATCAAATAATCGTCGGCGCCAAGCTCCATGCCTTTTCGAAAGTCGGACCGTTCGCTTTTAGCGGTCAGAAAAATAAACGGAATACCCGTCAGCTGGGGGTTTTTGTTAAAAATATGGAGGACGCCGTAGCCATCCAACACGGGCATCATGATGTCGCAGATGACCAGATCGGGTTTGACTTTCAGGGCTTTCTCAACCCCGATTTTGCCGTTTTCGGCAGTATGTACCTCGTAGCCGGTCAGTTCAAGAATCTCGGCGGTGTTTTCGCGGATAACCTCGTTATCTTCAATTAACAGTATGGTTTTCATAAGGTAGGGTTATGGTGACAGTTGTTCCTTCGTTTAGTTCGCTGGTCAGGCTAACGGTACCGCCCATCAGGTCGACGTATCGACCAACGATGTGCAGTCCAAGCCCTGTTCCGTTGACGTTGGTGGCATTCTTGGCGCGAAAAAATCGCTCGAACAGATGTCGCTGATCGTCTTTTGAAATGCCCATCCCCTGGTCGGCAACGCTCAGGATTAACTGCTGCCGGACGACAGAGACAACCACCTTGATTGCCGATCCCGGTTCGGAGTACTTAATGGCATTGGAGAGTAAATTGATCAGCGTTTTCTGAAGCATCGACGGATCGAGCCAGGCGGAGTCTGGCCCGTTCAGGTGGGTTTCGATGGTTTGACCGGGTTTGAGCATAAGCCGCATATCGGCTACCGTTTCAGCTATAAACTGATTCAGTTGAACCCGCACGGGCTGTGCGACAAGTTTGCCCGCTTCCAGCTTGCCGAGCGACAGGAACTCTTCCAGAATATCGTTCAGATTTTTGACCGAACTACGAATGCGGTCGATGTGCTTTTGCCGCTTGTCCTGCTGGTCGCCACCGGGGTATTTCTCGATGAGTGTAGCCGAGGTTAGCACCGCCGTCAGAGGTGTTCTGAACTCATGGGAAGCCATCGACACAAAGCGCGATTTCAACTCCCCCAATTCCTGTTCAGCGGCTAGCGCACGGGCCAGTTCATCTTTCGACTGCTCCAGTTGCTCCAGCGTATTCATGAGTGCGTGGGTACGGTCGGCTACTTTTTGTTCGAGGGCAGAATTGAGTTGTTCAATATGGTCTTTATGCGCCAGCAGTTGCCGTTCAGATTCTTTTTTGAACGTGATGTCGATGATGTAAGCTACCACAAATAACTCTTCATCGAGCTGAAAATAACTGAGACTGATCTCTATCGGAAACACCGATCCGTCAGCGCGTTGCGCTTGCAGATCTCGGTTTTGGCCCATGGCCCGTACCTGTGGATTTTCATTGAAGGAGTGTCGGAGTTTCTTGTGGTAATGACTCACGCCTGTTGGTACGAGTTGTTCAATGGTCTGGCTCATCAGCCCATTGTCAGCGTAACCAAACAACTGATGAGCCAGCCGGTTAGCCGACACGATCTGCCCGGCCCGGTCACAAACGACGATACCAATCGTAGCGCTGGAAAAGATGGCTTCGTTCCGCCGGACGCTGTGTTCCAGGTCCCGTTCGGCCTGGTGGAGTCTCACCTGGTCGACCAGCCGGATGAGCGCGTAGGAACTGTCATGAACCGAAAATGCCGTAGTCGTGAGTTGCCCCCAGAACGTCTGTCCATCCTGTCGACGCACCTCGGTCTGTTCCTGATGGGTACCGGTTGCAATGATCCGGGCAATCAGGCTACCAAGGCTTTCGTCGTTCAGAGGTGGGTACCGGACCGAGCGTGACCGGACAGGATCATTCAGCAGAGCTGCTTCTGACGGGAAACCCAGCATCCGTACACCGGCCTGGTTAACGCGGACAAATCGCTTGTTGACCAGGTCATAGACACCCACAAACTCGTCAGTTTTCTCAAAGAGCAATTCGGTGAGTGTATTTGAATATTGTTCAGTGAGTAATGGCATGACGGACCTGAATAATTAACGAATACTTAAGGAAAACAACAGCGTACATTTTCCCGAATTTACGCCTATTTCCGGGCAAAAATCAGACAATCATCCAATCTACTGATCTACATCAGTTGCCCTGGTTTGTGAAACAGCCAATTTTATATCAACCAAAGCAACGAACAACTTCTATGCTTACGCAACTATGAAAACCAATAGAGTATTGCCCATCTTAGTTCCGGCAAAAACAGCCGTCCTACTCGTATTTTTGCCACCTGACCCTCCGCAACGGGCTGCTTTAAGAACACTGATTAACTCCTTACCTGGTTTTCCTGATGAATCATTACGTATTATCCAACTAGACGAAGCCATCTATCCCGAAGTGATACGCAGTTTCACTGTAACCCATTTACCTGCGCTTGTACTGGTGCGACAGGGTGTCGAGTTGTGGCGGTACGAAGGTATGCCTAATGATACTGTGCTCACTGCTGTTTCAAAGCAGCTTCAGGCTATTCATTAAAGTTTGATAAGCGAAAAAGCCAAATCACAAGCTGGCCCATCCATCCCAGCGGTATCGATAAAGGCTGGATTCATGGTCATAGATCTTATCGAAGAAAAATCCGCACAACCGTATGACGCAGCCAGCCTTTATTTATACAAGTCAACCCAGCATACACCCGCCAGCGAGACATTCGCACACAACCCTAAAGTTGACCACTTACCGGGCCAGCAACTTGCCGGGCCAGTTTTTGGCCGTCCCATGACACACCGGAATGTCGTCCGGATCTGATTGGCGGCTTCCAGCGCTAGGCAGGCCTACTCCGCGCACTAACAGCAACAAAGCCAGAAACAACGTAATGAGCGGGAGGTTACCCGCCATCCGTTGCCGCCATCGCACGGGTAGTCGGCTAACCAACAGTGGCACCGACAGCATGGCGGGCAGCGTTCCCAACCCGAACACCAGTAAATATACCGCTCCAGCCATTGGCGAGGGGGTTGTCAACGCACCAATCAGGGCCAGATAAACCGAGCCGCAGGGCAGCAGTCCGTTCAGAAAGCCCAACCCTGTAAACGCCCGCAGAGAAGGTTCACGCAGAAACCGACCCATCGACCGGCTTATCCATCGCCCGGGCAGGACCGTTGGCAGTTTGGCAGCATACCGCCGTAGCAGCAGCCAGATTAGTAAAAACAAGCCTGCGCCGATGGCCAGAGGCCGCTGCATTCCCACCAGCAGAAAACCCTGACCCAGACTACCCACTACCCCACCCAACCCCGCATAGGCCAGCAGCCGTGCTCCATGGTACAGCCCTACGCCCAGCTTTCGCTGCGCCAGGGGCAACCGCCCTACGGGCAGCGCCATGGCCAGGGGCCCACACATACCCACGCAGTGCAGGCTACCCGCAAACCCCGTAATCAGTGCCGTCAGGAGCCATAAAGTCATTGTTTCAGGGCTTATTCGATGAATAAATCAGTTTCGTTATAATACTCCTGCCGACCATCGGACCAGGCACACTGAACGCGCCAGTATCCTTTGGCCAGGTGTGCCGTCGATACGATTTTACGGGCCGAGTACGGCGGGGTAACAACCAGCCTCACATCGGCCCGGCGGTCGGCGGGGCGGTAAAAGGTGAGGGTTGCTTTTTGGAGTGAATCGGGCAGGGTGAAGGTCACCTGTTGCCGCTCCGGTTGGTAGCGCACCCCAATGACTACCGCAGCATGGGCCGTTCGGCGGAGTCGGTCGATTTGGTGCTGGTAGGCAATCTCGTCCTGGTAATAATCATCGCGGACGAGATCGATGCGTTCGCGGGTCATCCAATAGACCATGGTGCCGATAAACCCGGCAAAGACGATAAAGACCAGTACGATTGATTTTCCCCAGTTCATAAATTTAATGCGTGAAAGAGCGAAAAGTGAAAGAGTGAAAAGCTGGTGTAGGTGGGCTGACGCGAGTAGACGAGTGCGTCAGCTATTCACTCATTCATAATTAATTTTCCGGTCCCAGAAAGCTGGTGTCGATATGGTCGATAATTTCCCCCTCAGAAACGACCCTGATCTCGACCGGTGTACTACCTTGGCGAATGTTTTTCGCGGGTAGCGATATAAAAAACATGGTTTTGGTTTGTTCGCCGGGCCGGGCAATGGTCAGCGGCTGAACGAACCTCAGCAGTGCCCCCGGTTCACTGACCCGGAACGATACGGGCAGTTCATGATACGTTTTGTTGATAACTTCGAGGGAGTATAGGTTCGAGATGCGCCCGTCCGCTTCACGCTGAAACAACTGCCCCGGTGCCCGCAGAATTGTTACGTCCAGGGCCGGGCGACTTACCAGCAGGTAAACCAGCACCCCCACCAGGGCCAGTAGTACTCCGGAATAGGACCAAACGCGCCCCGTAATGCGAAACGGCTTCCGGGTCTCGATGCCCTGCTGCGAATCCATCCGAATCAGCCCCAACGGGCGGTCGATTTTGGTCATCACCTCGTCGCAGGCATCCATACAGGCCGTGCAGTTGATGCATTCCATCTGGGTTCCGTTGCGAATGTCGATCCCCGTTGGGCACACGTGAACGCAGAGGTTGCAGTCCACACAATCGCCTTTTGGCTGGGCGGCAACGGTGGCTTTTCTGATCTTACCGCGTGGCTCCCCCCGAATGTAATCGTAGGCGACGATGAGCGAGTGTTTGTCCAGGAGTACACTTTGCAGGCGACCGTAGGGGCAGATGGTGGTGCAGACAATTTCGCGCAGATACGCAAATACCCCGTAAAAAACGCCGGTAAAGGCCAGCATGGCGGTTAGACCGGCCATGTGCCGGGCCGGGTTATCCGTCACCAGCGGCAACCACGCATCGCGGCCGATCAGGTAAGCCAGAAAGGTATTGGCGATACCGAACGAAATCAGAAAAAAGAACAGGTGTTTAATCGCTTTTTTACTGATTTTCTCGCCCGTCCAGGGGCCGTTATCGAGTCGTTGGCGGGCCTTGTAGTCCCCTTCAATCCACGTTTCGATCCGGCGAAAGACCATCTCCATGAAAATCGTTTGCGGACAGGCCCAACCACAGAATACCCGCCCAAACACCACCGTAAATAAGGCAATGAACACAATGAAGGTGATAAGGCCAATGGCAACCAGATAGAAATCCTGCGGCCAGAACGTGACCCCGAAAAAGATAAACCGCCGTTCGAGCACGTTGAACAGAAACAGCGGATGCCCATCGACCCACACAAACGGGCCGGCAAATAAAGCAGCCAGCAGCCCCACGGCCAGAACGGTACGCCAGCGCGTAAACCGCCCCGATGTGGATTTAGAATACACCCATTGGCGTCCTCCATCCGCCCCCTGATTGGGCAGGTGCGAGCGGAAATAATCGTCCGTTACGGGACCTGGTTCTGGTGTGTTCATAATGGGTAGTTTTTACCGGGCAGCAACAGTCCGGGTGTCTGCTTTCTCGCCCTGTGGTGCTTTGGCATTGGCGGGGCTGGTACCTTGCAACGACAGGATGTAGCTGGCCACCTGCTGCACCTGAAGAGGATTAAACTGCTTTTTCCAGGACATCATGCCTTTTTCGGGTACGCCCTCGTTGATTGTATGAAACAGTGCTTTAACCGAGCCGCCGTGCAGCCAGTAGGGGTCCGTCAGATTGGGGCCAACACCCCCTTCGCCCTGCTGCCCGTGACAGGCGACGCAGTTTTGGCTAAAGAGTGCTTTACCGGCTTCGAGCGAGGGCGTATCACGCACCAGAGCCACCGTGTTCTCATTGATTGAGCCAGCCACTTTCTGGATATAAGCGGCTCGCTGCACCTCGGCAACGGCCACTTCCTGTTTGTACTCGGCAGTTTGCAGGTCACCGATGTTCAGAACGTGAAAAACCAGCAGGTAAACAACCCCAAAACCAATAGTGCTGTAGAACAGGCCCATAAACCACGGGGGCGTGGGGTTGTCGAGTTCGTAAATATCGTCGTAGGCGTGGTTCATGACCAGTTCATGCTCACGGCTCATGGGACGCATTCCCGTAATGCGCTGCCAGAATGGGCGCGGCTCGGCGGGGGGTTCAGTAACAGCCTTTGTCGTTGGTTCCAGAGCCTTGCGCAGGATGATCAGCAGGTAGATAGCCACGATGCATACGATCACCATACCCGCCAGCAGCACCAATGCCACCAGGAGCAGCAGTAGTTCCTCCCCCGACTGAACAGACCAGATGGACGGAGACGTTTGCAGTAAGACAGAGTGTATGTTCATGATTGATAGTCGGTAGCATCAGTAGGACATGAATCGCTGAGGGGCAATCGGCTCATCTGGTCGATGTGTTTTTTGTCGGCCAGCCATAAGTACAGGCCCACCAGCACAAAAAATAGAAAGAATGTCAGGAACGACCCGACCATGTACAGGTCGGCGCCGGGAATGCGGGAGATGAATTGTTTGAACATAAGGCTTGGGGCGCGGGGCTTAGGGCACGGGAGTGCAGCGTACAAAACCCTACGCTCCGCGCCACAGGCCCAACGCTATTTTTGAGATGTTTCCATTTTCTTGATATCCGTACCGAGCCGTTGCAGATAGGCGATGAGGGCCACAATTTCCCGGTCTCCACCCACCTTGATGCCATCCTGTGCCAGTTGGGCACTGATGGTTCTGGCCTGTTTACCAAGGTCATCGGTAGCGTTTCGGATGGCGACTTCGTCGTAGGGAACACCTACGCTTTTGAGCGCTTTCAGCTTGCTGGCCGTCTGCGATACGTCTAGTTCCTGCGTCAGCAGCCAGGGATAGGGCGGCATGATTGAGCCGGGCGACATCGACGCAGGTTCGCGCATGTGGTGGTAATGCCAGGCGTTGGGGTACTTCCCCCCCTCGCGGTGCAGGTCGGGGCCGGTGCGTTTGCTGCCCCACAAAAACGGGTGATCATACACAAACTCGCCCGCCTTGGAGTAGTCGCCATAGCGTTCGGTTTCGGAGCGAAACGGCCGGATCATCTGACTATGGCAGTTTACGCAGCCCTCGCGAATATACAGATCGCGGCCTTCTACTTCAAGAGCGGTATAGGGTTGCACGGCAGCAATGGTCGGTACGTTGCTCTCGACCATGAACGTGGGTACCATCTCGATAACTGTTCCAATCAGAATGACTATCAGCGAAGCCACAAGCAGTGGAATGGGCTTCCGCTCAATCCAGCGGTGCCAGTAGGTATCGTTGCCCGTGGGCGTGTAGGCTTTGGTAAGCGGCATGGCCTCGGCGGGTTCGTTGGCCATGAGCGTCCCGGCCGCCATGGTTTTGAAGAGGTTATACGCCATCATAATGGCCCCGGCCAGATACAGTACGCCACCAATGGCGCGCATCCGGTGCATGGGCAGCAACCGCAGCGTGGTTTCGAGAAAATTGCTGTAGCGCAGAGTCCCCTCCGGCGTGAACTCTTTCCACATCATCCCCTGCGTGAAGCCCGATATGTACATCGGAATGGCGTAGAACAGAATGCCGAGCGTACCAATCCAGAAGTGCGCATTGAGTAGTTTTTTTGAGAACAGGGGCGTATGGTACATCTTCGGGATGAGCCAGTATAGCATGGCAAAGGTCAGGAAGCCATTCCAGCCCAAGGCACCTACATGGACGTGCGCTACAATCCAGTCGGTGAAGTGAGCAATGCCGTTCACGTTTTTGAGCGAGAGCAGTGGCCCCTCGAAGGTGGCCATACCGTAGGCAGTCAGGCCCACGACCATAAACTTCAGAATGGCATCTTCCCGCACTTTGTCCCAGGCTCCGCGCAGGGTGAGCAGGCCGTTGATCATGCCGCCCCACGAAGGTGCAATGAGCATGATGGAAAACACCACGCCCAGCGACTGCGCCCAGTCGGGCAGCGAACTGTAGAGCAGGTGGTGCGGTCCGGCCCAGATGTAGATGAAAATCAGGGCCCAGAAGTGCAGAATCGACAGTTTATAGGAGTAGATAGGTCGATTGGCCATTTTAGGCAGAAAATAGTACATCATGCCCAGATAGGGCGTGGTTAGAAAAAACGCCACCGCATTGTGACCGTACCACCATTGCACCAGCGCGTCCTGCACCCCGGCGTAGAGCGAATAGCTTTTAAGAAAGCTGACCGGCACGGCCATCGAGTTGACAATGTGCAGCACGGCAACCGTTACGAAAGTGGCAATGTAGAACCAGATGGCCACATACAGGTGCCGTTCGCGCCGTTTGATGATGGTACCGAACATGTTGATGCCAAACACAACCCAGATCAGCGTAATGGCGATGTCGATGGGCCATTCGAGTTCGGCATATTCTTTAGAGCTCGTCATCCCCAGCGGCAGCGTAGCTACTGCCGAAAGGATAATGAGTTGCCAGCCCCAAAAATGGATTTTGCTGAGCATGTCCGAATACATGCGGGCTTTGCAGAGCCGCTGGAGTGAGTAATACACACCCATAAAAATGGCGTTCCCCACGAAGGCAAAAATAACGGCGTTGGTGTGCAGGGGCCGGATGCGTCCGAAGGTAGTGTACTGGCTACCCAGGTTAGCGGCCGGGTAAAACAACTGGGTAGCGGCAAGCAGGCCCACGACCATTCCGATGATACCCCAGATGATGGTGGCAATGGCGAAGTCGCGGACAGTGCGGTTGTCGTAGGCAAAGCGGTCGGGGCTAACGGATTGCGGGTGGCGGACGGTGAGGGGCGGTAATTCGATGGATGCGTTCATGACTTGGAAACGGTCGGGTTTGTTTCGGTGAGCGATGGATTGGACAGCGGTTCGTCATCGGTCAGTATGCGCAGCGAGGGCGTATATAAATCATCCTGCTGACCGGTACGGAGCGACCACACAAACGCCGCCAGAAACCCCAGGGCCATTGTCAGACTAATTCCGATCATAAAGAATAGTACGTGCATGAGTAAGGGCGTATAAGTACCTGATGCAAACATACCAGACACCCGCCCCGGGCGGGATGAGACAGGTCAGGTGCCCGCCTGATTACGGTCAGGTACAGCCCCCTGGCTGACCAGAATCAGCCCGACATCTGCTGCGCGTCAGGATAAGGCTACCAACGCCGGGGGAATATTGTCCGTCCATTAACGCAACGACGATGACCCATTCATTCGATACCCTGTATACCTGCCGTCAGCTTCATCTGCGCTGGGCCGGTACCCTCCTCGCCAGCGAAGGCGAAGTCGATCAGTTACTATCGCTCCTGACCGACCTGACCGACCCCGCCACGCCCCGGAATCCGGCCCGGCTCACCGCCTTATCGGGCCAGTTGCAGCAGCTTAAGACCCGCATCTATCAGCTTCGCAGCGAAGTAGTCTGTAGCGGGGGGCTTTGCTCCCTGCCCCAGCCGCCCCAACCCTGCCCCGATACCCATTTCGTCGCCAGAACAGGGAAGCATGATCCCATCACCGATTTAGCCACTGAATGTTCTGGCGTTCAGGATCGCTGCCAGGCCGTACTCAGCGAATTGATGGGGCTGAATTTGATTTGAAGAAGATTTATACCTTGTTACTCACCGTCTCCGTTTTCATGCTTATTATCGCTTTTTTTGCCGCGCACTGGTACACATCGGTGCTGATGCAGACGTTTTTTCTCCACCGCTACGCGGCCCACCAGATGTTCACGATGAGTCCGCGCTGGGAAAAATTTTTCTACACCCTCACGTTCATTACGCAGGGATCGTCTTTTTTGAGTCCACGTGCCTACGGCATCATGCACCGGCTCCACCACGCTCACGCCGACACCGAAGCCGACCCGCACTCGCCGGAATTTTCCAAAAACCTGTTCGACATGATGTGGAAAACCAGGATTTATTACAACGACATCCTCAACAACCGTGACCAGATTGCCGCCCGCTTCAAAAAAGGCGTTCCCAACTGGCGGTTTATGGAACGGCTCGGCGACCGATGGCTGGTGCGGCTGGGCTGGATGGTGGCCTACACGCTTATCTACGTTGCTTTTGCGCCCTCATTCTGGTTTTTTCTGCTCCTGCCGGTGCATTTTTTGATGGGACCGGTACACGGAGCGATTATCAACTGGTATGCCCACCGCTACGGCTACACTAACTTTGCGGTGAACGATACGGCCAGAAACCTACTGCCGTTCGATTTTTTGATGATGGGCGAATCGTACCACAACAATCACCATAAATTTGGCGGGCGGGCCAACTTCGGCGGGTTCCGCTGGCACGAATTCGACCCGGCCTACCCGCTCATCCGGTTGCTCGATAAGGTGGGCGTTATCCGGCTCCGCACCGGCCGCGACGAAGCGTACATGTAACCCCGATATCAATACAGAGTTAGTCCGTGCCCCGTATGGGTCCGGACAGCGTAGCGTCGGTTGAAAAACGCCCTTCCCCCCACCGCATCCCCACCGTAGCAATCAGCACCATCGTGGCTGAACTGAGCGGCATCAGTACGGCGGCTACGATGGGCGAGAGGTGCCCCGCTGCCGCAAACGATAATCCCACCACATTATATAGGAGCGATACGCCGAAACTAACCCGGATCAGGCGCAGACCAAAACGGCTATACCGCAGAAATTCGGGTAGTTGCGGTAGCGAATCGCTCTCCAGAATGGCATCACTCGCGGGTGTGAACCGGAGGGTATTATCCGTGACGGCAATGCCCACGTCGGCCTGTTTGAGCGCACCGGCATCATTCAGCCCGTCGCCCACCATCAGCACCCGGTGGCCACGCTCCTGCAAGGCCCGGATAAAGCGAAGCTTATCATCGGGGCTGCACCCGAACTGCATCGCCGAATCGGCAAACCAGGGTCGTAAGTCAGCGCGGGCGGAATCGGTGTCGCCCGACAGCAGATACAGGTTGAGGTTACTCCGGTTAAGGGCCGTGAGCATCGTGGTTAGGCCGGACCGGAGTTGGGAAGCCAGCTGGAAATACCCCCGGTAGCCCCCCTCGATACGGACGTGTACCACCGACGAGTCAGTTTGTCCGGTGGGGGCATCGGTAAACCCGGCACTCCCTACTTTTACGATCCGGTCGTCGACCAGGCCTACCAGCCCCTGCCCGGGCAATTCGGTAATCTCTTCCGTCAGAACGGGTGGACAATCGCCCAGCGACTGCGCCAGCCGTCGGCTAAGCGGGTGCGCCGACTGTACGACCAGCGACCGGATCATGGCCCGCTCGAAATCAGTCAGAGGGGGCGAGAATACTTCGGCAACGCCCCCCGTATTCGCCTGTCTTTTCGTTTTAGGTTGTTGCGGATCGGTGCCCCGATTCGCTCTGGTTAGGTGTTCCGGTTCGCCCGTTCCCTGGGTCAGTGTACCGGTTTTATCGAAAACAACGGTGTCGCAGTGTGTTAGTTGTTCGATCACATCGGCATTTTTGAGATACAGGCCCCGTTTGCCCAGCAGCCGAAGCCCATGACCCAGAGCTACCGGATACGACAATGACAACACGCAGGGGCAGGCCACGATCAGAATAGCCGTAAAGGCATTGACCGCCGTACCGGGTTGCTCCATCCAGCCATACCAGTACGAACCCACGAGGGTAGCTATAATCAGCACGCTGACGGTAAAATACGTCCCCACGGCATCGGCAAAGCTTTTGGTTAAATTGGCTTTTTCCGGGCTAAACGCTTCGTTGTTCCAGAGTTGAGTGAGGTAGCTCTGCGACATGTTTCGGACGAGTTCGAGGTCGATGCTGCCGCCAGTTTGTCGCCCGCCCGCGTAAAGTAACGCCCCCGTCGTTTTGGGTTCCGGCTCCGACTCGCCCGTTACAAACGAATAGTCGATCAGGCCCGTTCCCCGGTACAGCAGCCCGTCGGCAGGAATCAGCTCACCGTGCCGCACCCGAATACGGTCGCCTTTTCTGAGATCAGCTACCGGGACTGGTGCGTCCTGTTCCCCCTCACTACCGCCCGTCAGTCGCGACACGGCCAGTGGGAAATAGGATTTATAGTCGCGCTCGAACGATAGAAAATCGTAGGTGCGCTGCTGAAACCATTTACCACACAGCAAAAAGAAAACCAGACCCGTAACAGAGTCGAAATACCCCGCCCCACCCAGCGCCAGCACCTCGTAGGTTCCCCGGAAATAAGCTACTAAAATACCCAGCAGAATAGGTACATCGATGTTGATCTGGCCCCGGCGCAGGCTTTTCCAGACCGACGTAAAATAGCCCGAACCCGAATAAAATACGACGGGCGTGGCCAGGAGCAGGTTGAGCAGCCCGAAGAGGTGTTTAAAGTTCGGATCATCGAGACCGAGGTAGTCGGGAAAGCTGAACAGCATGACATTACCCGCGCAGAACCCCGCCACCGCCAGTCGGTACAGCAGAGAGCGATACGCAGGCTTAGCGCCTTCTTTCACCACATCATTTAGACTGATGAGCGGTTCGTAGCCCAGCGAGGTGAGCCGCTCGACCACCTGCCGCAGTGACACCTGCGCCGGGTCATAAACCAGATGCACCTGCTTTTTAAGGAAATCGACGCGGGTCTGGGTAATGCCCGGTTCGAGCCGGTAAAAGTGTTCGAGCAGCCACAAACAGGATGAGCAGTGAATGGCGGGCACAAAAAAAGTAACGTGCGCCACATGTTCGCCCTTAAAATCGAGCAACTGGGCAATCACGTCGGCATGGTCCAGATAAGCCAGCCGGTCAAGTTGGGGCGTGGTGCCGGAGGCTGGTTCGACCAATGTGCCCGGTGCAGGATTTAAGGTGTAGTATTGGCAAAGCTGATGTTCGCTGAGCAGCGCGTACACCTCCCGGCAGCCGGTGCAGCAAAAAGATTTACCCTGAAAAAGCACGGGGTCAGCACCGGGCAAACAGAGCGTTCCGCAGTGGTAACAGGGCGTGGTAGTAGCAAGGGTTTCGGCAGGGGCAGAGACGGGAGCCATAGTTGGAATGATTTCCCCAAAAGTGGCCGGATTTTGTCGGACAGGTGCTGACATACATCAGCTATCGACCTGATGCTGATGGGTAACTACCCCAACAAACCGGACGATTTTTGCAGGCATCGATTCGTTACTGCGCGTATCTGTATGAGCCCTTCCCTGATTGCCAAATACACTATAGCCGGACCGCGCTATACCAGTTATCCCACCGTCCCGTTCTGGAACACGGATAACTTTTGCTACCACGAATGGCAGCAGCGACTCATCACGACCTTTGCCGACACCAACGCCCGCCAGGGAATCAGCCTGTACATTCACCTGCCTTACTGTGATAGTTTATGCACCTTCTGCGCCTGTCATAAACACATTACCCGCAATCACGATGTGGAAAGATCCTACATCGACGCGCTACTGACTGAATGGCAACTGTATATTGAGTTAATTGCCCAACAGCACGGACCGGAACGACCCCGGATTGCCGAACTACACCTCGGGGGCGGTACACCGAGTTTCTTTTCACCCCATGAACTTCGGCGGTTGTTAACGGGCCTGTTTCGCTACGCCGACCCAACAGATCAGCCCGACTACGGCTGGGAAGGTCACCCCAATAACACCACGCCCGAACACCTGCAAACATTGTACAACTTCGGCTTTCGGCGGGTAAGTTTTGGGGTACAGGATTACGACCCGGTGGTGCAGCAGGCCATTCACCGGGTTCAGCCCTTTGCGAATGTCCGGCGCGTGACGGAGCAGGCCCGGGCCATCGGCTACACCTCCATCTGCCATGACCTGATATTTGGTCTGCCCCGGCAAACGCCCGGCTCGGTGCGCCACACCATCGGGCAGACACTGGCACTGCGACCCGACCGGATTGCGTACTACGCATACGCCCACGTACCTTGGCTAAAAGGAACGGGGCAGCGCAGTTTTGACGAGAGTGACCTGCCTTCTGGCATACAGAAACGGTTGCTCTACGAAACGGGCCGTGACCAGCTCGAACGAGCCGGGTACACCGAGATTGGCATGGATCACTTCGCGCTGGCCCACGACCCACTCCACCAGGCTATGCAGGCCGGTACGCTGCACCGTAACTTTATGGGCTATACCACCCGGCAAACCACGCTGCTGATTGGGTTGGGCGCATCGGCCATTGGCGACACAGGCGCGGCTTTTTCGCAGAACATAAAAGAAATAGCGACCTATCTCCGAATCGTGCAAAGCGGTCAGCTACCACTCCTGCGCGGACACCTGCTTACGGCAGAAGACCAGTTTATACGGGGGCAGATTCTGAACCTGATGTGCCGTTTTCGTACCTCCTGGAAGCCTACCGACTGGAGTGAGCCGACCTGGGACATGCTGGAACCGCGCCTGAACGAACTGGCTGCCGATGGCCTGATTGACTACGACGACACGGCGCTATGGATTCGTCCGGCGGGTCGCCCCTTTCTGCGTACAATCTGCATGGCCATCGACCCGTCCATGCACCAACCCTGCTCATCTGCCCGGCCTGTTTTTTCCCAAACCGTCTGACCCCGAACCTGTTCTGCCAGCAGGGAAATATCGATTATGCGGGCCATGCGCTCCGTTTCACCTTCCACAAAAGCCGTCCGATCAACCGTGTTCTGACGGGATCATCCTCCGCAAACTGACGTTGTTGGTATTTACAGACGAAAGCTTCCATACACTTCTTCATCGGGCAGGGCGGGGGTGAAGTGATTAGCAGCGCCTTGTTCATGCCCATGAAGCTGTTAAACTGGAATCATCCATCCCTCAACACCATTGACCTGAAAATCAACCTATTGATTGACAGAGGTAAATTACAATTAAATTCCAGGCCATTGTTTTCACGTTGAAATTGTGTTGGTGAAGTACCAACAAGCAGTAGGTTTACACGCATTGCTCGTTTACTGTAGTAGTCAAAAAACGCCTGAATCCTACTTCGTTCATGTCACCATCCGTAACCCGTCGCCAAACGCTGGCTCTGTTAACAGCCTCCGCCGGCGCAACCCTGGCTCCCACTTCAGCAACCGCCGAAACGGTATCAACTGCCCCTGCGGCTCAGTCGCCATTCACCCTCTCCCTGAACATGAGTACCATTCGGGGGCACAAGCTGGGCTTTGTAAAAGAACTGGAAACTGCGGCTAAAGCAGGGTTTAAAGCCGTTGAAATCTGGATCGAAACCTTACAAACCTATCTGGCCAGTGGGGGCACACTGCCCGAAGCGCGTAAGCGATTGAGTGATCTGGGCATTACCGTAGAGAACGCCATTGGGTTTGCGCCCTGGATTGTGGATGACGAAGCCACCCGTGCTAAAGGACTTGAGCAAATGAAGCGGGAAATGGACCAGCTAGCCCAAATTGGCTGCAAACGGGTTGCCACCCCCCCTATCGGTGCCCAATCGCCGGGGAGCCCTAAAATAGATCTGTACAAAGCCGCCGAACGGTACCGGGCTGTTCTGGACATTGGCGACAAAACGGGCGTGGTACCACAGCTGGAACTGTGGGGTTTTTCGCCTAACCTGAACCGCTTGGGCGAAGTGATGTTTGTAGCTATTGAAAGCGGCCACCCTTCTGCACGGGTACTACTGGATATCTATCACCTCTACAAAGGCGGCTCCGGCAATACGATGCTGCCCCTGGTCGGCAAGCCCGCTATCGAGGTATTTCACGTAAACGACTACACCGCCGACTTCACTCAGGAGAAAATCACCGATGCCGACC
The DNA here is from genome assembly GCF_000374085.1 of Spirosoma spitsbergense DSM 19989. Lineage (GTDB taxonomy): Bacteria > Bacteroidota > Bacteroidia > Cytophagales > Spirosomataceae > Spirosoma > Spirosoma spitsbergense. Next base: position 55,108 of record NZ_KB893546.1, on the reverse strand, counting down.
GGGTATATCCCGGCGATGGTATTGCGCCCCTCAAGGAAACCCTGAAACTCATCAAGCGCACCGATAAACCCATCGTACTGTCGCTGGAAGTGTTCAACAAGAAATACTACGCCCAGGATGCGCAGATCGTAGCCAATACGGCCATGGCAAAAATGAAAGCGATGGTCGCGGGTGTATAAAGAGTCATTGGTGGTCATTCATTGTCATTCGCTTCGCGGTTATCGGTTATCATTTATAGGCAGAATTTGGCACCACGAATGATAATGAATGACGATTAATGACTGCGAAGCGAATGACAATATCAATGTCAATACGCCCAGGCCATCAGCCCGCCGTCCACCGAAATGGTCTGCCCCGTCACATAGCCCGATGCGGGCATGCACAGGAACGAAACGACCGAAGCGACTTCTTCCGGTTCGCCCACCCGGTTCATGGGCGTGCGTTTCAGAATACCCGCCAGTTTTTCGGGGTTAGTGAGTACGGGTGTTGCCAGGGGGGTATTGATGTACCAGGGAGCTACCGCATTCACCCGAATGCCATCCGCAGCCCACTCCACGGCGAGGTTACGCGTCAATTGCAGCATGGCCGCTTTGGTCATACCGTACAGCGACCCGCTGCTGGTATGCGCCAGCCCGGACACTGACGACACCATCACAATTCTGCCCATTCCCGACGATTTGAGCAATGGGTAAGCCGCCTGGGTCAGTTCATAAGCCGAGCGCATATTAGTATTCAGTACGTGGTCATAGTCAGCCGGACTATAATCCACCGTAGGTTTCCGAATGTTCGTTCCGGCATTATTGACCAGAATATCCAGCGTATCACCCGTTTGGTAGAGGGCCGCAATGATAGCACTAGCCGCACCTGGCTGGCTTACATCTGCGGCAATCCCCCCCACATCGTGCCCCTGATGCCGGTAATCGGTAAGCTGCTGTTGAAGCAGCGCGTTATCACGCGCAACGATAAATACCGACGCGCCGAGGTCAAGAAACTGACGAACGATGGCTTCGCCGATGCCTTTTGTGCCACCCGTTACGAGGGCGCGTTGGCCGCTTAGCGACCAGAGAGACTGATTCATAATGGTCAGGTAATGTGTCTTTCTGCAAACCTACGCAGCCGGTTTATGGTAATATGCCCGCTCGCTACTATTTTTAACGTTTTCAGACAAACTAATCTCATGAAGATACGAATCGGGTTATTGGTCGTATTAAGTACCACCCTGAGTGTGGCACTGGCACAGAATAAGCCCAAAGCGGAAGATGTTCAGACCTTCACGCTCAAAAACGGCATGAAATTCATGGTTCTTGAAGACCATTCGATTCCCAATGCCAATTTCTATACGTTCTGGAAGGTGGGTTCCCGCAACGAAGTACACGGCATTACGGGGCTATCTCACTTTTTTGAGCACATGATGTTCAATGGGGCGAAAAAATACGGTCCCAAACAATTCGACCGTACCATGGAGGCTAATGGCGGCTCGAACAATGCCTATACCACCGAAAACACAACCGTTTATACAGACTGGTTTCAGAGCGGTGCCCTCGAAACGATATTCGACCTCGAAGCCGACCGTATCCGCGACCTCGCCATTGATTCCAGCATGGTGGAGAGTGAACGTGGTGTCGTCTTATCGGAGCGGAGTACCGGTTTGGAAAACAGTAACTACCGGGTGCTGAGTGAGCTGGTTGGCGCAACGGCCTTCGTTGAGCACCCATACATGTTTCCGGTCATTGGGTTCGAATCCGACATCAAACGCTGGACTCAGGCCGACCTCGAAAAATACTTCAAAACGTATTACTCCCCCAACAACGCGGTGGCCGTTGTGGTGGGCGATGTGACGCCTGCCCAGGTAAAAAAACTGGCTGAACAATACCTGGAACCCATTCCGGCTCAGAAATTACCCGACAGTCTGCGCACGGTAGAACCCCCGCAAAATGGCGAACGCCGGGCAACCACCTACAAGGACATTGCCACCCCGAATATTCTGCTGGCTTATCACATACCGGCTACCCGTCATCCGGATTACTACGCACTTGATTTGCTGAGTGGGGTGCTGAGCTCGGGTAATTCCTCCCGTCTGGTGAAGTCGCTGGTACTGGATTCAACCCTGGCATCGCGGGTGTTTACCAACGTAGAGCTATCGTTCGACCCAGGCCTGTTTACCATTTATGGTATTGCCGCCAATGGTATTTCGGCCGAAAAACTGGAACATTCGATCGAGTATCAGATTGACCGGATTATAACTGAAGGAATTACCGATACCGAACTCCAAAAGCTAAAAAATCAGAAGCTGATGGAGTTTTACCGGACGATGGAAAGCATCAACGGTAAGGCGAACTCGCTGGGTACGTACGAACTGTTTTTCGGCGATTACAAAAAGTTATACGAGGCACCGGCCCTCTATAATAAGGTAACGAAAGAGGATATTCAGCGGGTGGCGAAAACGTACCTGACCAGCCGAAATCGTACCGTAGGCTACCTGCTGCCCGAACCGAAAACCAATCCATCAAAAAACAACTGATTCCAATTCGGGACTATTACGTCTTTTCAGGACTTACATTCTAAGCGATTTTTGCATCCCGACGCAGGAGGGATCTCAAGTGTTAGGATAATTCAAGATCCCTCCTGCGTCGGGATGACAAAAAAACTTCATGAAACAGATACCCCTAATTATTCTAGCCCTGTTGCTCACAGGTGCTTCCTGGGCGCAAACGTTCAAACTGCCCCCTTTCCAGAAGTTCAAACTTAAGAATGGGCTAACCGTCTACCTGATGGAACAGCATGAGGTACCGCTCATCAACGTGTCGGCGGTGTTCGATGCAGGCGCCGTGCAGGATGGGAATCGCTACGGATTGGGCAACATGACTGCCGAAGCGCTGTTGTTCGGGAGTGCAACGTACACGAAGGCGCAACTGGAAGAAAAAGTGGAGTATGTGGGTGCCAGCCTTGATACCTACGCGGGCAAAGAAACGGCAAAACTAACCGCTTCGTTTGCCGTAAAAGATGCCGATTTACTGTTCGGCATTATCCAGGATGTACTGACTAAACCCACCTTCAACCAGGCTGAATTTGACAAGTATAAGCAGCGGCAACTGCTCCAGTTAACGCAGCAGAAGGAAAGCCCCAGGAACGTAATTAATTCGTATTTCAACAAGTTTCTGTTCGAGGGCCATCCATATGCCAATCCCATCACCGGTACCCCAACGGCCGTATCAGCTATTACGGCGGCCGATGCCCGGCAGTTTTACCAGAAAAACTACACCACCGATCGGGCCGCCATTGCCATCGTGGGTGACTTCGATACGGCCGCTATGAAAAAACGCATTACGGACCTGTTCGGAAGCTGGAAAACGGCAGCTGCCACCTCGCCCGCTATTTCGGAGCCAACGGTTGCGTTCGACAAAAGCCGGGTACTGCTGGTGAATAAGGATGATGCCCGCGAAACCACCTTCCTTATTGGCGGCAAAGGCATCACGCAGAGTAACCCCGATTTTATTCCCGTCACGGTGGTCAACACCATTCTGGGCGGACGCTTTACGTCGTGGCTAAATGATGCCCTGCGGGTCAATTCAGGCCTGACGTATGGCGCGGGAAGTCGATTTAGCACGCTTCGCAAAAGTGGTACGTTTGCGATTTCAACCTTCACCAAAGTGAGCACCACCACTGAAGCCATCGACATGGCTGTACAGGTGCTGGATAGTTTGCACCGAACGGGCATCGACGAAAAAGCCCTTACATCGGCTAAAAACTACGTAAAAGCCGATTTTCCCCCTCGCTACGAGTCGGCCAGCGAACTGGCAGGTCTACTGACGGATATGTTCAGTTTAGGGTTCGATGAATCGTTCATCAATAATTTCCAGAAGAATGTTGACGGTATTACGGTCGCTAAAACCCGCCAGATTATCGACCAGTATTTTCCGAAAAACAACCTTCAGTTTGTACTCGTTGGCAAAGCAGATACCATTCGGGACAAAGTCAAAAAGTACGGTACCATTACCGAAAAGGAAATAAAAGCCGACGGGTTTTGATTAATCAGAAATAAATCTTTGACAAAGCTGGTAACGCGGTTAGCCAGGAAACTATACGATCAGCTTTGTCAAAGTTGGCAACTGGTTTATCATGCAAACTATTAAAACCTATCTGGCCCTTTCGGCGTGGTTAGTTCCCCTCCTGGGTATAGCACAACGCATCGACAATACAGCCTCGTTCCGGCAAACGGGATCGGATAAGTCTATTCGCCTGCATTACGACAACGACCTTTTCACTGGCACCGATTACTACTACACCCAGGGGTACACTATTGAAGTCGTTCATCCGGCTCTTCGAAAAAACCCACTTACCCGATTGCTTCCCAACGTAAAAGGTAGTCAGACACCGTACGGACTGGCCTTTGAGCATTTGGGATTTACGCCAACGTCAATTCGGAGCAACACTATTTTGGTGGGTAACCGACCATTTGCGGCTTGTATGGTGCTCAAATCATTCAGTGTATCGACCGATACGCTGCGCCGGGCCAGGGTGTCGTCGGTGTTGAGTACGGGTATGGTGGGGCCGGTTGCCCTGGGAAGCGAAATCCAGACAGCCCTTCATCGGCTCACAAACGGGGTTGAACCGCACGGCTGGCAGTATCAGATCCGGAATGACGTTATCCTGAATTATACCCTCAGTTACGAAAAACAAGTTTATGCCTATCGTCATGCACTGTCGGTAAGTGCTATGGGGCAGGCCCAGGCTGGTACGTTCTCGGATAGGTTGCAAGGGGGTATTGTGGTAATGACAGGGCAATTCGATTCTCCGTTTGGCCCTGCTCCGAACCGCCGTCGGTTACCGTGGCAACTGTATGTTTATGCCCAGCCCATGATCAGTTTGGTGGGCTACGATGCTACCCTGCAGGGCGGCCTGTTCAATCGAAGTAGTCCATACGTGATTCCGACCGACCATCTGACGCGTACTACGCTCCAGACGAACATTGGCGCGGTGTTCACGTACAAAAAGTTGTACCTGGAATACTACCAGTCAGCGCTAAGCCGCGAATTTGAAACGGGCCTGTCGCACCGCTGGGGTGGGGTAAAAATGGGTCTATTGTTCTGAAAGAATCGCGCCGTACCAGGCATCCACTAGCTATATCGCTCGGCAAAGCGACTGATACGTTCGTTGTATTGATCGAGCATCGCATCATCAACTGACTCGGCCTGCTCCAGTTCAAACCGGAGAAAATCAATCCGGTCAGCCCCTTCGATCATGCCTTCGAACTTGAGTTCCTCTTCCACCCATTCCGCCGTTTTCTGTAGATCAACGGCCTGAGCAAGAACGGCCTGAACAATAGCCGTTGTCCGGTCCGGGTCCTGCGTCGTCAGGAGCAGCGTACGGATGGCCATTGTATAGTCAGCGTACGTCAGTCCCCGGACTGGTAATTCAGCACGAACCCATTGCACGGTTAGTGTCTGAATCAATTCTTTGCAGGGCGGGCTTTCGAGATCGTTGGGGCGAATACGTCGGTTCACGGGTCAAATATACGAATTTGGCACCAAGCCATTTCGAAAGAGACGGTTACGACCGGAAAGCAACCTCCCCCGACAAACCAACAAGAATGACAATAGCACTAGCTAGTCGAGTTATCAGGCGACCGAATGGCAGCGGGCATCACTATTTCCAAAATTTCCGTTACTTTTGCCCTGAGTTTTCGGTGCCTGATGTCGTATCATAGCGACTTTCAAGGCTTAAAAGGGAAGTTGGTGTGACGCCAGCGCTGTCCCCGCAACTGTAAGTCTCTTACCCAATCCGTTCAACCTACATGGTCACTGTGCTTACAATCAGCACGGGAAGGCCCGAACCGATGAGACGAGCCAGGAGACCTGCCGACAACCATTCGTTGTTCCGGTGTTCGGAGGAAACACCCCAACCGCGTGCTGATAGTCCGATAGTTCGGCAGTCCGATGTTTCGGCAATTTGAACTGTCGGTAGTGCACAAACTTTTTTATACGTTCATTGTGAAAAAGCAAACCCTTCGCTGGTGGGTTTTAGGGCTTTTTTCTGGCTTCATCCTTAGTCAGGGGAATTGTTTTGCGCAGGTCGATTCGTCCGGTCTGGCGCAAAAAAGCACCGGTGTATCACTATCAGCCGTGACGGTGCGGGCCATCGCACCCGAACGATTCCTGGCCGGGCAGAAAATCCAGCACGTTGACTCGATAACGCTTCGCCAGTTCCAATTTGGTTCGCTGATCGATTTACTGGCACTCAACACACCCATCGCTTTCAAGAATTACGGCCCCGGTCAGTTGGCTACGGTCGCCTTTCGGGGCACCTCGGCCAACCATACGGCGGTACTCTGGAATGGCATTAATATCAACCAGCCCAACCTCGGCCTGACAGATTTTTCGACCTTACCCGTGGCGGGTTTCGACCGGCTGGCGGTGCAATACGGCTCTTCGGCCAGCGTGGTTGGGTCGGGCGCCGTGGGTGGGAGTATACTGCTGGGAAGTAATGCCGACTGGCAGCGTACATTCAGCGTAACCCTGGGGCAGCAGTTTGCCTCGTTTCAAAATAACCAATCGCAGGCCGGTATTCGATACGCGACATCACTGGGTCAAAACTGGAAACTGTCGGGCAAGACGTTTGCGTACCGAAACAAGTTCAACAACATATACCCTTACACCGAACGCCAGCGCTATTTTCTGGAACCATCCACCACCGCCCAGCGCGGTTTCGTCCAGGACCTATACTTTCTGCATAAAAGCGGCAAACAGTTTTCCGTCAATGCGTGGCTCTCGGACAATGACCTCATCATCACCCCACTCGATACCATCGCCCGCGAGCGTACCCGAACGCAGTCGGCAAGGTTGCTGGCAACGTACGAAGTCAACAACCTGACTATTCGGCTCGGCTGGATTCGGGATGTGCTGGATTACGCTAAAAGTGATTTCAATGCGCCCAGCCACACCGAAACCGAGCGATTAATCAGTCGGGCCGAACGTGAATTTACCCTAGTTTCTACACCATCGCGCCAGTTGAATCTCCGGATTGGGGGCGAGTGGTCGCACTACCGCACCCGAACGGATGGTTACGGAGGCCAGCTGATTCAGGAAGACCGGGAAGATTTGTACGCGCTGATGCGCTACCGGACGCCCCGGTGGCTGTTATCGGCCAATATTCGTCAGGCTTTCGTTACGCGTTTCAATCCACCCATTACCCCTTCGTTCGGGGCCGAATATCAGTTGATTCAGGGAAGTCATTTTACGCTGACGGCCAAAGGGTCGATTAGCCGAAATTATCGCGTACCGACGCTGAACGAACGGTATTGGATAGAACTGGGCAACCCCAACCTCAAGCCCGAAAGCGGAGTCAATATGGAAACCGGCCTGGCTGCCAAAGCAACATTGTCGGATAATCTTGCCCTAACAACGGAGCTTACGGCTTACCACAACCGGGTCGATGACTGGACATACTGGAACCCGGCTAAAGAGTACCACGTCGAGAATCTACAACTGGTGGTAGCACGTGGACTCGAATTCAATACGGGGCTGGTGTATACCCAAAACCGGTGGCAGGCGGGTGTCCGACTGGGTTACGCCTACACCCGCTCATCGCAGGAGCGGGTGTACGATGCCTACGCACAGGACGTTGTGGGGAAGCAACTGCCGTATGTACCCATCCACACGGGTACTGCCAACGTATGGATGCAACGGGGAAAAACCCGGCTATCGGTACAGGCGCAGGCTAACTCGCGCCGGTACTTTACGGCCGATAATAGTCAGTTTCTGAAAGGAAACACACTGGTCAATCTGCTGCTTGAACACAGTGCCAAACTGGGTCCGGTCCCCGTTCGGGTGCAGGGTAACATCAATAACCTGTTCGATGCGCTCGTGGTGGGCGTCAAACAAAATGCCCTACCGGGCCGAAACGGATCTATCAATCTTATCGTTAATTTTTCTTCCGTTAATTAATTCATGAACAACCAATTGAAAAAATCAATGGCTATCGGGCTGGTTGCCCTGAGCGTGTGGAACTGTAAAACCTCCGACCCAGAGCCAATGCCCTATGGTGACGGGGTTTACGTTATCAATCAGGGTGCTTTTCTGAAAAACAATGGTAGCCTGTCCTACATAAGCCGTATCAGTAGCACAGTGGCGACCAATATATTCATACAGGCCAATCCATCGCTTGCTGTTAGCGGTGGTTCGGGGCAGGGAGGAAATGTACAGGACTATACCGAAGTAAACGGGAAAGGCTTAATTCTGGTCGATAACGGTACCGTTGGGCAGGACAAAGTCGAAATTGTAGAGGCAGGAACGTTTGTGTCCCGCGCCACCCTGAAAGCACCAGACATCGAGAATCCACGGCTGGTTATCCAGGCTGGTCCGAACAAAGCGTATGTTAGCTGCTGGGACGTTTCGGGCGATTATAATGCCGGGACGTTCTACAAAGACCCCGGCTACATTGCCGTAGTGGATTTGAATACCGGTACCGTCAGCAAAAAAATACCGGCGGTAAAAGGCGTAGAACGAATGGTTCTGGTTGGGAGTGAGGTATTCGTGGGCAGTAATGCCTATAGTGGCGATAAAACGTTGCTGGTTATTGATGCCAACACGGATGCGGTGAAAGAAAAAATAAATTTGGGTAGTACTCCCGAGCCAATTGCGCTTGATGCCAACGGAAAACTCTGGATTCGGGCCGGTAAGGATATGGTCAGAATTAACCCACAAAGCCGGCTTGTTGAACAACGGCTGACGTTTGCTTCATCGCTCGGTACCATAGCTATTGGTGCCGACAAAAGGACATTCTACTACACGCTAAGCGGTAAAACCTCCCAGTTTTCCATTGAAGCAACCACCGCAGCGGGTACGCAGGTATTGAACCGTTCTTTTAGTGGCGCACTGGGTATCGACCCAAAAACAAGACAGATCTACGGCAGCGTTATTCCAACCTACGACCAGGCTGGCTACGTGATCCGCTACCAGCCCGACGGCTCACTCATTGACTCGGTAAAAGTAGAAATAGCCCCGTCCGGGTTCTTCTTTAGATGAGCACCCCACGCGCCATTATGAACTGGAGCGGAGGCAAAGACTCCGCTCTGGCCCTACACCAAGCCCAACAATCCGGCCAGTGGCATATTCACCATCTGCTGACATCGGTGAATGAACAACACGGGCGCGTGAGTATGCACGGCGTTCGGACGGGACTGCTGGAAGCACAGGCCCAGCGACTCGGGCTGCCCCTGCAACTACTGTCTTTACCCGGCGATGTGAGCCTGGAAACGTATGACCAGCGCATGAACGAATTGCTTCGAAACGTCGAAGCAATCGGCATTACCCATTCCATTTTCGGAGATATTTTTCTGGAAGATCTGCGGCTGTATCGCGAAACGCAACTACTACGGGCAGGCCTGATCGGTTCGTTTCCCCTCTGGCAACGTAACACCACCGAACTGATACACGAGTTTGTGGATCTGGGTTTCCGGGCGGTGCTCGTCTGCATCAATGAAAAGCACCTCAGCGCCGACTTCGCTGGTCGGGAGCTAGACCTGGATTTACTGAAAGACCTGCCCACCACCGTCGACCCCTGTGGCGAAAACGGGGAGTATCACTCGTTTGTGTATGATGGCCCTATTTTTTCGTCTCCCATTAGTTTTACCAAAGGAGAGGTTGTCCGGCGCACTTACACGCCATCGGGCGGCACGGATTGCCATAGCGATGAACCAGCTCAAAACTGGGACACCGGTTTCTGGTATCAGGATCTACTAGTGGCCGGTTAGCTACTGAGCCAAATTTCATCACAACCAATAAGCCCTGTCACAAACTGAAAGTTGGCAGGGCTTATTGTTTTACAACCTGTTCCCTCATCACTTCGTCCTTATGCTGACCGGCTGATTATCATGGACAAATCTGTTGATCGGGCATAGTAAAATATCCTCTAGTGTCTCTTTTAAAGCAAGCTTTTGAAATTCTCCTACCCGGTGCTGATTACAGCGTGCCTGCTTTTCTTTAACCTTTAACAACTATTTTACGATGAAACCGTCAAGACGAAATTTTCTACAGTCAATGGGCGTTGGGGTAGCCAGTTTGGGAATCGCTCACCCATCGACTGCCGCTGGTGCGTACCTGCCTAAGTCAGCGAAGCCCGTCGGCGACGAGCAGATTCTGTTTGTGGGAGACACGATAGCAGTGGCCAACACAGAATACGGGAAGGTCAGAGGGTTTATTCTTCGGGGCATTCACCAGTTTTTAGGCATCCCCTACGGAGCCGATACATCGGGAAGGAATCGGTTCATGCCCCCGAAAAAGCCCCTGGCCTGGACCGATATTCGTCCCGCTCTCTGGTGGGGGAATTCCGCTCCCCAGATCATGGAAAAGCGATACGCCAATCCGTATGCTTCGTTTGTTGACCATTGGAACTATGACGATGTTTCGGAAGACTGTCTAAAACTGAATATATGGACGCCTGCACTGGATACGCAGAAAAGGCCGGTTGTCGTCTGGCTTCACGGAGGTGGTTTCACCAATGGGAATGGGATTGAACAGGACGGCTATCATGGCGAAAATCTTTCCCGCCTGGGCAACATCGTTTTCTGTTCACTCAATCACCGACTCGGCGCCCTGGGCTATAGCCATCTGAAAGCGGCTGGTGGCCAGGGGGATGGACCGCTTGCCGCGTCGGGTAATGTGGGTAATCTGGACATGGTAGCGGCCCTCGAATGGGTTAAAAATAACATTGCCAATTTTGGGGGCGACCCTACCAACGTAACCATCATTGGTCAGTCGGGGGGAGGAGCAAAAGTGACCAGCCTGATGAATATGCCCGCTGCTAAAGGGTTGTTCCATAAAGCGGTTGCGCTCAGCGGCAGTTCGCTGGCAGGCACCGATAAGGCCTATGCCGAAAAACTAGGGCTAACGATTATGGAAGAGGCTGGTCTGAAGCCCGGCGAAATTGACAAACTCCAGCAAATTCCGTGGCGGGAATACATCGACATCGCCAATCGGGCCGTCGGAAAAATGACCGACGAAGCCAAACGGATGGGTATTCAGCGGGGTGGCTTTTCGCCCGTGGCCGACGGAACCCATGTGAACGCAGGGAATTTCTTCACAGACCCCAATCAGTTCTCGGCCGATATTCCACTGATGCTCTGCTCTACTTTTCACGAGATGAATCCCGACCGGACCGATGCCAGTCTGGAAAACATTTCGCTGGCCGAAGTGAAAGAAAAAATCAAACCCCGCTTCGGCGAGAAAACCAGCGACATTGTGGATGCCTACGCCCGAAATTTCCCCAGAGCCCGCCCAATCGAGTTGTGGGCGCTGATTGTTTCCAACCGAAAGAATGTTGTTGCCACCGCCGATGCGAAAGTATCGCAACAAAAAGCCCCCGTGTACGTGGCCTGGTTTGGCTGGCAGCCACCGCTGTTTGATGGTCGGATGCGCGCTTTCCACTGCGACGATATTTGTTTTTGGTTTTACAATACTGATCTGATGCTTACGCATACTGGCGGAGGCAAACGCCCAAAAGCGTTATCGGAAAAGATGGCCGGTTCGTTCCTGAATTTCGTTAAGAACGGCAATCCAAACGGGGGTGGCCTACCTACCTGGAAACCTTATACAACCCAGAACGGAGAAACCATGATTCTGGATGATACCTCTGTATTGGCCAACGACCCTGACCGGAGTGCCCGGAAATCATTGGCATAACCAGTAACGGACATGCGGCATAAAAACGCAAAAGCAACTGGATAGTCGGATTTTATCAGTAACTACCTACTGTTTAGTTGCTTTACCCTGTACACTCCCCGGATGATATTTTTCTGTTCTATGGCCTATACCGGAACAATATTTTCATCGTTGATGAGGATATTTATACTTGATTACCCTTTTAAATCAAACTCAGTTGTATAACCGTATGAAACGCAGAGAAGCCATCCAGCAGGCAGCCCTCATGATGGGCGTCGTTCTGTCGGCACCCACCCTGGCCGGGGCCATGGGGCGCATTACCAATACTGGCCCCAGCCTGTCCGTTTCGCCCGGCCAGGAAGCCCTGCTGGCCGAGGTAGCCGATATTATCATCCCAACCACCAGCACACCGGGCGCCAAAGCCGCCGGCGTCGAGAAGTTCATCGTTCGGGTCATGCGCGACTGCTATCCGAAAGAGGACCAGGAGAAATTCTACGCCGGCCTGGCCAAACTGGATGCCGATAGCAAAACCAAATTTGGTAAAGAATTTACAACACTGGATACGGCCCAGAAAAACGAAATGGTCAAACAAACCATGACGGCCGATAAACCCTTTTTCCTGCGCATGAAGGAGTTAACCACTACGGGCTACTTCACATCCGAAATTGGCGCCACAAAAGCCCTCGAATACCTACCCGTTCCGGGCCAGTTTAACGGTTGCATGCCCATCAAACCCGGCCAGAAGGCGTGGGCGTTATAGTTAGTATTAGGAGCGAGGAGTAAGGAGTGAGGAGCCGTCCGGCGGCAAAAAATCAGCCGTATGCCTTCTCACTCCTCGCTCCCAACTCCTCATTCCTTAAAAAAATATGAACCTCAATATTGACGCTATAAAAGACCAGACGTACGATGCCATTGTCATCGGGTCGGGTATAACGGGTGGCTGGGCCGCCAAGGAACTAACCGAAAAAGGGTTACGGGTACTGATGCTGGAAAAAGGGCACCAGCTCGAACACGTGACGGGGTATGAATCCGCCACCAAAGACCCCTGGGAAACAAAATACAACGGCCGCCTGACGGAAGAGCAGAAAAAAACGCACCCGAAACTGGCCCGCGATTACCCCTACAATGAAATGACCGAAACGTACTGGATGAAAGATACCGACTCGCTCTATAAAGAAGAGAAACGGTTCGACTGGTACCGGCCAAATATTGTTGGAGGAAAATCCATTATGTGGGGACGGCAATCCTATCGCATGAGCGATATTGACTTTGAAGCCAACGCCAAAGAAGGTATCGCTGTTGACTGGCCAGTTCGCTACAAAGATGTAGCCCCCTGGTATTCCTACGTCGAAAAATTCGCTGGTATTTCGGGCGAAAAACTCAATCTGCCCCAACTGCCCGACAGTGAGTTTCTGCCCCCGATGGAGATGTACTGCGTGGAGAAAGAGGTCCGCAAGCGCATCGAAAAGAATTTCCCGGGTCGGAATATGACCATTGGGCGGGTCGCTAACCTGTCTAAAGCCGGTGAAGCCCAACTGGGCGTTGGCCGCGCTCCGTGCCAGTACAGGAATAAATGTTCGCTGGGTTGCCCCTACGGCGCCTATTTCAGTACCCAGTCCTGCACACTGCCCCCGGCGGCAAAAACCGGTCGGTTAACGCTACGTCCCGACTCGGTGGTGACAGAAATCAAGTACGACGAAAACAAACAGAAGGCTACGGGCGTACATGTAGTCGATGCCGTTACCCTCCAGGGTAAAGAGTATTTTGCCAATATCATCTTCGTGTGCGGCAGTGCGCTTGGTTCAACGGCCCTTATGCTGAACTCAACCTCCAGCCGTTTCCCCAATGGACTGGGTAACGATTCGGGTGAGTTAGGCCATAATCTGATGGACCACCACTTCCGTATTGGTGCCGCCGGCGAGTGGGAAGGCGACTTGGACAAATATTACATTGGTCGTCGGGCCAACGGTATTTATGTACCCCGTTACCGGAACATCGGTAACGACAAGCGCGACTACGTGCGTGGCTTTGGCTATCAGGGTGGTGGCAGTCGGCAGGGCTGGCAGCGCAACGTGGCCGAAATGAGTTTTGGGGCCGATTACAAGGAAGAACTGACCAAACCCGGCCCCTGGACAATGGGTTTGGGTGGATTCGGCGAAACCCTCCCCTACCATGAAAACTACATGTACCTCGACAAAAACGAGAAGGATAAGTGGGGCATGCCGCTCGTGGTGTTCAACGCCGAACTAAAGGAAAATGAGAAGAAGATGCGCGTCGACATGCTGAATGATGCGAAAGAAATGCTGGAGTCGGCAGGCGTGAAGAATGTACGTGCTTACGACCGTGGTTCTTACCTCGGCATGGCCATTCACGAGATGGGAACCGCCCGCATGGGGCACGACCCCAAAACGTCGGTTGTCAACTCAAATAACCAGCTTCACGCCGTCAAGAATGTTTTCGTTACGGATGGTGCTTTCATGACATCGGCTTCCTGCGTCAACCCATCGCTTACCTATATGGCCATGACGGCCCGGGCTGCGGATTTTGCCGTGAAAGAAATGAAGCGAAAAAACCTGTAAGCACCCAACAAAATAGCGATGAACCTCACTATAGACTCCATAAAAGACCAGACCTTCGATGCCATCGTGGTTGGTTCAGGTGTGTCTGGTGGTTGGGCAGCCAAAGAGCTGACGGAAAAAGGACTCCGCGTACTGATGCTGGAACGCGGCCACGCCCTCGAACACGTGACGGGGTATGAATCCGCCACCAAAGACCCCTGGGAGCTGAACTATGCAGGTCGGTCAACGATGGCGCAGCGGGAAGCTTTTCCGCAGAAAAACCGGAACACGCCCGTCAACGAAACCAACGAATCGTACTGGATGGCGGATAAGGACGCTTTCTATCGGGAAGACAAGCCATTTTCCTGGTATCGGCCCAACATCGTTGGGGGAAAGTCCATCACGTGGGGGCGGCAGTCGTATCGGTTCAGCGACATTGACTTTGAAGCCAACGCTAAAGAAGGCATTGCTATTGATTGGCCCATTCGCTACAAAGACGTAGCTCCCTGGTACTCGCATGTGGAGAAATTCGCCGGTGTTTCGGGCGAAAAACTCAATCTGCCCCAACTGCCCGACAGTGAGTTTCTGCCCCCGATGGAGATGTTCTGTGTGGAAAAAGAGGTCCGTAAGCGCATCGAGAAGAATTTTCCGGGCCGAAACATGACCATTGGGCGCACGGCAAACCTCTCCAAAGCAGCTCAGGCGCAGATGGGTGTTGGCCGTGCCTCCTGCCAATACCGCAACAAATGTGCCCTCGGCTGTCCCTATGGGGCTTATTTTAGTACCCAGTCCTGTACATTGCCTCCGGCGGCAAAGACCGGTCGTCTTACCCTCCGGCCTGACTCGGTGGTTAAGGAGATTTTGTACGACGAGAATAAAAAACAGGCAACGGGCGTACGCATTGTTGATTCCGTTACGCTCGAAAACAAGGAATATTACGCCCGCGTCATTTTTATGTGTGCCAGCACCGCGGGTACAACGGCCATTATGCTGAACTCGACCTCTAACCGCTTTCCGGCAGGGTTTGGTAACGATTCGGGGCAGTTGGGCCATAACCTGATGGATCACCACCTGCGCGTGGGTGCGGCCGGTGATTGGGAAGGCGACCTGGACAAGTATTACATTGGTCGGCGGGCCAACGGTATTTACGTACCCCGTTACCGGAATATTGGCAATGACAAGCGCGACTACGTGCGTGGCTTTGGCTATCAGGGTGGTGGGAGTCGGCAGAACTGGCAGCGAAACGTGGCCGAAATGAGTTTTGGAGCCGATTATAAGGAAGAGCTGACCAAACCCGGCCCCTGGACAATGGGTTTGGGCGGATTCGGCGAAGTGCTCCCCTACTACGAAAATCGGATGTATCTGGACCCGAACCAGAAAGATAAGTGGGGCATGCCCATCGTCGTGTTCGATGCCGAAATCCGCGAAAATGAACACAAAATGCGGAGCGAGATGCTGAACGATGCCATCGAAATGCTGGAATCGGCGGGACTGAAGAATGTAAAAGGACACAATGACCAATATGCCTTAGGCATGGCCATTCATGAGATGGGAACCGCCCGCATGGGGCACGACCCCAAAACGTCGGTACTGAACGCGCACAACCAGGTACACGAAGCCAAAAACGTGTTTGTAACGGATGGAGCCTGCATGACATCGGCCGCGTGCGTTAATCCGTCGCTTACCTACATGGCCATGACGGCCCGGGCTGCGGATTTTGCCGTGAAAGAAATAAAGCGGAAAAATTTGTGAAAAGGCTACAAAAAATCCCCCGTTATGAAACATAATTTCACAACGGGGGATTTTTTGTACAATCAATCTAGAACAATCTCCCTATGAAGATGAGCACAATAGCACCAACTACTGCAATGAGCAGGTTCATAACCAAGCCGTCGTTATCGGGGTCGTTGCCCAGTTTACGGGCAATAAAACCACCGACAAATCCGCCTACGATGCCCAACAAAATGTTGACGATAGCCGAATTATGGCTATCCATAATTACACTAGCGAGATAGCCTGCAATGCCGCCGATTAGAATCGAATACAGAAAACCCATGAGTTTAAGTGTTTAGGTGAAATGCCAATGTGGCGATGCAATTGTACATAAAAGGTATCACACTTGAATTATTACAGGAAAAAAAATGATTAAAAATCCAAGATATGACAGGTAAAAAGACGTGTTATACTAACTTTACAACAGAGGTAACTGTTTGAAAATCTTTTATAAAATACGACTATCAACCGGCAAAAAATATGACTCCTTTTTTCAAGAATAAACGTACTGCTTTTTTCCAGAGAGCCCTTTTCCTCTCTACGGCTGGTCTTTTTATCGGCAGTGTATTCATCGGAGCTTATCAGAATCGAAACCTGAACGCAGCATCGGACGGTTACCTGACCCGCCTGTTTGCCCGGTTAAATGACGATGATAAGCATGACCCCAAGTATGCAGTTGGCAGTCTGAACGTAGCACCGGGCCTGGAAGCGACACTGTTTGCAGCCGAACCCATGCTAACTAATCCGACGAACATCGATGTAGATGAACGGGGGCGGGTGTGGGTATGCGAAGCCTACAACTACCGCCCGGCCATTACGGGTAATCCAACGCATAAGGAAGGCGACCGGATTGTGATTCTGGAGGATACGAATGGGGATGGCAAAGCCGATGTCTCGAAAGTTTTCTATCAGGATCCAAGCATCGAATCGCCCCTCGGAATCTGGGTGCAGGGTAACAAAGTCATCGTTTCCGACAGCCCGAATGTGTGGATATTGACAGACGAAGATGGCGACGATAAAGCCGATAAAAAAGAACTACTCTTTACGGGTATTGGTGGGGAGCAGCACGACCACGGCATGCACACCTTTGTTTTTGGCCCAGATGGAAAATGGTACTTCAACTTTGGCAACGCGGGCGAACAACTTCTTGACAAAGACGGGAAACCCGTTATCGATATCACCACCGGGAAAGCCATCAACAAGCAGAATTTTAAGCAGGGAATGGTATTCCGCTGCGATCCGGGCGGGAAGAATGTGGAATTGCTGGCACAGAATTTCCGGAATAATTACGAAGTAGCCGTTGATTCCTACGGTACCCTCTGGCAGTCGGACAATGACGACGATGGTAACAAAGGTGTTCGGATTAACTACGTAATGCCCTATGGCAACTACGGGTATACGGACGAAATGACTGGTGCGGGCTGGCAGGCCAACCGGGATAACCTGGAACCCGAAATCCCCCGTCGGCACTGGCACCTGAACGACCCCGGCGCGGTGCCCAACCTGCTTCAGACCGGAGCCGGTTCGCCAACGGGTATTATCGTGTACGAAGGCAAGTTATTACCTCAGGTATTTCAGAATCAAATCATTCACTGCGACGCTGGTCCGAACGTGGTGCGGTCGTACCCGGTACAGAAAGACGGCGCGGGCTATACGGCCAGCATTGTTAACGTACTGGAAGGTACCCGTGACCAGTGGTTCCGTCCGGCGGATGTCTGCGTAGCACCCGATGGTTCGCTGATTATTGCTGATTGGTACGACCCCGGCGTAGGTGGTCACCAGGCCGGTGACCAGAATCGGGGGCGTATCTATCGGGTCTCCCCACCGAATTCACCGTACACCATGCCGAAAGTGGATGTTACCACCACCAGTGGAGCGATTGAAGCACTGCAAAGCCCGAATATGGCCATCCGGTATGCGGGCTGGCAGAAACTACACGACCTGGGTAAAAAAGCCGAAAAACCACTGGCAAAACTCTACAAATCGTCCGACAATCCACGGATGCAGGCTCGGGCCCTTTGGCTGTTGAGCCAGTTGGATAACGGGTCGAAGTACGTCGAAACAGCCTTAAAAAGTGATAACCCGGATTTACGCATCACCGCACTCCGGGCTGCCCGCCAGCTCAAAACCGATATTATTCCGTACGTAAAGCAACTCGTCAACGACAAAAGCCCACAGGTTCGCCGGGAATGTGCTATTGCGCTGCACCGCTCGCAATCTGCCGAAGCCCCGGCTTTGTGGGCGCAGCTGGCCAGTCAGTACGATGGGAAAGATCGCTGGTATCTGGAAGCGCTGGGCATTGGGGCCGAGAGCAACTGGGACAGCTACTATACCGCGTGGGTAAAGCAGATGAACAACGATCCGCTGGCGAACGTGGGTGGTCGTGACATTGTGTGGCGGGCACGGACGAAGGAATCTGTCCCCCTGCTGGCCAAGCTGGCTGGTGACCCTTCCGTTGATTTGAATCAGCGATTGCGGTACTTCCGGGCGTTTGATTTTAACCCCGGTGCCACTGAAAAATCGAATGCGTTACTCGGTATTTTACAGGCTAACAGCAATTCTACCGACGTCACTAAATTAGCGTTACGCCACCTCGACCCGGACTTTGTCAAAAATTCACCCGTAGCTGCTGCCGCCTTATCCAAGTTAATGAAAGAGGTTTACGGAACGCCCGAATACGTTGAACTGGTGACGCGCTTTGAACCAACGTCCGAAAACGCAAACCTGCTCAAACTGGCTATCGCCAAAGCCATGGACGGTATGGGCCGGGATGCGGCCCGCCAGTTACTCAAGCAAAAAGGAGAGGCCATGGTGTGGGACGTTATCAATGGACGGTCCGACGGTTCGGGCGATCCGGATGCGGCTAAAAATGTGCTGATGGCCTTGCGCCGGGTTGGTAATACCGAATCCATCAACATACTGAAAACGGTTGCTTTGGACGAGAAAAGACCCGTTCTGCTACGGAAAGAGGCAACCCGCTCGCTGGGCGGGAGTAGTGATGGCGAAGATCTTGTTATTGCGCTGTTGAAATCCGGTGCTATCAAAGGAGACTATAAGGTTACTGCCGTTCAGGGTGTAAGTGGTGCCTGGCGTAAAAACATCCGGAAAGAAGCGGCTGCTTTCCTGGACAGCAATCCAACTGCGGAAGGTAAAAAACTGCCCGGCATGAATGAATTGCTGGCTATGAACGGCGATGCGTCGAAAGGGCTGAGCGTGTTCAAAAACAACTGCTCTACCTGCCATCAGGTGAACGGCGAGGGCATGGATTTTGGCCCTAAACTGTCGGAAATAGGCTCCAAATTGCCGAAAGAAGGACAGTATCTGGCTATTTTACACCCCGATGCGGGCATCAGCTTTGGCTACGAGGGCTGGGAAGTGAAGTTTAAAGACGGTAGTTCCATGACAGGAATTGTATCCAGCAAAACAGAAACGGACCTGCAAATGAAGTTTCCGGGTGGGGTAGTCCAGAATTACAAAATGGCCGATGTTGTGTCGATGAAAGAACTGGACTCTTCTATGATGCCATCCGGTTTGCAGGAAGCTATGAGTACGCAGGAAATGGTCGATCTGGTGGACTATTTGTCAAGTTTGAAAAAGAAATAAACGAGTATACCCTTCTCTAACGCTGGTAGAAACCAGTTGAATGAATCAATTATGCAACGACGCAACTTTGTAAAATCAACCTTTGGAGCGGCTGGATTAGGTCTGGCTGGTGCTGTAGTTTCGGGTGAAGTTCTGGCGGGCAACCGGCATGAACCGGCAGCTCCGCTCGCCAAAAACAACTTCAAACTCAAATACGCCCCCCATTTTGGTATGTTTGAAAACAGTGCCGGTAAAGACCCCATTGACCAGCTTAAGTTTATGGCCGATATGGGATTTACCGCCATGGAAGATAACGGTATGATGGGCCGTGACCCGGCGCTGCAATCGAAAATTGGTGAAGAAATGGCCCGTCTGGGTATGGCAATGGGTGTTTTTGTGATCGACAAGGGTGGCAATGGGCAGAATACCCTGGCCGCCGGCAAGCCTGAATACGTCGAGATATTTTTGAATGGATGCCGGAAAGCGGTAGAAACTGCCAAGCGCTGCAACGCTAAATACGCCACCGTTGTACCCGGTGATTTTGATCGTAACATGCCCATTGGCATCCAAACCGGCAACGTAATTGATGCCCTGCGCCGGGGAGCCGACATTCTGGCACCTGCCGGACTAGCCATGGTATTGGAGCCGTTGAGCGACACCCCCAACCTGTTTTTGCGAACGTCCGATCAGACCTATGAAATCTGCCGGGCCGTGAACAGCCCATCGTGCAAGATTCTGTTCGACATTTACCACATGCAAAAAAACGAAGGCCACATTATTCCGCACATCAACTGGGCCTGGGACGAAATCGGCTACTTCCAGATTGGCGACAACCCGGGCCGGAACGAACCTACTACGGGCGAGATCAATTACAAAAACATATTTAAGCACATCTACGAAAAGCAGAAAGCAGCCGGTCGGGAATACATCCTGGGTATGGAACACGGTAAATCGCAGAAAGGCAAAGAAGGCGAAATGGCGCTGATCAAAGCCTATCAGGAGTCGGATAGCTTCACTGTGTAATTTTTTGTCACGCCAACCTCAGACGAGCTCTATGCTGAGGCAGGCATGGCAAGACACAAAGAAGGGGTAATTGGCTGGTCGAAAATGACAGCCGATTACCCCTTCCTTTTTTCTGCTAAATTTCTTTCCTAGAGAACAACAACCGAGTTCTCTTCACCTGAAACACCGCTGGCCACGTATTTATCGGCTGCCTCGTCGTTGGTCCATGTCGTGCCATCCAACACATAGCGATATTGGTACTCGCCACCCACTGGCAGTTCAACGGTTGTCTTGTACGAACCGTCCTTTTGCTTCTTCAAAACCTGGGCAGAAGGATCCCAGTCATTAAACTCACCGGCCAGAGCGACCGTTTTAGCACCATTGACAGCCTCAGCCGTCAATTCGAACGTTACTTTTGCAAGAGGCTTGCTTTTGAGGAATTGTTTGGCGATTGCCATATAAGTTTATTGTTTGTTTTCAACGCAAAGTTATAATACAAAAATGTTAATAACATAATTATCAGCTCTTTATAGCCTAATTTTCTTTAAATTATACTAATTAATATATCTTGTTTTATACTTATATATCTTAAAAAGATCCTATTTCATACCCTGTAAACCAGAAAAATTACCTATCCGGCCAATGGGATCATCAAGTATCGTTGCCTGTTGATTAGAAGCCATTTACTCTTTAACAAACACATATTCACCCGTACCAAATGGTTTCATCACTAATTGACTGGCATTGATTGATAGGATGTCGTATAGTTGCCCATCCAAGGATGACATACAGAGTGCGCGGATTCTGACCTTATTACCTTCTATCGAGTAATTTCCGCTACCGCAACCCAGAAAACTGTACTCGACCGGTTTTGTGTTTTCGTAGGTCTCATTAAACCTCCCGTCGTTGCCAAAAAAGACGAACACATTTTTACCCGCAGGAACCGTAGTCGATGTACAGGTCGAATTGCTTGCCGGTTTACAGTAGGTGGTCAGCCGCCAGATACCCGCCAGCCCATTATCACTGGGTACGGCATCATTCGACGTTGAACAGGAGAAGAGCAGTAAAAGCGAGAAAAACAGGGCGTATTTCATGATTGATTATCTTGTCTTTTGCTGATAGACCTATCTACCAGGAAAACCGTTGGAACAGTTTTCAAAAAGAGTTAATTCGGGCTTTTTTGCATTGGGTATGCCCGATATTCGCGTGTCCAGTGCCAGAGACCCTGAATGGCAATCAGGCAGAAGAAAGCGTATTCGATACCAACCAGTTTTACACCCTTCACAAAATACATATACGTGCTTATCAAATCGATAACCAGCCAGACCCACCAGCATTCCAGTTTTTTATGAATCATCATGAACGTGCCGATGATGCTCATCACGCTCGTAAACGAATCCAGATACGGAAAGGCACTCGGTTTACTGAACAGGATGGGAAACAACGTATGTAGATTCTGAGCGAACATACCCAGCAAACCAGTTGCCAACACGCCACCCAGTAGCGTCGAAACCAGCGGTCGGCCCACCAAACGGGTAATGCGCAGTTCGCGACGCTGGTCTGCTTCCTGAGCAACCGGGTGGGTCCAGCGCCACCAGCCCTGTAGGTAGGTGATGAAGAAGAATACCTGCAAAAACATGTCCGGGTAGAGCTGCACCTGATAGAACAGGAAGAAAAACAGGAAAACACTCCCTACCGCAATGGGCCACGTCAGCACATTGGCACGGGCCGCCAGCCAGGTGGCGACTCCTCCACTTAGCACGCCAAAAAATTCGAGGTAACTCATGGGGTAATCCCATAGCGTAAAGAAAATGGTATGAATGTCAAAAAAATTGGGCATATCCGGGTTAATCAACGGAGATTTCTCCTATTTAGCGGTGCGAAAGTACGGATTAACCCCTTAACTGAACTCTTACCCTATGCAACGTATTGCTATGCTCGGCGGTGGCTTCATTGGCCGCTTCTACGCCGAATCCATTCACGGCCAGCGCAGCCGCGACAAAGTAACCGCCATCTACGCCCGCCGTCAGGAAACTGCCGATAAATTCAAAGCCGATTACGGCTGCGACGTTGCCTCCACTGACATGGAAGCCGTCATTGCCCACCCCGATGTGGACATGGTTTGCATTGCCCTGCCTAACAACATTCACGAAACGGCCGTCAACCTGTGTGCGAAACACAAGAAATCGGTGGTTTGTACCAAGCCGCTGGGTCGCACGGGAGAAGAAGCCCTGCGGATGATGAAAACGGCCGAAGAAGCGGGCATTTTTGCCGGTTATCTGGAAGATTTGTGCTACACACCTAAGTTCCTGAAATCGCTGGAAAGCGTCAAAAATGGTGCTTTAGGCCGAATTCTGTGGGCCAAATCCCGCGAAACGCACCCCGGCCCCCACTCCGACTGGTTCTGGGATAAGGAACAGGCCGGGGGCGGCTGTATGCTTGATTTGGGTTGCCACTGCGTTGAGATCTCCCGGAATTTTATCGGTAAAGATGTAAAGCCCGTAGAGGTTATGTGCTGGGCGGCCACGCAGGTGAAACCCATCGACGCCGAAGACCACGCCATTGCGCTGGTAAAATACGAAAACGGGGCCATCGGGCAGTTTGAGGTGAGTTGGACCTTCCGGGGTGGTATGGACCTCCGCGACGAAGTGATGGGTACCGAAGGCACCATCTGGATCAATAATTTCCTCCGTACCGGCTTCGAGATGTTCACCACAGGGGTAGGGGCCGATTACGTGGCAGAGAAAGCCGAATCGAATACGGGCTGGCTCTTCCCCGTGGGTGATGAAGTGAATGACCTGGGCTACAATCACATGTTTACCGACATGTTCAAGTCGCAGGAGGAAGGTCGCGAACCCGCCGAAACCTTCTACGACGGCTACATCGTGAATGCCGTGCTGGATGCCGCGTATAAATCGGCAGAAACCAAACAGTGGGAACCCGTGCAGTTGCCGGTTTGGCGCGGTCAGGAAGGACTAAAACCCGAATCGACTCTGGTGGAATACGATGCAGACCACTACCTCATCAAGCAGGAAATGACCCACGATGGCCGGAATAAACTGATTCTGAAAGAGAAAGCCAGCGGAAAGATTATTGAGCGGGATGTGGCTTGACCAGTTGGCAGGTTTACTTTCTATACCTGTCCGGCCTTTTTATTTAAACAAATACCCTAGATCCAGTTCCATCCCCGTAACGGGGTCAGTCATCAATCCGCTCGACCAGGTTTGGGTAGAACTATCGGGTAGTAGCGCCTGTAAAATACGAAGGGTTGGTATGATAATCCATACGACCTGTACGCCAGCCGGAAAGTACAGATTTAACGCTTTGTCGGTCAAGTCAGTGACCGCTTGTTTAGGCGATAGTACCTCTATCGCAATAATTGGTGGCTGGTTGAAATACATGATATCGTTGAACCAATCGACAGGCAGGTTTTTATAGACGGCTACGTCCGGCTTGCACTTTCCTGTCGATAATTCAAGTTCTAACTCCGGAAAAACATCATAATTATCATCATACCGGCTGAGCGCAACGCTTACCCGATTGATAATACGTGAGTGATTCAGCGACATGACATCTTCCGATTGGTATTCTTCGATGAAGTCGAATTGGTTCGTTTCCACAGAGAACTGAGTTTTTATCAAAGATAATCAATACAACAATCATAGCCGCCGGTTGGCGTTCAGCAGTCTATTTCGTTTCTTGCAGACTCAATTAATATTCCAAGCACATGCTACGTGTAAAAGCCATTTACGACGGTAAAAGTATAAAACTATTACAGCCAGTGAATGTGAAGGCTCCTCAAGAGGTCATCATTACCTTTTTACAGGATAAACCGGATGCTTCCACGAAGGCGGACGATGTGCGTGGTGCCAATATACAGCAGCTTGTTGAGCAAAGTAAGGCATTTGCTTTTCTTGCTGAGGAGGAGGAAGACGTATATACCGATGCTGATTCAAAAGTTACGTATTGATGGACCGGGGAACAATTGTGCTGACCAAATTTCCTTTTACGGACACTAAGTTCTACAAAAAGACGACCTGCTATCGTATTGTCAGGGAACAATCCTGCCGATTCCGATGTATCGTTGCTTTCATCTCATCAGTCACTCCTGCTTTACCCGGTACGGCCGATTATGTCCTGAAAACGTCTCACAATGATTTTAATGACACGGGGCTGAGTAAAGCGTCGGTTTTTAAAATGGACAAATTGGCTACTCTCGATAAATCTATCTTTACCAGCGAGTTAGGGCAAGTGTCCGACACGATTTACGCCGAACTTAAAAACCGTTTACGGCTTACATTAGACCTTTACTAATTTCAGATTCAATGTGGTTAGATAATAAAAAGATTGTTGTCATAGGTGGTACAACGGGTATGGGCCTGTCGGCCGCGCTGGCGTTCGTACGGGAAGGCGCTCATGTTGTGGTGGTCGGACGCAATTCCGAAAGTTGTGCAACAGCCGAAAATCAGTTAGAAGGTAACGGCCTGGCCATGTCGGGTGATGCGTCCGATCCGCAAACGGCTCCCAAAGCCATTGCGCTTTGTCAGCAGATTTTCGGTGGTTTTGACGGACTATTTCACGTAGCGGGCGGTAGTGGCCGACGGTATGGCGATGGCCCTCTGCATGATATTACGCTCGATGGCTGGAACTACACGGTTAACCTGAACCTGACATCGCTCATGCTATCCAATCAGGCGGCTGTACGGGCTTTCCGGGCGCAGGGCGGGGGTGGCACCATTCTGAACATGGGATCGGTGCTGGGGTCGAGCCCCTCCCCCACGTACTTCGCCACGCACGCGTATGCCGCCATGAAATCAGGCGTAATCGGCTTTACAAAATCAGTGGCAGCTTATTACGCCAACGAAAACATCCGCGTCAATGTACTGGCGCCTGCCCTGGTTGAAACACCCATGGCACAGCGAGCTACGCAGGATGATACGATCATGGCTTTTACTAAAACCAAGCAGCCCCTCGATGGCGGACGCATTGGTCACGCCAACGATCTGGATGGAGCCGCCGTTTATTTCATGTCCGATCAATCGGCCTTTACCACCGGGCAGGTGCTCACAGTCGACGGTGGCTGGAGCGTGAGCGAGGGGCAATTATGAACAGGATTACTCCATGCTTGAGACCCCACGCCTAACCCTAATTCCGCTTACCCTGGATCACCTTCGACTATACATAGCCGACAACTACAGGCTGGAACAGGCGATAGGCATAAAGAAAGGGTACAGAACGCCCGTTGAACCAACCCGGAGTATCGTTACCCATTTTACGATACCCCGCTTGCAGGACCCTACGCTGGACCCACTTTATCATACCATGTGGCTGGCTATTGACCGGGAGAAACAGCAATTTGTGGCTGAAGCAAAATTCAAAGGTGAACCCGACGAAACGGGTTCGATTGAGATTGGCTACGGTACCTATCCTACCCTCCGCCGGCAAGGGTACATGACCGAAATGGTGGGCGCACTGGTTAGCTGGGCGAATCAGCAACCCCATGTAGAGCGAATCGTAGCCGATACGGAAGCCCAGAATATAGCGTCTCAAAAAGTGCTGGAAAAAAATGGCTTTAGTCTGTTCGGCCGGGTAGAAGATATACTGTGGTGGGAATACATTATGGAGTAGATAAAACACATCAGGCAACTTTTTTCGATGCACAACGCATCGTTTCCCCGAATAATGGAATCCTTAATTCGCCAATACATTGCCGCTTATAACGCCATGAATGTTGCTGACATGGTGGCCCTGTTGCACGATGTAATCGTGTTTGAAAATGTATCGAATACGAACGAAATTACCACAACGAGTGGCAAAGCCGCTTTCGAGGCTCTGGCACGGCAGTCGATAGGTTTGTTCAGAATCAGGCAACAAACTATTCGCTCACTGACACTGAGCGACCGAACAGCCGCCGTTGAAATTGACTACAACTCGATTCTGGCCGTTGACTTACCTGCCGGAGCAAAAGCCGGGGAAGTTCTATCATTACGGGGCGTAACCGTTTTCGCCTTCAGCGATGGCAAAATTGCCCGTATCAGCGATTATAGCTGATGAGCCAATGCCTGAATTTTGATTCGTATATAGTGCTTTAACTAACTACTGATTTGCAACCCGTTCCTATCAAAACTACCGTTGTCGGCTCGATGCCATTTCCGGGCTGGCTTGAATTCTCCAGCCAGAATCTTTCGCAGTTCGGCCCGGCTGATATCAATGAAATGATTGACGATGCCGTGATTGCTTCCGTTCACGACCAGGTAGCAGCTGGTCTGGATGTTATTACCGATGGCGAGCAAACCCGGTTTGATTTCAACCTTTCCTTTTACGGGTATATCAACGGTATTCAGAACAACGAATCTGAACTACGGCGGTTTGGCCCACCTGCGCACGACCAGCGGGGTAAGCACAACATTGTTGAGCCTCTAACTGCGCCGGGCGGATTGGGCGTAGTGGAGGAATATCTGCGGCTCAAACGACTGGCTCCCGAAGGGCAGGGCTTGAAAGTCTCTATTCCCGGTCCGTACACGCTGAGTGGCCGTTTGTTGCCGGGTAGTTTATATAAAGACCGTTGGGAGGTAACAGAAGCGCTGCTACCGCTGGTCAGTAAGGAAATTGCTACCCTGGTTGAATTGGGCGTACCCGAAATCTGCGTCGATGAGCCCTCCATGTCGTGCTATGCCTACCGGGAAGACACCAAACGATTTGTCGATATTTTCAACCGGACGGTGGCACCGGGTGTGGGCAAAACCCGATTATCCATGCACCTGTGCTTCGGGAACTACAAAGGCCGCTCGGTTGGTAAAAAGACAATTGCGCCTATGCTCCCCGATTTTCTGGACATGACCGTCGATGAACTGCACTCGGAAATGACCATCCTGAACTTCTCCGAAGTGCATCTGCTGGAACGCTTTGCCGAGAAGTTCGATGTTGCGGTGGGTGTCATCGACGTAAAAAGCTACTACATCGAAACGCCCGAGGATGTGGCCGAACGCATCCGTAAATGCCTGCCCCACGTACCGGCCGAAAAACTAGCCGTTGCCCCCGACTGTGGCCTGAGCCAAACCGCCCGCTGGGCCGCCAAACAGAAACTCACCAACCTGGTGGCTGGGGCAAAAATCGTTCGGGGCGAGTTGTAAAATTACCTCGTTGTCATCCCTTCTGTCCTTGTCATTTTAACGCCCGTGCCGAGAAATGACAAGGACAATGTACTTTTTACCCTCGTCAAAAAAATTTCAACAAATTAACTAATAGATTAGTTGTAAAACTAAATCATTAGTCATACCTTTCACTGACCATCTTACACAACCGAGAAGACTATGCCGATACGTGAACTGACCAAAGCAGAAGAAGAAATAATGCGGGTGCTGTGGCAACTCAAAAAAGGATTCGTCAAAGACGTACTTGCCGAGTTACCTCTTCCAAAACCCGCTTACAATACCGTTTCCACCATTATCCGAATTCTGGAGAAAAAGGAACTGGTTGGCTACACTGCGTACGGTAAAACGCACGAGTATTTTCCGCTCATTACGGAAGAAGAATACCGCCGTTTCCAGACCGAGCAACTGATGGCCAACTACTTCGACAATTCCCTCAAAAAGCTGGTGTCTTTTTTCGTGCAGGACAAAAACATCAGCCTGAAAGAAGCCGACGAAATCATCAATCTCCTAAACAAACAGAAAGACCAATGAATGCACTCGACTACCTGCTGAAAGCCAATCTGTACGGCCTGCTGTTTGTAAGCTGCTATTGGCTGTTCCTTCGTCGGCATACCTTCTTCAGTCTCAACCGGGCATACCTCCTCTTGTCGGTGGTACTATCGCTGGGATTACCGTTCGCTGTCCTGCCCACAAAAACGGTCGAAACATTGCCTCAGTTATCATTACCAACGACCTTCGTTACATTGCCCGAAACAATGGCTATGTCTCCCACTACCCAGACGTTACCTACCAACTCTGGTATGGACTGGGAGCAAATGGGCCTGATAATATACGGATTGATAGCCCTATTTATACTGGTTCGGCTAGTCATTCGGATTAGTCGGTTGCTTTGGTTAATTCGGCAATCACCCCGGCAGGTGGAAGACGAGTTTGTGCGGGTGCAACCTGATGACCCAGCTGTAGCAACCTTCTCTTTTTTCCGGTTCCTAATACTCAATCCGTCCGATACGGATAACCCGCTTATTCTACGGCACGAACTGGTTCATATTCGGCAGTGGCACAGTGCCGATGTGATCGGCATGGCCATCCTGCGAGCCATTTTCTGGGCTTTTCCCACGCTCTGGCTCACCGACCGGCTACTGCGGCAGGTTCACGAGTTCCTGGCCGACAAACAAATCCATCAACCCAGCGCTTACGCCCGCTTCCTGGTCGAATACAGTTTCGGCCTGCAAACCAACTCACTGACCAACGGCTTCTTCACCCCCTCCCTGCTCAAACTCCGCATTCAGATGCTCCACCAACGGGCCACGGCTCGCTGGGCACTGGGCAAGTATGTACTGGTATTACCGCTGGTATTCGGACTACTGGCCATGACCACCGCACGGGAGCAAATTACGGCGGTAGTAAAACAGGCAACCGATGATACGATTAGCGTATCTGGCCAGGTGAAAAGTGCGGTGGATGGGAAGCCGTTGCCGGGTGTAACAGTTATTGTTAAAAAGCCAATGCAGTTTACCAGCACTGGTTCAGATGGTCGATATAAACTATTGAATGTACCGAAAGACGCTACATTAGAGTTCAGTTTTGTTGGATTTATCAAACAAAGCGTACCCATTAACGGCCATACGACTATACACGTGCGAATGGCCGTTGCTACAACGGGATTAGAGCCAGTAGTGGTGGTAGCTAACGGCCCAAAGCCGGAACAAGAAAAACCCATTATCTCAACCACACCGACCAGCAAGACCAGTAGTAACGGTGAAGTTTTTACGGTGGTTGAGCAACAACCTGAATTTCCGGGGGGGATGAAAGCTCTGAGTCAATACCTTATTCATAACATCCGCTACCCGACAGAAGCCCAAAAGAATAAAGTAGAGGGACGGGTTTATGTACGGTTCGTCGTTTCTAATACGGGTGAAATCCAGGAATTACGCATTTTGAAAGGTATTGGTTTTGGCTGCGATGAAGAAGCGGTGCGCGTGGTGAGCCAAATGCCGAAGTGGAATCCCGGTAAGCAAAACGGTAAACCTGTATCTGTACAATACAATCTGCCCATTCAGTTCGAACTGGAAAAGAAAGAAGACAAGCGCACCGGCATGAATCAGAATCCACCTATTCGTTTTCAGGCAGGTGATTCAGTCCACGCTAACGTTGAAACAGGCCAAATCGACCTATACGATGCCGGTTCTGCAAAGCCTTCATCTTTTTTTATCAATCCTATGAAGAATACCAGCGATGGCGACACAGATAGTCCTAATAGGTATGCTATGCCACTCCCCGATTCACTTAACCGTTCTGGCACTTCGGTCCGAATCAGGGGGAATGCGCTCAACGGTGGCAAACCGCTTTACATCATTAACGGCGTTGAAGCTCCTAATAATGACATTAGTACGCTCAGCCCGAATAACATCCAGTCGATTGATGTCCTGAAAAACGCATCGGCAGCGGCTGCGTACGGTCCTAAAGCGCAAAATGGTGTTGTAATTATAACCACGAAGAAGAAATGACAACGCTCTCTTACCTCCTGACCGCAAGCCTGTACCTGCTGCTATTTTACGGTTGCTATGCGTTACTCCTCCGCCGAAATACGTTTTTCGGGCTGAATCGGGCGTATCTATTGGCTTCGGTGTTGCTATCGCTCACATTACCATTGATTGAGTTGCCGGGTGGAGCGGCCAACTCCTTGCCCGTTGGTACAATTACGTTACCCTCTTTTTCGGTGGGAAATTCACAGCCAGCGCAGGCTGATGGGTTGAGCATTATCCAGTGGGTTTGGCTACTCTATGGAGGGGGCGTGGTGCTCATGCTTATCCGGCTGGGTATGCAGTTAAGGGCGGTGTTCCAATTGATCAGGCGGGGCGATACCGAGCGCATGGATGCTTTTACCCTCATCCAATTACCGGACAACACCACTCCGTCATTCTCCTTCGGCCGGTATCTAGTGCTGAATCAAACCGATAGCCTGACCAAACCTGATGCCCTGATACGCCACGAAGCCGCCCACATTCGTCAGATGCATACGGCGGATGTAATTTTTCTGGAAGTGATACAGGCTTTTTTCTGGTTCAATCCGGCGCTTTGGCTCTACAAACGCGCTTTACAGGAAGTCCACGAATTCCTGGCCGACCGGGCCGCTGTTCATCAAACCACTGATACCGAAGAAACGATTAGCTGCGCCAATACGCAACCGACGTATGCCCGTCAATTGGTCGCCTACGCGCTCGATGTACCGTTGACGGCTCTAACGACCCCTTTTGTCTCAAAATCAACCCTCAAACAACGTATCGTTATGCTACAAAAACCACCAACCCCTCGCCGGGCGTTGCTCGGCTACGCGCTGGCCCTACCGCTGGCCGCCCTGCTGGTCATGTGTACCCAACCCGACCAGACTATAATTGAATCTGCCGTAGCAACAAAGCAAAATGCAGCCCGAACACCGGCAAACGTAGAGGGTGAGATTTTTACCGTTGTGGAGCAGCAACCCGAATTTAAAGGCGGGATGGCCAAACTAGGGCAGTATTTGCAGAGTAGCCTGAAATACCCGGCAGCGGCTCAAAAAGCCAACGTTCAGGGACGAGTTTTTGTCAATTTTATCGTGGATAAAACAGGCGAGGTGAGCGATGTGAAAATTCTAAAAGGCCTTGGCTTTGGCATTGATGAAGAAGCTATCCGAGTGGTGCAGAATATGCCCCGCTGGAAACCAGCTATGCAAAGTGGAAGAGTAGTAAACGTACGCTTCAACCTGCCAATCAATTTTGAACTAGATGATAATGATCAGCCAAATGCGAAGACAAGACTCGCTCCTCCACCTCCCCCACCAGTTCCGGCCAATGATGCCTCTGCGCTGAAGGATGTGAAGAACTTTATGATCAACGGGAAAGTAGTAACGAAAGAAGACGTCACTGCGCTTTCACCTAACAAAATTGCTCGCGTAGACGTCAACAAAGCATCAGGTACGATAGCAATCACCACAAAATAGAAATTGTGTCACTTCCTTCTCCTGTCCTGCCAACAAAAGAGACTAGGAGAAGGAAGTGAAGTTAGCACCACCCAACCCGAATGGACTGAGCAGTCAACCTCGGTATTGGTTGATCAGGGAAAGCTCATGACGGAGAATAACCCGTTCGGGCTGATTAAAATTCAAGGTCAAACTTACTCCTTAATTACTTTCTTATTCACGGTGCCATCCGGCGTTTGGATTTGCAGGAAGTACAGGCCCTTTGGCAAATGCCCAACCTCTATCGTAGCGGTATGCTGTCGGATGCGGAGGGCGGACTGGGCTACGGTACTACCGGTCAATGTTTTAATTGATAGTTGTTCGATAGTTTGCGATCCGGGCAAATCGACCGTTAGCGTACTGCCAGCGGGGTTCGGATAGATAGACAACGCATCGGCCCAGTACGGCTCAATGCCCGTAACGGTGAGTACGTTGAAGGAACGCTCAACGGGGGTAGCAGCCGCAAACTGGTCGTTGCCCGTCTGAATTGCCTGCACCGTCACCAAACCGACGCCGGTGAATTTCAGCGTCGAACCGGTCAAATTCGCCGGACCACTTTTCACCAGAAAACTAACGGGCAGGCTGGATGAGCAGGTGGCATTTAACGTCAGGTCACCCTGGTTGCTATACCGGTCGGCAATGGCGTTAAACGTAATGGTTTGCGTCGCTTTCTGAACAATGGTACGCGTACCCTGCGTGTACCAGACCGGCCATTTAGCCCCGGTGTATAATACGGTGGCTTTACCACTAAAGGTAATTTTATCGGCCCCCATGTCGACTCCCGACACGTCTTCGCTTTTTCCATTTTTCGTACTGAACACCAGTTTATTATCTAGCCGGGAGTAGCTTGGGAAACCCAGCGTATTGTTGTCGTAGGCATTGCCTTTGCCGGTGCTCAGGTCAATAGCCACAACCTGATAGGTGCTATTCGTTTCGTCCACATAATCGAAAGCGATGATGTCGGGCGAGTTTTTGGAGAATGACGGGTTACCAATACTTTCGCCCTCTTCCAGCGAAGAAAATATCTTTTCGATGTTTCCCTTCGTAAAGTCCCCGGCCGTGTTACTCCATACGTTAATGAAGCCCACGTCCCAGTAATCAATAGCCTTACCCGAATTGTTTTTGAGGGCGTTGTACGCATCGTAAACAATGTTTTCGCCCGCAAAATCCCACTCAAAGGAGTCGGCATACTGCACATCACCGGTTTGAACACCCTCCGTATAGGTAGGATTGTACAGTTTAAACTGCGCCCATTTTTTCTTCGCGTAGCTATACACGTACACCACCCCGTCGCGGTCGGCGGTGAGGGCGGCCAGTTTAGTGCCATCCTTCGAGATGGCCACGTTGTCCCAGATAGTCTCGGCAGAGATGATGGTTTCGGCAGGGGTTCCGGTCAGGTTCACCGCCCGGATTTTTTTATCAGTCGTCACGTAGTACGCAAACTTTCCATCATCCGTCACGCTGGGTCGATGCACCAGCCCCAGAGACGATTTTGGGTCGAACTTAGCCGGAGAGACACCTACTACGGTCGAATAAAGTTTGGCATCAATGGCATCGGCCAGTAAGAGCAAATCCTGGCCCGACGCTACCGGCACATCAGGTTGCTTGCCGGGGGTACTCTGCGTTCCTTCGGTAATACCCACCGCATCGAAGGCATTTTTGGCGGCTGTCACTTCTGCCCCCGTTGCTCCGTATAAATCACCGGTAGCTTTGATGATGGCCAGGCGCAAATCCAGAAACTGGGATGTACGCACGAGGTAAGTCGTCAGGGCACGGTAATACACTTTTTCGGCCTTGTCCTTCCCGACTACCGTGGCAAATTTATAAAAGGCAAAGTTTGGAATCCCGCTGTTGATGTGTACGCCCCCATTATCGCTGGAGGTGTTGTCATACTGACTCATGGTGGCAGGCTGGTAGCCATTTGGGTCCCTGCTTTTACCACCCTGGTTGGGGTTGGATAAATCCCGCAGCGCACCAGACGGCAGGATGGAGGGAGTAGCTACGGCTTCACCAATGGTCCAGTTGGCCCGGTCTATCATGGCCCCAAACACATCGGCAAAGGACTCATTGATGGCTCCCGACTGACTTTTGTACTGCAAATTGGCGGTGTTCTGAATAACCCCGTGCGTCATCTCATGACCGGCCACATCCAGGCCACCTGCCAGCGGTTTCAGGAGTTTACCATTGCCATAGGCCATTATCTTCCCATTCCAGTACGCATTATCCATGGGTTTACCATCGTCATCGGCCACGTTAACGACGGATACGATGGTTTCGCCAGTTCCGCTCAGGGCGTTCCGTTTAAAGGTATTCTGGTAATAATCGTAGGCAATACCCGCGTTGTAATGCGCAGAAACGGCGGTAGGTGTCCAGTCGGCATTGTTGCCGGACGTAATCTGGTATAGTTTCTGATTGTCCCCAAAGGTATTTTTTGCGTCTATCGTCCAGAGTACCCCTACCGGGTCGTCCGGCATTTTAGACCGGGTTGCGTTAAACATCGGGCGCGATGCATCGATCAGAAAATAGCCAGTGCCGGGTTGCTGATAGGTTTGAAAGGTGCGCGTCACGCCGTTCAAATCCCGGCCCGATGCGGTAATTGGCCCCAGAAAGGAGCAGGTATGGTTGTATTTATCCAGCACCTCACCCGTTTGGGCATCAATCACGTATTCCCAGCGTTCGAGCATATTAGGTCGAACCGTAAGCGCATAGGCAAGTTTTGCACCACCATTAGCCGTTGGGAACAGGCACAACTCCCCTTCCGACGAATTCATTTTCAGGATATTATCCCCAAACGACCGCACCTTCGATGTTTTTCGAACATCGTTAAGTGCCTGTGCCGAAGCGTCGGCAATGGCCAGTTTGGGCGTTATTGAAAGACCAGCGACTATGGGTTGGTAGCGTCCGTTCAGCAGTGTTATTTCCCCATCCGTGAGGTGGGCAACCAGTTCTGAATTCAGTACGGGTACGCCCCGGTACGTTTGCGCCAGCCGAACGTGCATCTGCCCCAGGTCGTCTGTTTCGGTGCGCGAAACGGTGAAGTTCTCTTCCGGCTTATCTAACTGGAGTAAATTACCCACCTGCCCAATAAACTGAAAGGCAGCGGATGCAGCCGCCGTTGCAGAAAGGCGCGCTCCCGATTTATTCGCCTGATTGGCATCAGTGGCAGCGCTCCGTTTTCGCTCGATAAATACGGGTAACCCGGTGCTGGAATCCCGGACTACCCTCAGGCGTAGCGGTTCCAGAGCCCGCTGTCCGGCACTGGCTCCCAGCAATGGCTGACGAGCGACTCTGTCTTTCAACAGCGGGACAACGACCGCGTTTAACCGTTCGGCCA
This sequence comes from Spirosoma spitsbergense DSM 19989, assembly GCF_000374085.1. GTDB lineage: Bacteria > Bacteroidota > Bacteroidia > Cytophagales > Spirosomataceae > Spirosoma > Spirosoma spitsbergense. Next base: position 20,051 of record NZ_KB893546.1, on the reverse strand, counting down.
GCCCCGGCGATGGAGAAGTTGTTTTGAGTTTACGGCCAAAACCCGCATTGTGTTGCTGCGCCCATACGCTCGTGACAGTCAGGAGTAGTAAAAAAAATGATTTCATCAGGGTAAGTTTTTAGGTAATCTGTCAACTCAACAAGTCAAATCTGTAGTCTAATCCAGCGTCTTAAACGCGGGAAGCGTTGCCATGAACGAGGTATATAACCGGGGGTAGCTGGCCGGTACCGTTTCACCAATATCTCCCCAGGTTACCTTGTAACTCTCTTCTCCTTTTTTCCACTGGGCAAACTTGTAGGTGTTGCCAGGGTGGTCAAAGTTTGTGGTCTTGATGGCACAGTCTTGTTCCGCCGTTTTAAACACCTGCTTTGTATTGGCTCTGGTTTGTCGGCCAATAAACGTGAATACAGTATCGCGGCTGCTCCGACTAAAAATCTTTCCATTTGCCAGCAGATAGTATGTAGTAGAGAAACCCGTGATTCCTCCTCCATTACCCAGCATAAGCTGGCTGCCTTTATAATTGGCAGGGGTCGCATTCCGGCTACACGATGTCTGGGTCCAAATAAAACCTATCATCAGGGTAAGCGATAGGGCGGTGAGGAGACGTTGTTTCATAAAGCAATTGGCGACAGGTAGTAAAGCAAATATATGTTTATCAGTAAGTTGTGAAACAGCATAATTATTTGACTTGAGATAATCGGCTGACGAAACGGATAAAAACGGATGCAGAATGTCCCTAGGGCGGGGTAATCACACCATAGGTAAACTGCGAAAACGTAACCGATTTACCCAGCAGCCCACGCCGGATATTCACACGAAGCAGGTTATCAAAATCACCTGATTCAATCTTAGTCATTGCTGGTTTGGCACCCAGCCCTCTGGCAATCTCCAGAATCGTGTTGCTATGACCAACCACCAGAACAGTTTTACTACGGATTTGACTGACACGTTTAACGATAGCCTCCGTAGGTTTCGCCGGGTAATCCATCAAAGGAATACCCCGTCGTGTGGCAAGCGGCTGTGCCGTTTGGCGCGTCCGTCGATAGGGGGTAGTAAAAATGGAGTCGATACCCTTCGTAGTCAGCGTGTCAGCTAACGCTTCTGCCCGGGCATATCCGGCTGGAGTGAGATTCGTGGTATCAGTCTCGTTTACCTTTTCGGCATGACGAACAATGTAGACGGTAGTGGTAGAGCAGGCTGTTAGTAACAAAATGGCCAGCAGAAATAGGTAGTAGAGTAGTCGCATAGAAACTTTATTTCAGACGATGAACTAACATACATCAATGATACGAAAAAGCCCCCGGCATTTACCGAGGGCCTGTCTGTTATTCGTAAGCGGTGAGCAATTATAAGGGTCGAATCCAGATATTGCGAAAGCCAACCGGGTTGCCGTGATCCTGCAATAAAATAGGCCCGGCACCGTGTGGCTGCACTTTTGGATAACCAATGTATTCCGTTGTACCGCGAATGGCCGCGTGGTTTTCTACCAATATGCCATTGAGCAGCACCGTAACGTATGCGTAATCAACCATCATACCCGCTTTATTGAAGCGGGGAGCCTGATAAACAATATCGTAGGTTTGCCACTGACCCGGTGGGCGGCTGGGATTAACCAGGGGAATGGTCTGCTTGTAAATCGAGCCAACCATCCCATCTACATACGTTGGATTGTTGTAGTTGTCCAGCACCTGCAACTCGTAACGGCCCTGCAAAAAGATACCGCTGTTACCCCGCGCCTGACTGTTGCCTTCTACTTTTTCGGGAGTTTTGAACTCAACATGCAGTTGAAAATCGTTAAACTCCTTCTTCGACCGGGCCGAAAAGCCTTTGGTCGAGTACATAATCCCATCGGTTACTGGCCATTTAAGGGGTCCTTCGTTCGTGTTCTCCCAGTTAGCCGGCGAGTAGCCTTTAATCGCCACCCATTCGTCGGTATTCTTACCATCGAAAAGTACAATGGCATCAGACGGAGGGGTAGTGCCGCTGGTATTAGCCGACACGGTACCCGGTGTCACAACGGGTGGTACTGGCTCCCATATTTCGGTCGATTGGGGGGTTTGCTTACCTGGCTCCGGCTGAGCCATAACCTTATTTGACAGGGCGAGGCTGGTAATAGCTGCACACACAGCCAGGGATACATGGAGGTTTTTCATAAGAACTAATTCGGGTTAATATATTCTTTGGTAAAAACACCCAAAGATAAGGTAAATGTCTAATAGCGGTCTTTTAGCTGGAAAAAATGTAATTTTAACCCCTTAAACCTGACGACATAATCTATGATAACCACTACCGTTTCGGCTTGTTTCCGTAGGTTACTGGCGGTTAGCGGGGCTGTTGGTCTTGGACTGACTGGGCCATTACTGAGCCTGGCCCAACCCGCACCAGTGCCCGGTACAGCCATTCAACTTAACGACCTGAGTGCGTTTGTTTCCCCTACGCCAAACTGGCGTATTGTGGGAAGCGTTCGTGCAGACCTCAACAAAGCCAATACCCTGACGACCGGGAAAGGCACGGGTGTCCTGGCCAATGTACCAGCCGATGCCAGCTTTGGTCAGAAATATAACCTGCTGACAAACGTCCAGCATGGCGATATTGATCTGGAGCTAGAATACATGATGGCCGCCCAATCGAACTCGGGTATTTATTTACAGGGACGGTACGAAGTGCAGTTATTTGATAGCTGGAATGTTCGCCGACCTAAAACAGTAGACAATGGGTCTATTTACGAGCGTTGGGACGAAAAGCGCCCCGATGGACAAAAAGGGTATGAAGGCCATCCTGCCCGCCAGAACGCCAGTCGCGCCCCTGGTTTGTGGCAACATGTAAAGATCTCCTTCCAGGCACCCCGTTTCAATGCGGGTGGCCAAAAGACTGAAAATGCCCGCATGATTCGGGTTGAGCTAAACGGAGTTGTTATTCACGAAAACGTTGACCTGACTGGCCCAACCCGTTCGGCTGCTTTTGAGGACGAAAAACCACTTGGTCCGCTTATGCTTCAGGGCGACCATGGAGCCGTTGCTTTCCGTAACATTCGCTATGTGCTATATGACAAACCCCGCCCCGAACTACTCGACCTTAGTTATGCCGTGTATAAAGGAAAGTATGAGAAGGAGTCTGATTATGTATTCGGGGGAAAAGCACCGGAAGCAGAAGGAGCGACTAAAGTACTGTCGGCATCAGTAAGCCGGATTCCCAACGAATTTCTCATTCGCTATACCGGCACCATGCGCGTGGCCGAACCCGGCGAATACCGCTTTAACCTGGGTGTTCCGGGGGGTGGAGGAATACTAAAAATAAACAACCAGACGGTTGTTGCATCGGTTGGCAGGGATGGTAGCGGAAAGGCAACCCTGCCCAAAGGCGATCTGCCTTTTGAACTGCTCTACAGCAAATTTATCGATTGGGCGCAGCCTGCGGTGGGCCTCACCATGGCCGGACCGGGTGTTCGTGAGTTTGCCGTAAGCGAAGGAGCTGGTGGAAACGGAAGTGATGTGGACCCCATTATTGTAGAGGCACAGACGAATACCCTTCTCCGAAGTTTTATGGATATTCCGGCAGAATCTGCACTGGGGCAGCAGGGCCGCGGACTTCGTGTAACCCACGCCATTTCAGTAGGCAGCCCGGAGCAGATTCATTACACGTACGACCTGGACAAAGGCGCGCTGGTGCAGGTTTGGCGGGGTAATTTCCTGGATGCTACACCAATGTGGCACGACCGGGGCGACGGATCTTCCCGTCCCACGGGCATGGTGCAGCGGATGGGGACTCCGGTATTATTTCTGAGCAAGTTACCCTCTCCCCAGGCCAACTGGCCTACCGATACAACCGGCTCTGCCTATCGACCAAAAGGATACGTGCTGGATGAAAATGACCGCCCTACGTTCCGCTACCAAAGCTACGATGCATCGGTTGATGATAAAATCCGGGTGCTGGCCGAAGGCAAGGGTATTCAGCGGGAAGTGACCGTCAGGAATCCGTCTGGCAGTCTATATGCCCGGCTCATTAGCGGCACAACGATCAGTGCGCTGGACAATACTATGTATCTCGTGGACGGGCAGGAATTCATCAGGCTTGATGATGTAGGAGGTGCTAAAGCCATCATTCGTGAAAGCAATGGCCGACAGGAATTAATTGTGCCGGTGAAAGAAAAAGTGACATACTCGATTTTGTTCTGACATGAAAAGACTACTAACAACCCTCTTCACGCTAGCCAGTTTTACGCTGCTATGGGCGCAGGAATCGCCGAAGGAGGAAGACTTTTTTAAGATTCTGAAAGTGACCGCTCCCGAAGGCACACTGCTCGAAGTAGGCGGTCTGACCGTACTACCCAACGGTAATCTGGGCGTAGCCACGCGTCGGGGCGATGTATGGATTGTAGAAANCCCCACCAGCCGCAGTCCTTATTTCCGGAAATTTGCGTCGGGACTGCACGAAATATTGGGCCTTGCCTACAAGGATGGTGCCCTTTATTGTGCCCAGCGGGGTGAACTCACTAAAATGGTTGACTCCAATCAGGATGGGAAAGCCGATGTATTTGAGACGATTTTCGCCTGGCCTTTATCGGGACATTACCATGAGTATAGCTTCGGTCCTAAAATTGCCCCGGACGGGCAGTTTTTTGTGACGGGCAACGTAGCCTTTGGAAATGAAGAATGGTGGCGGGGCGAGAGTCGTGTTCCCTGGCGCGGATGGACCATGAAAATTAGCGAGAACGGCACTATGCAGCCCTGGGCCACGGGTATGCGCTCCCCCGCCGGACTGGGCCTCTTCGACGGCGAACTTTTCTATGCCGACAATCAGGGAGACTGGATAGGTTCAGGAGGTATTGTTCACGTTAAAAAAGGGTCGTTTGTTGGGCATCCTGCAGGTTTGCGGTGGACGGGCATGACCAACTCGCCGGTCAAACTGACCACCGAGCAATTCGACGCGCAGATTGATGAACGCCGACGACGGGACGAAAGCGGACGGGCCATAAAACCCGAAAACGTAGTCAACGAAACCCCTACACTCTTATACACGCTGAAGGACAAGTTTCCGGGAGCTGCCATTCAGGTACCCGCCGTTTGGTTACCGCATGGTATTCTGGGTATTTCAAACTCCGAAATTGTGGAGATTCCACAGGGTGCATTCGGCCCCTTTGCCGGGCAATTGCTGGTGGGCGATCAGGGCATGAGCAAAATTTCGCGGGTGTTCATGGAAAAAGTAAATGGCGAGTATCAGGGTGGCGCCATCGAATTTCGAAACGGGTTTAAGTCGGGCGTATTACGAATGGCGTTTGCGCAGGATGGATCGCTGTTTGTGGGTGAAACGAACCGGGGTTGGGGATCGGCCGGAGAAGCCAACGAAGGTTTACAGCGACTGGCCTGGAATGGAACCTTACCATTTGAAATGCGCACGGTAAAAGCCATGCCCGACGGCTTCGAGGTTGAGTTTACCAAACCTGTCGACCGGAAATCAGCTGAAGACCTGTCCTCCTACCGGGTGGAGAGTTTCCTGTACAAATACCACGCTGTCTATGGTAGCCCAACCGTCAATAAAGAGGCCCTGCCCATCAAAGGAGTGAAGGTTTCGGCTGATGGGATGAAAGCCCGTTTGATCGTTGGTGATTTGCGGAAGTATTACATCCACCAGTTGACGCTGGAGGGCGTTCGGGGAGTCGAAGGGTCTTATTCACTTGTTCACCCCATTGCGTACTATACGCTTAACAACATCCCAACAGGAGACAAATTAGCGATGAGCGACGTAAGCACCCGCCGTGGAGACGGAAAGAATTCAGCCGCAACATCAACGGTAGCCGTACCAGTGGTAGCTGGAAAAAAGGAAGCCACCAAAACCGGCGGTAAGCCCAGGTTAGTGGAAGGGCAGGCCGTAACGATGGCCAAGGCTCCGACTTATGAGCAGGTGAAAGGATTGCTGACACGCCACACCTGTTCGGCCTGTCATCAGGCCGAGAAAAGGCAGGTTGGCCCCGCTTTTGCGGATGTGGCCAAACGCAAATATACCAATGACCAGATCGTCGAACTGATTTACAACCCCAAGCCGCAACACTGGCCCGAGTACGCCACCGAAATGCCTCCCATGCCGCAGGTTCCTAAAGCCGACGCCCTGAAGATTGCCGCCTGGATTAATTCGCTCGCACCCGCCAGCGGAAGTAACTCTACTGGTGCGCCTAAACCGTAGCGACCATTTGGGGATTTTTTGTAGACGGGATAGCTCATTGAACTATCCCGTTTTTTTTATTGAAATGCTAGAACTGACTTATGCTTACCACTTTTAAAAACCTGTTTACCAGACTTATAAATACATAACACGTCATTTTAAGAAAACAACGACTACTACGGACTTTGTAATAAAATAGTAGAATTACCAGTCTGAAAAATCATTAACAACTGGCTCAAACAAAGAATTTACCCCCTAAAAATCTCCGGGATATCACAACAATGCAGCGGTAATCCAGATATAGTATGCATGCATAATAATAAGAGGAAAGTGCTTATATTCGCAGACGAATGCGTTTTCTGCATTAGTACATCCTGTCGCAGCCTATTCGGAACAGACAACGGATTGGCGGGGCGCAAAATAGTTAATTACATTTAGCCAACTTCAAGTGTTGTTACCCAACAGATTATGAAGCAGACTCACAATACAAATGTTGTATCATTATTGTACCAACAAAAAAGGGAGCCACGATTTTCAATCGTAACTCCCTGGTTTTTGAGGGTGGTGATGGACGGAATCGAACCGCCGACACAAGGATTTTCAGTCCTTTGCTCTACCAACTGAGCTACATCACCGTAACGGCGGAACCGTTTAAAACGTGGGTGCAAAAGTAAGGCGTTTTCGTCTTCCTGCAACAAATAGACTAGAATATTTTTTAACAACGTTCTTTCGACTGTCGTATTTTATTGATTATCAGTCGAAACAAGCTTATCAAATGAATGGAAATTATTCAGCAGATTTTATTTGTCGCGGCATTAGCTGCCGTAGTCTGGTACATTAGCAAACGTGTCCGGCTTATTTCCCGCGCTATCAAACTTGGGCGGCCAGAAAACCGATACGACCATGCCGGTGAGCGATTGAAGACAATGGTGTTAGTAGCTTTTGGGCAGAAAAAGATGTTTACCAATCTGCTCGTTGGCCTGATGCACTTTGTTATCTATGCCGGGTTCATCATCATCAACATCGAAATTCTGGAGATAATACTCGATGGTATTCTGGGAACTCATCGCTTGTTCGCGCCGTCCATCACGCCCGTTTATTCTATTTTAATTGATATTTTTGAACTGCTGGCATTTGGGGTTCTGAGCGTATGTGTGGTGTTCCTTTGCCGTCGGTTTGTGGCACGGGTCGCCCGGTTCCAGCAGGAACGTCACCGCGAAATGACTGAATGGCCCCGTACGGATGCCGCCATCATTCTTATCGCCGAAATCCTGCTGATGATTGCTTTCCTGACCTGGAATGCCTCTGATAGCGTTCTGAGGGACCGGGGTGTCGGTCATTACGGCGAGTTGCGCGGGATTGTACCTGATTTCCTACTCAGTCAGTACCTGAAGCCCCTGTTCACCAATTTCAGCGATACGGCGTTGATAGCCTACGAACGTACGGCCTGGCGGCTCCACATTTTGGGCATTCTCGCCTTTGCCATTTACGTAACGTATTCCAAACATCTGCACATTGCGCTGGGCTTTCCCAATGTTTACTTCTCCGACCTTCAACCCAAAGGTGAGATGCAGAATATGCCCGAAATCACGAAAGAGGTGCAACTGGCACTTGGCTTACCACTCTCGACGAATGCCGATGGGTCACAGGCAAATGATAACGGGGAGCAACCGGGCGAATCTGCATCTGGCGTGGATTCGCCGGCAGACATTGGTCGTTTCGGGGCGAAAGATGTGTACGACCTGAAATGGATAAACCTGATGAACGCCTACAGTTGTACAGAATGCGGGCGTTGTACCTCGGCCTGTCCGGCCAATATTACCGGCAAACAGTTATCTCCCCGGAAAATCATGATGGACACCCGGGACCGGCTTGAAGACATCCGGCGTGGCTGGCAAGCGAATGGAGACGATTACAAGGACGATAAATCACTACTTGGCGACTACATTACTGCGGAGGAGATAAACGCCTGCACAACCTGTCAGGCCTGTATCAATGCCTGCCCTATCAATATCAATCCGCTGGATATTATTCTCCAGTTGCGCCGGTATCGGGTTATGGAAGAATCTCAGGCACCAGCCTCCTGGAACGCCATGTTCAGCAATATTGAGAATAATATGGCTCCCTGGAAATTTTCTCCCAGTGACCGGTTCAACTGGGCAGACCAGGTGAATGATTAATGGTTTATGCTTTACGGAAGTTGGTTTTGTGGTTGGCTGACGCGCCCTTATTGTCTACGTCAGTCCCGGCGGGGAACCGCAACTATAAACCAACTACAAAATACTGATCACTTTAATTATGACTACTGAAAAAACATACACCGTACCAACCATGGCTGATTTGGCCGCAACGAACGAGGAACCAGAAATTTTGTTTTGGGTTGGCTGCGCCGGGTCATTTGACGACCGCTATAAGCGGGTAACGATTGCCTTTGTCCGCATTTTGAATCACGTAGGTATCAAGTTTGCCGTGTTAGGACCAGAGGAAACCTGTACTGGCGACCCGGCCCGTCGGGCAGGAAACGAGTTCCTGTTTCAGATGCAGGCGGTGGCTAATATTCAGGTATTGAATGGCTATAATGTCAAAAAGATTGTGACAGCCTGCCCGCATTGTTTTAATACGCTCAAGAACGAATACCCTGAATTGGGCGGTAATTACGACGTTGTTCACCACTCCCAGTTTTTACAGGGCCTTATTGATGAAGGCCGTATAAAGGTAAAGGATGGGGAGTCTTTCAAAGGCAGGAAGATAACATTCCACGATTCATGTTACCTGGGCCGGGCCAACAAAGTGTACGAAGCGCCCCGCGATGTACTGGCAGCTTTGGATGCCGATCTGGTCGAGATGAAACGCGTGCGGGCCAACGGCTTGTGTTGCGGGGCGGGAGGTGGCCAGTATTTTAAAGAGCCAGAACCAGGGAATAAAGATGTGAACGTGGAGCGGGTAGAAGAAGCACTCGCTACGGGTGCCGACACCATCGCGGTAGCCTGCCCATTCTGTATGACGATGATGTCCGATGGTGTTAAAAACAAGAACAAAGAGGATACCGTACGTGTTTACGACATTTCGGAACTCATCGCCCAAAAGCAAGGGTTATGAGTTTAATGAAGGGTAAAGAATGATACTGCTTTATGATTCTGCTCTACACTCGTCATTATACACTCTCCACTGAACATGTACATCGATTTCGACCAACTACCGGACCAGGCCCGCGTTTGGGTATATCAGGCTAACCGCCCGCTGATAACGGATGAAGTAAAAACGATTGAGGAGGCACTAAAGCCTGCATTGAACCAATGGGCAGCGCATGGGCAACCGTTACTGGCGTCCATGCAGGTCATCGACAATCGATTTGTTATTGTTGGTGTCGATGAGGGCTATAACCTGCCCAGCGGCTGTTCGATCGATGCATCTGTACGATCCTTACGGGAGATTGGCCAACAGTTGAATGTTGACTTTTTTGACCGCTCAGCCGCCATTCGATTAGCCGATGGAACCGTTTCGACATTTGCATTACCAGGGCTGAAAACTGCCGTTACCGAAGGTATCATTACCCCTGATTCGACAGTACTAAATACGTTGGTGGCAAAAAAGTCGGAGTTTTTGACAGGCTGGCATATCCGGGCATCCGACTCATGGTTGAAACGTTATTTTAAATCGGCCACGGTTTAATTAATCAGTAAGATACGTAAAGCCGACCTGTTTGCCACTTTTAGTGGTGGATAGGTCGGCTTTAACATGAGAAGACCTGTAAACGTTCACTGCCAATTCGTCATACAGACTTATTTTTGAACCTTATTTTTAAACAAAGGATTGGTTTTTGCAGTGAGTTAGACTACAAATCAGGAATTTGATGTGGTTTATTCGCGAATTCCTTAAGAATGGCCGACACTAAACGGCAATTTACCCTTACTTTTATGGCGACCATACACCCAGTTATGTCAGATACGCCAACTCGCGACGACGACCAATTGCTTCCTAACGGTGATGCTGTTCAGCAGACCCCGGACGAAACCCCTGCCCGCCGATACACGGATGAGCAGAAGTACCAGGTATTCAACAAGGAGTTCATGCCTCACATTGACTCCATGTACAATTTTGCCTTTCGGCTAACAATGGATGAGGACGATGCCAATGACCTCGTCCAGGATACCTATTTGAAAGCTTTTAGGTTTATTTCGTCGTTTGAGCAAGGAACTAACGCCAAAGCGTGGCTGTTCCGCATTCTGAAGAACAGCTTCATCAACGATTATCGGAAGAAAAGTAAAGAACCGGCAAAAGTAGATTATCAGGATGTTGAAACCACCTATAATTCTGAAGATGCCGAATCTGAACATACAGTTGACCTACGGGCTGAGTCTGTTTCTGATTTAATTGGGGATGAAGTAGCGAATGCACTGAATTCACTGCCAGTTGATTTTCGGACGGTAATTATCCTTTGTGATATCGAAGGATTTACATATGAAGAAATGGCAAAGATTCTGGATATACCAATTGGTACTGTCCGTTCCCGTTTACACCGTGCTCGTAACCTGTTGAAAGAAAAATTGCGCGATTACGCATCGTCAATGGGCTATAAAGAAGAAAATGGCGACTAAACCGAACTTTTCCTACGTCTAAATTGGTTCTGCTCATAACTTAATGGTATTATTATTCTTGGAATAAATTAAATTTTTCCAATGCAAACCTCATTGCCAACATCATCTTCATCCAGTGTAAAGCCAGAGATGAAAGAAAAATGCGATCACCGGGCCGATTGCCTGAAGATGATTCAGTTGATTTTGGACGGAGAAGCTACCGACCAACAACTAGCCAAAGTAAAAGCCAACTTAGAATCCTGCAAACCCTGCATTGAGATGTATAATCTTGAACGGGAAGTTAAGGAACTGTTGACTAAACGAATGGAGAAAAGGTGTTGCCCTGATCAACTGGTGGATACAATCAAATCCAGAATTCTGAGTTTTAGTTAATACGAGTCTAAGCAATTGGGGTAGTTGAGGTAAAGCTTATGATGGCCACCTCAGTTACCCCAATATTTTTTTTACTTAACCATCGCCACTGTGGACGGTAAACTTATCATTTTTTCAGCCCCCTCTGGTTCCGGAAAAACTACCATTGTCAAGCATTTGCTAGCCGAGAATACGAATCTCGGCTTTTCCATTTCAGCCTGCACCCGCGACCGCCGGGGTCGTGCTGAAGAAAATGGGAAAGATTATTACTTCCTGACTCCCGAAGATTTTAAACAAAAAATTGATGAGGGTGAATTTGTTGAATGGGAAGAAGTATATACGGGTGCGTTCTATGGAACCTTGAAATCAGAAATTCAGCGTCTTTGGGACAGCGGAAAACACGTTCTCTTCGATGTAGATGTACAGGGAGGGCTAAAACTAAAAGAGTTTTATGGCGATAAAGCATTAGCTGTTTTCGTGAAGGTACCTGATGAAGAAACCCTCCGTGAACGGTTGATTGGCCGGGGTTCCGAAACGGAAGAAAGTCTGTCCAAACGCCTTTTTAAGGTTCACTTTGAAATGAGTTTTCAGAACCGTTTCGATGTGGTTCTATTGAACGATGACCTGCACGAATCGCTGAAAAAAGCGCAGACTCTGGTCGATAACTTTATCGAGGAGAACAAAGTACCAGCGAAAGCAACCCTAATTTAACAGTATCAGGAGCGAGGACTCAGGAGTGAGCGTGCTGACGCGTAGTATTCTCACCCTTAGCTCCTCACTCACGACTCTTATGAAAATTGGCTTGTTTTTTGGCTCCTTCAACCCCATCCACATTGGCCATTTGATTATTGCCAACACGATGGCTACCAACACCGACCTGGAACAGGTTTGGTTTATTGTATCCCCCCAAAATCCGTTCAAGAAAACCAGAAGTCTGTTGCACGAATTTGACCGGCTCGACATGGTAGAGCGAGCTATTGCTGACAATAGCCGTCTTAAAGCGAACAGCATTGAGTTCTCGATGCCTAAGCCCAGTTACACAATTGACACGTTGGCACGTCTCAGCGAAAAGTATCCGCAACACGTATTTCGACTCATTATGGGCGAGGATAATCTGGAGCAGTTTACGAACTGGAAGAATTACGGTAAGATTCTTGACTACTATGGTTTGTATGTGTATCCACGCCCTCGCAGCAAAGAAAGCGAACTGAAAGCTCACGCGAATGTCCGATTGGTTGAAGCACCTTTACTGGATATATCAGCCACGTTTATTCGTGAGAGTATCCGGGCGAATCGATCTATCCGGTACATGGTGCCGGAAATGGTAGAGGAGATGATTGAACGAAAGAAGTTTTACCGCTAGAGATACTCAGGGCAATCCATTTTGAAACGTAATCTCTGTCGCTATACCCATAGCACTCATCCGAATAGCTACCGAGCGGCTCTGTGATTTAACACCCGGTTGGTCGCAATGAGGTCCTTTCTCCAGGAAGTAAATATAGAATTTCTGATTCCGGTCGGCAATCTGGTTAATGTCCGGCCGACCTAACAGGTCGCCAATGGTATTGGTCATTTTGCCCTTCAGGTTTTGTACTTCCGACTTGAATGCTGGCACAAGCGTCGCCCGAACGCCGTTGCATCCACCCCGGTCACCCCGCCATTTCTTCAGGTCCAGTTGGCCGAATTGGTCTGGTGTAGAATTACAGCTAATGAATAGGGCAGATAAAATACCGACAAGAAAAAATACGTTCACCCTCCATCCCCGTCCATTTTGACTCTGCATTCCAATACGCTCTAATTCGCTCTTTCGCTTTTTCACTCCGGTTCGACGTTCCGATTTACTCATTGTATAATACCTGTAATAGAGTCTGTCCGACGGCTTTTAGGGTTCCCCGGTCAATATTTCTCATGTCATCAGCTAGTGTGTGGTGAGCCGGGAAAAAGCCACCCGTTTGCAAATTCATCTGAATTATGTCGATGGTTGGAATTTTGGCGATAGTATTAGGAGCAATATGATCATCCGTGATTTCCCCGCCTGGTGTATTAACAAAATATTGGCTGTAGCCTAACCAGCTGGCCGTCTGCCATACGTTATTTACAACGGTTGGTGCCACTTTCGTCGAGTACCCCTCTTTAGGGAATGTAGCGCCTTTACCACCAACCATATCCAGCAAAATACCGTAATAAGCCGAATAGCCGGGTTTATGCAAATTCTTAGCCCAATAGCGAGACCCTAATCCATAGCCCAAGTAATCAATAGTTCCGCTTTCTTTTTCGTAATCCTTAGCCGCCTTGTCACTGTTGCCCAAATCTTCGACATCAAAGCAGATAAAATCGATACCGATGGCTGGATTCGATTTGGATTGCTGAATCGTTCGGGCCAATTCGAGCATCACCCCCACTCCACTGGCTCCATCGTTAGCAGCCGGTACGGGCTTCGTTTGGTTGGCTGGTATGGTATCACTATCTGCAATGGGTCTTGAATCCCAATGGGAGGAAATAAAGACGCGTTTGGCAGCCTGTGGGTTAATACTGGCAATAATATTTCGGGCATTCCATTTCTTGCCATCCCAGGTAGTAGCCACAAAGTTCTGTTCCGTTACCGTACAGCCAAATTGTTTGAATTTAGCCACGATGTAATTACCCGTTTGCACATGGGCCGGCGTATTAGGGACACGTGGACCGAAATTTACCTGCTTTTCAACATAAGCGTAGGCCGAATCAGCATTGAACAGAGGAGCCGAAACGGTTGCCACCTGCTCAGTCTGGCCGGTATCGGTTTGTTTAGGTTTCTCTTTACAGGAGATAACGGCGAATGTTAGGCCCGCGAGAAAAAGAGTGAATTTTGTCATTTGGTTGGCATTAATCGTCATTACTGTTAGTCAATCGCCACTGGTTGTCATTCAATAGTTCGTCAATGAATGACAAATAATGACTGCGAAGCAAAATGACTAACGTTTTACTCTTCGTAAGCCCAGTCAATCTGGTGTTTCATATCTTTGATAGCCAGCCCCTGCGCCTTAAAATACGAACGAATTTGATCTACTTTGTCGTATTGCTTTTGGTCCTTGTATTCCCGGTAAAGAGTGAGTAATCCTTCCAGTACAGGTTGATTGTCCATTCCTTCTTCCAGCAAACCCAGTACCTCATGCATGAATGTAGCAAATGATTCTTTAAGCAGATTAAACACTTCCTCGCCCAGAGCCGACACCTGAAGCTGGTTCAGGTAAAGCATATTGATATACTTTAACAAGGTAAACAGTTGGGCAATGCCAACAGCCGTGTTGAGGTCGTCGTTCAGTGCCTCATAAAACTGCTGAACGGCCTGCCGGATATCCTGCTGCTTTGCTTCATCAGAAGCACTTTCGTTTGCAGGTGCGTAGGTTAACTTTCTGCTTATCCTCAATCCATTAGCCAGCCGACGATAGCCTTTCTGAGCCGCTTTTAGGGCATCGTTCGAAAAATCAAGCGTGCTGCGGTAATGCGACTGGAGCATAAAAAACCGAACGGTCATAGGGCTGTATGCCTGCTCCAGCAGGTGGTGAGAACCCGAAAACAATTCGGCTGGCAAGAATGAATTACCCAGCGACTTCGACATTTTCTGGCCGTTAACCGTCAGCATGTTCGAGTGCATCCAGTACCGAACCGGGTCGTGACCGGTTAGCCCATCGCCCTGAGCAATTTCACATTCGTGGTGCGGAAATTTCAAATCCATTCCCCCGCCGTGAATATCAAATTGCTTACCTAAATATTTGGTACTCATGCAGGTACACTCCAGATGCCAGCCAGGGAAACCTGCTCCCCAGGGCGAATTCCAGCGCATGATGTGTTCAGGAGAAGCGTTTTTCCAAAGGGCAAAATCAAGCGGGCTGCGTTTTTCGGACTGCCCGTCCAGTTCCCGGGTCTCATTCAGCAGGTCGTCCAGAATCCTGCCTGATAACTTTCCGTATTGCCCCCCCCGCTTATTATACGTTTCAATATCGAAGTAAACCGAACCGTTCGACTCGTAGGCCAGTCCGTTAGCAAGCAATGCCTGAACCGCTTCGATTTGCTCGACCATATGGCCGGTAGCCGTAGGTTCAATACTGGGCGGAATGGTGTTGAACTGGGCCATCACCGTATGAAAATCATTGGTGAACCGTTGCACGATTTCCATCGGCTCCACCTTTTCCAGTTTGGCCATGCGTCCAATCTTGTCCTCGCCCTCATCGCCATCACCTACCAGATGACCAACATCGGTCAGGTTACGAACATACCTGACCTTGTAACCAATAAAAGTCAGGTAGCGGTAGAGCGTATCGAACGTCAGAAACGTACGGACATTACCGAGGTGAACGTAATTATACACCGTTGGTCCACAAACGTACATGCCTACATAAGGTGGATTCAGCGGTTCGAACAGTTCTTTTTTTCGGGAAAGCGTATTGTATAAATGAAGCGGTTGCATTGATTGATAACTGGTTTCAGGAAACTGATGAGGAAACGAACTACCGAATGGTAGTAGTGGTGTAAGCGCACTTGTTCAGTAACAACAACAAGCGGATAAAACGGTGGTTCTCTTAGTCAGCATGGCCGAAATGGTCCTGTTCATACCGGCGAAGTTACGGATTGTTACGAGTAAAACGGTAGCGCAACCGAAGCGACTCGGTCACTTTTGGCTATATTCGCTTTTTGTTTTTCTATTTGCCCCGTTTTAGGTCCGTAATGCAGCTAGTTGAAGTAGGCGGAAACGCTCAGTATCAGAAAGAATTTATCCAGTTTCCCGTTCGTCTCTACAAGAATGATCCGTGCTGGATTCGTCCGCTGGATACTGATGTAGAGGAGATATTCGACCCATCCCGAAACAAACGATTCGAACATGGTGAATGCGTACGATTCCTGCTATTAGATGATAAGAGCGGCACCATTGGACGTATCGCGGCTTTTATCGACCGCGAAATTGCCAACCTGGATAATGACCAGCCCACAGGCGGCACTGGTTTCTTTGAATGCATTGACGACCAGAAAGCGGCTTTCGCTTTATTTGACGCGGGAAAATCATGGCTTCAAAACCGGGGTATGGAAGCGATGGACGGCCCCATCAACTTCGGTGACCGCGACCGTTGGTGGGGATTACTGGTGGATGGTTTTGACCGGGAGCCAAACTACTGCATGCCCTACACAAAGCCGTATTACATTCCGTTCTTTGAGAATTACGGCTTTAAAGATTACTTCAAACAATTTACGTTTGGTATTCCAACAACCTGGGCGAAACTAACTGAAATGTCGCAGGCGGTGAAAGACCGGGCAAAACGCATTTACGAAAATCCGGATTACACGTTTCGGACAATCGATAAAAAACACCTGCCCGCTGCCGCCGAGCAGTTTCGGCATATTTATAATGCCGCCTGGGGAGGACACAGTGGCGTAAAGGAAATGTCGCCCGGTCAGGCCCAGTTGCTGATGGAAAAGCTCAAGCCGGTCATTGACGAAAAGATCATTTATTTTGCCTATTACCTTGACGAGCCGGTTGCTTTTTTTGTGTGCCTCCCTGAATTAAATCAGGTATTCAAGCACGTAAATGGCAAACTGGATTTGATAGGAAAGTTGAAATTCCTGTGGCACATGCTACTAAAAACCAACCATAAAGCTTTTGGCGTGGTATTTGGCGTAGCACCGGAACATCAAGGGAAAGGCGTTGAAGCAGCTATAGCTTTACGGATGCCACACGAAGCCGACCACAATCCCAACTTTCAATACACCGAATTGGAGATGAACTGGGTGGGTGATTTCAACCCGATTATGGTGCGCTTTGTCAGTCAGTTAGGCTCAAAAATCGTTAAAACGCACATTACGTACCGCAAACTTTTCGACGAAACGAAACCATTTAAACGCTGCCCGGTTATTGGGCGAAGAAAATAAATTTGCGGGTTGAGGGTTTATGCAGGGCCGCCGTTGCATCATAAACCGTAAACCGTAAACTATAAACCAAGCAAAAATGAGCTTATTAACCGTTGGTTCCGTAGCATTCGACGCACTGGAAACCCCATTCGGCAAGACCGACAAAATTATTGGAGGTGCCGCTACCTACATTACCCTTTCAGCATCGTACTTCACGGAGGACAACAACCTGGTTGCTGTTGTGGGCGATGATTTTCCACAAACAATGATTGCTGACCTTAATCAGCATGGCGTTGATACTGAAGGACTTCAAATCAGACAGGGGGAGAAAACGTTCTTCTGGTCGGGGAAATACCATAACGACATGAACACCCGCGACACGGTTGAGGTGCAACTGAACGTTATGGAAGATTTCGACCCAATTATCCCGGAATCGTATCAGGACTGTACTTATTTGATGCTGGGCAATACGGCTCCTGCCATCCAGCAAATGGTAATTGAGCGGTTACACAAACGACCCAAGCTAGTTGTGCTGGATACGATGAATCTGTGGATTGAAATCGCTAATCCTGATTTAATGAGTCTCCTGAAATTGGTGGATGTGCTGGTTGTTAATGACGAAGAA
The DNA here is from genome assembly GCF_000374085.1 of Spirosoma spitsbergense DSM 19989. Taxonomy (GTDB): domain Bacteria; phylum Bacteroidota; class Bacteroidia; order Cytophagales; family Spirosomataceae; genus Spirosoma; species Spirosoma spitsbergense. The sequence goes on along the minus strand of NZ_KB893546.1, from coordinate 2,438 downwards.
GCGCGCCAGTTGACGAAAGAATATTCACTGGTAAAAGCTGCAGCCATAATTAAGACCCTGGGTCCCAAAACCGTTATCATCAAAAAAGGAGAACATGGAGCACTTCTTTTCAGTGAAGATAGAATCTTCTTCGCGCCTGCCTTACCCCTTGAGGAAGTTTTTGATCCAACAGGTGCGGGCGACACCTTCGCAGGTGGCTTCATTGGCTATCTGGCCAAGACAGACGATATATCGTTCGACAACATGAAGCGTGCCATCATATACGGCTCAGCCATGGCTTCGTTCTGTGTCGAAAAATTTGGGGCCGAGCGTATCATGAACTTAACGCAGGATGAAATTCAGGCGAGGGTTAACGAATTTGTAATACTGTCTGCTTTCGGTCTATCAAACTAGTAACAGGAGTCAACAGACAGCAGGCCGCCGGGAAACTCCCGGCGGCCTGCTGTCTGTTGACTAAGTTTATTGTTATTTTACTTGGCAAAGAAAGGAGCAACAACGGCCAGCACCTGATCCTTCGTGAGCGGTTCATCAAAAGATTCGGTAACCATGTCCATGGTTATTGGAATTTTAAGACTTGCGTTGCCCACCAGCGCATTTGCCAGGTTAACACCGGCCTGCACTACATTCTCTTCACCAGCGTAGTTGCCATTTACTACTGCAGGTAGACCCTGCATAGCGGCAGTACCACCCGTAATCCAGCCTTTTTGCCCGCGCAGGTAACGTACATTGGCAGCGTGAGCCGCTTCAGTAGCGTGAATCTGTAGAGCCACCTGTAGATAAGCAGGAGCATTCATCAGGTTAGGTGCCTGCCCTTTGTAAGCCCGAACACCTGTGTCTTCAAACGTCTGAGCGATAGCGGCAAACGTCTGGAAGTTGCTGAATGTGTCGGTAAAAATACCGCCCGCTGAGAAGTCAAACTTTGGCTCTGGGATAGCAGCAGTTAACAACACTGATTGAAGTAATCGTACGTGTACCTGCTCATGACGGCGGATAACCTCAAAAGCATCTTTATACGCTGATGGAATCATGCTCAGGTTATTCCCGATATCATAAAAGCGATATTCCAGGTATTCCAGTGCAAGCGCAAAGTTAAATACATCCGCTACATTGGCAGGAATGTGGTTACCGTACGCCTTATTAAACATAGAAGCCATCACAGCCGGAGCAGCTACGGCAATCGTTTTTTTGGTCAGAGAACTAAAAAGTCCACGACGAGAAACATGGGCCATGCGATCGAAGACTTCGCCATCCACTTTCTCAATTTCGCTAATTATATTTTGTAAGTTCATTGGAGTCGAGTGGTTTATGCGAGGCTGCCTACTAATGCGCTTGCGTTAATTGTTTCTTTGATGAATTTCTGTGCGATCGGCAACACGTATGTTGGCTCGTAAGCTTTGTGCAGGCCTGTATCGCTCGTGACAATGGTAGGTCCGGCGAAGGCATCTGAACGGGGATACTGAAGCTCACGAATAATTGAATGGTGACGGGTTTCAACCGATACGATCTTTCCGGCGAGGGTCAGATAATCAGCGTTTTTCAGGTACTTACCAGCACCGTTATAGGCTCCTACACCCACCAGTTCAAAGTCGGCTGCGGCAAGCAACACAGAGCCTTTGTCACTGAAGTCAACGCCCGAGAAGTCGAAGGTCAGGTTTGGCACCATATTGCCTACTACTGCTCTGAAGAACTCACGGTGTATGATTTCATGACCACCGATATCGGTAAGAATTTGCTTTTGGCCCGAAGTCATGTTCAGGAAAGGCTTCATTACAACCATTTCGTAGAACGCGGCTTCCAGTTGCTCCAGTACATAAGCAAATGCTAGAATACCCAAATCACCGGTAGGAAGATTTACAACATCACCCGCTGCACGGGCGCTACCAGTTGGCTGTACAGATGTTTCGTCTGCGGTTGAGCAGGCTGTCAGCAGTCCGCCAGTAACGGCTGCTGCTCCAGCTACTCGAAGAAACGACCGGCGACTGGCCGCAGACCCTGTCTCGGGTCGGTTAGTAACTTTTTCCATTGAGCAAAGAAGTTATGTTTTTCTCTTAGTCATTTAGCAACTAAGTTTATATATATACTAGCAGGGCCAGGAAAAAGATTTTTTATTTAATAGAAACATCTTATAGTCCTAATAGAAAATTAAACCAAATAACTGACTATAAGCACACTATAGATAGTACCCTTGGAAAACTTACTAGAAAAATGCAACCAGTTATTACACTCAATTAGGTCACTTATTAGCCTTAAAGCTTAAAATATTCTTAATTTTAACGCGAACTATGAGATCTTTTAAGCAGCTAAGGCCCATTCAGATTCACCGGAAGCGAGCAGACGGTTACTTATGTCGACGTGTGCTGTTGGCTTGCGTTCGTAAAATGAATAGGCGATTAGCGCGCCATACATGTTGACAAATGAGTTGCTGACCGACCGATGGC
>NZ_KB893545.1 GCF_000374085.1 Spirosoma spitsbergense DSM 19989 | reverse complement strand
GATGATGGGGCGCAAGCGATGCTCAACTTACGGGTAGCGGCTAAGAGTGGCCGCTGGCAATTGGTCAGAGACCGCCTAAATTTAGTTGACAACGACTAAGTCAACTTAAGGCAGGTAGTTTTGAAATGCACCTGTTCAGTGCTCCGCAGACACATTTGTGTTTAATCAAAGTTTGGTTCTCCGCATCAACATTTGTGTTAAAAATCGCCACCTTCGCCAAGCCCGAAAACGTAGTGCATGAAAATACACGCCTGCGGCTTGTACAGTACGCTCCATCATATATCTTTTCGTTACTTTGCCTGTAGGGCATGGAACAATCTATAGCAGGTAGGCCTCGAAATACAGTGGCTACGAGTCCAGCATGTACGATACGCAAAACAAGGTTTACCACGGGGCTGCTATTGTGCGTACTGGTCATGATGACTATGCCGCACGGGGTAGACAAAGTAGGTGGTCTTCGACCGATTAGTCTCGTCCGTTTTTTTCCGGAACAACTTCATCAATAATTTACAAACCAATACCGCTTACCCAATGAAAAATACTATTGTATTACTGCTGATTTCGCTGGCGTCGTGTAAAGTAGCCCAGAAAACGACCATTCCCGCCTGGACACCCTACGACGAATCGGACGAACTGGCTAAAAACGCCAAACATGAATCTCCCCGAATGCGCTACAAGCTGATTCAGTCCAGGAATCTCGATAAAAATGAACTTTGGAAACAAATAGCAGGGCAGCTAACAAATTTCCGGGCCACGGATTATCAGGCGCTCAAACCCCTCATTCTGGAACAGGATATCCCCACGCTACAGGCCAATATTCAGTCTGGTACACTGACGTACGAGAAGCTGACGCAGTGGTATCTGTACCGGATTGCCACCTTCGAAAACAACCGTGCCACCACCCTGAATAACATTATCGCCATCAACCCCAATGCCGTAGCCGAAGCCCGACAGCGGGACAAGAATAAATCGACGGCTACTCATCCCATCTATGGCATGCCCATTATCCTGAAAGATAATATCAACCTGAATGGGCTGCCCACCACCGCCGGGGCGCAGGCATTCAGCAACAACAGCAATACCAAAGATGCCTTCATTGTCGATCAGCTTCAGGCGAAGGGAGCCATCATTCTGGCTAAGGCAAACCTGAGCGAGTGGGCCAATTTCATGTGTCTGGACTGCCCCAATGGATACAGTGCCATGGGTGGCCAGACGCTGAATCCGTATGGACGCGGGCAGTTCGACACGGGTGGGTCAAGTTCGGGGAGTGGCTCGTCCGTAGCCGCCAATTATGCCGCCGGAGCCGTTGGCACCGAAACGTCGGGCTCTATCCTGTCGCCGGCGAGCGCCAACTCACTGGTAGGGCTCAAACCCACAACGGGCCTGTTGAGCCGGGGTGGTATCGTGCCCATTTCGAGTACATTCGATACGCCCGGCCCCATGACCCGCACGGTGACGGATGCGGCCATTCTGCTGTCGGCCATGGCGGGCGAAGACCCCACCGACCCGGCTACCAAAGGCAACCCAAAAAATAAAACCTACTGGCAGGATGTAAAAACGGGCAGCCTGAAAGGTATTAGGTTTGGGGCGTACAAACCCTTGCTGAAAGACACTACCTATGCGCTGAACGTAGAAAAAATCCGGTCACTGGGCGGCACGGTCGTCGATATTGACATGGAGCAGGCCGCGAACGAAGGATTCAGTACACTGCTGAACGCCGACATGAACATAGACCTGCCGAACTACATTAAAAACTACGGCTCGGCGGCACTCCCCTACCGCTCGGTGTCCGATATTCTGGCCTATAATCAGCAGGACTCAACCCGGCGTATGCCCTACGGTCAGGGGCGGATTGCCGGTGTGACTAAAACAACGACCAGTCCGGAAGAAATGGCGCAGCTCCGGTCTACTATCCGCAAAAATGGCGCACTTTATTTTGAAAAACCGATGCAGGCAAACCAGCTCGATGTAATCCTGTCCATCAACAACCGAAGTGCAGGCCTAGCCGCAGCCGCCAACTATCCGTGCCTTACCGTTCCGATGGGCTACAAAACCAACGGCGAACCAATTGGCCTTACGTTTATTGCCCGGCCGTTCGAAGAAGACAAACTCCTGAAAATAGGCTACGCCTACGAGCAGGCAACTAAAGCGCGTAAACTACCGGATGCCTACAACTAACGGTATGCCGTATGGAAGCCTGATTCATGATTCCATCAGAAAGCCACCCCATGCTGATAGGGTGGCTTTCTGGTTTAAACCATACTAAAATCATTCTATCATGACGGCACTTTACCCTACCGGGTATCTGGCCATCAGCAACTTACAGCATTTCCAACTGAGCGTAGATAGGCACGTTACGTATTGCCAGGTGGAGCACAATCAGCGATAGAAGTTTATATATCCAGGAGTAAACTGCCGTATTGAACACGTGAGTATCCTTTCTCGCAACGTAAGGCTGAACTAAAGACCATGGACTGAGTGAGCGATCTTTATCGACCAACTAATATGGATTAAAGCGGAAATGATAGAAATGGCCGCTCGTTGGCTATACATTACAACAAACATGCTCTTCACTAACTAACGCACGATGAAAAAGTCATTTTTGGCAGTGGTAATTCTTATAATGGTATCCACCTGCCTCAGGGCGCAATCGCAAGGCAGAAGCGAGAAAACGAAAGTTAACCAGGCTGTAACAAAGCTTTTTGACGGCATCGCTACTGTGGACACAGAACTGATGAAGCAGTATGCAACGGATAACTTCCTGCTCCTGGAAAACGGTGCCGTCTGGAACATGGACACACTTATCAACAAATTAACCAGGCCAAAAGGACGTAGCTTTAGCCAGATAAATCACCTGGATTTCATGGAAACGGAAGTAACCGGAAGCACGGCCTGGGTCGCTTATAATAATGCCGCCGACATCACAATCGATGGGAAAACAACGACCATAAAATGGCTGGAAAGTGCTTTTCTGGTCAGGCAGGGTAAAGACTGGAAAATCAGATTGCTTCACTCTACTGTGCTGAAGCCAAAAGCACAATGACCCTCATAGTGACAACTGATCTACCTCTAAACCAGGGCCAACAAGCGGTTTGGCGTTCGGCGGAGCGACGAAGAAGCCACCCGTAGTTCCTGCCGACACTACACAATCAGGCAATAGCGTATATTTTGCCCATTCGGCTTTAGTTGACGGAAGCCCCACAGGGAGAAAACAGTAGTCTACCAAACTTATTCATCGAACCAGGCCTGCCACGGAATGCGTATCATGCCGAGGGGTGTTGGGCCGCTTTCCGGCGCAATCTGGGGCGTCACTCCTCCTCCGCTGTTGATGGGCCTCGACAGGTTATTCCAGTCGAACAGAAACACTTCCGTGTAATACTGCGCAATGGGCCGTGAGAAAAAGACAAGACTGGTGTCCCGATTGAACTGGGTACCATCCGACGACCAGTTGTTGCTGCCTACCACGGCAATGTTACCGTCTATTAAAACGCCTTTGTTATGGAGTTGGCTGCGTTGCATCCTGAACTGTTCCCGTTTCCAGCCCCGGCGACCGATCAGTAACTCGGAGTGGTCGGATTGTTGCGAGCTGCCAACCAGAATCCGCACATCTAGTCCATCGGTCATTTTCTGAGCAATGGCAGAAATAATGGCGTCGAAAACCTGCGTGGAAGGCTGCCGGATGTACGAAAACTGGAGATACAGCGAATGCTTTGCCTGTTGAATGAGTTTCAGTATCTCCGTTGCGTAATTGTCCGGACTCATGAGCGGCTTTACCCGAACCGCCGGGCCCGTGGTGGAGAAGGTTTTAGGTAAAAACGGATGCGGTTGAACAACGGTTGCTTCGGCCTCTGCTTCGAACAGCGATTCGGGAATCAGCAGATCGGGCATTACCGGAGCAGCTTCGGTTTCTCCCGCCCGGCGGGCCATGCGCATATCGTACCGGATAAACTTTTCGTACATCTGCGCCAGGGGTTCATCGTCGATGATTACATGCCATTCCCGGTTGCCCTCCCGATAGAGAAATTGCTCCCTACCCGGACGAATAAATGGCTGACTGTTGGGGCTCCAGTTGCCACTCGACAGCCAGAAGGCTTTTGAATCTCGTACGGCTACTTTGGTATGGTACGAATTATTAAACACCCGGTTAGGGCCGGAGACGGACGCTTTGGCAAAGTCCAGCCGGTTTCCCCAACTATGACTGAGCGTGGTCTGCATCTGTGCGTCATTGGTGCTCACCTGCAAAATCATAGCCAGTTTGTCGGAAGTCTGCTCACCCAGTTTCGTGACCGTATCGATAATGTGGGGCGCGTAAAACTCATACATGGCCACCGTCAGGCTTTGGGTGGTCCCTTCCAGAAACGGCTTTAGGGTTGTCCAGCCCGCGTCGGGTCCCACATGACAGGTAATGTTACGGACCTTCATTTCAACGAGTTCAACCTCCGATAGATCAGGTGGCACATAGCCGATATGAGGGGCGGCTTCTGTTGCTTCGGACTTTGTGCCTTCCCACTCGGAGAGGGGCAGTAACCCATTGATCCGTTCTAACGGCGTAGCGGTTCGTACGTCAACGGGTATGCCGTGAAGTTGCAACGGAACCGCATCTGGCCGACGTAGCGGGTCAGAATCCATAACCACCACGACAACGGGCTTTACCGGTGTTTGCGGGCCTGCACTTATACCTGGCCTGACCCCAAACACGCCCGGAATGGCCATGAGCCTGGCCATCTGCGCGTTGATAACCGCAATGACTGGCTCAAAGGGGTCCTGCTCCTGACCCGATTCGGGTTGCGCGGCCAGGGTTGCCTGACGAATAACGTTGCCCTGCTGCTCACCCTTTATCACGGTTTGCAGTCCGTTCAGCGGAGCGAACTGGTCACGGTTCCCATCCAGGATAACCTCCACTCCGCCCGCATCCAGCACAACCTCCTGCTCACGGACCCGTACAATACCCCGATACGTTTTCATTGTTTTTTGCTTGGTCCTGGTGAAGTTTATGATTTTTTCGATTCGTAGAATGCGTGAACAACGGCCCGAAACGACGTATCCCACCGCTCATACGCATTTAGTACCTGCTTTAGTTTAGGAGCCTGGGGTCGTTCGCCAACGGCCCGCCGAAGCAGTTCGCCCAGTTGCCAGGTACGGTCTACCAACTCGATGTAGCTTTCCAGCCCATGTTCGGGGTCTGGTGCCAGCGATTCGGCAAATACGTCGGGGGTAAGGTCGATCAGGTCCAGCCCCACGACGGATTGGAACAGAGAACCCAACTGTCGGCGCGAATCTGCGTCTGGATAGGCTTCCAGGAGGGCAAACCGGCAGGGGTCGCGGAATTCGGAATCAGGTCCCCGAAACAGGGCTAAACAGTCGTCGGCGTTCTGAAAATCGACAAACCGATAGTGTACCTGATGCCACTGATTCCGTTCTTTGTAGAGCGCATCCATGGTACGGAGCAACCGCCGAACGGTGCGCTGTTTTCCGTTCAACCCCGTAAACAGGGCATTGCCCGTTTCCTGAACCAGTGCCGGAGCCGTATCCCCGCTGGCCCCTGTCGTCGGTACGCGGGCCAGCTGATTTATCCAGTCGGCGTTGAGCCGGAGAGTAGACGGAGCCATACTAAACCACTCGGCCGGCTGGTCGCTCAGGAAGCTCATTAAAATGAGTTTGCGGGTAAGGCGTGCCGATTTATGGATAACCGGCTGGGGCCACGCCTGCGCGACAATACGGCCCACCCGCTCCCGGCTATCGGCATCCAACGGCGTACGGGCATACTGAAGAACCAGTCCCAGCGATAGGTACGTAATCAGCAGCGTACCATCCGGGCCGGTCAGCGCATTGGCAATCGTTTTTTCGGATTTCGCAGCCTCGGCAAGCCGATGGGTCGTTTCATTCGGCAACCGGAGGTCTGGCAGAATCAGTATAGCCGGATAAAGCCAGGTGGCCAGACCAACCAGCGATGCATTGGCCGGGCCGGATTCGATTTTGGCCAGAGCACCGGGCATCTCCGTCCAGGATGCCGTAGCCAGCAGGGCGTCAATTTCCCAGCGGTCGGGTTTCGTATCCGGCTGCTCATAGGCGATACCCGCTTCCTGACCGCGTTTCAGGAGTTGACGGGCTTTGGTGAATTCCCGGCTGTTGACCAGCCGACGGCCCGTTTTTCGATAAGCACCCCCTAAATACCGGTTCGGCAGGCAATCCACATCCGCCGACTGCACCCGGCCTTCGGTAGCGAACCGGAACAGCACCTGGGCGGGTCTGGGCAAATCGGTTACGTCTCCTTTGATATACGGGCTGGCCTGTTTCAGATCAGCCAGTTCAACGGAATCACCATCCTGATGTGTTTGCATCAGAAGCAGCCGATGGTAGACACTTTCGGCCCATTCCTTTTCGCCTTTACCCGAAAAGAACGCAATGGCGGCTTCACTGATACGCCGGGCTTTGTCGGGTTCCTGAGCCTGTATCAACTGAAGGATAGACTGACGTAAATCGCGCCGGTGCCACACCTCCTGCGGGTCTTCACTGGCCCGGCGCGATGCCAGCCATCCGTAGGAAGCCAGTTTATTCAACACATCGGCCGGACTAAGGTGTTTCAGATCCAGGTCCAGCGCCGGCACCAATACCTGTTCAAGCAGCGCGGGCGTAACGTAACGAAGCACTAGCCCCGGGTAAGCCAGTTCGCGGATAATCTCGTCCTTATCGTCGATTCGCTGGAGTAATCGTTTGTAGACGATACCGGTAAACAGTTCTTTAGCGGCTGGCCCACCCTGGCTGATTTCGGCTTCCAGTTCGTCAATGGACGAAGCGGGTTCGCGGGTTACTACTTTAGCCAGCAACCGTAGTTCGAGGGGCCGACGCGGGAACAGCCCGGAATTGACCAGTCGTTTGGCCATCGGTTTCGCTACGCCGAGGTTGAGCAGCATCTGTTCCGCCTGCCGACGGTCCAGTTCTGTGAGTTCAATAAACTGACTGACGCCCCAGTTCTTCAGTTCGTCCTGGTCATCGCCGAATAACCGGCCCGAAAAAATAACCAGGAGCGGAACGGGTCGGAGGGCATCCCCGATGGTGACCAGCCATTCCAGCATACTCCCCGCCAAATCCTGCTGCATCACTTCCTCGAAGGTATCCAGCACCAGCAAATAAGGTCGCTGGGGGGTAACAGTTGCTGCTTCTGCCACTAGCGAAACGTCCCGTTCATCGGCATCGCTTCCCTCCTGAACCAACTGCCTCATATCGGACACGACGGACTGCTGCCCCCGGGCTACTTCGACCGATTCGGTAAAGGACTTCGTCGCCGATGATTGAGCGTAGGCGTTGGATGGACTATCGGCCTGACGTTGCTCCCGCCAGTTGGCCCGCAATTTCCGCAGCGACTCGGCCAGGTCGGGGAACTGTAGCCCTACCTGCCGGGTCATTTCCATTTCGAGCCAGTACCGGTCGTTGGGGTCGATACCGGGCCGGTCGAAGTCGAGCAGGACCAGGGTAGCGATACGGAGGGCAACGGCCTCTTCGGCAAATTTGGCCAGGAGGGTCGATTTGCCCACGCCCCCAACCCCCGTCAGTACCAGACTGCTCCAGCCGCCGTAGCCTGCCGGATTACTGCCCTGTTGTACAAAAAGAGTTAGTTGATTCAGTTCTTCCTGGCGACCCACAAACTGATCGTTCAGCAGGACTTCATAATCGGCCAGGAGGGTATCTTTCAGGAGCAGTTTCCAAATCTGAGCCGAATCTGGCTGGGGCAAGCCTGTGTCGTTCAGGGCATCCGAAGCCGCACTGATGGCCTGTAGCTCATCAGTGGAGCGATCTAGCAGCGACACACGTTCCCCCTCTCGCAGCACCGCCCGGAGCATCATGCCAAACGTATCGGTAACGGGTAACGACTGATTCAGTACGCTGGCCAGGCGACCCGAACCAGCCATGCCTTTCAGTGTTTCTTTGCGGCAAAGCTGGGTCAGCAGCCACTGCACCTTTCCGTCGATGGTTTCGATGGTACAGGTGGGGGCCAGCCGACTCAGTATCTGCTGACGCAACGCGGTATCCTCCACAAACGTAACGACATCGGCAGGATCAAACCGACCCGATACGGCGGCCCGCTCTTCGGCCTGCTGGATCAGGGCATCGAGCGATGGGGCATCACCCTCCGAAAAGTCGGGTGCACGACTGCCCATAAAAGGGCTGATGTACTGCTCTTCGGGAGGGGTAGTCAGTCGCTGTTCCATTCGGGCGGCTAACTGCTGAGCAAAGGCATTTAAGTCTTTCATGCGTCGGCGGCCTGTCTAAATTCCTTGCTGACAAAAATAACCTCCGCTGCCAGGTCTTTCAGTGCGGTTATGCGATTTTTGACCTGGGTAGCCCCCGGCGTATCATCCGGCTCCCGGTTTAGGGAGTCCTCATACACCCGCATCAGCGTATTGCGCTGAACGCGTAAACTCAGCGTATCGATATCACCGTTCAGCGTGGCAAAAAAGCGCCTGAGGTACAGTTCAATGTCCATTTTATTAATTTCCTGGGTGCGAAACCGCTCGGTAACGTCACTGAGGGATTCGGGAATATCGGCTCGAATCCCATCCAGAACGATCCGCAGCCAGTCCACTTTCAGGGTCTGTTCGTACAACAGAAACAAAAACTCGGATGCCTGTGGACCACTGATCGAGCCATTATTAAGTTCTGCCAGCACGATCCAGACCAGACTACCCTGACGTGCCGTTTCCAGGGACGCCATCAGCGCCGGTATAACCTCCGTTTTGAGCCATACGATCGGCGTTGAATTGATTTCGTTCAGTTCGGATAGCACCGGCGCAACGGCACCGGCATTGGCGCAGATATCGGCCACAAGCTGACGGGCATCTTTCTGCCCGATACCGCCCGGCCCGGCGTTCAAACTGATTTTGAGGTGGCTTCCGTTCGACAGCATCTGCCAGAGCACCCGCGTGCAAAAAGTTTTTCCGCTGCCTTTTGGCCCGCTGATGACCAGCAGTTTGGGTCCGCCAACCATGGCCAGTCGCCAGCATACAGCCTGAAACGCATCGAGCCCTAAAATCGGCTCCCGTTTCGTATCCGTTGCCAGTTCCCAGCGCGGGCTTTCAGATGGATCGGGTTCCGGCAACCCCTGCGGGTACTGACTCTTGATGTGGTTGATGATTTGCACCAACGGTATTCCCCGATTCATGACCGGCGTTCCGGCTCCATTGCTCCAGACACCCTGATGCAGGCCGAACAACATAAAGCTACGGTCGAAACAAGGCCCCCCCGATGAACCACCCAGGGCATTTATCTGGTGCAGAAAACGCAACCTGGCAACGGCAGGATTGGGTGGATTGAATCCACCAATAGTTCCCTGACCCAGTTTGAGCGTTTGTGCGGCCGGGTACTGAAACAGCACGCAGGTATCGCTGGGCGGGGGTACAACGGCCCGGGCATCCAGCGAGGCCCACCGCCGTTCCATACCCGGGGTGGCATTCAGCCGGATAATGGCATAATCCCAGAAATCAGTCAACTGCGTAGGGTCGGCAGGCAGGGTATCGGCTAACTCGTCGGGGTGGCACGGACTAAACCCCACGCACCAGTTTGTGGGGTGTGCGGCAATCTTGACGGCCCCAGCCGATGCGCCCAGCCCCCCATTCTGGCGGATATGGACCAGGTAATCGTCGAATATGATCTGTATACGGCCACTACCATTCACGGCGGGGTCGGGCTGCCAGGTACCGTTGTTGTTCTGAAACAGCGGGTGTACCACATGCCAGGCGGTCAGGACCAGATGCGGCCCTATCAGGATGCACGTTCCGCTGGCCTGCCCCCCCGCTGGCAGGGTCACGGTAATTTTACCCGTCCAGCGTATGCCATCAAAAATACCCCGAAACATGGTATCGGGCTGCGTAAAGCCCTGTACATCATTGACCATCGCCTGCAGGCTGGCACTACTGGCATTGGCCTGACCGGCGGCCCCGGCCATTAACCGGGTCAGGCTGCCATCTTCCTGGCGTTCGTTGATAATCAGTTCGGTGAGGGATTGCAGGAAATTCTGGGTCTGCGCATACTGAAGGGCTATTTTGAACGCTTCGGTATCGTCGGCAACGGGGGCGATAGCCTCAAAGGCCCGCCGACTGGCTTCCGGTAAGCCAACCTGTGCCTGCCCAAACAACATAGTGAAGGTTGGGCGGGCGGTGCGCAAAGCGGCCAGAATCTGCTCGATGGTTGCCATAAATCGAAACGTTTTTGGAATTACTCAAACTGAGTGTGAAGAATTAAAAATGAAGGGTAAAGAACAATAAACAGTTGATTGTCAATTATTTTTCACTTTTCATTCTTCATTCAGGTCCGCCCGTTCGGTCCAGTTCCTTACTCAGGCGAGATTGGCAAACCGGTCAACGAGTTTCACCCCGAAGCCGGTCAGGTGTTCCCGAAGTGTCTTGGCTGTTTGCCCATCCGTTTGATCCAGCACCCGGCCCAGAACGTGGGCCGAATTGACGCGGGGTTCCCGGCTTTTCCCGGCATAATGCAAGCCGGCAGCCAGATGCTCCCGACCCGCCACCAATACCACCGAGCCAGAGTTACCGCCCAGCGTGGTAGCGTCGTGCCCCGTCCTGAAGGGCTCAGGAACCGGAGCAGACGGCGGGTTCATAACCAGACCCGGTGCCAGCCGCTTACAGCCAAACGTACTCAAAAAAAGCTTCTCCAGGAGCGTAGGCGGCACACTCGGATCATTGGCCGGATAGCCGATGGTGTATACAGTAGGAAAACTATCGGGCCAATCGGGAGCCATGTCAACGGCCAGTACCTGCCGGGGCGTTTGTTCGACGGGGACCGGCTCCAGTTCAATCAGGGCAAGGTCCAGATGAGTGTGGTCGATGAGCCCGGCAATGGGGTCTCGCCCAGTAAAAACCACCCCTTTGAATTTACGGGGGTTGACCGATGTAAGGCCCCGAAACTCCTGCCCAAAATCAATACCTGCTTTGGGGTCAAATACCCAGCTGGCAGGAGTCTGCTGACGGGCAATAAGCTGGAGAACGTGTCGATTGGTCAGAATCAGGTTGGGGTGAATCAGAAAGCCGGTGCCCGCAAAGCCTCCAGCCAGTGAGGGCAGGTTTATACGGCCCACGCAGGCAATGGCATTAGTGAGCAGATCGACACTGGCATCCAGAGATGCTTCCCAGTCGCCCAGGGGGCTGGTCGATTTGTCCACCCTACCCTGCCGGATCATAAACGACGGTCTCGATCCGTCGGTACGGACAATGGATTCCAGGTGCTCCAGAATCTGCGGTTTCTTCCGGATACGCTCGACATCGTTATCCCGAACCACGCGCAGAGCCTCATCGGCGTTGGTAACAATCTGTTTGACGATGCGGTGGAGTTTGGGTTTATCGCCCAGGTGTTGTTTGATGATCTGATTCCAGTCGGCCGTAGTCTGATCGAGCCGGTCCCGGATAGCGGGATCGGTCAGGTCAGGTTCAGGATCACCGCCACCAGCAGATTCCGTACTCCGGGTCTGGTTTTCGCGGGCCAACAGGAGTTGTCTGTAATGCAGTAACCGATCATCGCCCGGCCCCGTTGCCGGGTCGGTATCGTCATTTATGTTCGGGGCAAGAGGAGACATAGCCGTTTGGTTAGGAAGTTTTCAAATGTGCGTAGTAACAGCCGGTACCTGTCGAAACGGAGCCGATGTTTACGGCTTCAGAACGAGTTCGACCTGCGCCTTCTGCCCATTTTTTACCTCTACAGAAGCCATAGCCGGGGCAAATCCATCGGCGGTACAACCGATCTGGTACGTACCGGCTACCGGAGCTGACAGGGAGAAACTGCCCGTTGCATCCGTCAGCATAGTAATATCGGGTAAGGCTACGGGGCCTGACGTGAAGTACACCCGCGCCATGGCCACGGGCTGACCATCTGCCGTACGCACCTTACCCGCAATGACCCCAGGGTTTGTATTCATCGTTAGCAATGCCCAGATACCAAACCCACAGGCTGTCAGTAAGCAACAGCCTGTGAGTATGAGGTATTTTTTTTTGATATGGCTAAGCCTTCCAGGCAACCATGTTGTTGTATACATCCAGACTGATACGTGTACCCGAGTTGGTCGTTGCTCCACCGTAGGCATGAATAGCAACGGCCATCCGATTCCCTCCAACAATACGATAAACGGCACTGCCACTTTGCCCACCCGCCGTATCAATGTCATAAAATACTTTCCGGCTGTTTACGGAGGCAATTTTTCGGGCATCGTACCACTGGGTTCCCGAAGGCTTGTCGCCCGGATAACCGGATATGTTTCCTACGGCACTGGTCAGGTCTGCATCGGAATATACGCCAAAGCCAAACCAGCCCGTGGTACTACCCAGTTTGGTTGGCAGAATAATGGCCCCATAATCGAAGTTTTCATCCCCGCTGCCCGTCCAGCCCGTAACCGAGCGAAAATTGGAACTGGTAACCGACCCGTAAGGCAGGGTGCCACCATTTCGGCCCGGCATAACCTGAATTTTCTTTACCCAGCCGTCCCGACCAGGTACGCCACTATTTTTAATAAACACAACGTGGCCGGCGGTCATGAGTGTATGGGGGCCAATAAACCAGCCCGTTCCAATCCACATGGAGTTATCGGCGGCTGTAATCAGCAATGAGGCAATCGCCCGCCAGGGATAAATGCTGGTACTTGTTATCTGTATCCGGTTATCGGGACCATGTACCGTTTCTACTGTTTCATCCGGCGGGGGGCCAAACGAGGCTTCGCCAATATCGCGTAGTACCGTGAAGTCTGCCGCCGTAGCCATAAATGATTCGGCCATCGACTCCTGGGTTACTTCCTGCAACGTGAACCCGTCAACAGATTCAATACCACTGCTGGTGGCAGGCTGCGTTTTTGGATCGACGCCTTCGGAAGGGGGCTGCGTTTTCTTCGTAGTGACGGCAGCTGCTTCTTCCAGTTGATTGGTTACCGGCTCGTCGCCACCGGTTGGTTTTGGGGTTTTCCTGGTAGTTGGCATTCGTTTATTGGTTTTGAGGATAGTTAGTATTTTACAGATTCCAGGCACGAGCCTTAGCTGACATTCCTTGTGCCCTCGGAAACGCCATTTGGTGTTCATGTTGATTTTTCATGATTGATAAAAAGTAGAGGTTAAAAATAGATTGATGGTAAGCACACCATTCCTGACAAACCGTTCGACTCCAGCCGCATCCGTGGAGTACCATGATCGTATATACTTCACTCGTCTGCAGACGGGTCATACCGCCCCTTTTGCTGACTGTCAGCCGTACATTTCTGTCTGGAATGGATACGACAAATCTCCACGATGCCTCAGGCAATCGTACCAATAAATTTCCCGCGATTTGAAAGTAGGGCAATTAATAACTCTGATTATCAATCGTTTATTTACCGGTCAACTTTTACCTGATAGGCGCATCCCCACTCATTCGCTGATTAACTCTGCCAATAAGGGGGATGTGCCGACAGGGTAGCGGGGTAATGTATAGAGCTGGAGTTACTACTACGGTGCCTGAAAACAGCACTGCCCGGTAACCTGTTGGAGCAGGTTACCGGGCAGTTTCAGGGCAATGTATCTTATTTCTGGCTGGCCGTATGTTTATACGAGCACCTTTTTGGAGCGCAGCCACTCGGGCTTGGTCGTAACTACTTTTGCTTTCAGTTCATTCAACATGGCGTAGAGGCCGTAATAGGTCCGGTTCACATATAGTCCATCCTGCGAACCACGGGCTACTTTCGAGTTTTTCAACTCCTGCACACCAGCCAGGCCTTCGGCAAAAGCGTACACTTTAGCGAAGTACGAATCGTCGCCGAAGTCGAATGCCTCCACGGCAAATGGCTCGGAGAGCATAAGGGTCATCTCTTTGAACAGATTCGAGAAAAAGACGCGCTCCTTCGGCGAATCGTCATCGGTCAAAAACTCCAGGTTATTGAAAATTTCTTCCGTCAGCGCCGGGTCTTCCAGCGTATCGGGGTTAACGAGCCGGAAGTAATTGTCGTAGTAAAAATCAGGAATCACCTTCACGCAACCGAAGTCGATAACGCCCATCGTTCCATCGGCCCGCATCAGAAAATTACCGGGGTGCGGATCGGCGTGAACCTGCCGAAGCGTGTGGATCTGAAAATCATAAAAATCCCACAACGCCTGCCCAATCTGGTCGCGGACGGCTTGCGATGGGTTTGTTTTCAGGAACTCTTTCAGGTGCATACCGTCGAGCCAGTCCATCGTCAGGATACGCTTCGAGGAAAGTGCCGGGTAGTATTTCGGGAATACCAGATCCGCAATGTGGGCGCAGGCTTCCGAAATTTCAATCGAACGCTTCAACTCCAGTTCGTAGTCGGTTTCCTCCAGCAGTTTGGATTCTACCTCCCCCATATACCGGTCAATATCGCGCTCGTTCAGGTTTAGCAACCGAACGGCCAGCGGCTTGGCGATCCTCAAATCCGAACTAACGGCGTCGGCCACGCCGGGATACTGCACTTTTACGGCTAGTTTTTTTCCGTCTTTCCAGGCCAGGTGCACCTGCCCGATACTAGCCGCGTTAACCGCTTCGATATCGAACTTATCGAACAACTCCGAGGGTGATTTACCAAAATGAGTCCGGAACGTTTTGACAACCAGCGGCCCCGACAGCGGAGGGGCCGAGTACTGGGCCATCGTAAATTTATCGGAGTAGGCAACGGGCAGCAGTCCCCGGTCCATACTCAGCATCTGCGCCATTTTGAGGGCCGATCCTTTCAGTTCGCTCAAGGCATCGTAAATATCAGCGGCATTGTCTTTGTGTAGTTCATCCTTCGATAAACTGGGGTCAATCAGTTTTTTGCTGTAATGCTTGATATAATTTCCACCTACCTTCACACCTGCTTTCATAAACTGACTGGCACGGGCAACTTTGGTGGTAGGAACGGACGTTTGACTTTTCATTTGTTGATGAGTGAAAGAGCGAATGAGTGAATAGTTGACGAATGTCATTCACTCATTTATTTTGGTACATAAATTTGGCGAAGTCGAACAGGGTATCCAAGGGCGACCGGCCAATGAGGTCGAAGGTAGTATTGACTGACTTCTCGATGGCGGAGTCCGTTTTTTCGAAGTTCTTACTGACATCGCGCACCCAGAAATCAAGCAGATAGAGCGTCTGTCCCCAGAGCGCATTCGGGTAACGGTCGGTTACAAACGGGCGGGGTTCCACTTCTTTACTTTCGCGCCCCTCGGCCAGCAAATCGCGGGCATAATCGAAGAATGATTCCTTGAACAGGCTCATCACTTTAGACGATGACTGCGCCATCCGACCCAGCCCCTGCGACCGGCGGTTTAACTGCGCTTCCCGCAGCTGACCAAAGCTGTATACGACAAAACTCCGTTGCGCCTTTAGCAGCTCAATCCAGGTGTAATAGAAAGCCAGCAACTTCTCCCGAACGGAATAACCCTGGTAGGTTTCATCGGCTTCCACAGTGGCCATGGCTTCCGTAAAAAACGTCAGCCATATGTCGGCTTCAATGGCCTCGAAAGAGGCATAATGGGTGTAAAAATCCGCTTCGGCCATTTTCAGTTTTTTGGCAAACTGAAAAATAGACGTGGGTTGTTTTCCGTTTTCAAGTACGTACTCTGTATAAGCTTTACGAATTTTTTCGAGCGTCTCCATACAGGTGCAACGGCGTGTATCGAATAAAAGTTTAGCACTTTTCTGACAATAACCGCCAATATATTCTGGTTTTTTTCTAAATTTCGGACTATACCTATTTTCCCTTACCTGATTATGACTAATCGTTCGGTTTGCCTGCTATTGTTGCTGAGTGTTGGCCTGGTTTTTCCATCAATCGCTCAGTCCATTTATGAAATTCCTGGCAACAAACCAGTTGAGATCGACGGTATCGAATATGGGTATTCAGTGCGCAATGAATGCACAAAAGACTTTATCAACTTAGGTACCTTCAAACGCTATGAACTGATAGTCTATGTGACCAACAGGAGTGGAAATTCGAAAGTGTTCAATCCCCGGCAAACCTCTTTCGGTACCCGCGATCAGGATTTGCTGGCTCATTTCGACTGTCTGAACGCCACGGGGGCCAAGTTGACCTCCAAAACTATAGCGGTTCGCGCCAGACCCGCATCTACTCCCTACGAAGCATCGGCTAAATCCAGCCCCGGCGATGTAGTGGCGGCAAAAACGACCGATTCACTACCAGTTGGGCACCTGCTTGAAAAAGGCGAAACAATAACCAACAATATCATTGTTATCGTACCTGACGGCGAAAGCCCTCAGATGCGCGTTCGCGTTCGGAAACCGGATAAATCACCTACCCGATAGCGCATTGTTCGTTCAAAAACTACAGACCAACCCGTATCATTTACTCATGAATTTGCCTGTTCGCCAAACCCTGATTTTTTGTTTATGCCTGATGAGCGGGCTGCTGTTGAGTTCGCTCAGCTTTGGTCAGTATGGAGGTTACGGAGGGGGGTATGGCGGCATGAGTGGACGCCGGATGGGTGGTATGAGTCAGATGCCAAGCAGTCCGCCCAGAGCCTCGGTGCCTAACATTGCCGGCGACATGGCTCAGAAGGAAACGAAATGGATGAAAGACAACCTGTCGCTCAGTAAGGAGCAGTTCAAGGACCTCAAACACCTCAATAATGAGTATGCCAGCCAGCAGCAGGATGCCATTAAAGATATAATTGGCAAGGAAACCGGCCGCCCTTCCCCCGAAGTCATCAAACAGGTTCGGGAAGTGATGTTGATGTTCAATGAGGAGAAAGAGGAGAAAATAAAGCCTATTCTCACCCCGGAGCAGTGGGGCCTGTACCAGTCCAAAAAGGACGATATGCAGAAGGAGATCGGTGGTTTCCGGCCACCAGGACCTAAAAAGGATTCCCTGAACAAAGCAGCTGCCAATTAGGCAACTCCCTCCTTCCCTGTCTCACTTACTCCAGTTCAGCCAGATACGCACCCATCTGCCGGACGGAATAGCACGATATACCCTTCTTTTTTGCTTCAGCCAGCAGCCTGTCCGTCAGGGGTGTTTTGTTGGAATCGTCGAAGATAATGTGCCGGGCTACAACGCGCCCGTTCAACTGCTCCCAATCGTACAGCGCATTCCGGCGAATAACCAGATAGTCGACAATAGCGGGTAATCGCCAGCGATTTCGGCCGGACAGTTTGTTCACCAGCAGCAGCGTTTTGCCCTGCCATACCCAAAGAGTATAGGCTGGGGTCTGGTAGAAAGCGGGCATAGGTTGGCGGGCATGCGTCGAATCGCTGGCTCGCTTCATGCGGGTCAATGTCAGCGATGAAACGCCCCAAATCCCAAAAGTATTTTTCAGGTAGAAGTCGAAGGAGCGGCTATCGGTCGAGTCGAGGTCAGTCAGTAGCGTACTCCGGTGCCCACTGGTCAGGCTCACCGCCGTTCGATGCGGCAGGAAATGGACAGCCAGTCGTTGCTGGTGTACCTGACTATAATCGCCCCAAAGGGTTATACCCGCCAGCAGAACCGATGTCAGGCAGGTAGCCCACAGATAAACCCGATTGCGGGTTAGCAGTAGCGCCACTCCGCATAAAATAAGCGTATAGATCAGCAGCAGGGCTATTGGCGAAAGCCAGAGACCATCCCAGGCGGCTCCGGGCAGTTGGCTGGTCTGCATCACCGACTCGTTGAGCAGCCAGGCCGTTTTTTGCAGTAGCCAGCCCAGCACATCGCGCAGATAAGGAATCCAGCACAGGGCCAGGGCTGCCATCGCCAGCGGTAGCAATAATTCCGACAGGACAATAACGACGGGATTGGAAAGCAGGAAATACGTGGGAAACTGATGAAAGTAAAATACGCCCACCGGAAACGTAATCAATTGAGCCACCAGCGCCACAGCGGTTAACTCCCAGAGCCGGTTAGCCCATCTGTTCCGAAATGTAATGGACTGATACAGGGGCGCGTGCCAGGCAGTGATGCCCGCAACGGCCAGATACGACAACTGAAAACCAGCCGAAAACAGCGCGTAGGGATCGAAACAAAGAATGAAAAAGGCCGATGCCCCCAGGGTATTCGGTATCTGTTGCTGCCGACCCAGTGCCTGGGCCAGAATAACCATCGTAAACATCCCTGCTGAGCGAAGCACCGGGGGTGAGAAGCCCGTAACGAGGGCATAAAACCACAGAATTGTGAGTTGCAACCCGGCCATCACTAGTTTTCCACCCCGCCCTTTGGCCAGAAACCCCAGCAGAACCGTGAGCACCTGAAACAGGATGCCTACATGCAGACCCGACACGGATAGAATATGAACAGCGCCGGCTGTTGAATAAGCCCGGTATATTTCGGCGTCCAGATCATCCCGAACGCCCAGAATCATAGCGTTGACAAGGGCATACTCGGCGCGGCTCCCTACCTGCTGCGTAAACACACTATCGGCCCAGCGGTTTACGCTGGCAGCAACATTGGTGATGGGATTGGGGGGATCAACGCCCAGAACATACCGTTGAAAAGGGCGCAGGTATTGCTGATACCCAATGTTTCGGTAACTCAGGTAGCGTTTGTAGTTGAACTCGTCGGGGTTGAGCGGGGGATCAATCGGGCGGGGAGCACCCGATACCAGCCATACTTCACCGTAAACCGGCCGGGGTGTAACGGAATCGGACTGGCTGGCTTTGTCCAGATAGATAATGACCCGGCCACGGAGTGGTTGCCATGCTTCGTTATTCGTTTTGTGCTGATTCGGGAAATCCTGATGTGCCCACCTGGCCCGGCGAATTTCCAGTTCGACCCGGTAGGTTTTTGCCCGTTCTTCGGGCTGAGCCGCTACTACGCCTTCGTACCCTCGTAACGTATCGGTCAGGTGGCTGATGTGATCAGGTCGGTTACTATCGGTTCGCTGCCAGGTGATAAACCAGCCCAGTCCCAGCAGGATGAGCAGGCTACCGATTCCCGCTTTTCGCTGTATGGGTTTGATAACCCGTCCGGCACTACGGGCAAAACTCCAGACCAGCAGTACAAAGCCAGCGCCCAGACAGCCTAAGGGTAAAACAACCCAGTCAGGTTTCAGCACGTACAGAAGGATGCCGCTAATCAGAGCGGCCACATAGCGCACAAACGGGGCACCTTTCATTCGGTTGTGTAAGCCGAACCCGGCAGCACCATTTTGTAGTGCTGGATACCCGCTTCTTCAAACATATGACCGACAGCAACAAAGCCAAAACCGGCATACAACGGCATGGCCAGTAGCTGGGCGTGCAGATAGATACTTTGGATAGGCTCCGGCTGCTGACTGAACACATCATCCAGCACCGCCTTTACCAATGCCTTGCCTACGCCCATTCCCCGATAATCCGCCAACACCGCAAAACGCTCCATCTTTATCCCGTTCGATGTGCGTCGCCACCGGGCTGTACCACAGGGAACATCATCTTTATACGCTAGGAAATGAGTGCTGCTATCCTCGAATTCGTCGTACTCTTCCCGGGCATCAACCCGTTGTTCCTCCACAAACACCTTTCGGCGAATGGTAAAGGCAGTTTCAAGGTCGGCAGGGGTAGCAATAGGGAGAACTGAAATCATGATCATTTACTGTTGGTGGTTTGTCGTCTGTCGTTTACAATTTGACTATCCTGTAGCAAACCGGAAACACTGAACTACAAACATCAAACTAATTATTCACTGCACCAGCAACCGTTTGCTGACTGTTTCGCTGCCGGTTTTCACCCGGACAATATACAATCCGGGGGACAGTCCAGTTACAGGCAGTATAACTCGCGTACTTGGCACATCGGTGTAGGAAAGGGTTCGCAACTGCCGACCAGCCATATCGAGCAGACCAACGCTGAATGACTGCGTTCCTTTCAATTGCACATCGACCGCCGGATCACTGCTGGCAGGATTGGGATAGACGGCAATAGTCAGGTTCTCCGATCCGGGCAAAGAGGCACTAGTACTGACTACTTTAGCCCGGCGTGCGTTAAGCACCAATACAGCCCGCATCCGGGCTACTTGCCCGGATGTGAACATATTCATGCAGGCATCGGGCCAGTAGTTCATGTAATTCTCCATCAAATCGCGCACCTGTCCTTTCCCATCGCAGTTGGAAAAAGTTTGCCGACAGGACTGCTGCGCCGTTGACCCATCCGCCATCGGGGGCGTATCAGCTACGTAATCGTTACCACAATTCGCATCGCCCCAAGGGTGAATAAGACCCAGCCAGTGCCCGATTTCGTGCGTTACGGTGCGGCCCAGCAGATAGAGAGACCGGTTTACTGTGCCCGTTTGCCGACCAAAAACCCGGTAGTCAATGATCGACCCATCGGTCAAATCATTCGTTCTGGGAGGCAATCCTTTTAACGTGTCGGTTGCCGTTGGAAACTGCGTGTAGCCCAGATAGTTGTCCTGAATGCTGGTAACCCAGATATTCAGATACCTATCACTGGGCCAGTAAACAATCTGCGACAGCAGCAAGTCGTCATCAAAAATACTGAACGACGATTTCTGGGCATAATAATGACGGGTAATACCCGTGGTAGGCTGCCCGTTGGGATCAGCGGTAGCCAGATAAAACTCGATCTGGGCATCAGCCCCGATGGGACTGGTATTGTATCCGTTGGTACCGGGCAGACGACGGTAGTCCTCATTCAGTACTTGAATCTGAGACAAAATCTGGGCATCGGAAATGTTTACGTTATTCACACCGCCAATGGTGTTAGACGCATTATTGTGTACTACGTGTACCACGATGGGAATACGGTAGATCACGTTGGCGGCAGGCTGGCGGAGCGATTGCTGTTTCTCCAGATACTGGTCGATCTGGTTATTCAGCTCATTGAGTTGACGGAGCCGATCCGGATTGCGTTGCTGCAGGATACGCTCATGGTCCATAACGCCACAGCGGTTGACCAGGGAGTCCGGGGTAGATTGGGCGTTGGCCGCGGAGGTCAGTAAACAAATAAGTGAACCGGCCAGCCACAGCCAGCCGGTTCGTTTTTTAGTAATCAGGCTCTTATTGCCCTGCTTTATCATACGCCGTAATAATTTCCCGAACCAGGCGGTGGCGCACTACGTCACGACCATCCAGTTCCACAAAGGCAATTCCTTTGATGTTTTTCAAAATATCGACCGACTCAACCAAACCGGATTTCTGCCGGTTGGGCAGGTCAATCTGCGACCGATCGCCGGTGATGATGGCCTTCGATGTTGGTCCCATCCGGGTCAGAAACATCTTCATCTGCATGGATGTTGTGTTCTGTGCCTCGTCGAGCAGAATAAAGGCATTGTTCAGCGTGCGCCCCCGCATGTAGGCAAGGGGGGCTATCTCGATGATGCGATTTTCGGTGTAAAACTTTAGTTTCTCCGCCGGAACCATATCGTCGAGTGCATCATAAATCGGGCGCAGATAGGGATCGATTTTCTCTTTCAGATCGCCCGGCAAAAAGCCCAGATTTTCTCCGGCTTCCACCGCCGGACGCGTAATGATAATTTTCTTAACCTCTTTGTTTTTCAACGCCCGTACGGCAATAGCGACCGCCGTATAGGTTTTACCCGTTCCTGCCGGGCCAACGGCAAATACCAGGTCGTATTTTTCGGCTGCTTCTACCAGCCGTTTCTGGTTGTCGGTCCGTGCCCGAACCACCACACCCCGGTTCCCGTACACCAGCACCTCATCGTCATTAGGCACCACCGGTGGCGTGCCGTTGCCGTTAACCGGTTGGCCGCTATTGCTGATGTAGGTTTGAATGGTTTCCTGGGTTAGTTTACCGTATTTCTGATAATGCGCCATCAGCGATTCCAGGATCTCGCTGATTCGGCTGATCTCCGGCGTTGTGCCCTTAATCCGTATCTCGTTGCCACGCGAGATAATCTTGCTCATGGGAAACGCAGCCGCCACCTCTTTTATATTGTGGTTCTCTACGCCCAGAAAATCAATGAGCGATACATTGTCGAGGGTAATAACTTTTTCGACCAAACGATGAATAGTTTAACGTGTGTATTTCCGAAAAGTAAGCGATTTCTTTGCTTCTACAACGTGTTTGGTGAAAAAATTATTCCTTTCCTTATTTTCCGTGCCGGTTACTACTTTCTGGCACAAAACGGGTATTTAATGGCAATAAATATCTATCTTGCTGACACACAGTTCACTGTCAGGCTTCCGTAATTAATACGACAATTTACCCCTCTTCCGTTGCCTAAAAAAAACGTTTTTTTTTCGATGTTGTAGCAACAACATTACCAGAATGTTACGTAAATTTTCCTTGTCCTGATCGGTATACGTCGTTTTAGCGGACTTGGCTTATGGGGGATGATTGCGTAAACTTGCAGTAAGACAATGGAGAATAACGCACGCCCAAATCAACACCTTCGGAAACCATCTGCCTTTGCCGGCGGTCGTCAGCAGGCTGGTAACCACTGGCTCGATACGGGCCTTGGCAAGCTCCCTCCCCAGGCCCTCGACCTGGAAGAAGCGGTGCTGGGAGCGCTGATGATTGAGAAAGATGCCCTATCGTCGGTAGTCGATATTCTAAAGCCGGAGACATTTTACAAAGAAGCACACCAGCGAATTTATAATGCCATCCTGACGCTCTTTGGTAACTCCGACCCCATTGACTTACTAACCGTTACCAACAAACTCCGGCAAACCGGCGAAATTGAACTGGTTGGTGGCGGTGGCTTCGTAGCAGAGCTAACGTTTCGGGTCAACTCGGCGGCCAACATCGAGTACCACGCCCGGATTGTGTCGGAGCAGGCCCTCAAACGGGCACTCATCGCCATGTCGTCTACCATCCTGCGGGATGCGTACGAAGACACCACCGATGTGTTTGAACTCCTCGACCGGACGGAGCAATCGCTCTTCAAGATTTCAGAATCGAACATCAAGAAGAATTACGCCGACATGAGTACCATCGTTCGGATGGCACTCAACGAACTCGAAACCAAGAAGAACCAGGAAGGACTAACGGGTGTACCATCCGGCTTCACCAACCTGGACCGGGTAACGTCGGGCTGGCAGCCTACCGAATTGATTATTTTGGCGGCAAGGCCAGCCATGGGCAAGTGCCTCGGAAAAGGTACAAAAGTCGTCATGTTCGACGGCTCACTTCGAAAAGTAGAAGACATTCGTGAAGGTGATTTGCTGATGGGTGACGACTCAACGCCCCGCCGGGTGTTGTCTATTGCACGAGGCCGTGAGCAGATGTACTGGATACGACAAAATAAAGGCATTGACTATCGGGTTAACGAGAGCCATATATTGTCGTTGAAACGGTCACGTACCGAAGGACCACACAAAAAAGGCGACGTGCTGAACATCAGCGTCCGTGACTACCTAATAAAAGCCGACAAGTTTAAAACTAATTATAAGGGGTATAAAGTAGCGATTGAATTTCCAGTCCGGTCCGTTCCACTGGACCCGTACTTTGTTGGGTTGTGGCTGGGTGATGGTCATGCTTACAGTTCGCGTATTACCAATACCGACACCGAAGTAGTTGACTATCTCCAATCCTATGCTGATGATCTGGGCCTGAAAATGGTTACCTACCAACAGGAAAACCGTACAGCTAACTATGCTATTACGTCGGGGAAACGCGGGGGTGCCCAATGGGGAAACCGACCTTTTGTGTTTAATATTCAGGAACAGCTGAGAGGCTTGTCAGTCATCGAAAACAAGCATATCCCAACATCATACCTCATAAATTCTACTGAAAACCGGCTGAAACTGTTGGCGGGCCTGATAGACAGTGATGGCCATTATCAGGAAGCGTTCAATTGCTACGAGATTACGCAGAAGAACAAAGAACTGGCTGAACAGCTAAAGTACCTCTGTGATACACTAGGATTTAAGTGCTCACTGAAAGAAAAACAGGCCGTCATTACGTCGCGGGGTTACATTTCAACCGTGTACCGTCTGCGTATCTTCGGCAATCTGGATTCTATTCCTGTACGAATTGAGCGAAAGAAAGCACGACCACTCAAAGCCCGTGCTGATTGGCGGGTCACCGGCATTAGCGTCGAAGCTGACAAGGTGGATGATTATTACGGCTTCACCATCGACGGAAACAGTTTGTTCCTGCTCGAAGACATGACCGTAACGCATAATACAGCCTTTGTCGTTAGCGCCCTTCGCAATGCGGCCGTCGACCATGGTAAACCGGTGGCTATTTTCTCGCTGGAGATGTCGTCTGTGCAGTTGGTTAACCGACTTATTGCGGCCGAAGCGGAGATTGACTCCGAAAAAATCCGGAAAGGAACGCTGGCCCCACACGAGTGGACTCAGTTGCACCACAAAATTCAGCGGCTCACCGAAGCCCCTATTTTCATTGACGATACTCCCGCCCTATCCATTCTGGAACTACGGGCCAAGTGCCGCCGACTGAAAGCCCAGCACGATATTCAGATGGTAGTAATCGACTACCTCCAGCTTATGTCGGGCGATACGTCGGGACGGATGGGTGGTAACCGCGAACAGGAAATCGCGTCTATTTCCAGGGCACTCAAGAACCTGGCGAAAGAACTGAACGTGCCGGTTATTGCGCTGTCGCAGTTGAGCCGGGCCGTAGAAACGCGGGGGGGCGATAAGAAACCACAGCTTTCCGACTTACGGGAATCGGGGTCTATCGAGCAGGATGCCGACATGGTCTGTTTCCTGTATCGCCCGGAGTATTATAACATCACACAAGACGAAAACGGTAATTCAACGGCGGGTATTGGCGAGGTAATCATCGCTAAAAACCGGAGTGGTTCGCTCGACACCATTCAGCTTCGTTTTATCAACAAGTTCACCAAATTCTGCGACCTCGACTCCTACTTCGAACCGGTTGCCACGCAGGGCTTTGCACCCGATGTTAATGGGCTGAGCAGTTTTGAAGCACCGCCCTCGGCAGGTAGCGTATTCAAAAGCAAGGCCAATAATATGACCAATTTCGGCAACGCTGACCCGAGTCAGGAAACGCCCTTTTAAGTAAACAGGGCAGACATTTTCTCTTCAGTTTTGCAAACTGTCCGGCGTAGGACACTGATAGGCGGCTCACGGTCAACTGTGGCATAAACCGACCTTGACCGTGAGCCGCCTATTGGCACTAAGTTATGAACAGCGGGCATCCCTGAAAGCGAAGCCAATAATTTATCATCGGGCCACGATCAACAGGCCAATCCCGACAATGTAGCAGAGCAACATGCCGTTCAGCAGCGCACTAACCCCTTTAGGAGCGGCCCGAAACTCTTTCCAGACGTAGATACCCCACAGAGCCGCTACGACGGTGGCCCCCTGCCCCAGCCCGTAACTGATGGCCGGACCCGCTTTGTCGGATGCCAGAATGCTGAACGACATCCCCAGGCACCAGATCATCCCGCCCAGTACCCCCGTCAGGTGGTCGCGGCTGCTGCCCCGGAAATAGTCGGTATAGCTCACCGGTGCCCCCACAAACGGCCGACGCATGAGCAGGGTATTGAACAGCAGGTTACTGCCCAGAATACCTATCGCAAAAAAGACCACGGCGGTGTAGGGGCTGAGTTTACCGGGCTCGGGCTGCTCAAAATTCGGGAACATCGACTGGGCTACATAGCCGTAAAACAGGCCCATCAGACAGCCCGCCACCACCGACAACAGCAGGCCCTTCGTAGATAAACCAGTACTGGCAATGCTCGTTCGGCGGTAGGCCACGGCGTTCAGCAGAATGGCCACCACAATCAGCACCATCCCACTGAACAGCAGGCCCGCACTGCCCACCGGGGCGTTAAGGTAGTTAACCACCACCCCAATCACCAGCGCCAGCCCGATACCCACCGGAAAGGCCACCGACATGCCCGCAATGGCAATGGCAGCCCCCAATAGGATATTGGCCGCGTTAAAAAGTACTCCACCCCACAGCGCCGAACCCAGATTAGCCGGGTCGGCTTGCCGGATATCGGCCAGGAACGAGCGGCCACCTTCGCCCAGGCTTCCCATCGTCAGGGCCAGTACGAGCGCCAGTGCTACAATGCCCAGCACGTAATCCCAGTAGAACAACTCAAAACGCCAGCTACCGGCAGCCAGTTTCTGGGTGTTGGCCCATGATCCCCAGCACAGCATGGTAACGATACAAAACAGGACGGCCGTACCGTAGGATTCGATAATAAACATAGATCAGCGGGGTTAGTAGCGGGCCAGAATGGGTTTGTCGCTATACACGAGCAGTGCCTGTAGCCGCAGGGTGTAGTCTTTATCGGGATTCAGCACCTTGAGCCGAACGGAATGCTTGCCGGGGGTTAGCTGGTATTTCCAGGTCAATTCGTGCCGACGACGGGTGAAGCTGGCAGGCAGGGTAACCGTTTCCATCTTCTGCCCATCAACGTACACCTCCATTGTGTAGGCGAAATCGCTCTCGTAGCGACCATTCGTCTGGTTTTTGGGCGTCGCCTGACCTATGACAGCGAAGCCGTTTCCCTCGAAACTGGCGGTGTATTCGTCAGTCAGGTCTTTGTTGATGCCACGCTTCTCAATTGGAAAATGACCGGCAAAGCTTTGTTCGAGCCGGACGGGTTTGGGAGTTTGTAGCGCAATGGTCACTTTATCGCCGGTCACCTTGCCGCCGTTGCGTTCAATTACCTGAAGCGCGTGCTTCATCCCGATACCGTACACATCGTTGAGCGACATGGTGGTGTATTTGAAGTCGATATCTTCGGCTTCTTTCAGGCCCAGCTTCCAGTAAGCCGGAATTTTGTCGTAGCCCAGCATGGTACCCAGAATCCCGCCCGCCGACGATGGATTACAGTCGGAATCCTGCCCGGTACGGGTGCTGATCTGCATGGTTTTGGTGTAGTCCCCCTGGCCGTAGAGCAGGCCCATGACAATGTAGGCCGCGTTTACTTTCGCATCAATGTTAAAGGTAGCAAACACCCCTTCCGGACAACCTATATCGTCCGACCACTTGCGCTGCACCTCAAACCAGGTGCGTTTCCAGTCGTTCGGGTACTGATCGTGCCACTTGATAACATCGGCAATGCACTGGTAAAAAGTGCTCTGGGCGGGAACGGTTTTCAGCCCCTCGCGTACAATGTAATTCACATCATCGCTGACGAAGGCCAGCGCGTACATAGCTCCCACATACACCCCACCATACCAACCATCGCCGTAGTTCATGATATGCCCGATAGGGTCGCCGATCTGCACGGCCGTATTGGGCATACCGGGCGCCATCAGCCCCGAAAAATCAGCTTCGATCTGAAAATCAATGTCGTCGGCATGGGGGTTGTTAAGCCAGTGACCCGACTCCGGGGCTTTCATCCCGTTGAGAATGTTGTAGCGACCCGCCTGGTTGGCGTGCCAGAGCATATAGTCAGCTTTGGCAAAAGCGTTGGCGTGTTCACTCACGGGTGCATCGAGGCCCTTTTTCTCGAACACATCCACAAACGTCAGGTCCATATACAGGTCGTCGTACAGGCCAAAATTCTCGACCATCGTTTTCTTGATGTAGCCGTCATACCAGGGAATAGGCTGATACTCGTTGATCATGGTCCCGTTGAACCGGAATTCGGTGGGGCCGCCAAACGTAACGCCAATCACCTGACCGGCCCAGCCTCCTTTAATCTTGTCCTGGAGTTTGGCTTTGCCCATCGTGACCGTAGCGGGCGGATTCAGGTTCGGTCGGGGCGCGGGAATAAAAGCCAGCAACGCCAGCAGAGGGAGCACTAAGTAACTTCGTTTCATTGGTTTTATTCGGAGAGTAGGATTCAGTTGGACAATAAGGGTAAGGCCTCGACTTCGTGGCGGTGGGGGAGTGATGCCTGCGCGCCCATGCGGGTAACGGAAATAGAAGCGGCTTTGCAGGCGAAGGCCACGGCCTCAAACAGACGTTGCCCTTCGGCTAAGGCCACCGCCAGGGCCCCGTTGAAACAGTCGCCGGCGGCCGTGGTATCAACCGCCGTTACGGGCGGGGCCGTCACCAGTTTCGTTTCTGCGCCGGAGTCTGTAGACACGTAGGCCCCACGTGAGCCGAGGGTAATAACCACATTGGGTACGCCCGCATCGTGCAGAGACCGGGCGGCCTGCCGGGCGGTGGTTTCGTCGGTAACGCGGATGCCGGTGAGCAGTTCGGCTTCGGTTTCGTTGGGCGTAATGGCGTACAGGCACGCCAGCACAGCGGGGTCAATGACCTGCGCCGGAGCCGGGTTCAGTACCACTCGCATACCCTTTTCGTGGCACGCCCGGATGGCATAGGTCACGGTTGGCATGGGCGATTCCAACTGAAGCAGCACCACCGTATTGCTGGGTTCGGCAATCGAAGCCAGGGCATTGGCTACCTGAGACTGATTCAGCCGGGCATTGGCCCCGGAGGCCACCATGATGCAGTTCTCGCCCCCCCCGTCTACCCCAATCAGGGCCACGCCCGAGGGTTCGTCGGCATCGGTCGTAATAAAATCACCCCGTATACCCTCGCGCTCGAACTGCTGGCGGGCCTGTCGGCCAAACACATCATTACCCACGTTGGCCACAAACGTGATGACGGTAGCCTCCTGCTGCCCGGAGCCGGGCAGTGGAGTTGCCAACCGGGCAGCAGCCACGGCCTGATTGGCCCCTTTGCCACCAGGATTCATTAGAAACGTGCCACCAATCACCGTTTCGCCGGGGGCGGGCAACTTGTCGGCTTTGATTACCATGTCGGTATTAGAGCTACCGATTACGCATACAGAAGAGCCCATACAGGATCAGGAATAGTTTAGAACAAACCTATTAAATTTTTGCATTCAACAAAGGCCTGTTTTTCAATCAGTAGCTATTTCTATTTGCGTTAATTTAGAGAAATAATAGCTTTTCAGGAGCAAAACACATTATTAATCAAAAATTTTAGCTATTCCTACATGACCATTGATGTATTGTATCCACTTGTTCAGTCGCTGACTAAATCCGAAAAACGGTACTGTCGGTTACTGGCCAGCCGACAGGCAGGCGACAAGCCGAACCGCACTGGCGGACCGGCGGACCGAGGCTTTCTGCGGCTGTTCGACTGCCTGTTGCGCCACGAAACAACGGGCGATACCCTGTCGACCGACCTGGCCCAGCAGTTTCCCGGTGCCACCCTCGAACCCGCCCGTAAGTACCTCTACCGGGTACTTATGCAGAGCCTGCGCCAGTTCGAGCAGGACAAACGGGTGGACGTCCGCATTGCGCAACTCCTGCAGGACAGCCAGATTCTATACGAGCGGGGGCTGGTGAAGGCCAGCCAGGAACAGTTGGAAAAAGCACAGTCGCTGGCCGGGCAGTACGAGCGCGGCCTGTATGGGGTGCTGGCCGCCCGGCAGCAGGTGGAGCAGTGGGTGCGTCTACAGTTCGATGGTGTAGATGAGCCGACGCTGGCCAGCCTGCACGCCCGCATTACGCAGGAGAGTGAACGCAGCCAGACAGCCCTGCACCATGCCGCCCTGTATGAAACCCTGCTGCACCGTTACCGGACTCGGGGTATGGTGGGCACCCCATCGGATACACTGCGACTCAACGACCTGCTGCTGGAAGAGCACCGGTTGCTGAACCGGCAGAACCGAACTGGTCCACCAATGCGGTCGTTTACCATGCAACAGCAGCACCTGCATTTTCAATCGGCCTATTTCCGCATGATTGGCGACGGGGCAGGTAGTTTGCGGGTGTACCGCGAACTGGACGATCTCTTTCAGCATAACTCCACTCTATGGGCCGAACAGCCGCTGTATTACGTCCAGCTGCTGGAAGGCATTCTGACCGACCTTCGGCTGCTGAAACAGTACGACGAGATACCTTTTTTCATTGAGCGGCTCCGGCTGATCGACACCCCGGTGCAGGGCCTGAATCGGACGGTACCCTATTCCGTTCTATACTATTCCATGCTGTCTGCCATCGATCAGGGTCAATACGCTGATGCCGCTACCCTCCGGCAAACCCACCTCGCCGACAATCCCGCTTTTGAGCGCGGACTGGCTCCGCTTGCCCTGCCCGTCCGCACCGAATTCGAACTGCTGCTGGTGCGGCTCGACGTTGGGCTGGGGAACGTATCGGCAGCTTTACAACGGCTCAACCGGGTGCTGGCGGGGTCGGTCCGCTCACTTCCGGGAATGCTCGCTACGCAAATCCGACTGACGAACCTACTGCTCCACGCCCGCCTGGGCAATGCCGACTACCTGAGCTATGCCCTGCGCTCGGCCGAGCGGAAACTAAAAGCCAGCGCGCATTCCCTGACCGGGGAACGGCTCACGCTGGACGTGCTGCGCGCGTGGCTAACTGGTCGGTTGGGGACGGATGCGGTAGCCCGTATCGACGGGTTTACCGGTAGTCCCGCCGATCATCAACTGCTGGTCAATCTGGATTTACGCCCCTGGGTGATGGCTGTACGGCAGGCAGGAGCCTTGGGATAAGTGTGCCGGTTCAGTTCATATCGTTTAACGACGTTACAACCTGCTCATGAACAGCCTTTTGTGTTTTTTTCATATTGAACACCTAATTGAAACTATTTTTGTTACAATACGATTTTATCAGCAATCAACCACCGCAGTATGAACAGCAATTTCCTGACGGCGATTCACATCATGACTTATCTGGCTTACCCCGGCAACGCAGGGGCACCGGCCGAATATGTCATTAAATTCGTGCGTTACGCGGGCAATGTAAACGCGCTGGTCACCTCCGACGAAATGGCCGGGGTTCTCGATACCAACCCGGTCGTTGTCAGGCGGTTGCTGGCTCAGTTGCGCACGGCCGGCCTGGTGGCCTCCCTGCGGGGTAAAACCGGCGGGTACCAACTGGAACGGCCCGCAGCCAGCATATCATTACTCGACGTATTTCTGGCAGTTGAAGGCGACCGGGTGGATTTTTTCGCCCTGGCCCAGCGCGATAACCGGCCGGGCTGCGGTCCCATTGCCAACAGCATTCAACAGACCCTGCACCCGATTTTCGCCCAGTCGCTCGATATTCTCAAGCAGAGTCTGAGCCGCCATTCCATTGCCGAGGTACTGAATCAATCCCTCGACCGGCTCCGAAACAGTTGTGCTCCCTAAAATTTTACCTGATAATGTAACAAAAAAAGTTCTAATTAAAACCAGATTGACTCATGAAAGCAGTTCAGTTTACCGAGCACGGCGAAGCCGATGTATTGCAGTTGGTTGATGTACCAGCACCCGAACCGAAGGCCGGTGAGGTATTGATTAAGGTTGCCGCTGCCGGGGTCAATTACGCCGATATCCTGCAACGAAAGGGCACCTATCCCCTCCCCGTCACCCTACCCTACGTGGCGGGTTACGAAGTGGCCGGTCGGGTAGAAAGTCTGGGCGAAGGCGTCACGAACCTGAGCGTAGGGCAACGGGTGATGGCCATGGTACCGAGTGGTGGCTATGCCGAATACGCTGTGGCCTCAGCGGCTCAGGCTATTTTGTTGCCCGATGGATTGGGCGACGCCGAAGCCACCGCCCTACTGGTACAGGGACTGACAGCCATGGGCCTGTTCCGTACGGGTCACTACGATTCGTTGCTGGTGCTGGCAGCTGCGGGGGGTGTTGGCTCAGTGCTGGTACAGATTGGTAAGAATGAAGGCAGACAAGTGATTGCGGCTGTGGGCAGCGACGACAAGAAACAGCAGGCGCTGGACCTGGGAGCCGATGTGGCCGTGAGTTACGGGAACGCCGATGCCGACTGGGTGCAGCAGGTGCGCGACGCCACCAATGGAAAGGGAGTCTCGGCCTCGTTTGACGCGATTGGTGGACAAGTAGGCGCGGATGCACTCAAAACCCTGGCCTTCGGCGGAACGGGGGTCGTTTTCGGCGCGGCCAGTGGTGAACCAACCATGCTGGCCGCCCAGCAGCTGGTGGGTCAGCTACAGGGGCTGCGCGGCTATTCGCTCTTTGGCGAAACGGCGAAATTTGGCGAGTATGCAGGGCAATTGTTTGGTTACCTGCAGGCGGGAAAACTCAAACTGCCCCTGCAAACTTATTCGATTGACGATGTACAGACCGCCCACCGCGACATGGAGTCGCGCCGGACGCAGGGTAAAGTAGCATTACTTTTCTAAGCAAACGCCCAGGGGGTCGTTTCTGCCAGCGCTAGCTGAAACGATCCCCTAAGCATCAGACCGATTACCGCCCCCAGCGCCCGCTGCCAGCGATCTGTCTGGTGCTGGATGTAATACGCCAGATTAAAGCCCGTTACGGTCTGGTTTTCGTCGACAAAATAGTCCGAATGAACCAGCCCCTACTGGCCACTGGCGGCTCCGTACACGACCATGGTGCCATCCGCAGTCAGGCAGTCAATCACGTTGGCCCAGAAGCGCGGCTTTTAGCTTCAAATCGCTCACTCAACCAGCTTTTAATCTGTTTGAAGAAAGCAAATTTTGGCCAATCAAACCTCGTCAACCACTAGTATAACGATGCCGGATTACGTTATTTGTACCTTGCTGTCGACAACCATGTCGGCACAGACACCATGACCAAAGAAGCACTCATCGCGTTCATCCAGAGCAACATACCCATTTCCGGACCGGCATTAGCCCATATCGTGGCGCATTTCGACGAGCGGGTGCTGGCGAAGAACGAATTTTTTCTCCGCGAAGGAACCATCAGCAACGAGTACCTGTATCTGGAATCGGGTTGCATGCGGGCCTTTACCCACGACACGGATGGCAACGAAGTCAGCATCTTTTTCTACGCCAGCAATACCTGCGTCTTTGAAGTTTCGTCGCTGTTCATGCGTCGGATCTCAACCGAAAACATACAGGCACTGACCCCCTGCCGTGGCTATTCCATCTCGTTCGATACGCTGAATACGCTGTTCCATTCCTCTCCCGAATTTCGTGAATTTGGCCGCATGATGCTGGTTAAAGCGTTTGCGGCCTTCAAACAGCGGTCGCTGGAGTTGATCAACAAAAGTGCCGAAGCCCGGTACGCCAACTTACTGGCGACCCAACGAGAAGTGATGCAGTACGCGCCCCTGAAACATATTGCCTCCTACCTTGGCATTACCGACTCATCGCTGAGCCGCATTCGCAAGGAGTTTTCGAGAAAATGAGCGTTCATTTCTTGCCATTTATCAAGTAGTCCCGCCCGGCTGGTCTGTTCCTTTGCAGAGTCATAAACAACCATCGCCATGGCACAATTACCGCTCTACATCTACCTCGTTTTCGGACTTACCGTACTGGTGTCCGTCTGGCTATTTTACCGCGCCACTCCCCACACCCGCCCGTTTTTAGCTGGTCTCCTGATCTGGATTATCATTCAGTCGGTGCTGGGTCTTTCCGGTTTTTACACGGCTGTTGACCCCGCACCTCCCCGCTTTCCGTTTCTGCTGCTGCCACCCGTGCTAACCATCGTTACGCTGTTCAACACCACTACCGGAAAACGCTTTGTCGATAGCCTCGACGGCAAACGGCTGACACTTTTCCACGTGATCCGCATCCCGGTCGAACTGGTTCTGTTCTGGCTGTTTACCCACCGGGCCATTCCCGAACTGATGACGTTTGAAGGCCGGAATTTTGATATTCTTTCCGGTCTGACGGCCCCGCTGGTTTATTATTGGGGGTTCGCTAAAGGGCGGGTACACAAGTCGCTGCTGCTCGCCTGGAATTTCATCTGCCTGGCCTTAGTCGTGAACGTAGCCATCAACGGGTTGCTAGCGGCCCCGACCCCATTCCAGCAATTCGCTTTCGGGCAGCCTAACATTGCCATTGGCTATTTTCCGTTTAATCTGCTCCCCGCCTGTCTGGTTCCCTTAGTTGTACTAGCTCACTTGGCATCTATCCGGCAACTGCTGGCCACAAAACCCATTGCCCGGACGCTTATGCCAGTACAATCATGAACGCGATTACCTCCGCCACCGGAAAAACCGGCTACGCAACTACCGTCGAGTTACCAGCGGTAGATGCTCAATCAGGTCTCGACGACCCGGTCTGTTTTTCGCGCCTGTGCCCGCCCAGTATCGAAAAGCCGAAGAAGTTCAGGCGAAACGGTGGTGGACCCAACCGAATATGGGAGGTTTACAGGGCACCGGATCAACTGAGCACCAATGCCTGACTTTCGGCCTCTTCCTCATCCAGTTCAGCCATTTGGGCTACCTGCCGGTCGATGTTCAGTAATCGTAGTACCAGCAGGGCGAATAGCAGCATACCGACGAATGAAAAAAACGTCAGCTCCCAACTGGCATTTTCTTTAATGGATCCAATCAGCGTGGCCCCAACCATCGAACCAAGCGCGCCGATTGTCATGTAAAAGGTAAACTGACTGGCCGAAATCAGTTTTGAGCAGCACTGCATGGCAATGGCATACACACCAATCTTTGCGAAAGCGTTCAGCCACCGATAAACGATAATAAAGCCGTAAATAAATGCCGTTTCAGTCCAATATGTTTTCAGGAAAACCAACCCGGTAACGATGGTTACAATGAGCAGAGCCGAGTTCCGGGCAAAACGCTCCAGGCGGTTATCGGTATAATTGTCGATACCGGTGCGGTCCGTGACATTCAGCCAGGGTGTGGGGGTAATATCGAGTTCCGGCGTACCGATAATCCGTTTTTCGTCATATCATTGATTGAAAAATGAACGGAATTCCCCGTGGGAATTCCTCCTACTACCAGGTGTGTATATGTATTATTTCCCTATCGATCAAAATACGCATACGGGTAGTATCAATGGCCAAACGCAGAAGCATCTGCCTATTTCCATGGTCAAATACCGCTGATGGATTACCTGGTTACCAACCGGCCTGTCTCCGGCGAATCGGGCTCAGGAATTTGGGGGGTAATGCCCGGACAGGACGCGATTTATTTCTGCGGAATCTGTTACTCCAGCGCGAGCCGGTTTGGTCGATACCAGGTCCGAAGACCCCGCCGATCTGGCGCAGAAGTTGGTGAGTACACGTTCCAGGGCCCACATCACTGGCCTGGCGGTCCCCATCCGAAAAGGCAGGCAGGACGAAATCATTCGGGCGTAGCAGCAGGCAGCACTGGCGACAAATGACCGTCTGGATGCCAGCTAACAAACTGGTTTAGGCCACTTTTTGGTCTGCCGGTTTAAAATTGACCAGGCTGATGGGGGTCGGTTGAGCCGGACACCCGACTAGAGCGTTATGCGTGCAAAAAACCGGGTAACGCTCAAACATAAGTCCGTGCGCTATAGCGTGAAAAGCTACATTTCACGGATTACTTTCAACAGTTTCAACCGTTCGACCATACATGCAAAGACCCTCAATGGCCAGCCATTGAGGGTCTTTGCGTTTCGATCCTTCAAAATCAGAAATTTGGTTTCAACAGGTACTTATTGTAGAACTCGTCGATGACCTTGACGGCCTCGGTAGGCGTATCGACAATGCTGATGAGTTTCATGTCTTCCTCATTGATGTTATGCTGCTCGCCCAGCATAACATTGGTAATCCAGTCGATCAGGCCCTGCCAGTATTGCCGACCAACGAGTACGATAGGGAAGCGGGCAATTTTTCGGGTCTGAATCAGCGTCATAGCCTCAAACAACTCATCCAGCGTACCCATGCCGCCGGGCATCACCACGAAGCCCTGCGCGTATTTAACGAACATCACTTTGCGGACAAAAAAGAAATCAAAGTTGATGCTCTTATCGGGGTCAATATAGATGTTGCTATGTTGCTCGAAGGGTAGTTTTATGTTCAACCCAACTGATTTCCCCCCCTGCTCAAAGGCTCCTTTGTTGCCCGCTTCCATAATACCCGGTCCGCCACCGGTAATAACGCCGTAGCCATGCCGCACAAGTTTGGCAGCAATTTCTTCGGTCATTTTATAGTATGGATTATCGGGTTTGGTACGGGCCGACCCAAAAATAGAGACGCAGGGTCCAATTTTGGCCAGTTTATCGAATCCTTCTACAAACTCGGCCATTACCTTGAAGATAACCCAGGAGTCGGCCGTTTTTATTTCGTTCCAGTCATGATCCTGGAACGCATCTTTAATCCGTTGTTCGTCGGGGGTTAGGAGTAACTCGTCGCGCCGGGGTAGATCATTGGCAATGCGTTCGGTGCTCTGCGTTTCTGAGCGATGAACATTTTCTTTTGTTTCTTCCATGTATATACTAAAAAAAGGCAGTGGGCGCGATACGTACTCACCGGGTAAACACTAAGACAATCCGTCCTATCTGCGTCAAAACAGCGTTATCTCTCTGCCGATTCTATTTTTTGCAGGGCGGAACGTAGTAACGAATACACGAAGAAAAACGTTTCAGAAACAGGATAACGTTATACCGTACAGCCTGTTTTACTTTCGCCGACTCTCCAGAAAGTGCTCGATTCGGTCCATGGCCACGGTCAGTTCATCGACGTTAGGCAGACAGACGATGCGGAAGTGATCATTCTGAATGTAGTTGAAGCCATTGCCTGCTACCACCAGAACCTTCTGTTCCGTTAGAAGATTGAGCACAAAATCGTCGTCATCGACCAGATTGAACTGGCCTAGGTCAATTTTCGGGAAAATATACAGCGCGCCCCTGGGCTTTACGCACGTGATCCCCGGAATGGCCGTCATACGCTCGTAGGCCAGCATTATTTGTTTGTGTAGCCGACCCGCGGGCATCACCAGATCATTAATACTCTGATAACCACCTAGGGCGGTCTGGATGGCGTACTGCGTCGGCACATTGGCACAAAGCCGCATACTGGCCAGCAACGTCAGCCCTTCTATGTACGATTTGGCCCGGTGACGTGCCCCGCTCAAAATCATCCATCCTCCCCTGAAACCAGCAGCCCGGTAGTTTTTGGACAAGCCTCCCATCGTAATACAGAGCGTATCCGAAATCATTTTAGCGATTGGGTAATGAATAGCCTCGTCATAGACGATACGGTCGTAAATCTCATCAGAAAAAACGATGAGTTTATGCCGCTCAGCCAGTTTGGCAATACCTTCCAGCACGGCTTTATTATACACCGCTCCGGTCGGGTTATTCGGATTAATGACGACAATAGCGCGGGTTCGGGCCGTTATTTTCCGTTCCAGATCGGCCAGATCGGGATTCCAGTCGGCCGCTTCATCACAAACATAGTGAACGGGTTTTCCTCCGCAGAAAGCCACGGAAGCCGTCCAGAGCGGATAATCGGGTGAAGGCACCAGCACTTCGTCACCTTCGTTGAGCAGCGCCTGCATAGACAGCATAATCAACTCGCTGACGCCGTTGCCGATGTAGATGTCGTTGATTTCGACCCCCGGCAAACCAATGTTCTGCGTGTGGTGCATTACTGCCTTCCGGGCCGAAAACAGCCCCCGCGAATCGGAATAACCCTGCGCATTGCGAATGTTCAGGATGATGTCATGAACGATTTCGTCGGGTGCATCGAAGCCAAACGTAGCGGGATTCCCAATGTTCAGACTGATTATTTTATATCCCTGGCTTTCCAGTTCAAGTGATTTTTCGTAGATGGGGCCACGAATGTCATACTTCAGGTATTGCAGTCGATCACTTTTGCGTATTTCCATGGCAGGCACTAGTAACTCGTCGGTTTCTTCTACGAAGGCTGATTCCATGCCGCAAAAGTACGGAACTGCCGGGATAAGTTGGGGATAGTAAATACACCATCGCACAAAACATCGGCATCATTCCCCCCTCTCTTCCTCCGAATGGGCTGCGCGATTTCCGTACCGGATAAAACCGGAACAGAGGCTTTATTGGCAGAAAGCGGGCTGGTTTACCCATTAATAAATAGGTTATTATAAACCTGTCCCATTTTCGCATATTTGCCCGTCACGTTTACCTAAGCTCTTAAAAACCTGTCACTTAGCCACTGCATCATGGAAATTACCCTACTGGTCATTGTACTTATTCTGGTCCTTATCGGGAACAACCGATTCAACGCGGTTAAAGAAGCCGTTAACCTCCAGCATTCTATTATCAGTCAACTACGGGCCGACTTACTGGCTTTTCAGAAGGAGTTGCGTTCCGGAGCTACTCCTCCCCCTGTATCCGAACAGCCTGTTACCATCATTACGGAACAGGAACTGGTAGCGGAGCCCATGCCTCCCATTAGTTCTCCCGTTTCGGAAACGGAGCCGGAACCCGTGCTGATGGAGTCGATCAGCCCCGTGGCTGAGCCGGAGCCAGTCCACGCCCCTGCTCCACAACCGATGATTCCGGCCCCGCCGAAGCCATCCTACTTCCAGCGTTTTCTGGCTGAGAATCCGGATCTGGAAAAATTTATTGGCGAAAACCTGATCAATAAGATCGGTATCATAATCCTGGTGGCCGGTATTGGCTACTTCGTCAAGTTTGCCATCGACCAGAACTGGATCAACGAAATTGGCCGCGTGTTGATTGGTGTACTGGCGGGCGGGCTATTGCTGGTGCTGGCGCACCGCCTTCGGACCACTTTCACGGCTTTTAGTTCGGTACTGGTAGCGGGGGGGCTGTCGGTGCTATATTTTACCATCGCCATTGCTTTTTCTGATTACAAAATTTTCAGTCAAACGGCAGCTTTTCTGCTCATGGTCGTTATTACGGGTTTTGCCATACTGCTGTCCATTGCCTACAACCGCGTCGCACTGGCCGTTATGTCACTTATCGGCGGATTTTCCACTCCGTTCATGGTCAGCACCGGGGAGGGGAATTATATCGTGCTGTTCAGCTATCTGCTCATTTTAGACAGCGGGATGCTGATACTTGCTTATTTCAAGAAGTGGCATCTGGTCCATTGGGTGGCTTACGGCTTTACGATATTACTCTATGGCACCTGGCTCGGTACCGAAGTATTGAATACGCCACAGCCCCCCTATGCCGGAGCATTGCTGTTTGCAACGGGGTTTTATGTTGTTTTCATGGCCATGAATCTGATCTACAACCTTAAAAATCAACTGAAATTTTCGGCGATCGAAATCACCTTGCTCCTGAGCAATACAGCTTTTTATTTCGCTGCCGGTATGCTCGTTCTGGCAAAAGTCAATCAGGGAGCCTGGCAGGGATTGTTTACAGCCGGATTAGCCGTGGTCAATTTTGGCATTGCCGTCCTGCTCTACCGTCGACAGGCGGTTGACCGAACGCTGATTTACTTACTCATTGGTCTGGTCATTACTTTTATTAGTCTGACTATTCCAGTGCAGTTGGATGGTAATTTTATTACTATGTTCTGGGCACTGGAAGCGGTGTTACTGCTCTGGCTGGCACAGCGGTCGGGGCTGCATCTGCTGGCAGCAGGGTCCGTTCTGGTACTGGGCCTGATGCTCATTAGCCTAGTAATGGACTGGTCGGATCTGTACATTACCGGGCTCATTCCGTCCCTACCCCTTATCCTTAATAAAGCGTTTGTTACCAGTACGATTGCCATAGTCGGATTAATCCTGACCTTTCGACTTCTCCGCAGCCAGCAGGCACCTTTCCAATTTTGGATTGGCCAGTTAACCGTACCCGTTTATCGACGTATCGTCGGCTATCTGATGGTTATCGTCGCCTATTTTGCCGGTTACAACGAAGTTGATTATCAGGCTACGGTTGCCTATGGATATGGGGCCAACAGCACCATTATACAGGGAGCCTATCAATTGACATTTACCCTCGTGCTGCTGCTAATTATCCGGCGTTATGCGGTTCGAAGCTGGTTGATTCAGGCAATTATATTCAGCGTTTTTGTCATACTATTCTATATAACCCTGTTCGACCCGGCATTGCATGAACTATTGCAGGCTTACTTCACCGGAAATGAGCCTGCAATAGCGGGTTTTTACATCCATTACGTTAGTCTGGCGGGTATGGTCGGTCTATTGCTTCTCCTTCCTGCACTCAAACCTGCACTTGAACCACTATCACCATTCATAAGGCAGGCCTGGCCCTGGTTTCTGGGCTTTATAGTAGTGTATACAGCCAGTTCAGAGTTGTTTTCGCACGTGGTTTATTTTCAGTTTTCGGGAAGTTCAGTACCCAGTTTACCGGGCCAAAAAGCAATTTTTTCGGCCCGGTACGATGCCCTGACGGAACAAATCGCCAAAGTAGGACTTCCCATTTTGTGGGGTGTTTGCGCGTTTGCCTTCATGTACACTGGTCTTACC
Source organism: Spirosoma spitsbergense DSM 19989 (assembly GCF_000374085.1). GTDB lineage: Bacteria > Bacteroidota > Bacteroidia > Cytophagales > Spirosomataceae > Spirosoma > Spirosoma spitsbergense. The sequence goes on along the minus strand of NZ_KB893545.1, from coordinate 36,576 downwards.
CGCCGAAACCGCCAGTTCCGTATTTTATCGCTCAGTTTATTCGCGCTGACGCTGGTAAAGCTGTTTTTCTACGACCTTGAGGGTATTTCGGAAGGGGGGCGAATTGCCGCGTTTATTTCACTGGGCGCATTGCTGCTGATCATTTCGTTCATGTATCAGCGCATCAAACGCCTGATTCTTGACAACAATACGCTACCACCTGCTACCGACGAGCTATGACTAAACTCCTCTCTTTACTGACCGCCTTCTGGCTGATTTCACTTGTAAGTCGGGCGCAGTCGTTCCGGTTTCGGGCCAGCGTCGATACCGTTCAGCAATCGGGGTTCCAGCGGATTCTGCTACCACCCGATGTACTGGGCCGATTGAATAGCAACCTGACCGATATTCGGCTGTACGATAATCAGGAACAGGAAGTGCCGTATCTGCTCACGCGGCAGCAACCCACCCTGACGGCTCCTTTTATTGATTATGAGATCATTAGCCAAAAATCGCAGCCTAATGTAGCCACAACGCTGATTATACGAAACCAAACCAACGACCGCATCAATTCGCTGGGGATTATCCTGAAAAATACGAATGTGGGTAAAAAAGCCCGGCTGAGCGGGAGCGCCGATGCCCGGAACTGGTACGCCATCGACAATGCTATCTGGCTAGGCCCTGCACAGACCAGCCAAAACACAACCGACACGAAACTGCTCCACTTCCCACTGAGCGATTATGGGTATTACCGACTGGAAATCAATGATTCGCTGAGTGCCCCGCTGAACATTTTAAAGGTGGGCAATTATAGACCAACGACTATAGCCGGTACCTACTCGGTTATTACAGACCTGCGCATTTCGCAGCGGGACAGTAGCGATAAGCACACGTATATTCACCTGACCCGCAACAACCCCGCCCGGTTCGATAAATTGACGCTTTGGATCCCGTCAGCCACCCCTTTTCGTCGGCGGGCCGAAGTCGGTCTGTTTGTTATCCAACGATCAAAACGCGGCCGTAAAACCAGTCGGTTTGAGGTAGTCCATTCGTTTGACCTGCGTTCTGCAGATAGCAATGTAGTGTATTTACCCGGCATGAAAGCAAAAGAGCTGTACATCGTTATTGCCAATAAAGACAGCCCACCACTCCCGGTCGGCGATGTCCGGGCCTACCAGCTAACAGCTTACCTGCTGGCGAATCTGACGGCAGATAAAGCCTACCATGTCGGTTTTTCGTCGGATAACATTCCCGCACCCGCGTATGACCTGACCCCGTTCAGGGCAAATCTGCCCGCCAACCTGCCCATTATTGGTACCAATCGCGTAACGAATTATCTGGTTACTGACTACACCGGGGTTATTTTACGACCTGGTAATCTGCTCATCTGGCTCGCGTTGGGTATTGTGCTGATCGTACTCGGTTTTTTATCGTACCGAATGCTGCGGGACATGGGTAAATTACCTTCGTAGGAATCCTTATTAGTTCCTAAACCAACCGTTTCCATGCGTCCTTTATTCCCTAATCGCCAAACCATTTTCATCACCCTGTTAAGCCTGGTTTCTTCGTTTGCCGTTGCCCAGATGAAGCCGGGTCAGAAAGCCTATATGTACCTGATCTATCACAAACTCAATCCGGGGCTGACCATTCAGGATGCGTTGCCCGTGGAGCGCGAGTGGAAAAAGATTAATCAGGCCGCCGTAGACGAAGGGAAACTGATAGGCTGGTACATGACCGTGAAGCAGTTCACGTCGAACCCGAATCAGACGGAGTATGACTACGTGACGCGTATCGTTTCGCCGGAAATGGCCATGAAAGGAGCCTCGCCCGAAGCAATGGCCCGCATCTACGGCGATAGTGTACAGGCGAAAATGGCCGATCTTCAAAAGCGCGACCGCATGACGGCCCCAGTCGTTAAAATTGAAATCTGGGAAATAACCGACGGTACCTTCGCGCAAAACTTCGCCCCGGACAACACACAGATGATGGTTGTGGAACGGATGAAACGCCGGACGCCGGGTGCAGACTACGATGGGCTGGTGGGCCAGATCAAAAAGCTGGCGGAGCAACGCGTCGCCCAGAACAACCTGACGGGCTGGGATTTCTCTACGCTGGTGATTCCGAACGGTAGCGAGAAAGGGTACGAATTCAGCATGGCCCAGTACGTTACCAATATGAGTGCCATCGCCGACCCGGTGATGGCTGGTTCGGGTAAACCCATCATGGCGGCCCCGGCCTACAAACAACTCCGCAAACAGATAGACCAGACTTTTGATGTGGTGCGTCAGGAAGTGTATCGATTTATGGAGTATACGACACCCAAGGGTAAGTAGTAGCTTCGAATGAGTAATGGATAATGAACAATGTAGAATGTAAAATAGCTATTCATTTACCTTTCAGAGAGATCCCATTGTCCATTACTCCCTTCATGCAAATCTGGCAACAAACGATTCTGCTCCCCGCTTATTCCCGGGGTTTTCATCTCATTACCCGCATCGTTGAGCAGGAATTCACGGACCTGCGCCGGATCAAGGCGGGAGTATTGCAGGTATTTATTCAGCACACTTCGGCCAGCCTGACTATCAATGAGAATGTCGATCCGACCGTGAGGGGCGACTTTGAACGATTCTTCAACAGGACGGTTCCCGAAAACGCCCCCTATTACCAGCACGATTACGAAGGATCCGACGACATGCCCGCCCACCTGAAAGCAGCCTTGCTGGGGCATTCGGTGCAGATACCTATCACGAATGGACAGCTAAATATGGGCACCTGGCAGGGCATTTACCTGGGCGAACACCGCAACGACGGTGGCCGTCGGCGATTAATAGTAACGGCCTGGGGAACGGAGTAACTCAGGCCGTTACTCAATACCCTTCCAGCGCAGCATTTTCCAAACGTCGGCCACGCTAGTAACGGGCAACTGACAGGCGCGGTTGTAGCAAACGTAAATAGCCGTCTTTCCGTCGATGGGACCCCGTTGGTGCAGCAATGGCAGTTCACTTTTGTCGGAAGTGCCGGTGAGTACTTTGTTCGGGTAAAAATCAGCTTCGAGTTCGGCCCGGAACTGGTCGGCCTGGGGGCCAACGATGGCAATCTCGGCCGTAGGCCGGGAACGTAACGCCAACTGAGCCGCCCAATTGGTGAGGTAATCCGTATTTTCCCCGACCAACGGTTGCATTCGTCCCAGCATCCGGTTTGCCCGGTCAGCATAATTCGGTCGTTCCAGCAGCAGACTCAGGGTGTACAGGTTTTCGGCCATCATGGAGTTGGAAGCCGGAATCACGTTGTCGAACAGTTCTTTTTTGCGGGCAATCAGTTCTTCGCTGTTTTTATCAGTGAAGAAAAATAACGGTTCGGAGCCAGTGAGGTCATCTACCGTTGCGTCACTGAAATTAGCCAGCACGTACTGCGTTAACTGGTCGGCTTCCATCAGCCAGTTTTCGGTGAAGGTAGCCTGATAGAGCGCCAGAAGGCCATCAATTACGGCAGCGTAGTCGTCGAGAAAACCAGCCTGTTTGGCCCTGCCCTGTCCGCCAGCGGTGGTCTTGTAAGTGTGCCAAAGCCGCCCGTTGCGACTATCGCGCATCTTTTTCAGGAGGAAGTATGCCAGGCGCAGGGCCAGCGTCAGAAATTCCGGTTCGCCAAAGACGCGGTAGGCCGTAGCCAGCCCTTTCAGCATCAGCCCGTTCCAGGAACACAAAATCTTGTCATCCAGCCCCGGACGGATGCGCTCATCACGAATACGCATTAGCCGGATGTTGGTAGCATCCAGCCGTACACTGAGGTCAGATAGTGTCCAGCCCATCCGTTCGGCGAAGGTTTCATTGGATTCGGTTCGGTGGAGGATATTTCTCCCGTGTCCCTCCTCCCAGTTGCCTTCTTCGGTGATACTGTACAGGTCAGCAAACCAGTCGTAATCATCGCCCAATACCTCCCGAAGTTCCGGAGTAGTAAAGGTGTAAAACTTCCCTTCCACGCCTTCACTGTCAGCATCGAGGGCGGAATAAAAACCACCTTCAGGACTTAACAACTCACGCTGGGCGAAATGAATGGTCTGATAAACAACGTGCTTATAGAGTGGCCTTTTCAGCAGGCTATACGCTTCGGAATATAGGGTCAAAAGCTGGCCGTTGTCATACAGCATTTTCTCGAAATGGGGCGCAAACCAATTGCCATCCGTCGAGTAACGGGCAAACCCTCCGCCAAGCTGGTCATAGATACCGCCTAACGCCATACGGTCGAGGGTGAGTTTTACCTGATACAACGCCGACTCATTTCCTGTTGCGTCGTAATAACGCAGCATAAATCGCCAGATGGCAGGCATTGGAAACTTCGGTGCCCGGCGCATACCACCCTTTTCATCATCAGCCTTCACAGCTACTTTGCGGTAAAGTGATTCCAGGGTTTCGGTCGAAAACAGCGGGTCGTTTTCGGATAAGCCATACCGTTCAGCATCCGTCAGGTTGAGTTCCCGTGCAAACCCCTCCGCCGATTGGACGAGATCGTTCCGATGGTCACTAAATGCCGACTGGACACTGTCGAGCAGATTGACCCAGTTTGGCCGGGGCAGGTACGTAACGCCATAAAACGGCTTGGCATCGGGCATCAAAAATACGTTGAGCGGCCAGCCGCCCTGAACGCCCATCGCCTGTACGGCATCCATGTAAATGGCATCCACATCGGGGCGTTCTTCGCGGTCTACTTTGATGCAAATGAAATGCTCGTTCATTACCCGTGCTACGGATTCCTTCTCGAACGACTCGCGTTCCATCACGTGGCACCAGTGGCAGGCCGAATAGCCAATACTCACCAGAATGGGTTTGTCTTCCGCCATGGCCCGACCGAGGGCTTCGTCGCCCCACGGGTACCAGTCGACGGGGTTTTCGGCATGTTGGAGTAAATAGGGGCTGGTTTCGTACTGGAGTTGGTTCGGCATTATATGGGCGAATCGACAGATAAAACTGCGTCATCCGTCAGTGTGTAATCAATATTTTTTTCGTCTGGATTCCGGTTTCGTTCTGAATCTGGAGCACGTACAAACCAACGGGCAGATGGCCCACATCAATGGATTGTTTGGCACGGTCGACCCGTTTTATAACTACCGGCTGACCGTTTGTGTTTAGCAACGTCAGCGTCGTTGAGCGGGTGGGAAGTTGCCCGAATGACACCAACAGCGTGCTTTGAGTCGGATTGGGATAGACTGATACGTCGGCCAGTTCGGGTTCCGTAGCGGTCACGGTTCCCATATCGACCCGGCACAGATATACCTCCCGACCCGTCAGTTCAATCACCTGCTGCCAACCTTTGTAGCGCACCGTAAGGCTGGTTTTCTGCCCGTCGGCGGCATAGGGATTCTGGGCGGCAATGAGGATTTTATTGTCCTTCACCACCCCCCGCCAAACGGGCAGTTGTTTGTCCATCAGATCACGGGCCGGGGTTTCGATCACCCGTTCGTACGCTCCCTGAAACATATCGGCAAAGCGCGACAGCCGGTACAGGCCATGCGTGAAATACTCGTAGGTGGCGTAGTTATCCGTGCGGTTGGGTGCCAGGGTTGGGTTTTCCCAGAGCCACAGGCCCGATGCGCCTGAAAAGAACGGAAAGATAGCGGTGGCCTCCGCCATGAACGGTTGAATGAAATTAGGGTAACTGGTCGAGCTGTCGTGGTAGCGTAACCAAACCCAGGGCACCACCGGCTTGCTGCTCCAGGCCCGGTTTACCTCCACATGAAACAGCAGATAGGCCAGGTAATCGGGTGCCAGTGGATTCGGGTAATCGTAGTAATAGTAATCCGACGGCGACAGCGCATCGAGTTGCTCGTAATACGGTCCGCCGATGCCCCGCCCCACGGAATCCTGCACCATATAGTTCGTTCGGCTGAGGTTTGTCGTCCAGTCAGCCCAGCTAAACGTAGGTACATTCAGGTAGGTGTTCAGTACGGGCGTATCGGCGTAACTGGTCATGCTGACATTGGTAAAGTCGGCGTGTTGCCTCATGTAGCGAATAGCCTCGGCGTAGAGGTTGCGCATCGCCTTTTTGTAGGCCGCCACAAAATCAGCGTCGGTAAGGGTTCGGTATTGCGCCGGTACGCGGGTGTCGGTTTTTAGCTTCAGAATCCGGCTATCAGTTTCCAGAAATCGTTCGATATCCAGCGCGAACCGACTAACAGGCAATACGTACAGGCCAGCCGCGTTTTTCTGTCCACCCGCAAGGCCCGATAAAAACTGGTCCCATTTGACCCGGTAGGCGTTCAGGTCGTTTCCCCAGGGGCTTTCAATATCGCCCCAGGGTTGGTTCAGGCCGGTCACTACGCCGTAGTAGACCACCGCCCGCTGACTGGCCTTCACCAGCGACCCAAACTCACTGTCCTTCACATCGACCAGATGACTAAACCCATGCCGCAACGGACTCGCCTGACTATCGGTGAAGCGGGGGCCACCGTAGATGACGGGAAACGGGAGGGTGAAGTCGGGGAACTTGCTCCATTCAATCAGGTTCGGCTGGTTAACGGGCGTGAAATTCAGCCGGTCGGCGCACTGCTGCTGGGCCGCAGTCGTGCTAGTTAGCAGCAGCCAGCACGGGATGAAACCGATAAAGAAAATGCCAGAGGAAACCCGCATTGCTTGAAATTTGGCCAAAACTACGGAATTTTAGGGCTGCAACGTGGCCCGGTTGCTAAACGAATCGGGAACCGGTTCCCGTTATTCATCTAAACCAGTACGCCAAAACGGCGTTATCGTACTATGAAACCTATCCGACTTTTCCTGTTGTCAGCTATTCTATCGACGGTGCTCACTTGTTGCAAGAAAGACGATGGCACTACTCCCGTTCCTACCGCAGCTTCGCAGACCGATCTGCTGGTAGCCAACAACTGGCGCACCGTGCGCGTATCGACGCCCAATGGCGTAGAAATCAACAAAAGCCGTTTGAATCTGGCCACGCAGGTGTTGTATGACCTGAACATGCAGTTCCGGAACAACGGCACCGTCCGCGCCCTCGACCCCCGGCAATCCAACTCCGTTATCAACGGGGGCACCTGGACGCTGGCAACTGATTTTCAATCCATCGATGTTGATGTATCGGGATTCAAAGGAAACTTCCCCATCGTCATGCTGAACAAGAACAAGCTGGTCCTGCGCCAGCGTGCCCCGGTCGATGGCACCACGACCGATATTAATCTGGAGTTTGACCCCACTTTATAGGTGAAAGAGCGAATGAGCGAATTGCTGACGCATCATTCACTCATTCACTCTTTCGCTCTTTGGCTTATGCAATTTGAAACCGAACCGGGCTTTCTTATCACTGCCGATGCCTGGGGCGACCCAGCCAACCCGCCCGTTTTGCTCCTGCACGGGGGCGGGCAAACGCGCCATTCGTGGGGCGATACGGGCCGATGGCTGGCAGACGCGGGCTGGTATGTCATCGCACCCGACGCACGGGGGCACGGCGACAGCGACTGGTCGGTAAAGGAACACTATGGCATCGAATACCTGGCCAGTGATTTGCGGGCCATTTGTGCACAACTGGATCAGAAACCCGCGCTCGTCGGTGCATCGATGGGTGGTATGACGGCCCTGATTGCCGCGGGCGAACGGGCACCGGGCACGGAGTCAATCTGTTCGGCTGTCGTACTGGTAGACATTGCCCCACGCGCGGAACAGAAAGGCATTGAGCGGATTTTTGCCTTCATGAGCCGCAATCAGGATGGGTTTGCCAGTTTGGAGGAAGCATCCGAAGCCGTGGCCGCTTACCTCCCCCACCGGTCGAGCGCCCCCCCGGCACGTCCCTCCGGCCACCGCCGACTGGAAAAAAATCTGCGGCTGCGAAAAAGCCCTGCCGGCACCATGCGCTACTACTGGCACTGGGATCCAGCCATGCTGGCCGTGTGGCAACACATCAACGAGCCTGCGAAGCAAAGTCAAAATGCCGATCGGCTCTATCGGGCGGCCCGCGCCCTTACCGTCCCCACGCTCATCGTGCGCGGGGGTATCAGCGACGTGGTAAGCGAGAAGGTGATGGCCGAATTTCTGGATGCCGTACCGAACGCACAGAGTGTGAGCGTAGCGGATGCCGGCCACATGGTAGCAGGCGACTCGAATCATGCCTTTACGAAGGTGGTCCTCCATTTTCTACTGAGTGAATTAGCGAATGAGCGGATGAGTGAATAATTTAGGCCGCCCTACCTCATTCGCTCATCCATTAACTCACTCATTCACGCTTGAAAAACGTTCCCTGCACCCTCACGGCCTGGGCCTTTTACGACTGGGCCAATTCGGTTCATTCGCTCGTTATTGTATCGAGTATTTTCCCGGTCTATTTCTCGGCAACGGCCCTGAACGAAACGGGTGGTCCGATCATTAATTTTCTGGGCCTGAGTATCAAAAATTCGGTTTTGTTCTCCTACACCATCTCGGCGGCTTTCCTGTTTACGGCTCTGCTTTCGCCCATCTGTACGGCCATTGCCGATTACAGCGGACGCAAGAAAGCCTTCATGAAAGCCTTCTGTTATACGGGAGCCATCAGTTGCAGTCTGCTGTATTTTTTCACTAAAGAAACCACTACGTTTGCCATTATCTGCTTCTGGGTCAGCCTCATTGGCTGGAGCGGCAGTATCGTCTTTTACAACTCATACCTGCCCGATATTGCCACCGAAGACCAGTATGACCGGGTGAGTGCGCGGGGCTTTTCGATGGGGTATCTGGGCAGTGTACTGCTCATGGTGTTCAACCTGCTGGTGATTCTCAAACGCGACTGGTTCGGCAATATTTCCGAAGCGATGGCTTCCCGAATCGCGTTTCTGACGGTAGGATTGTGGTGGATTGGTTTCGCCCAAATCCCGTTCAGCCGCCTTCCCAACGGAATCAAAAAAACCGGGCAGCAAACGGGCAACTACCTGCTGAACGGCTTTAAGGAGTTGCGACAGGTCTGGGGCCAATTACAGGAGCAACCCCTGGCCAAGCGGTTTCTGGTGGCGTTTTTCGTGTACAACATGGCCGTGCAAACAGTGATGTACGTGGCCACTATTTTCGGGAGTGACGAGTTGAAACTCCCCGGCCAGAGTCTGATTATCACCATTCTGCTCATTCAGCTGGTAGCGATACCAGGGGCGTACGGTTTCTCGCGGCTCTCCGAACGAATCGGGAATACCTACGCCCTGATGGTAGCCGTTGTCATCTGGATTGGCATTTGTGCCGGTGCTTATTTCGTGCAGACCGAATCGCAGTTTTTCGGGCTGGCGGCCGTGGTGGGGCTGGTCATGGGCGGAATTCAGTCGCTGTCACGCTCCACGTACTCCAAGCTCATCCCTGCCACCACCGACACCGCTTCCTATTTCAGCTTCTACGACGTGACCGAAAAGATGTCTATCGTACTGGGAACGCTGGTGTATGGACTGATCGAACAACTCACCGGCAGCATGCGAAATAGTGTGCTGGGTCTGTTGGTGCTGTTTATCATCGGGTTCGTTCTGTTGTGGCGCATTCCTTCGCAAAAAGTTTACGGACAGCATTTGGAAGCCGCCGAAGTTTCCTAAATTTGTACTCCCCGGAAGGCGTTAGTGATGGCAGTTTTCATACACGGAAGCGGTCACTGACGCTTTCCAGGGAACAAAGGAGGTTAGCTCAGTTGGTTCAGAGCGCTGCTTTGACAGAGCAGAGGTCAGCGGTTCGAGCCCGCTACTTCCTACTAAGGCCCTTGAAAACAACCCGTTTTTAAGGGCCTTTTTGTTTCGTAAGCCTGTCCATCACCTTTGTAAGTTTCTGATAAAGTCGCATTTTGTCCGGGTGTACCGTATATTCACAACTCATACAGATAGAACACAAAGTGAACATTGAGCGTATCAAGCTGACTAACTATAAATCCATTCGTGAATTAGACCTGACCTTTGGTCAGATCAACATCATGATTGGTGGTAACGGTGTTGGTAAGAGCAATCTCATATCTTATTTTAAGCTACTTAATCGAATTATCAATCAAAACTTATCGGTTTATGTGGCTCGGAACGGTGGAGCAAATAGCTTACTTTATTTTGGGCGGAAAGTCTCCCAACAAGTATCATCGGAGATTATATTCAGCAATGGCTCTTACAGAAATGCCTATTCGTTCACGCTGGAACCTGATGTAGAAGACCGTCTTTACTTTTCCAGAGAACATATCGGTTTTGATAAAGGAATTGGTAACTGGTCGCGCTATCCTCTAGGTGAGGGAAAAACAGAAACGCAATTATTTGATTATAACCGAACTGATCGCGGTATTGGCGGTCCCCAGGGAATATCCCACTACATAATCAACGCGTTCAAAGGGCTTAGGTTGTATCATTTTCACGATACCAGCGACTCCGCCAGAGTTAAGCAAATTGGGGACGTAAATGATAATCGAGAGCTTCGGGAGGATGCCTCTAATCTGGCCGCTTTTCTGTATAAGTTAAAAGAAAGGCACCCCGCCAGTTTTCAGCAAATCGAAAGCACAATCAGACGAGTAGCACCATTCTTTCAGCAGTTTGATCTTAAACCCAACGAGTTATCACCGGACAAAATCCGTTTAGAATGGCGGGAAAAGGGGTCTGATGAATACTTTAATGCCAGCAGTCTTTCAGATGGCACGTTACGGATGATATGTCTGGTGACGTTGCTTTTACAACCACACCCACCCGACACAATTATCATTGATGAACCCGAATTGGGCTTGCACCCCACCGCTATTCATTTGTTAGCGTCCATAATCAAATCGGTAGCCAGTCGAATTCAGGTTATTATTTCGACTCAATCTGTGACGCTCATTAACCAGTTTTTGCCCGAAGATTTAATCGTGGTTGAACGCTCCGATAACCAGTCTGTTTTTCGAAAAATTGACAGTCAGGAACTGACGGTATGGCTTGACGAATACGCATTGGGCGAATTATGGGAGAAAAATGTACTAGGTGGTCGCCCATGAAGCAACTATTAATTCTTGTCGAAGGTCAGACGGAGGAAGCATTTGTAAAAGAAGTGCTGAATCCATACCTCAATCCGTATGGTAAACATCTGAATCCAACAATCATCAACACGAAAATTATCAGAGGGGGTAAAAACTACAAAGGTGGGCTAACGAATTATGGACAGGTAAGGCGTGATTTATTCCGTTTAGTACAGCAAAATTCATTAACTGTCACTACTTTCTTCGATTATTACGGCTTGCCAAACGACTTCCCGGGGGTGATAACCAGAGATAATTTCCCGAGCAATCAGCAGCGTGTTTCGCACATTGAGCAAAGCTTATTGGATGACATTGGCAGTCGAAATCTTATTCCTTATATCCAACTGCACGAGTTTGAATCACTACTGTTTACCTCAATGGAAGGCTTTCAGTACTGTTGTCAGAATCCAGCCCAATTAGAGATGTTCCAGCGTATTATTGACGAATTTTCAAACCCGGAAGACATCAATGATGGATTAACAACGGCTCCATCCAAACGAATTTTGTCCATCTTGCCCAATTACGAAAAACCATTTCAGGGTTGCATGATTTCGCTGGTGAACCGAATAGAAAATACACTGGAACGATGCCCACATTTTGCTGATTGGATGCAGAAATTGATTGCCTGTTGACTTTCAAATTGAGTAAATCAGGCCACTAAAAGCCCGACGGTTACCGACGGTTAGTTCAGAGCGCTGCTTTGACAGAGCAGCCGTCAGCGGTTCGAGCCCGCTACTTCCTACCGGAACACGTTGTCTGAAAGCCCCAAATTCGCTGAATTTGGGGCTTTTTCGTGTTTGGCTGACTATATGTGCATAAACTTCTACTCCAAATAACCTATGCAAAGGAAAGCAAGAGCCTAAACCTTATTCCTTCTTCTTATGGCAATCGCTTAGGCTTCCATTTGGTGAGTATCAAGCTTGTGGGGTCGGTTTAGCCAGACACTTGTAATAGCCCTGAAAAAAATTAACCTGCCCTGACTTCAAATCTGGTGATTTTGGCGATACAGACGAAAAACGGGCTATACGTGATCATGCATAGCCCGTTTTCCGTGATCTGAGACTCCTGATATGATTTCGTCGGCACGGCGTACTGAATTAATCAGCACTTTACGGGTCCACCGGGGCGCGGCTATTTTATTTTGGCCGCACCCCGGTGGACCCTTTTTGCCCTAGAGATTTATATGGGCAGGTACACACTAAACGTGGCCCCCTGACCGGGTTGGCTGCTCGCCGTGATCGCTCCGCCATGATTAGCTACCACCCGCTCACAGATCGCCAGACCGATGCCCGTTCCCGTAAATTCGCTTTTACCATGTAACCGCTGGAAGACCTGGAAGATACGGTCCAGGTACTTTTCGTCAAAACCAATCCCGTTATCGGCTACATCAATCCGATAGTACGCATTGGCAACCCGTGCGGGCTTCACCGATGGGGGTATTGCCATAGCCTCAAGCCGGTCAGCATTGACCTCAATCAATGGGACTACGCCCGCCCGGCGAAACTTTAGGGCATTAGTCAATATATTCTGAAAAAGTTGACCTAGTTGGGTCGCATCACCCCACACAGTGGGTAAAGAAGCCACCCTGACCACGGCTCCGGTTTCGGCAATAACTACCTCCAAATCAGTTAATACCCGATTGACCACTTCGTTGAGCGACAACCCAACACGCATATCGTACTCAGCTGACATCCGGGAGAAGCTGAGCAGGTCCCGAATCAGCGTCGACATCCGACTGGCGGCCGACTGCATCCGCTCGATATAAGTCAACTCCTCGCCCCGAATGTCGGCCAGGCGCGTCTTCAACAGATCGCCAAACTGCTGAATCTTACGCAGCGGCTCCTGCAAATCATGCGAGGCCACGTAGGCAAATTGCTGCAGGTTAGCATTGGACCGGTTCAGGAGTCGATTGATGGCTTCCAGTTCTTCATTATTGGTGGTCAGTTTTTCATTCATAGCGGCCAGCTCTTCCGTACGTAGCTGTACTTCGTGTTCCAGGGCTAGCTGTAATTCCCGCTGATTGGTGATATCCTGAGCCGTACCATTCATCCGAACCGCTTTACCGGCAGCATCAAAGATGGTCTTGCCCTGGGCATGCAGGATTCGTCTTTGACCCGTCCCGGGGTGAATGACCGTAAAGATTTCATCGTAAATGCCATCCGATTCAGGATTAAGGGCCCAGGCAACGGCGCTGGAAACCCGTTCCTGATCGGTAGCCTGCAGGAGGGGGATTACTGCCTGATAGGGCTGCTGACCAGGATCATAGCCAAACCACTCAATCAAGCGATCGGAATAGGTGAGTCCGTTGGTGGCTACATCAATGCTCCAGGTGCCTAACTGAGCCAGTTCTATCGCCCCTCGCAGGCCTGCCTGGGCCTCTTCCATCTCCTGACGGGCCTGTACCCGCATGGTTACCTCAATAGCCATTTGCAGGATGGCATATACCTGCCCATCAGGTTTATACAGGGGCTTTAAACTAAAATCGAAGTAGTACCTGCCGGGTACTCCATTAATGGTTAAATCGGCCGGGGCTGCTGTCGCTTCATACGCTTCACCCGTCGCGAATACCGTTTCCAGCAGTTGTAAAGCCGTCTGGTCACTACTGGCAGTCAAGACTTCCCGAACCGGTTGACCCAGTATGGAAGTACCTTTCCCGAAGAAATCAATCATTAACTCATTGGCAATCTCGATCACCAGTTCCGGGCCGACAAACAGTGCCGTGGCTACCGGGGCTTCCTGAATAAGAGAGCGGAGGCTGGCCTCGCTGTCCTCGAGTTTTTTACGAGCCATAACCGGCTCAGTTACGTCGATGGCTACCTGTAGGATGCCGGTAGTACGCTCATTCTCGTTGAGAGGGAGGTAGCTAAAGGTATAATAACCAGTCTCACTTTTACCGTTCTTTTCCAGTTGAGCCGGAAACTCCGTGACCGTATAGGGAACACCGGTGCGATAAACTTCCTGAATGATGGCTTCTGCCGGTTGTCCTGCCAACTCGGGTATTGCCTGCAGCCAGGGCCTGCCAATAATTGAGGCTGGTTTACCCACTATTTCCAGCGCTTTGCTATTGGCCGTTTCGATGATCAGGTCATCACCCCGCAGGGTGCCGATGGCCACCGGAGCCATCTCAATGAGCATACGGAAGCGTTCCTCACTGGCCTCGAGTTGTTGCCGGGTCTGAACGGCCTGCGTTATATCCTCTGCCATGCCCAGGAAGCGGTGAAATCCACCCTGGTCATTAACAAATACTTTGCCTCGGCTACGTAACCAGCGAACCTGGCCTTGGTTATCGGGTTGGGTGCGAAACAGAACCTCATACTGACCGTTGAGCTTACCATCCAGCGCCTGCTGTATAGCCTGGTGAACCTGGGGCTGGTCTTGCGGGTGGACCAAGGCCAGCACCTGATTGTAGTCAACTGAGTCCTCGCCTGTAGTAAAGCCAAAGAGTTCACGGCAGCGCTGGTCCCAGTGAATAAGTTGGGTGGCTGGATTCAATTCCCAGGTACCAATACCGGTGGCTTGCAAGGTAAATGATAGCCGCTCCGTCTGGGCAACCATTTGTTGATCGATGGGCCTGTTTTCACCGTTCATTGCGTAACGTGTAGTTTGTTCGCAAGTTAGCGTATACGGCTGATTGATGAGCGCTTGGGCGATCCGAATAGACCTAAAATAGTTCGGTACTGGCTTGGCACCCACTTTTCAATTAGTCGTCCGTATCACTTAAGCAGGGTCTGGGTATCCGGATGGGGTGGTTTGTCCGGGAGTTTCTGGCCGGTCAGGGCAATTGTGTATCAACTTCCAGCCATTTCGATCCTGATTCCGTATGAGAACCTGGTTTCTTCCGAGGCACCCGGGACCGATTGAAGCTACCCAGCCACCTCTCCGGCTATACTTAGCGAGCCGCTTATTATTAGCCTGATGCCCGGCAGGCAACCTATTTCGGTCTGTTCAGACTCAGGTAAATGCCTTTCAGCCAGGCCAGTCCAGGGGATGAACCGGGGTTTTCAGTCCAGCCAGTACAGGGGATTGATTCGATGGCTACCGTTTAATAAAAAGTAATTTTTATTAAAGAAAATTTAACTTTCCTTGTACAGTTAATAAACCAATCTCTCCGATTGATTTACCAATGGCTATTACCACGTGTTTTAACCAGTTTCTATTATTCCAATCCCCGTGCTCATGAAAAAAGTATTTACAGCCCTTCTCTTTTTCTTACTTGTCCAGACGACTTTTGGGCAAAAAGAGCCTGCTCCCACCAAAGGAGAACCCATCCCTGTTGATAACACGGATGTACACGTACTGACGCTTCCTGATGGCTTGCGGCCCGGTGTTGGCGGCCCCTCCAAACCCGTTACGACCAATGCCCTGTCAACAACCGGGCTGATGGTGTTCATGGAAGAAAACATCAACAGTTCCAACAATACGGCAGCCACTGCCACGCCTTTGGGGAGTACCTCCGTAAAGGTCCGGGGTAATATATACCCCAATGCCGATGTTGATTTTTATTCGTTCAACGCTACGGCCGGAGACCGTATTTATGCGGCCACCATGACGACATTTAGTGCGGGTAGTTCTACCGATAGTCAGTTGAGGCTGATCGGCTCCGATGGCACAACTGTCATCGAGTTTGATGAAGATAATGGCTCTTTGGGGACGACTTCGTCGTCAATTGCCGGGGCCGTTATTCCCACAACGGGTACGTACTACCTGCAGGTGAACAACTTCTCGGCAACGAATACCCTGCGGCCGTATGACCTGTACCTGAAAGTGCAGGGTGGCAGCCCCACGCCCGAAGTAGAAGGCAACGATGGGGCCGGTACTGCCAACGATACCCCGGCAAGTGGCTGGATCAGCGGGTCGAGAGACCCGGCCATAGGTACCGAGCAGGACTGGTTTTCCATCAGCCTGACGGCTGGTGAAACCGTTTTTTTAAGCCTGGATCTGGATCCCGAGCGGGATGGGGTTACCTGGAACGGTCGGCTGGGATTTGCCCTGTTTGGCGATGCCGCGAATCAAATTCTGGTCGTCGATGATGCCAGTACCGCCAGTCCCACCGATCCCCTGTCGGAAGCCTTCTTTTTTACCGTTAAAGAGACGGGCACCTATTACCTGTTCGTCGATTCAGCTACCCCTGCAACCGGGGGACCAACGGCTACCTATAACCTGTCGGTCTCCAAACTCGCAGCCGCTACAGGCTATACCACCTATACCTCGGCGGATGTACCCAAAACCATTGGCCCGGCTACCGGTAGTGTCAATTCAACCATAACCATTCCGGATACGAAACGAATTAAAGACCTGGCCGTACGCATCACGCTTGACCATACCCTGATGGCCGATGTAGACGCCATACTCACGACGCCGGAGGGCAATCAAATTGCGCTGTTTACCGATATTGGTGCTACGGCAACGGGCGGGCAAACCCAGATGGATCTGCGGCTCAGTGATTACAATGCTATCCCGTTCGCTTTTTCGGTGGTGAAGCCGATGGGCTTACAACCCGAACTGAACTCAAAACTCGACCAGCTGAAGGGCATGAAAACCAACGGTACCTGGACGTTGACCCTTTATGATGATCTGACCAATGCATCGGGTGGCACGCTCACCTCCTGGGCACTCGAGGTGCTGGAAGATACCACCCCCGCCACCCTGGCCAGCGCCACTACCATTTACAGTCAGGATTTTGAAAGCGGAGACGGTGGATTTACCCACTCGGGTACAGCCGACAGTTGGGCCAGGGGAACGCCAAACACCCCGGCCACCACCACGACCAATCCGGTGGCGTCCTTTACCACGGCCAACAGTGGCGTAAACTGCTGGAAAACAAACCTGACCGGCACGTATGATCTTAGTTCCAATCAGGTTTTAGAGTCCGGCGATATCAACCTGACGGGTGTAACGGCCAATGTCGTTACGCTAAGCTGGGCCATGAAATACCAGCTGGAAAGTGCCACATTCGACCGCCTTGAGATTACGGTAGAAGAAGTGGGCGGCAGTGGCCTCACCCAGCCCGTCTACTACTGGCTGGGTGCTACCCAAACTGCGGGCGTGGGCAGTCCCACTGTTAACGTGCCAATGTCATCGGGCTGGAGCATCTATTTTGCTGATATTTCGGCCTTCAAAGGCAAAATCATCCGGTTCAAGGTAAGGCTCATCACGGACACCTCGATTAATTTTGCCGGCGTAGCCATTGACGATGTCAAGATCTATGGCGACTGTACCTCACCCACGGCTACCCTGTCGGCCAGTCCGTCTACCACCCTAACCTGTGCCCAGAGCAGCCTGACGCTGACTGCGGGCGGGGGTAGCACCTACTCCTTCAGCGGGCCGGCCGTGGTGAGTCAGAGCGGCAACACGGCCGTGGTCAACGCCAGTGGCACCTACTCGGTGACCGTTACCAATGCCAGCGGCTGTAGCAGTACCACGAGTATTGCCATTAGTCAGAACAACACAGCACCCACACCCACTATCTCAGCCAGTCCGTCTGCCACGTTAAGCTGCGCCCAGAGCAGCCTGACGCTGACCGCGGGCGGGGGTAACACCTACGCCTTCAGTGGTCCGGGGGTAGTGAGCCAGAGCGGCAACACGGCCGTGGTCAACGCAGCGGGGGTCTACTCCGTCACCGTGACCAGTACGACTAACGGCTGCTCCAGTACCACCGCCATCACCATCAGCAGCAATGCCAGCGCGCCCACACCGACCCTATCGGCCAGTCCGTCTACCACCCTGACCTGCGCCCAGAGCAGTCTGACACTGACCGCGGGCGGGGGTAATACCTACGCCTTCAGCGGTCCGGGCGTAGTGAGCCAGAGCGGTAACACAGCCGTGGTCAACGCAGCGGGGGTCTACTCCGTCACGGTCACCAACACGACCACCGGGTGCTCCAGTACCACCGCCATCACCATCAGCCAGGATGCTTCCACACCCTCGGCCAGCCTGGTCAGCAGCGGCACGCTCACCTGCGCAGTCACTTCGGTCACCCTGACGGCCAGTCCCGGTGGACTGAGTTATGTCTTTAGCAGTGGAGCCACCCAGATCGGGTCAAGTAATCAGGCCACCGTCACCACCGCCGGTCCCTACTCGGTGACCGTTACCAACGCCGGCAACGGTTGTTCGGGCGTGGCCAGCACCAGCGTCAGTTCCAGTACGGCCCTGCCCACAGCCACCATCAGCGGCAACACGACCGTTACCAGCGGTGGCTCGACCACGCTCACCGCGTCGGGGGGAACCTCCCAGACCTGGTCCACCGGAGAAACAACCCCCAGCATTTCCGTCACGGCGGGCACCTACTCGGTGACCGTCACCAACGCCAGCGGTTGCAGCAGTTCCACCAGCGTGACCGTCAGCACCGTCAACTCGGCACCGGTGGCTACGGCCAATGCCAACCAGACGGCCACCGTGGGCGTGCCCTTCGCCTACACGGTCAACGCCTTTACCGACGCCGACACGCCCAACAGCCTGACCTACACGGCCAGCATAAGTCCGGCCAATGGGTTTAGTTTCGATCCTAATAGTCGCGTTATTTCGGGTACGCCTTCGATGTCGGGAGTAAGCAGTGTGACGGTGACGGCGACCGACCCGGGCAGCCTGTCGGCCAGCACCAGCTTCACCATTACCGTCAATCCGGTTCCACCAACGCCTATCTTCAGCATCACGGGGGTGACGACGGTGAGTTGCCAGGTGCTTTCGGCGGGCCAGCGCCAGGTGAGCTTCAATCCCCGCTACGCCGGGCTGGATGGCAGTCCGGTGAGCTTCTCGGTGGTGAACGAACTGGCCCCTACCACCAATCCGGGTCCCTACACGCTGAACCTGTACACCGATAATCCGGTCATCACGCTGCGGGCCCTGCAAAGTGGAGCTGCCACGAGCTTTGCCTACAACTGGCTCTCAGCCTGTAGCTCCTCGACGGCCAATACTCCTCCCACGGTAGCGAATCCGGTGCCACCCCAGTCGGCTACGGTGGGCATCGCCTACACGCTGTCTTTAGCGAATGTGTTCACCGATGCCGAGACGCCCAACGGCCTGGTGCTGTCGGTGACGGGTCTGCCCGCGGGGCTGAACTTTGTGGCCCCCTCGACCATCTCGGGTACGCCCTCAATGTCGGGTGTCTCCACGGTGACGGTGACGGCGACTGATCCGGGGAGTATGAGTGCCAGTACCAGCTTCACCATCACGGTGAGTCCGGCGGCCGGTACGCCCCCCCCACCAACGGGTACCTTCAGCATCACCAGCGTGCAGACCATCAGTTGCGAAGTGCTCTCGGCGGGGCAGCGCCGACTGACCTTCAATCCGCAGTATGCGGGGCTGAACGGGGCACCGGTGAGCTTCTCGGTGGTCAACGAACTGGCTCCTACCACGAGTCCGGGTCCTTATGCATTGAATCTGTACACCGATAACCCGGTCATCACGCTTCGGGCTATGCAAAGTGGCGTCAGCAGCAGCTTTGCCTATAACTGGCTGGCGGTGTGCAGCAGTACAACGGCCAACACGCCCCCCACGGTGGCCAATCCGGTGTCGCCCCAGTCGGCTACGGTGGGTGTGGGCTACACGCTGTCTTTAGCGAATGTGTTCACCGATGCCGAAACGCCTAACCAGTTGACGCTCTCGGTGACGGGTCTGCCCGCGGGGCTCAGTTTCAGCCCTCCTTCGACCATCTCGGGTACGCCTTCCCTGTCGGGAGTGAGCAGCGTAACGGTGACGGCCACCGATCCGGGTAGTCTCTCGGCCAGTACCAGTTTCACCCTGACGGTGAGTCCGGCGGGTACTACTCCTCCGCCCAGTGGCCCCTTCAGCATTACGGGGGTGACGACCGTGAGTTGTCAGGTGCTCTCGGCGGGGCAGCGCCGGGTGAGTTTCACGCCCCGCTACGCGGGTCTGGACGGCAGTCCGGTAAGTTTCTCGGTGGTCAATGAACTGTTGCCGACGACGAGTCCGGGTCCTTACAGTCTGGACCTGTACACGGACAATCCAGTCATCAGTTTGCGGGCGGTGCAGAGCGGGGTCAGTACCAGTTTCAGCTACGGCTGGCTGGCGGCCTGCAGTCCGGGCGCCCGGCTGGGCGTCAGTCCCGAAGTGCCCCTGAAGGTAGTGGTGCTGGGCAATCCCGTCCGGGAAGACCGTGTCTGGGTGGAAGTACAGGGCGAACAGGGACAGCCAGTTACCTTGCGGGTGATTGATGAGAAGGGGTATGCTGTCAGTCTTATCCAGGATGTCTTGTCGAAGGGAATGGACCGGTTCCAGGTTCTGATTGGGAAAAGTGGGGGTGCCTACATCCTGAATGTCAGCACGACCACCCAGCGCCAGAGTGTCAGGATTATCAAACACTAAGTCAGGCGGTTCTTTTGTCGAGTAAAAGGCAGGAGGACAGAAGTTTAAATCATGAATACAACACAGCCTCAGACCTGTTTGGTCCTGAGGCTGTGTTGTATCAATTCAACTGTAAGCATTCAGGACGGGTCGTATTAAAAATCGTTCAGAAAACCTCCGAACGACAAAACGGCAACTGGCCCTGGCAATTAAACCCTTTGTTTCCGGTTGCGATACCAGGTATCATGGTCTAACTTGCGAGGCTCATAAACTGACGCGATGAGCCGCATATCTGGTCGCACCACAGTAGTGGCCTGCCCCGGTAGTTGCAACCTACATTACAAACTATGAAAAGATTATTCTATTTGGCGCTAGCCCTATTGTTGGCAGGAGCTTGTCAGCGCGTTTCAGTTCCGACTACCAAACGCGTAGTCATAACGGGGATAGACCCTTCCAAAAAACCGGGTGATGATTTTTTTTCGTATGCCAATGGCATTTGGAACGATACCGCCCGAATACCGGCCAGTCAAACCGGCGTAGGAGCGTATTCCTTTATGAACTACCCGCAACGCATACGGTTGCAGGGAATTCTGGATAGTATTTCTACACGCCAGAATCCGGCGGGAAGCATCGAACAAAAGGTGGGCGATTTCTATGCGTCAGGCATGGATACTACCGCTATCAATAAACGTAGTTATGAACCCATTAAGGCCCTGCTTGCCCGCATCGATGCGCTGACCGATGTTCCTTCCTTATTGACCCTGGTAGCTGAAGAACAAAAAGTAGGTAACAGGTCCATCATTAGCTTTTATGTTGGTCCCGATAATGAACAAAGTACGATCAACATCGCCCAGTTTTCTCAAACCGGAATTGGCCTGCCGGAACGGGATTATTATGTCAGGACCGATTCGTCAACCCGCGCTATTCAAAAAGCGTATCAAAACTACCTCACCCGCTTATTTGAATTGACAGGGACTGAGGCATTGACTGCCGGCCAAAACGCAGCCGTTGCCTATGCTGTTGAAAACCAATTAGCCACTGCCCATCGGACGAATATTGAACGCCGGGATGTAAAGGCGAACTTCAATAAAATGGCGGTTACGGAACTGGCACAAAAACAGCCTGCTTTAAGCTGGACAACGTTGTTGAACAACTTAGGCGTAAAAGCCGACTCCGTCAACATAGCACAACCGGCTTACTACGACAAGCTGAATACCCTATTAACAGCCATTCCCATCAACGATTGGAAAGTCTATTTGAAAGCGCATGCCTTGACCAACTATGCTAATTTCTTAAGCCAACCCTTTGTCGATGCGTCTTTTGCGTACTCAAAAATTCTGACCGGACAGGCCGTTAAGAAAACACGGGCCGAAGAAATGACGCAGGCAGTCGATGGTTCGCTTGGCGATGCACTGGCCCAGATATACGTAAAAAAATACTTTCCGGAGGATGCCAGGAAGCGCATAGCCGTCCTGGTCGACAACCTCAAAAAAGCCTTTGAAGCCCGCATCAACAAGCTGGACTGGATGAGCGATTCCACCAAGACGAAGGCGAAAGAAAAACTGTATGCCTTCAACCAGAAAATCGGTTACCCGGATAAATGGAGAGATTACTCGAAGGTAGCCGTAAAAAGAGATGATTATTTTGAAAACCGATTGTCGACTACAAAAAATGAGTATCTCTACAGCCTGGCAAAAGTGGGACAGCCTGTCGACCGAACGGAATGGCATACGACTCCACCAACGGTAACGGCCTATAACAATCCTCCACTCAATGAAATTGTTTTCCCGGCTGGCATCTTACAAGCTCCTTATTTTGATGTGTATGCCGATGATGCGCTTAACTATGGCGGTATCGGGATGGTGATTGGTCACGAAATAACGCACTCGTTCGACGATCAGGGGGCACAGTACGATAAAGATGGCAATGTAACAAACTGGTGGACTAAAGCGGACTATGCGAAATTCAAAGCCAGAACCCAGCAGGTAATTGACCAATACAACCGGTTTACCGTACTGGATTCCGTGCACGTTAAAGGGGCCTTGACCGTGGGAGAAAACACCGCCGACATTGCTGGGGTGGCCATTGCATATGATGCCTTCAAGTTGACCGAGCAGGGAAAAAGCACGACGAAACTGGATGGCTTCACGCCCGATCAGCGGTTCTTTATCTCCATAGCCAGAATCTGGCGCGTAAAAACCAGGGATGCGTTTATGGGTATATATGTAAACACCAATCCACACTCACCAGCTAAGTGGCGGGTGAACGGACCACTGATGAACTTCACGCCTTTTTACAAAGCATTTACGGTGCAACCGGGGGATAAAATGTATAAACCCGAGAAAGAAAGGATCACCGTCTGGTAAGGTTTGGACTAAAAGAAGCGGTAAAGGGGGGAACAGGTGCACGCACAAGTTTGTAATTTTGCTTACGCTACAGTGTGACCATCTAAAAGCCAGCGAGTGCCGACTGCTCGCCCCGACCAGTTTAAAAGGGGACGAATTCGATTACCTGCTACAGTACGTTTCTCCTGTCGGCGAGTACTTTTTCCGGTATCACACCCGCGAAGGCAAAAGTAGAACACCATCAGTAGCATACAGTTATTGAGTAAATTTAGAGAGACATTTACACAAGCACCCTAACTTCAGTTACTAGCTCATGGAAGACATTTCTATACAAGAGGCTGAAATAACAGGTATTGAACACAGGCAGGAAGACAAAGAACTGCTGTTAACGGGTAAACTTCCTTTGGAGACAACCTGTCGGATTGCTTTTCAGGGAGTTGACTGGTGGGAACTTTGCTCCTTTGGCGTTCAAAATGTATTGTCTTCCGTTAAAGGCTACGATGGAAATTCCCTGACGGAAGCTATCATTACAGACCAGGATATACCCGAGCAATACGTTCGATCAGTACAGGAAGGGAACCATCAACTCTTCGTGTTGAATGCTTCCATCGGTTTATCAGGCTGGATCATTGCCGCAGCCATGAAGGTAGAAACAGCCTGTCGCCGTTGACCAAACCAGGTTCAGTCAACGGCGACAGGTATATAGTGGCTAAATTACTTGCCTGTATACTGCCGATTCGTATTGACGGTTATTAAACCAATGATACACCTCTCTCACTCAAAATTCGTTCAAAAATCCCTTCTCTGTAGGTCGTAACATAAATCGCAGGTTTGACTAAGGGGCGATCTGACTTGCTCACAGGAGTGGCTCAGTTAGTGGCCAAAATGACCACTGTTTTGAGGTTTTGCTCATCACAGCTCAACCATACGCTGTACGATTCTGCAAGCCCGCTCGAGGAGATAAGGGCGACTGTATTGATAACCACTACGTTCTGCAGGTGGGTGACATCGAAAGGCAAAATGGGTGGGCAGCACAGGTTCCCCCGCGGTCGTAAAAAAAGCTCATTCGTTTTGCACGGTGCTGGAGCCGGTCACGCGCTGCCGTACAGTAGGTGTCCCCCGGTAGCGAATGGCACTGGCCCCGCTGGCATCGACCACCAGTACATTGCTTACGTTGACACTCGCTTTGCTGGCCCCTGATGCATCAACCGTAGCCTCACCAACGGAATAGGGGAAGGCCTGCAAACTCGACACGCCTGACAAATCCGCCGACAGTGCCGTTCCACGCCCGTTTAGTTGTAACGCTGATGCCCCCGAAATATCTGCTGTCATTCGGACAGCCTCGCCGATAAACTCTCCTTTGGAGGCTCCTGATAGTTCGATACTCAAGCCAAACACATACGATACCACAGGGTAATTCCAGAAACTCACGCAGTACATCCTGTTTGTCACAAGCTCAATCGCACACTTCCCCAAACCCCTCATAATCAACCAACTACCCCATAACACAATCATCAAAATATCGCTTAGTTGATGAAAATTTTTTCTCTCCTGGCGGGGATTCATCAATCTCAAAAAACAATTCGGCTACATCCGTCTTTCAAAGATGGCTAACTTAGCATTTCATGCAATCACCTTCTACTGAAATGAAACCGAGAATTGTCTGTTTTACCGGGCGGCTGCTTATTAAACTTCTGCTGGTTGGCTGGTATGTCTGTGCACTCGGGTTACCAGCTTCTGCTCAGACGCCAACGCAGTACACCTCATTTAAGCCCGGTGCCGTGTGGCTCGCAGATGATGGCCTTCCCATCGACTGTCATGGGGGCAATATCATTTACGTTGATTCTCTGAAAACGTTTTACTGGTACGGTGAACACCGGGGCATACCCAGAGGGGCGTCGTGTTATTCGTCAAAAGACCTGTACAACTGGAAGAATGAAGGGGTAGTCCTGACGAAAGGGACGATTGAGACGTTTGAACGACCCAAAGTGATTTATGATGCCGCGAAGCATCAGTATGTGATGTGGTTTCATTACGATGGCAACCGCTATACCATTGCAGAACTGGGCATTGCCATCAGCGACAAACCCACCGGCCCCTTCGTGGTTCAACACCATTACCGGCCCAACGGACACGAATCGCGGGATATTGGTATGTACCTGGACCCCGAAACGCAAAAAGCGTACATTGGCTACGCGGCCGATCATGTCAACCGCACCATTCGAATGGTGGAACTGTCGGGCGATTACCTCAGCACCACTGTCCGGGACACCGATATAGAAGCCCACTGCGAAGGCCCCGGTATTCTAAAGCAAAATGGTGTGTATTACCTGCTCACCAGCGGATGCAGCGGCTGGACGCCCAACCCGGCTACGTACTACACGGCCTCTACCATTATGGGGCCTTACACGAGCCATGGCAGTCCGTTTGTTGGGGATGCCGGCAACAACTCGTTCAATTCTCAGCCCTGCTATATTTTCAAAATTCCGGGCTACAAAAACGCTTACCTCTACATGGGTGACCGGTGGAACGGGGGCGGTCATCCGGATTCGCAGTACGTGTTTCTGCCCATTACCATCACCCCGGATGGTAAAATGGAGCTTCACTGGTATGGAGAGTGGAATATGAACCTGTTTACCCCTGAGAAGAGTAGCCGGTAAGCGGTAGTGAATAGCCCCAAACCGAGCATTGGCGACCACGGGTCAACTTGTCCTGGAATCGAATGATTGTGCGCATACGATTGAATACCCATGACACCAGGAGCAGGGGACTTGTGCTTTTTACGTGTCTTGTTAAGGTCTTCAGAAATAAGCCGCACCGATTTCTATGGGTTAAGCAAAGGCTGGGTATATTTTTTGTCCTATTTTCCACTCCGCCACACTACCGCGCAAACCCGAAGCGGCAAGTCTTTATGTTAGCCGGTCTTACGAGGGTCATCAACATGACTATTCACTGGTCTAAGAAGAGTTTGCCCCAGCTCAGGCCTGATTTGCCCAGTGCGGGGTATACCTGACCCCTGGCTTTCAGGACTTTTTTGATGATTATGCGTGTGACCAGGTGGTGATGGGCCATAAGCGGAAGCGAGTCAAGAAGGGGCAAAGCCATGAACTACGTATTGAGTAAAAGGCCAGTAATAAGGTAATCAACAGTGATCGGGTAGTCGTTGAACATACGCTGGCAAGTATGAAACGTTATCGTACATTAGTACATCGAAACCGGCTTAAAGTAACTGGCCAGTTAGACAGGCTATCAGGCATCTGCGCAGACATCAGAAGCTTAACTACCTCATAATCAACCCACATTAGCTCTATTAAATAGGAAAATACATGACCAAAAAGCGAATATTTTTTACAGGGGGATCGGGAAAAGCAGGAAAGCACGTAATTCCCTACCTGCTCGACCAGGGACATAAAGTGATGAATGTAGACCTGAAGCCTTTGGATCACCCAGGGGTGGATAATCTGATAGCTGATATTACGGATTCCGGACAAATTTTTAATGCCATGAGTTCGTATGCCGGGTTAGATGAATTAGAGCCAGGTAATGGCGTACCAAAATTTGATGCTGTAGTCCATTTCGCTGCCGTGCCCAGGATCTTAATCAAACCGGATAATGAAACGTTTCGGATCAACACCATGGGTACCTACAATGTGATTGAAGCGGCTGTTAAACTGGGCATTAGAAAGATTATTATTGCTTCGTCAGAGACTACTTATGGCATCTGTTTTTCAGATGGCCAAACCAACCCTAAATCGTTGCCTCTGGAAGAGGATTATGACGTTGATCCAATGGATAGCTACGGATTATCGAAGGTTGTCAATGAAAAAACGGCACGCAGCTTCCAGCGACGGTCAGGGGTTGACATTTATGCCCTTCGTATCGGAAATGTGATTGAGCCTCACGAATACGCTGAACTATTTCCGCATTATTTTAAACATCCTGAAGTGCGACGCAGGAATGCCTTCTGTTATATTGATGCGCGTGACCTGGGACAGATTGTGGATTTATGTTTGAAAAAAGACAGCCTTGGTTATCAGGTTTTCAATGCTGGAAACGATCAAAACGGTGCCATTATTCCCAGCAAAGAACTGGCTGAAACGTTCTTCCCTACGGTGCCAATTAGTCGCGAACTGGAAGAGCATGAAGCCTTGTTTTCAAATCGAAAAATCCGTGAAGTTCTGGGATTTAAAGAACAACATAACTGGCAGAAATACGTAAAATGGGAGTCGTAAGGTAACCGTGGACTGTTTGTCGTATGCTACGGATTAGGCTTGACAGGTAGTAAAACGGATTTATCGAAAGGGTACCCCACCCCTACCCAAAATTCGTTCAGTTAACCGTCCGATTGTGGTCGTGACTTGTCAGGATGGGAATAATACCCAAGTTCACTTCCTGTCTTCGGCCCTGGGGTGGCGGTCCACTCTGACTCCAACCGGGTGCACTAATAAAACCCAAACATAGAGAAGCCACGTCTATTAATTCTGGACATGGCTTCTCTGTGCCATTTGCTGTGCGATATCAATCACCAGATAAATTTGACTATCTGTCCAACTCAGTCAGTAGCCTACGGTTTGAATGTATTTCTTTGTTTAAGCGCGAAGTTGACCATCAGAATCAGGACGGGCACTTCGATGAGCGGCCCCACGACGGCGGCAAAAGCGGCCCCGGAGTTGATGCCAAATACGGCAATGGCCACGGCAATGCCCAGTTCGAAGTTATTGCCCGCTGCCGTGAAGGCTAGCGAGGTCGATTTGGCGTAGTTAGTGCCGGCCCGTTTGGCTAAGTAGAAAGCCGAGAAGAACATGATGACGAAATATACCGTCAGGGGCAGGGCAATGCGGAGCACATCGAATGGGATCGACACGATCAACCGGCCTTTCAGACTGAACATGACCACGATAGTGAACAAAAGCGCGATTAGCGTCATCGGGCTGACAGTCGGCAGAAATGTTTTTTCGTACCAGTCCACCGACTTTAGCCGGGTCAATACAACGCGGGACAGAATACCGGCCAGAAATGGAAGACCTAAGTAGATAAATACACTTTGAGCTACCTCCCCAATAGTGATGTTGACCGTATAGCCCTGTAAACCGAATAGGGGCGGCAGAATGGTGATGAATACGTAAGCATAGACCGAGTAAAACAGCACCTGGAAAACGCTATTGAAGGCAACCAGCCCGGCCGCATACAAGCGGTCTCCACCGGCCAGATCATTCCAGACAATGACCATCGCAATGCAGCGGGCAATACCAATCATAATCAGCCCCGTCATGTATTCGGGCTTATCGGGCAGGAAAAGGACCGCCAGTCCAAACATGAGCAGTGGACCAATTACCCAGTTCTGAAGCAGGGATAGACCCAGAATTTTGGGATTGTTGAACACCCTGGGTAGTTCGGCGAAGCGGACTTTGGCTAAGGGCGGATACATCATCAGGATCAACCCAATGGCCAACGGCACATTGGTGGTGCCAATGTTAAATTGGTTGATAAACCCCTCCGTTTGGGGTAATAGGTAGCCGATGGCAACGCCTACGGCCATTGCCAGAAAAATCCATAAGGTTAGAAACCGGTCTAAAAATGAGAGCCGGGGTTTTTGTGAAAGCGTCGGAGTACTGAGCATAACGAGTTAGTTATGAGCTGTAAAAGCTGGGGTAAGTTGTTGGAGATAAGTGTTGATTTCGTCGGCCGTTGCGCGGGCCGACCGGCCAACGCCGATTAGCGTAGCCGAGGCAAAGCCCGTCCAGGCTCCGTAGCCGACCAGCCACAGCCCCTGCAATTGGGTGGCTCTCGTGCCTTCGGTGGCGATTCGTCCGTCCGCGTCTACGATGCCCAGCGGTCGTAAATAGTCCGTCGCCGGTCGGAAACCCGTACACCAGATAATAGTATCAAAGGCTTCGCTTCGGCCATCGGCCCACTGAACGCTGGTTTGGGTAAAGCCCACGAATGGACGAACGGCGTGCAGTACGCCCCGGCTCCGGGCTTCCCGCACGCTGGGTACCATCACGATATCGCCCAAATTACCCGCAGGTGTTGGGATTTCGCCGGTCTGCAACGTCTTATACCGCTCCGTCGCCCGGCTGAATAACACCCGCCCGTCAACGGCATCGGGCAGGAACATTGGTTCGGTGAGCGTCACCCAGACGGTTTGGGCAACCCGCGAGACTTCAGCCAGAATCTGAGCCCCTGAATTACCCCCGCCGACGATCAACACCCGTTGGCCCGCTAACCCATCCGGCGACCGGTACCGGGCCGAGTGAAGCTGTAAACCGGTGTAGTCGGTCAGGCCAGGATAGGGCGGAACGAATGGGTGGGTGGCCGTTCCAGTGGTGCTGACTACGGCTTTCGTCTGCCAGGTCCCCCGATCCGTTTCAATTTCGTAGCCGTTTTGGGTGGCCCTGACCCGCTCAACCCGCACCGGTCGCTCAATGGGTAATTTGTAGCGGGCCTCATACGCGGCCAGGTAATCGACCACTTGTTGCCGTGAGGGAAACTCCCCGGTATCATAAGTGCCTGAGGGTTGGGGCATCGGCCAGCCAGGCAGGGACGAGGCTTCGGCCGGGGAGAAGAGCCTCAGTGAATCCCAGCCTTGATTCCAGGCTCCCCCCGGCTGCGCACCGGCATCTAAAATAACGAAGGAACGCCCTGTCCGGCGCAGGAAATAGCCCAACGCCAGGCCACTCTGTCCCCCGCCGATGACGACAATGTCTACTTCTTTACTTGAAGGTTGGTTCATGACTATCAGGATTAGTAAGCTCTCCGGAGCCGATCAGCCAATTCATCGGGCAGCGGGCTTTCCTCGATGGCCCGTACCGCCCTTTCAACATCATAGCCTACCCGGATCATCGTTACGTGCGGTTGAGCAGGTAGGTTAGCGTGAATGTCGCTGATAAAGGCAAAGCGCATAAATCGGAGATGATCAGTGAGCAGCTATTGGAACAGTGACTGATGCTTAGCAGCATTCGGTTGATTCGGATGGGCGTTTAAGGCCGGCGAAGAGGTAATTGAACTCCCCGACCATTCCCTCGAATACCTCCCAGTTTATGCAGTAGCAGGACTTGGCTCCGTCGATTTCTCCCTTGACGAGACCCGCTTTCTTGAGTTCTTTTAAGTGCTGGGATACCGTTGCCTGTGCCAGAGGCAGTACGTCGACTAATTCCCCGCAGACGCAGGTGGTACGTTCAGCCAGGATTTTTAGAATGGCAACGCGGGCCGGGTGGGCGAGGGCTTTGGCGAAGTCAGCTAAGGAGACTTCGGCCGTATCGAATGCTTCTTTCTTATTGGTGGCCATCTAGTTAATTGTATATCGTAAATATACGATTATTTGAGGGAGTATTAATCAGATCGACATTTAATCGTATATTTACGATGATAATTGAACATTCTACCCGACCCTCTTCCCGAACGCGGCTCTATTATGCGGTTTTTCAACATAGCTCTCTTCCTCCTTCTTATGGCAACGACCATCGGTCAGGGTAATGACCCAATCAAAAAAGGCGTTTTGAACGATACTTTAGTCACGTACATCAACGCCCTTAAACCTGATTTTTCCAAGATCCCGGATGACCGCAAGGCGCAGTTGGATAAAATCGCCGGATTTATTCAACAGAAAGTAAGCGCTGGCGAACCCGTGCAGCTTACCTACATCTGTACCCACAATTCCCGGCGTAGCCACTTTGGGCAGATATGGGCGGCCACGGCTGCCGCTTATTATGGCATTCCCAACGTTAAAACCTTTTCGGGTGGGACGGAAGTGAGCGCCTTCAACGAACGGGCGGTAGCAGCCTGTGTCAGGGCCGGGTTTGATACTAAGAAAGTATCGGAAGGTCCCAATGCACTATATGAGGTAAAGTATGCACCAGATACCGAACCCATCAAAGCCTTCTCCAAGAAGTACGACGATATCACCAATCCCCAGCGCGATTTCTGTGCGGTCATGACGTGTTCCCAAGCGGACCAGGCCTGTCCCATTGTCCGGGGCGCTGCGGCACGGGTAGCGACGCCTTACGATGACCCAAAAGCGTTTGATGGCAAACCCGAAGAAACCGCCAAATACGACGAACGTTGTAAGCAGATTGCCACCGAAACGTTCTATGTTTTTTCTAGAGTGAAGGTAAAAGTTTAAAACAAGTTGTAACCATTAAAGCGGGATACCGTAGTTTCTGTCTCAATGCCCGCCTACTATTGATCTCAATGATTGTCGACGGACAGTACTTGTCAGCTTCATATAGGCAGGGAATAGCTCAAAACACCCTCACCGGCACGCTTCTGGTGGATGTTGTGTAGCGTTTTCCTAATGTGACATTAATGTTTATTACCGTGCCCGCTCCCCTCCTACCTAAACCGACTATTTTCGTCCAACAAAAGGGTAATGAATGGTTTTCTTAGATTCTAAAGCGAACTGGAACGGCATTGTCAATTTTAATACCTGTCAACTACAATCCGTAGTATACGGTGGTGGTATTCCTGGATTTCATGAAATGTTGCGTATCCTGAATGACTGACGAGACCCTGAGCGAACGGAAATGCTGGAGTGGATTGGTGAGGTTTATGATGCTCAGGAGTTTGACCAGCAAGAGGTCAACCAGCAGTTAGCCACCTTTTTTCATTCATAATCACTCAACTCTCCAAATTGACTTGGTAAGTTTCCCCAACTAACCAGTTATTAGCTGCTTATGCTTATTGTACCGAAAAAATCACTTGATTTATAGAACAAAGTGGGCAGGAACGATAATTCCAACCCACTTTTAACGGCTTAACCTACTTCAATGGTTTACACCATTGGCATCGAACATCACAGCTTTACTGCCCACTTCAGCTTCATACTTCTTCACCCCCGACGCATCGACGATAATGGCCGCTTCGCTGATTTTCTTGCCCGGCATCCGCTGGTCCAAACAGTCAACGAGCCCGTCTGACCCGCCAAATCCGGCATTCAGTCCGGTCTTTTTTCAGGTACGGCCAGGTAGTCAGAAATTTGTTTCCTATAAAACGAACCAAAGCAAACACAACATGACTATCCTGAAAAATACCTGTGCACTACTGATAGGCTTACTACTGCGGGCCGCTGCCATTGCCCAACCAACAACGCCCCCGGTTGGCGAGAAGCCTGTTTTGCTCATGAACCGGATTGGCCCCTCAGCTTCCGAACTATACATGGCCAATGCTGATGGCAGTAACGAACGCAAGCTACTGGCTACGAGTGGGCTGGACTACCATGCTTCGTACTCGGGCAATGGCCAGTGGATTGTGTTTACCTCCGAACGCAATGGGCTGGGACAAGCCGACATTTACCGCGTTCATCCCGATGGCACCGCGCTCGAACGGCTCACCGACAGCCCGGCCCTCGATGATCAGGCGGCCCTCTCACCCGACGGCAGCAAGGTGACGTTTGTCTCCACCCGCGAGATGCACACGGCCAACATCTGGCTACTCGACATTAAATCCAAAAAGGTCACGAAGCTAACAGCACTACCCGCTATTCAGGGCGACTCAACCAAGCCCAACGGGTTTTTCCGCCCCTCGTGGTCGCCCGATGGAAAATGGATTGCGTTTGCCTCCGACCGAAATACCCAATGGTTAGGCCACGGCAATGGGGCTGGTTGGGAACACGTGCAGGAGCTTGGCATTTATGTAGTTCACCCCGACGGTACCGGTCTCCGTAAGCTATCGCAGGCGGGTATCTGTTCCGGATCACCCAAATGGTCGCCAGACGGCAAGCGCGTGGTCTTTTATGAACTGCCCGTTGAAGACACCTGGGCGGCCCGTCGGCCAAACCTGGCTCCCAAAGCCACCTCGCAGATTGTATCCGTTGACCTGGCCACGGGGCAGCGTACCGAGCACACAGCGGGGCCGGGTCTGAAGCTCATGCCCCAGTTCGTTACCGCCGAAACCATCGGGTACCTCGCCAAAGGCGGTCCCAACGCGGGTATCGCTTACACCAACGGCAAAGCCACCCTTCCGGGAGCCATGCGATCACCCGCCTGGTCGCCCGACGGAAGCCACGTAGTTTATGAAAAAGTCGACTTTACCCACCGCCAGCAGAACCAACCCCTCTACAGCTGGGATACCCACTACGATTACCGCTATACTGACGTGTTTCCCAACTTTGCCAAAGACGGTAAACTGGTAGTTACGGACAAAGACTTCGACTCGTCTATTTCGATTATGGATGCCGATGGCTCGAACAAACAAAAAGTCTACACGGCCACCCGATCCAGCGTTGCGTTTGCGCCCGCCTGGTCGCCGGATGGACAGCGGATTGCCTTTGGCTTCGGGGGTTACCTGCAATCGCGCAAGACGAACGGGGCTAAAGTGATGATGGTGAACCGCGACGGCAGCAACCCGCAGGACCTGACCGATGGTCTGCCCAACTCAGGCTTCCCCAGTTGGTCACCCGATGGGCAGCGGATTGTGTACCGGGTTTGGGGCGAAAAAGATTCGGGCCTACGAATTCTTAATCTCAACGACAAGTTGGTGCAGGTACTCACGACTGAGTACGACAACCTGCCGTTCTGGTCACCCGATGGATCACTGATTTCCTTTACCCGCAAACACGACGATAACAACTTCGATATATTTACAATCCGGCCCGATGGTACCAATCTGCGCCAGCTCACCACTACCCCGGCCAACGATGCCCATGCCTACTGGACTGCCGATAGCAAGCACCTGATGTGGAGCAGCGGCATCTACGGATTCAAAGACGAAGCCGCTCTGTACGATAACACCTTTCAGCCCTACGGTGCCATCTTTAGTATGAACGCCGACGGTTCCGACAAACGGCAACTGACCGACAGCGCCTGGGAAGATTCAATGCCGGTAGTTGTTCCGAAAGCCGGTCAGCCCTGAGAAACCCCTGTGGGCGTACGTCGATAGCTGACACTACGCCCACAGGGGTTTCTCCTTTGATTCGCCCCGGCAGAGCGACCATGCTGGCTATTAGGAATAGGAAAGGGGAGAGCATAAAAAAGCCTGGGGTAAAACGACTATTTTCATACTTTGGGTAGTTCTTCCGAAAGGTACATAATTCGTCGTTTGGTCTTGTCGACCGAATCGACTGTCCTAATCAAGCCAGAACAATAGTAGTGTCCTTAGATTCTAAAACGAAATGCAACAGATGATTTTGTTGCTATATTTTGCACTTTTCACAGAAAACCATCAAGGAGTTACCCCCTCCCTGGCTCCGTTTAAATGGCTATGTTTGCAGCAATCGCCAAACTCGGGGCCGCCCGCGCGGCTGGATACGGTCATTGGTCCCAACCATAGAAATGTCTTGGTTACGCTCACTGAGCGTAGCGGTAATTACCTGTTAATGAAACGAGTAGACGATAAATCGGCTCGTACGATTATTTCCTGCCTGAAAGAAAGTATGCGCAGGTAGCCAAGTCTCTTAACGTCAGCTTTTATTTTGCTCACCCCTACCATGCCTGGGAGTGGGGGGCCAACGAGCACAATAATAAACTGATCCGTCAATACGTGCCCAAAAAGATAGACTTTCCGCAGATGTCGGCACAAGAGGTAAAAAGTTACCAAGAGTGCCTTAGTGACCGACCCTGCAAGAACCGGGTCGCCGGAGCGATTGAACTATTCCACCCCCAACGAACACATTAAATCAATCCTCTCAACGCCAATTGTTGCATTTCAAACTTGAATCTACGTGGTAAGTTTCCCCAACTAACCAGTTATTAACTGCTTATGCTTATTGTACCGAAAAAATCACTGGAATTGATAGCTTGCCAGCCCCAAACTTAAAGGGCGATCCAGTTATTTTGACAAATTTGTCCAACTAATAGGGGGACAAGACATTCTGCCGGTAAATCAAAAGTCCTCATACCAACCAAAGCTTTGCTGAATTATTGTCGTTTTATTCTCCTTGAGGTACGTTAAATACGCCTGAGCCACGGGAGAGAATTGCTTGTCTTTATGCCAGATGAGCATCCAGGACGTTTGTAAAGGCAAACCAGGTACGGGAATAATGTGTAAATCATTATTTATCAACTCACTTTTTAGCCCAATCAACGGCATGATGGAGTACCCCAGGCCAGCCAGCAGTGCCTGTTTAACCGCTTCGTTTGACGTCAGTTCCAGCCGCTTTTGCACGACAAGATTGCCATCTGTAATAAACTTTTCCATCATAGACCGGGTGCCGGAACCTGCTTCGCGGTAAATAAGCGGGAGTTTTTCCAGCAAAGCCGGGCTGTTATTCCCCCGGGCCGTTTTATCTAAATAAGCCCCCACTAGGTAGAGTTTGTTGGGCATCAGCACCAGATGATGTACAGCGAGCTGCTGCGGCAAAATAGACACCAGCGCAAAATCGACCTCGTTGTTGGCCAGACTATCAACCACCTTTTGCCGGTTTGTCACATCCACAGACAGTTCAATGCCATCGTGCTTCTGCATAAAACCCGACAAAAAGTAGGGTATCACGTACTTCCCCGTCGAGACAACAGATAGGGTTAACTTTCCGTACAAAAGCCCTTTGTAAGCCAGCGTTTTATCATTGATTGCTTGAACTTCGTTGAGTACTTTTTGGGCCGCCCATGCAATCTCGCGCCCAAAATCGGTCAGGTGAATCCGTCGGCTAATAACCTCAGTCAGAGGGATGTCAAATTGCTCCTGAAAGTTTTTTAACTGAATCGATACCGCAGGTTGCGTTAGATGGAGTTCTTCGGCCGCCCGGGTGATACTCAGGGTTTGTGAGATTTTTAAAAAGACGTGTAATTGGTGCAGGGTGTAGTTCATAAAAAATCTTTATGCTATTCATCAAATATATAAATTTTCACTTATAAATATCTCCTCACACCTTTGCGGCACATCTTTCACCAATCAAGTCAATGACACGAATAACCGTAGCGAAGGGCGATGGAACCGGACCCGAGATCATGAACGCGACCCTCGCCATTTTGCTGGCCGCCGACGCTCAGATCGAGCTGGATGAGATTGAGGTGGGTGAGCAGGTCTATCTAGCCGGAAATATGTCCGGTATTTCTACTGAATCCTGGGACGTAATCCGGCGTAACAGGGTATTTCTCGAAGCACCCATTACCACCCCGCAGGGGCGGCTACAAAAGCCTCAACGTCACGATTCGGAAAATGCCGGGGCTTTACGTCGATATCCGGCCCTGCATGAGCCTGCATCCGTTTGTTAAAACCAAACATCCCGGCATGGATGTGGTCATCATCCGTGAGAACGAAGAAGACCTGTATGCCGGCATGGAACACCAGCAAACTAACGAAGTAATCCAGTATCTAAAACTGATCAGCCGACTGGGATGCGAAAAAATTGTGCAGTACGCCTTTGCCTACGCCCAACAGTGTGACCGCAAAAAAATCACCTGCTTTACCAAAGCTTGCGTCTCTCCCAATCAATCACCTCAAAACAAGAAAAAAGATGAATAAAATTGAAAAATTAAACTTAATCGAAGGCAATTTCTCAAAAGAAGAAGCCAGGGAGATTTTAATGAGTATTTTCTCTTCCAAAATCAATTTTCACCGATTGAAAAATTTTAGTTCCCAGGAACGGTATGGAAAGCAAGATGAAACTGCTCAAAAAAGACTTCCCGAATTAAAAAAGGAAATAGAAAAAGTGTTGCAGATAGTTTCAGAAGCCAAATCAAAAAACAAGAGACTACTAATTACTTCAGAAATAGTTATACAACTATCGGATGATTAATTGAGATGGTCGGGTCTGTCAGTACACGACCATCTCAATTTCTTTGTAATACGCCCCTTCAACTTGTCCCGGGCTTTTATAACCCAGTCCTAAGTACAGGACAAAAGTAGGGAGTAGCTGATGTTGAGGTAGTTTTGTGTCGCTAAACGTAAACCCCTCCAACTACTCCCTATGCAAAGTAACGAAGATGCTGTCTACGATGCCATCAAAGATCATTTTCAATGTGATAAACGGCGTATCCGCTTTATGGCCCTGCTGATCATTGCCCTCTTGAAACTGGCTGACTCCTCATTGGCTCAATGGAGTCTGGCTATCAACCAAACC
>NZ_KB893544.1 GCF_000374085.1 Spirosoma spitsbergense DSM 19989 | reverse complement strand
AGCCACCGTGTTCGCGGGCGAACGAACCCAGAAGAACGCATGAGAATAAAAATCCACCTTTGGGCCTTATATTTACCCTGCTGTCAGTAGCCCCTTCGTGGGAAGATCGTCCTTGTTTGTTGGTGCTTATCAACCCGTCCAACCGCCCGATTTGGCTATTGGTCATGTGCTGGTTAACCAGTTCATGCCTTGAGAACCCAACTGGTAGAGGGGCTGCGGCCCTTACTCCGTACATCCTGATTATTGTCTTTCTAAAATAGCCCGCTGACAGCCTTTTTGTTCTAACTGCTTACCCCTTCTAACCATGAAAAAGCAGGATAACTATCTGGCCATGCCCATCGTCCATCAGCAGGTGGCGGGCATCGACATCGGCTCTCAGTTCCATGTAGTAGCCATCGGCGATGATCCCAAACAACACGTCCAACAATTTGGGGTCTCCACGAAAGAATTATTTCGACTGGCTCAGTGGCTGACTGAGCATCAGGTCAAACATGTAGCCCTGGAAGCGACCGGCGGGTATGAACGAGCCTTGGTCAATGTGCTTCAGGAAGTGGGTTTCGAGGTTTTAGTTACCTCAGGAGCCAATACGAAGAATTACCGTCGGTTTAAGTCGGACACGTCCGATGCGATTCACATTCGAACCCTGCACAGTCTGGGTTTACTGCCACCGATTTTCTTGCCGGACGAGTTTTCAACACTTATCCGGCCGCTGGTACGGCTACGGAAGAGTCTGGTCGAGGATGCTGCCGATTACATTCGCCGTATCCAGAAGGCTCTACGGGCGGGCAATGTGCGGCTGGATACGGTACTGACCGATACCAATTCAGTGTCAGGTTTGCGTATTATTACTGCTATCTGTCAGGGCCAGGAAGACCCCATTAAACTGGCCGAACTGGTGGATAGTAAGTGCAAAAAGAAACCCGCCGAGATCATTGAGTTGCTGCGAGGCAACTGGAATGGGGCGATGCGTTTTGAAGTCCGTAGTAACTATCGGCTGTACCTAAACTTACAGGCCGAAATCGCCGAGTTAGACAAGGAACTCGACGGCCACTTTACCGACCATACTAAGGGACTCGAACAGCCCCAAGCAGTAGCTGATCCCACTGTAGGCCGCCAAAAACTACGGCAGTCGCGCAACACGCCCCGCCTACCTATTGAGCAATATGCTCATAAACTGTTAGGCGTTGACCTAAGCAACATTCCCGGTTTGGGCCGGGATGCTCTACTGACGTTTATGGCCGAAGTGGGGGAATCTATCACCAAGTTTCACTCAGCCAAAGCGTTTGCCAAGTGGTTAGGCTTCACCCCCAATAACAAAGCGTCTGGTGGTAAAGTGTTGTCGAAGAAGACCTTGAAAAATAAGTCAACGTTGCCCAACACGTTTCGGATGGTGGCTAACTCATTGGGCAATATGAAGAAACCTAACCCAATGACAGCGTTTTTTCAGCGGATTGCTTATCGAGCCGGTCGGATCAAAGCGATCACGGCCACGGCGCGGAAACTGGCGGTCGTGGTCTACAAGATGTTAACGACGGGGGAAGCGTATGATCCGGGTAGATTGGTACGAGATATGGCGCAGGTGAAGCAGCAACAGATTCGTCAGATGAAGAAAAAGTTAGTCAAGTTTGGGATAACTAGTGCGGATTTAGGGCTTTTTACTAACTTAAAAGCAGCCTGATAATGAGATAGTTAGAAGGCATGCGTACATCTGACAAAGAGTGTAAAGGTGGAGAAAACTCGCCCGTTTCGAGTACTTCGCTCACCATCAACCCTCATGGTTGTTGGGTGGAAAGACTTTTAAGGCGACAGGTTACAGGCCGCGAGGGCAGGTTCAGGATTCCATTTCCGGGTTACGGTTAAAAACTAAACGCCCCTATAGAACAAG
The DNA here is from genome assembly GCF_000374085.1 of Spirosoma spitsbergense DSM 19989. GTDB lineage: Bacteria > Bacteroidota > Bacteroidia > Cytophagales > Spirosomataceae > Spirosoma > Spirosoma spitsbergense. The sequence goes on along the minus strand of NZ_KB893544.1, from coordinate 74,893 downwards.
CAGTGGGCTTTGCGCCCGGCTTGAAACAGTGTTTCCATGTTGTCTCATTTAAAATACTGTCCAAAAGGAGAGGATCAGCTATGAAATGTCGAAGTCGCTATCTATTGCTTATGTTGCTCTTGAGCAGCACGATTGGGTTTGCGCAGCCAGAAAGGGATGAACTTGCTATTCGAGCCGTTCTGGAAGGTCATTCGTTAGCCTGCCTGGATGCGGATGCAGAAAAAGCGTTGAGTTACTACGCGCACTCACCCTATGTAGCTACGGCTTTTAATGAGCCAGGTTACCACCGGGGCTATGATGCGGTAGTTGTTGCTTACCGAAAGGAATTTGCTCATACACAGAAGAGCCAGGATAAACTTTCGACAAAGGACTATCGCTACCGAATTGTGGGTAATGTAGCGTTCGTAACGTACGTTGAAACCTATACTAAACCAGATGGCACCATCAGCACGGTTCATAAAGCGAGCTATCTGGAAAAAGAAAATGGCCCCTGGAAGCTGATAGGAAATTTCTGGATACCTGAACAAGCCCCCTGAAAGACAGGGTAATCCCCCCTGGCCGGGTTTGACGGATGGGGCACTTTTTTGCGACGAGCCAAACGTCCACAGGTTGCCCGTCCCGTTAGGCAGGCTAACCCAAAGCATCAGTATTCGTAACTCCTAAACTTACCATACAATGAATGCCAAAAATCTATTTACATTCGTAGCTGTCATCGTTTCGCTCTTTGGGCTGGGACTTACTTTTGCCCCTGATTTTATGGCGGGACAATACCTGACAAATCCCTCCTGGATGAATGACGGGGCCAAGCTGGTAGCACAAGGTTGGGGTACTACCTTAATTGCTTATGCTGCAGGGTGCTGGTATGTCCGCAATGATGGCTCCTCATCCGGTGGTAAAGTAATGCTTTTGTTGGTATTGTTGTCCAATCTGGCCCTTATCGTCATTCACACGCTGGCGGTTTTGAACGGCGTTGAAAAAGCGATTGGGTGGGGCCAGGTTTTACTTTCGCTCGTCCTTGTCGCCTGGTCAGGCATGCTCTTTCGGCAAACAGACCGCGTAGTAGCTTGAGTTTGCGAAGTCTGGAAGCATAAAGTGCGGGTTGCCATCATCCCGGTGATAGGCTGCGCGTCCCAGGGGGCAGGTTTTAGTTCGTTAGGCAGGTTACAATCCTTGAAGCGCAATGGAGTTAGGTCAGTGGATAATACGTGCGAATACTCTCGAAAAGACAATGAAGCCAATTGCTGTGAAATTGCCAGATATCCCTCATCCGGCCATGTCTTACTCCCAGGCTGTCAGAGTGGGAAACTTACTGTTTGTCGCTGGGCAACCGGGTATCGACTTTGAGTCGGGATTTATTTCGACTGATTTTGAAACACAGGCCAGACAGGCTTTTGCTAACCTTTCTGCCGTGCTTGATGCCGCAGGTTCGGGCTTGGATAAAGTAGCCAAGACAACTATCTGGTTAGTAGACGCATCTAATTTCGACGGCCTCAACAAGCTATATGCCGAATACTTTCCCACTAATCCACCTTCCCGTTCAACACCGATTGTCGCTTTACCCAAAAAGGAATTTCAACTATCCATCGAAGCCATCGCCACTGTAGATTCCGAATAACGATAACTAAGTTGTGGGCAACCCGGACCACCTCAAATAACCCTTCATCGCAATGCGCATCTTTACGTTTTCTGTACTTCTCTCCCTTGTTGTTGTTACTACCGCCATACACCCCACGCAGGGGCAAACGCAGCCCCCAACACCCACCTTTGCCTTTGCCGAACCCAGCCTTTCGCCCGATGGTGCCGAAGTGGCGTTCGTGTCGGGTGGCGATATCTGGACGGTGCCCACAACGGGTGGAGAAGCCCGGTTACTGGTATCACACCCCGACAATGAATCGCGGCCGCTCTATTCGCCGGACGGGAAGTACCTGGCCTTTGCCTCCTCCCGCACCGGCAACGGGGATATCTACCTGCTCACCCTTGAAACAGGCGCGATAAAGCGGCTGACCTACGATGATGGGAACGAGGTGCTCAACGCCTGGTCGAGGGATGGCAAAATGGTGTACTTCCAATCGACCAGCCGGGATATTGCCGGCATGAACGACATTTACCGGGTGGCCCTAACCGGCGGTACCCCCCTGCCCATTACCGCCGACCGCTATGCCAATGAATTTTACGGGGCTCCCTCACCCGATGGCAAAACACTGGCATTTTCGGCGCGGGGCATCGCGTCCAATCAATGGTGGCGCAAGGGCCGCAGTCACCTCGACGAGACCGAACTCTGGCTGTATCGCCCGGAGGCTAAAAAAGCTGGAGACCAGTACGAGCGGGTCACCGAAGGGGGCGCTAAAGAACTGTGGCCCATGTGGAGTCAGGATGGAAAAGCAATTTACTACGTATCCGACCGGAATAAGACACAGAATCTGTGGGCCAAGCCGCTGGACGGCACCCCAACGATGCTGACCAATTTTACCGGTGGACGGGTTCTCTGGCCTTCCATTGGGTACGATGGCCGCACCATTGTGTTCGAACGCGATTTTCAACTCTGGACCTACGATGTAGCAACCAAACAGGCAACGCCCATTCCGGTTCGGTTACGGGGTGTGGCCGCCAGTCCGGCCGTTGACCGCCTGAAGCTGACCAACCAGTTTCGGGAACTGGCTTTATCGCCCGATGGTAAGAAAGTAGCCTTCATCGCGCACGGAGAAGTATTTGCGGCTTCGGCTAAAGATGGGGGTGATGCTACGCGGATCAGCCATAGCCCGGCTAATGAGTCGCAGCCCGTTTGGGCTCCCAACAGCCGGAGCCTGGTGTACGTGTCAACCCGCGACGGCGCAGCCAATCTCTACCAGTATAATTTTGCGACCCGCGACGAAGTACGCCTGACGAATGATGGGCTGGACGATGGTTCGCCCATTTTCTCCCCCGACGGCAAATCGCTGGCCTTTATCCGAAATGGGCAGGAACTGCGCATTCTCGACATGGCGACGAAGAAAGAGCGGCTCCTGAAAAAAGCGTTTCTGGGTCGGCCACCCTTTGCCACGAGTGGTTCCGTGGTTTGGTCGCCGGATAATAAATGGGTGGCTTTCACGTCGTACGGGACCAAAACGTTCCGGAACATTTCGGTTATTCCGGCATCTGGTGGCGAGAGTAAACCCATTAGCTTTCTGGCCAATACGTTCGGAGGAAACCTGACCTGGAGTCCCGACGGGAAGTATGTCCTGTTCATCACCAACCAGCGAACCGAAACCGCGCAGATTGCCCGTATCGACTTGATACCCCGTTCGCCCAAATTCCGGGAAGACCAGTTCCGGGAGCTATTTAACGAAGAAATCCCAAAGACCCTTACGCCGGCGGCACCCGCTACCAAAAAAGTGACACCCCGCGATACGACCGCGCTGGCACTAGGGGATACGGCGGCCAAATCGAAAAATCAGCCCACAAAAATCGTGTTCGATGGTATTCGTCAGCGGCTAAGTCTATTACCCGTTGGGGTCGATGTCGATGCGCAATCGATTAGCAAAGACGGGAAAACACTATTATTGATCGCCACCGTAGCCGGTCAGGAAAACCTGTACACGTACTCCCTCGATGAGTTAGGGCGCGACCAATCTGTAGCGAAACAGTTGACTTCTACGGCGGGTAGTAAAAGCAATGCCCAGTTTTCGGCCGACGGAAAAGACGTTTTCTATCTGGAGCAGGGTAAAATCCAGTCGATTGCATTGGACAAACGCGAGCCAAAACCACTAAGCGTAACCGCCGAAATGGATGTCGACTTCGGCGAGGAAAAAGTGCAGGTTTTCCGGCAAGCCTGGGATATTCAGTCTAAAGGGTTCTATGATTCAACCTTCCACGGTGCCGACTGGAAAGCGATTCGGGCCACCTACGAGCCGATGGCCGCCGGTGCCCGTACCCCCGACGAACTGCGCCGGTTGATTAGCCTGATGCTGGGCGAGCTGAATGCCTCGCACTCCGGCATTTCGGCTCCGGCCGGTTCTGTTCAGACGACCACAGGGCGTATCGGACTGCGGTTTGACCGGGCGGAATACGAAAACAGTGGGAAGTTGAAAATTACCGAAGTTATCGCCCTGAGTCCGGCGGCATTATCCGGCACCATCAAACCCGGCGATTATCTGCTGGCGGTGGACGATACTAAAATCACCCCGACCACCAACCTGGACCAGTTGCTGGAGAATCAGATTAACCGGCGCATTTCACTCAGTATAGCCTCCTCACCCACCGGCACGCCCCGCGAAGTGGTTATTCGCCCCGTTAACCTGACAACCGAGAAAGGGTTGCTCTACAAACAGTGGGTGGAGCAGCAGCGGCAGTACGTCGATAAAGCCAGTGGCGGAAGGCTGGGTTATGTTCACCTGTACGATATGTCGGCGGAATCGCTGGCCCAGTTGAATATTGATCTGGATGCCGATAACCACGCCCGCGAAGGGGTAGTGGTTGACGTTCGGAACAATAATGGCGGTTTCGTAAACGCCTACGCCCTGGATGTATTCACCCGCAAAGGGTACTTGACCATGACCCCACGCGGGCTACCGTCAGCCCCCGCCCGTACCCAATTGGGACAGCGTTCGCTGGAGACGCCTACCATTTTAGTAACCAATCAGCACTCGTTGTCCGATGCGGAGGATTTTGCGGAAGGCTACCGGGCGCTAAAGGTGGGTAAAGTGGTGGGCGAACCAACGGCAGGCTGGATTATTTACACCTCAGCCGCCCAGCTCATCGATGGCTCGAACCTGCGGCTGCCGTTCATCAAGGTGACAGACAATTCGGGCAAAAATATGGAGCTCAACCCCCGCCCGGTCGACATTGCCGTATCGAGACCCATTGGCGAAAGCTATACGGACAAAAATGTTCAGTTAGAAAAAGCTGTTGGCGAGTTACTTCGCGAGTTGGACGAAGCCAAAGCGTCGAAACTGAGTAGCGGTAAATAATTACGGCCTATAGGAATCGGGCTAACTCGGTGATTTTTTTGGCGCAGTTGGCCCAACTTAATACCCGTCTTTGTACGGAGTTTTATTCAACAAAAGGCGTATTGCCGTCGGTTAGCTTTATCTGGTGTCGGTTTCCGGGAGGTCAGCGCCGGTGCAATTGCACCGGCGCTGACCTCCCGGCCCATTGTGGTTGTTGTAAACCACTTTGCCCCTCGTGGGTTAAGTTAATAACCCTCAACCGACTGACTCCGTGACAAAACCGACTCAGCAAGAACTTACCAGCGAACGCCACGAATTACTGGAACGCCTGAGCGACTGGCTCGACACCCCCATGCTGGTGCTGGGTTTCGTTTGGCTGGGTCTGCTGATTCAGGAACTAGCCTACGGCCTGACACCCTTTTGGGAACACCTGGGCACCGTAATCTGGATCATTTTTATCCTTGATTTTCTCCTCCGTTTTACCCTAGCACCCGAAAAAATCCCGTTTCTGAAACACAACTGGCTAACGGTCATTTCCCTATTCCTGCCAGCGTTGCGCGTCTTTCGGATCGTACGTGTACTGCGCTTTCTGCGCGTAGCGCGGGGCGTGCGACTGGTGCGGGTGGTTGGCTCCATAAACCGGGGAATGCGGGCGTTGGGAGCCAGTATGAGTAGGCGGGGGTTTGGTTATGTCGTGCTGCTAACGCTCCTGATGACACTGGCTGGTGCTGCCGGGATGTATACGTTTGAACGCGACGCACCCGGCACTTCCTTAAACTCCTACGGCGAGGCCGTATGGTGGACGGCTATGCTGATGACTACGATGGGATCAGAATACTGGCCCAAAACCCCCGAAGGCCGGGCTTTGTGTATGTTACTGGCCCTGTATGCCTTTGCCGTTTTTGGATACGTGACGGCTACGCTGGCCACTTATTTTGTGGGACGCGATGCCGAGAGCACCGAGGGCGAAGTAGCGGGAGCACAGGCCATTCAGGAATTAACCAATGAAGTACGGGCCTTACGCCGGGAAGTTCAGCGACTGGCAGAGCGGCAATAAACAGCAGGCGAATAGCTATCGAACGAGGTTAAAGACAAAAAGGTCACTGAACGCCCAATTACCGTCTTTCTGCATGCCCCGCTGAATCACTAACTGAGCGGCCGACCGTTTTTCGTAGATGATTCGAATCGAGCCGTCTTCCTTCTCAAAAATTGCCTTGCCTTTTCCTGCTTCGATAAATTTGTAACGGTCTGACTTATCTTTTTCTTCCTGTCCGATCAAACCGGGCTTAAAGTGCTTTACCAGTACGATTGGCCCCTGTTCTGTTTGTTCAAAGATCAACATTTCGTACATAGTAACTTTGTTGTCTTTCATCATACGTATAAACCCGGTCAGGTTATCCCCGACGGGTGCAATCCAGCAAGCCTCAATAGGGCCACCGTTGAAGGTGCCCAACCAACGGCCTTCCATAAAACTAACATCTGCCAGCGAACCTGTTTTGGAGGCAGTTTGGGCGTGAAGAGAAGCGGTTGCCAGGAAACAGAATAAAAATAAACGAATAATTTTCATAGAGCTTAGTGCTAAACTTTGAGGACAGCAAGATAGAGAAATCATCTCGCTTTGGCGATGGGGTTTCCATCTCTTCACAACCTTCCCTACCCCTTCCGAGTTTATACGGAACTACACGTAACATCCCTCCAGTATGGATTTCATTGACTATTACAGTGTGCTGGGCGTACCCAAAACCGCGTCAGACGACGATATAAAGAAAGCGTACCGCAAACTGGCCCGTAAACATCACCCCGACTTAAACCCGGATGATGCGGAGGCCAACAAAAAGTTTCAGCAAATCAACGAAGCTAACGAGGTCCTGAGCGACCCCGAGAAGCGGAAAAAATACGATCAATACGGTAAAGACTGGCAACACGCCGACCAGTTTGAAGAAGCCCGGCGCAACGCGGGGCAACAGCAGCAATCGCGTCGGCAATACGCGGGCGGAGACGATTTTTCGGGTGGTTTTGGGGGTGCGGATTTCTCGGATTTCTTCTCGTCCATGTTTGGGCAGGATGCAGGCACGGGTGGCAGTCGCCGACAAGCTAAGTTCAGGGGGCAGGATTATCAGGCCGAACTGCACCTGAACCTGCGTGATGCGTACACGACGCACAAGCAAACCATGAATGTTGATGGAAAGAACATCCGCATTACCGTACCGGCAGGGATTGAGAACGGACAGAAAATAAAACTGACCGGTTACGGTTCGCCGGGTGTGAATGGTGGCCCCAAGGGCGATTTGTACATCACATTCGTCATTGCCGACGATAGTCGCTACAAACGCAAGGGAGATGACATTTATGTAGATGAAGAGATTGATCTCTACACGGCGTTGCTCGGTGGCGAAAAAATCATCGAAACACTGGATGGTAAAGTCAAACTAACCGTATCCCCCGAAACACAGAATGGCGCAAAAGTCCGGCTAAAAGGCAAGGGCTTTCCGGTATACAAGCAGGAAGGAAAGTTCGGTGATTTGTACGTGCAATGGCAGATCAAACTCCCGACTAACCTGACCGACGAGCAGAAAGAACTAATCCGGCAAGTAGCAGCCATGTAACGTCTTATTTTATGCAACCCAACCTCATCCTCATCAACGAATTTTGCGTGTACCACCACGTCGAAGTCGAGTTTGTTCAATTGCTGGAGCAGCGTGGCCTCATCGAAACCACCACCATTCAGCACGCCACCTATGTGCCGTCGGAACAGTTACCCCGGCTGGAGAAGTTTGTCCGGCTACATCAGGACTTAGCCATCCACCCCGACGACCTCGATGTGGTAAATGAGTTGCTGGAACGGCTGGAGCATATGCAGCAACAGCTAACGCAGTTACAAAATCGGCTGGTTTTTTACGAACCGTCTGGTAGTTGACAGAAAATGGGCGAATTTTGGCTACTACGTTTTTAAACTCGTCCTTCCTGATGTCCATCGCTCAACTTCTGACCCTTTCACTCCTGATTTCGATTCAGGCCACGCTCGCCCAGCCGATCAAACGGCCGCGTGAATATGGAATCCGTTTCGGTGTTTTGAAGCCTGGCCCGCTTAACGCCATCACCGATGTGCCGGGCGTTCGGGTAGGCCAAACGACGATAACACCGGGGCAGAACGTTCGCACGGGTGTTACGGCCATCCTGCCTCATGCGGGTAATCAGTTTCAGCAAAAAAGTCCGGCGGCTATTTATATCGGTAATGGTTTTGGGAAACTGACAGGGTATAGCCAGGTAGAGGAACTAGGCACGCTCGAAACACCCATTATCTTAACCAATACACTGAGCGTACCCACGGCTGCCGATGCCCTGATCGACTACACCCTGGCCCAGCCCGGCAATGAACAGGTTCGCTCTGTAAACCCGGTGATAGGCGAAACCAACGACGGTTTTCTAAACGATATTCGCGGACGACACGTAACGAAACAGCACGTGCTGGAAGCCATTCAACGAGCCAAATCCGGTCCGGTCGATGAAGGCAACGCAGGTGCTGGCACCGGCACCGTCTGTTTTGGCTTTAAAGGCGGCATTGGCACATCATCGCGTAAGTTACCTGCCTCACTGGGCGGCTATACCGTTGGTGTACTGGTGCAAACAAACTTTGGGGGCGTTCTACAAATAGCGGGTATACCCGTTGGGGTTGAGTTGGGGAAGTTCGACTTCAAAGAGAACCTCGACGGGTCCTGCATGATGGTTGTACTGACCGACGCGCCATTGGATGCCCGCAACCTCAAACGACTGGCCAAACGCGCTTTTATGGGATTAGCGCACACGGGCGGCATCGCATCGAATGGGAGTGGCGATTATGTTATTGCCGTATCTACCGCTTACCGCATTGCGCACGAGTCCAATAGTACGCTGGATTCAATGAACGTGTTGCGTAATGATACTGTCTCCCCCTTGTTTATGGCGGCTATAGAAGCCACCGAAGAAGCAATTATCAACTCGCTCTTTGCCGCCCAAACGACCACCGGCGACCGGGGGCATACGGTAGAACAAGTACCGGTAGAAAAAGTAGTTGACCTGCTGAAGAAGGCAGGACAGATTCGGTAAATCCATTTCCATCTATCGCTTTTAAGCAAATCTTATTACTCCGTTCGGTGATCGGAACCTGTATGTCTTTGTGACGGGTGCCGGTTACGGTGTTCAGCCGTACGGTTGACCCTGTCCCAATCATCAAAGCGAGCTGTTTTTCACACAAAAAACGGCTTTTCTATCCTGTATTTACTTTTTTAATAATGCCTGAAAATCAGAGTAGATAGGTATATTTACTTACTTTTAAAATTTAATCTAAAGAAGATTTTTTTATCTTATTGAATGAATTTACAATTAACCCCTATTCCCCATGAAACACACTTTACGAACAAGAATTAGTGCCTGGTGCTTTCTGCTTCTGGTCACTTTCCTGATGACGCAGGTTGCCCAGGCCCAGGATCGGCGGGTGACGGGCAAAGTGATATCCAGTAAGGACAAGCAACCCATTCCGGGGGTGAATATACTGGTCCGGAACACGGAGTTAGGTACTACGACGGACGGCGACGGAAATTTCACCTTAAATGTGCCTGCCGGGGCTACACTCGTCTTCAGCTCGATTGGCTTCGCGGGTCAGACAATTTCTATTGGCAACCAGACCCAGTTGACGGTCACGCTTCAGGAAGCCGAACAGAGTTTGGGCGAAGTGGTCGTTACGGCACTGGGTATCAAAAAGGAAGCAAAACGCCTGGGATATGCCACTGCCGTTGTTAACCCCGAGCAGGTTACGACCAATCGGACGGTTAACTTCATGAACGCCCTGCAAGGCAAAATTGCCGGGGTTAATATCTCCAGTCTGGGTACGGGGGCCGCCGGTACGAGTAAAATCCGCATTCGGGGGCAGTCGTCTTTTTCTGGTCAGAACAGCCCCCTCATCGTTGTTAACGGAGTGCCCATCGACAATTCTAATTTCGGGCAAAACACGGGCAACACCGGGGGCGATAACTCCATCGGTAACCGCGACCGAAATTACTCCGATGGGGGCGATGGTTTGTCGTCCATCAACCCCGATGACATCGAAGGGATGACGGTACTGAAGGGTGGTACAGCGGCTGCCCTGTACGGGTCCAGAGCTAAAGACGGAGCTATCCTGATTACGACCAAAACGAAAGGTACCAGCCAGGGTATTGGCGTGGTATATAATACGAACTTTACGACCGACCAGCCGCTCGACTACACGGATTTCCAGTATGAGTACGGTCAGGGCGAATATGGCGTTCGGCCAACGGCAGCCAACCCTACATCGGGTGTGTGGAGTTTCGGGGAGAAATTTGCGGGGCAGACGCAGGTGTTGTTTGGCGGTCTAACGCTACCCTACCAGCCGGTCTACGACCGCATCAACACGTTCTACCGGAATGGTTCCACCTGGACTAACTCAGTCTCCCTCTCGTCGGGGAATGAAAAAGGCGGGTTCAACCTGTCGCTTTCCAATCTGGACAATAAAGGCATTACCCGGAACAATACCTTCAACCGCAAAACGATTAACCTCGGTTTCAGCTATAACCTGTCACCAAAGCTGTCCGTTACGGGCACGTTGAACTACTCCAATGAGTACAACAAAAACCCACCTCAGATTGCCCAGCAGGACAATAGTACGCCAACTGTTATTTACACACTGGCCAACTCTATGCCGCTCGACGTGCTGGAAGCCAATCAGATCAATCCGGCCACGGGGAATGAGTTTGTTTATTCGCGGTTTATGAACCGGACGAACCCCTACTTCGTGCTCAATAATAAATTCGAGAACATCCGCCGGGACCGCCTGTTCGGAAATATTGCCGTTCGCTATAACTTCACTGACTGGCTGTACCTACAGGGACGGGTTGGTCAGGATTACTGGTCGCGGGATCAGGATTATAACTTCCCAACGGGTCAGGCTTCGCTGTCAGCCGCTCCGGCCGGCTTTGTGAATGGGTCATACGTACAGGAGGCCCGACGGTTTCGAGAAATCAATACCGACTTCCTGATCGGGGCCAACCACAAGTTTGGCGTGTTTGGTATCGACATTACAGCGGGGGGTAACCAACTTTATCGCCGGAGTGATTTGAACAGTGTTCAGGTAACGGATTTCATTGTTCGGGGCTTATATGTCCCTCAGAACGGACGCGTGAAAGATCCCTTATACGGCCTCAGCGAACGGAAAGTAAATTCCCTGTACGGCGCGGCTGAATTGTCGTACAAAGATTTCCTGTACCTGAACGGAACCGTTCGGAACGACTGGTTCTCCACGCTGGCCCCGGCTAATCGTAGTATCCTGTACCCATCCATAACGGGTAGCTTCGTTTTTTCGCAGGCGTTCAATAGCTTGCCGGGCTGGTTGAACTTTGGAAAACTGCGGGCTGCGTATGCCGAAGTGGGTAGTGATGGTGATGTAGCTCCGTACTCCAACAACCTGTTTTACGGCGTAAATGCCAATCTGTTTCCCAACCCGGCCGGGCAGGGGCAACCCGTTGGGTATATCACGTCCAACACGGTGCCCAGTTCTACGCTTAAGCCCAGTCGGGTAGCGGAGACCGAGTTTGGATTAGAGTTAAAAATGTTCAACAGCCGGGTTGGCCTGGATATCGCGGTTTACGAGAAAGTCACCAGCGACCAGATTGTACAGGCGCAATCCTCCGATGCATCGGGCTACACCAGTACGCTGATCAACAATGGCCAAAGCCGCAACCGGGGCATTGAAGTGTTGCTGAACCTATCCCCCATCCGAACCAAGAATTTTTACTGGGATGTAACGCTGAACGGGTCGTATAACAAAACGAAACTTCTCAAACTCATTTCACCAGATGGTTTCGTCCCCAATTCAGACCCTACGGCTCCCAAAGTTCCTGAACAAATCGTGGTAGGTACGGGCGTTTTCGTCGGCGATCTACGGCAGGTAGTTGGCGAAGAGTTGGGGCAGTTGTACAGTTTTGGGTATGCCCGCGATGCCCAGGGGCGTATTGTTCACGGGGGTGATGGTATTCCCAATCGTACAGCCGCGCCGATTTCATTTGGTTCGGCGTTGCCTAAGTACATTGGTGGTATTACCAATACGTTCAACTACAAAGGCCTCAACCTGTCATTCCTGATTGATTTCAAACTGGGTGGCAAGATGATTTCGGGTACCAACCTGAACCTGTTCCGGCACGGTCTGCAACGCGAAACGCTGGTGGGCCGGGGCGATGCCGACAACAAAATGGTGGGTGCGGGCGTGAACACAAATGGCGAAGCCAATACCGTGCGGGCGTTTGTGCAGGATTACTACTCGGTTGGTCGCTCCAAAAGTCTGGGTGAGCAGGTTGTCTACGATGCCGGTTTCTGGAAACTCCGCCAGATTAGCCTGGGCTATGACTTCACGAAGTTTTTGCCCAAAGACCTGTTCATCAAAGCCATTCGCATCAGCGCGGTAGCGAACAACGTAGCCATCCTGAAAAAGTGGGTGCCTAACCTCGACCCTGAGCAGTTCGGCTTTAGCTCCGACAACCTGATTGGTCTGGAGTCAACCGGATTACCTACTACCCGCAGTATTGGTTTCAACCTGAATGTTAAATTCTAGTCATTAGTCATTTCGCTTCGGGGTCATTGGTCATTAATAGTCATTGACGATCACGAATAAACCGCTAATGACCGCGAAACGAAATGACCAATGACTATCTTAAACAGATAATCATGAAAAAAATACAACTCATTTTAGCATTGGCCATCATGCTGGCAGCTACCAGCAGTTGCGATAAAGGGTTCGATACGCTGAACATCAACCCAACGGCGGCCACGGCGCTCAATCCCGTTTTTACGTTCAACAACGCCATGATCAATACGGCCTTTCCGGGGTCTATACTGGTGTTTGAGGAGCCAATTGTGCAGCAGATGTTCTCACCTAACTCCGGGGTGCTTGCCGGAGGTAATTTCAACATCGATAACCGGGGACCCGCGGGACCAAATGCCGCTATCTGGCAGGGCTACTACCAGAACGTGGTGCGGTATCTGGTCGATGTGATTAATCAAACCAAATCCGACCCAACCCGCGCGAATTTATACAACATGGCCCGCATCTGGAAAGCCTATGTGTTTCAGGTACTGACCGATTCGTACGGCGATATTCCGTACAGCCAGGCCGGGCTGGGCTATCTCAGCAGCAACATATTGCCCAAGTACGATACGCAGGAAAGTATCTATACTGATCTGATCAAAGAACTGACCGAAGCCACGGCCGCTCTCGATGCTACCAAACCAACCGAAGCCGGTGAGATTACGTATGGCGGAGACATTGGCAAGTGGAAGCGGGCCGGTAATTCCATTTTGCTCCGGGTCGGCATGCGCCTGTCGAAAATAAACCCTACGCTGGCTCAATCGACGGTGCAGAAAGCGGTAGCCGGTGGCGTTATGCAAACGAACGCCGACAATCTGGCCGTTCTAAACAATGCCAATTACAAAAATCCGGTGGGCAACACGCTGAACTCCACCGAAGCGGCTAACTATTACCTGACAAAATACTTTGTCGACTACTTAAAATCGACGGCAGATCCCCGCCTTGCGTCTATTGCCGTACGCTACGTAGGCGCTAAAAGCGGCCCGGAACAGACAGCGGCAAAAGCAAATCGTGACCCGGCCGTACAAGTCGGGATGCCCCTTGGTTTCGATAACGGTACTATTCCGGCGCAGGCCACGAAAGATGGACTGGCAAGTTTTTACGATTATACCCAACTGGACAGAACGCGCCTGGGGCGTTTCGATGCGCCTACCTTTCTAGTAACGCACGCCCAAACCCAGCTGCTGCTGGCCGAGGCTGCCCAGCGCGGCTGGACAACCGGCGATCCGGCCACGTTCTATAACGCAGGTATAACGGCGCACATGCAGCAGTTGGGCATAGTAGATGCGGGTTCGGCCGTTGCACCGGCGGCTATCACCGCCTATGTTCAGGCTAATCCATACGTAGCTGCCAGGGGCCTGCAATTGATTAACACGCAGTACTGGGTCGCGTCGTTCCTGAACGGACCCGAAGCGTTTGCTAATTTCCGGCGGAGTGGCTTTCCGGCACTGACACCCAACCCGTATCCCGGTAAGGAAATCAAAGGCAACTTTATCAACCGCCTGTCTTATCCCGATTCGGAGATTTCGGTCAATACCACCAACCGGCAGGAAGCCGTAGCGCGGCAGGGAGCAGACAACCAGGATACCCGTGTTTGGTGGGACAAGCAGTAGCCTGATTATCAACTTAATCTAAATCAGAAAGCCCGGTCATTGGCCGGGCTTTTCATGGTCAAATCCATTAGGCTCAGGCGGGTAACGTTATGGTAAATGTAGTGCCCTGTCCTTCTGTGCTGTCAACCGTCAGCGTGCCGGTATGGCCCTTGACCACAATATCATAGGCCAGTGACAAACCAAGCCCGGTACCTTCTCCCGTGGGTTTGGTGGTGAAAAAGGGCTGGAATATCTTATGTTTCAAGTCGTCGGGAATACCGATACCGTTATCACTGACTATAATGACGGCTTCTCCGTCGTTGCAGCGTGTACGAACGCTTACCGTAGGTTGATAACCTGGTTCGGCAGCCTGTTTCTGGCGTTTATGAACAGCGTAGAAGGCATTGGTGAATAAATTCAGCAACACACGACCCATGTCCTGAGGAATCATACTAATTTCTCCGAGGGATGGGTCAAAGTCCGTTTTTAGCTGGGCATTGAACGATTTATCTTTGGCTCGCAGTCCGTGGTAGGCAAGCCGCAGGTATTCGTCGGCCAGCCCGTTCAGGTCCGTTGGTTCACGCTGCCCGGTACTGGCCCGCGAATGCTGCAGCATTCCTTTCACAATACTGGAAGCTCGACCACCGTGATGGGTTATTTTCTGAAGATTCTGTTTTAAATCGTTGAGTAGTTCGGCTTCAAGTTCTGCATCGCGGTTCGCTTTGCTTTGTTCTTCGGCTAACTCGTCGATCAGTTCGATACTTACTTCGGAGAAGTTGTTGACGAAGTTGAGGGGGTTCTGAATTTCGTGCGCTATACCGGCGGTTAGCTCGCCCAGGGAGGCCATTTTTTCACTCTGAATCAGCTGGGTCTGTGTGGCCTTTAGCTCCTCGACCGTCTGTTCCAGTTCTTCTTTCTGGCGCGTTATTTCAGCGGTTCGTTCGGATACCATGTACTCCAGTTCCTGTTTTTTGGCTTCAATTTTTCGGCGCTCTTCCGTTTCCAGTACGCGCTGCTGTTCTTCTTCAACCAATGCCTTCTTCTGACGATTAGCGATTATCAGAAACGTAATGGCCCAAATGGTCGAAAAGCCAATGGCACTATCCAGAAAGTCGTCACTTGTCTTATAGAACTCAGGGGCGTAGTGCTGCATAAAATTATCCACTACCGTCAATAGCAGGAAAGGGGCAGCTGCCAGCAGTGCAATTCGGGCGGGCCGATAATCATACACACGCCATAGCATATAAACGAATAATAGCCCTGCTGTCAGGGCAAACCAGCCGGTCGAAAAATCGAGCCGTAAAACGAAACCAAGCCCAATCAGGATACCGGCGTAGGCCCAAATCCGCTTTATATGAGGCTCCCAGGCGGGTAGCCGGGTTTTTATACCCAGAAAACGATCCGTAAACTGAAAGGCTACCGTTGCCAGTACCACGGTTCCAATGCCTTCGGGTGTTGGTAGACTCATGTTCGTAGAATGGGGGTTAACGACTATGTGGCACTTGTACGGTTTGCCAATACGTCATTCTGCCGCCTGATACGACCAGACAGGCTTTTAACAATACTACGCAATACTTCGCCCCGCTCCTCCATCAGATCATAAAAATCGTCCTGATCGATGCGCAGCAGTCGCACGTCGGTAATTGCTTCGGCCGTGGCCGAGCGGGATTCGGTATCCAGCAGGGCCAGTTCGCCAAAAAAGTCGCCCCGGCCAAACCGGGCCAGTTCGGTATCCCCATCCAGAATGGCTACTTCGCCGGTGTAGATGACGTACATACCCGAACCCAGGTCGCCTTTATGGAAAATCAGTTCACCGGCTGGGTGGTCTTCCTCCTTCATAATGGGTGTTACACTGGCCAGTACGTTTTCGGGCGTTTGGGCAAACAGGCTGGTTTGGGCCAGCAGCAAAACCCGGTCATACGCGGAAATCTGGCTGGTAGTATGAGGTGCGTGGGACATAAGCAACGGAGATAAATCAGGAAATTGAGCGGTCAGTGATTCGCGGATGGCCGTCGCTTCCGGTTCGGATAAACCGCGCAGTGCGGTACTCACGGTCCAGGCCGAAAAGACCGTTTCACCCATTCGCAGAATAAACGACCGGATTGGTTCCGAATCGCGAAACGGTCCCAGTTCAGTGTCCAGAATACGGGTCTTTTCCGTACGAGGTAAATCATCCACCAGTACCTGCAATGTTTGGTACGTAGCCCGGGGAATCAGGTTATCCAGCATTTCGAGGGCGTTGGCCCGGCGTTCGCGGGCGGGGTGCCCAACGCCCATGCGGGCTCCGGCAATGGTTTCGGAATCAAATAGCTGGGCAAGGGTATCGAACAGCCGCTGCACCAGTACCGACAGTTCATAGTCCAGTGTTGTTGTTAGGGATGCATCCGACAAACTGCCGTGTAACATCCGCTGTGCCAGCAACACTTCTTCATGCAGCAACGTACGGAACAGGGCATCATCGGCGGGTTCGTTCGGGAAACGGCGCAGGGCACGCAGGGCAGCCCCGCGAATCGGTAAATCGGGTTGCTGAACCAGTTCGTTCAGGAGTTGGCGGCTCTCGGGGGCCTGAATAGCGCCACAAATAGTTGTAATCCGTTCCAGTAACAGTCGGCTACCATTCACCCGGCGCATCTCATGCAACTGAGGAATCAGTTCGGGACCGCGCGCTTTCAGGGCCTGCACCACTGTCCGGCCCAGGGTTTCGTGCGTCAGGTTTACCAGCAGGAACTGCGTCAGGCCGTTGTTGGTCAGGCTACCCGCCGTCAGGATAGCCGCCTTTTTTACGTCGGTGTTCGGGCTGGCGAGCAGCTGTTGAACCACCGGAGCAAAATCGTTCAGGTGTAAGGTAGCAATCAGGTTAAGCGCGATTTTTTGCCGTTCGGGATCATCCTCCTGAACCAGCTCACGTAGCGCAGCCTGGGCGGCTGTGTCGTGCGGATTCAGTTCCAGAATGCCCCTGATGGCACCCCGGCGGATGGTAAGGTCGGTGTGGTGAATAAGGGGGGCTAACTCGGCCGGTTCAGTATTAATCCGTCGGCCCAGTAAGTAAGCCGCCTGCTGACGCAGTTCCGGGTCCTCATCCGTCAGCGCAATGTGCGTGAGTGACCGAACGGGAACCGACAGATTGCGATGGGTTAAGGTCGCCAGCGTACGTCGCCGAACGGCTTTTTCAGCATGCGTAAGCAGGGTAGGAATATGTTGCGCCAGTTCAGCGGGGTTGTGAGTATCCAGCCAGCTAAGAGCGGTTAGTACCTCACCGGTTTTATCACTTTGTAGTTGATTGATCAGGTTTCTCTGCGCCACGCCCGGCATAGCCAGTTCGTCGCGTTCCAGAAACCGACGGCCAATGGCATCGTTCAGTTCGTGCAGATACCGCCTGTAGGTTTGTCGCAGTAACCAGATGGCCACCAATAGCAGGCCTATCCAAAACAAGGCTCCGTTCGACTCGAGGGTATTATGGAATAAAAATATCAGAACGCCGGCTACGCCCAACCCAATTGGTTCGTATAACCCTTTGGCCAGCGTATGCCCTTTGAGCCGTTGGGGCGGTAACAGCGGCTGAAACAACACCAGAAAAACAGGATCGAACAGGGCACGCCGGGCCACTTCAAAAACCAGATACAGACCGCAGAAATAAATGAGCAACACCGTTTCGGAAACGACAGCGTAATGCAGAATTATTAGTCCCGCAAGGCCTGCCAGGGCAACCCAGGGCAACACGACCAATGAACGCTGGATGCCGAACTTGTCGAGTACTTGCCTCGACATCAACAGCTTAACCAGCATGGCCAGTCCGTAGGTCAGGGCCAGCACGTAACTTACGTAGCGGATTACGTCGGTCTGATCGTGAAAGCGGTGTTTTACGTTGATAAAGAAATTGTATTCAATTTCCGTAGCAACGGCAGCCAGCACGGCAAAACTCAGGCACATGTAAAAAATCAATTCGCTGCCCCCAAACCGCTTCCCTACCAGCCGCGACGGCTCCCGGCGCGCTACCCGGCTGGCGCCCGACGCGGCCTGAACATCGTGCGACCGGATCGTTAACTGAAGTATATAGAGGGCGGCCAGAAAGGCACCAAACGCCACCAGCAGCAACCGTAATACATCGACATGGGCGTGAACCAGGGCTGCCAGCACCGCGCCTGCTGCTTTGGCAGGCATATCGCCCGAACTGATAACACCAAAGAGCCGTTTGCTCTGGCGCGTATCGAACACCACCGCCGAAACACCCCAAAACTCAAGATTGGTCAGTAAATAAATGATTCGGTAGCCCGTCATGATCGTCACTGCGGCCGCCACCGAATGCCCCACAACAACCAGTATACCAACAACTACCGTCATAACAACAGCAGCTATCAGCACGCGTACGGCCACCACCTGTAAAGCCAGGTGATGCTCAAAATAAGCGTATACCCGACTTACACCAATCATGGCCAGGGCGGCTACCACGTAGGCCACGGGCAAACTGGTTTCGGGATTATTTTCGAGCAGAATAGCATTGGCCGCTACGTAAATCAGAATCGTGCCAATGCCCAGCAGAAAGTTATGCACAAAAAACAGGCCTACTGTTCGACCCTCCTCAGGCCGGATTCCCAGTATACGCTGCCATCGTTGCTTGGAAGAAGGGGACAAATAGCTGGAATCTGCGCCAACGGTCATAATCAGGGATCAATAACAGATTTATGGCCAAATATAAGCATCCAGACAGGACAGCCGACACGGGAATGGCTAATTGGAGCAGTCTCCCCCGAAATGAATTAGCAGTAAACGAGTTGATTTTATGACTTTCCCTGTTGGGTGATTGACTGAAAGGTATAGCTAGCCAGATTGCCTGCCGTTTCTGTTTTCGTACCCACGTTATAATAATATTCTCAACCCCATGCGTTACTTATTGCCTGTTTTTATCAGCCTTTTAGCCCTCGTCACCGGCTGCAAAAAAACGGATACCACACCCCAGGATTTGGCTAAACCAGTGGTAGGGTTATACCGCATGGCCGAAGTGACACCGGCAGGTAGTCAGACGGCTATTACCGTTGCTAATGGGAGTGTATTAATGGTTCGTGAGGGCGAATCCCTAACGACTATCCTGTTTACCCTTACCTACGCCACCGTCGGCACGTCGGGCAGTTCTACGTTTTCAGAAACCCAAAAGATCACGCTCCAGCCATCGGGAAGTGCCATTGCACTACTGTCGGGAAGTACTCAGGTGGGAAGTTGGTTCAACAATACGCTCACCATGAAGGCCTACCCGTTCAATAATTCGACCGTAAGTTTTACGGCTGCCAAGCAGTAGGTTTAGCGACATCCATGGCTCAAACTGAATGATAAATAGCCCCATTTTATGAAATACTGGTTTGTTCTTACAGCGTTACTACTCTGGCAAAGCCTGGCTCTGGCGCAGCAGCCTTTCGCCGGCGGTCGCTTAAAGGTGTCGGATAATCATCGGTACCTGGTTCATCAGGATGGCACACCGTTTTTCTGGCTGGGCGACACGGCCTGGGAACTCTTCCACCGGCTGAACCGGGAAGAGGCCGACCAATACCTCAAACGCCGGTCCGAACAGGGCTTTACGGTCGTACAGGCGGTTGCCCTTGCCGAATTCGACGGGCTTAAAGAGCAAAACCCGTACGGCGAGGTACCCCTTCTGGATAATAACCCCACCCGGCCTAACGAAGCGTATTTTAAACACGTCGATTACATTATTGACAGAGCGGCTCAGTACGGCATTGTGATTGCATTTTTACCCACCTGGGGCGACAAAGTATTTAAAAATACCTGGGGTAAGGGACCGGAAATATTTACGCCGACCAATGCACGTGTGTACGGTCGTTACGTAGGGAACCGCTACAAGAACCGGGAAAATATCGTTTGGGTGCTGGGCGGTGACCGGCAACCCCGCGACGGTTCATTCGACGTAGCAATCTGGCGGGCAATGGCCGACGGTATTCAGGAAGGCGTTGGGGGTGCCGACAAAGCCCTGATGACCTATCACCCCCAGCCTAACGGGCTGGAAGGGGGCGCGTCGAAATGGTTTAAGGATGATGCCTGGTTCGATTTCAACATGCACCAGAACGGCCACTGCCGCAACAACGCCATGTACGACAACATTACCGTATCGTACAATAACCAGCCCGTTAAACCGACGATGGATGCCGAACCCATCTATGAAGACCATCCCGTTTGTTTCAACGCCAAAGACCTGGGCACTTCCAATGCCTATGATGTTCGGATGTATGCCTATCTGGATTTATTCGCGGGTGCGCATGGCCATACGTATGGCTGTCACGACATCTGGCAGATGTACAGTGCAAAACGACCGGCGGTAAATGGGCCACACCTCTACTGGCAGGAAGCCCTCGACCTGCCCGGAGCCAATCAGATGACACACGTTCGGCACCTGATGACGGCACGCCCGCTGCTCGACCGCGTACCGGATCAGTCCCTTATTGTAGAGAATAACCTCTCTCCTGCCGAACGGATTCAGGCCACTCGCGGCACCGACTACGCCTTTGTGTACACAACCGCCGGTAAGTCATTCAGCGTGAATCCGGGAAAAATTTCGGGAAAAACGGTTACGGCCACCTGGTTCGACCCTCGTTCGGGCAAAACGAAACCGGCCGGCACGTTCGATAATCAGCAACCAAAGCAGTTTACGCCACCAACGCAGGGATATGGTCAGGATTGGGTGCTGGTGCTGGACGATGCTGCCAAAAACTATGCGGCTTTATAAGCAAAGCAACCAGCAACACCCCAAATTGTGACGATGCCTGGCTACAAACGGACGAAAAGCCAACAATTTTCGTTACCTTTCAACAGGCGAATTACGCTTTATTCATCTATGAACCTCCTGACTTATACCCGTTTAGGTTTTGGTGCCGCTGCTGCCATCCTTCTAACGAATTTGGTGTCCTGCACCAAAACGGCTACCGATACCCCTGCGCCAACTGAACTATCGTCGTTTGACCTGATTCAACAGAAAATCCTGACCCCTTCCTGCGCCACATCGGGCTGCCATTTGTCCGACAAAGATATTACCTACATCCAGCATGGCCTGGTGCTGGCCGAAGGTGTAGCGTATCAGAATATGGTAGGCGTTGATCCTAAAAACGCGGATGCTAAAACAGACGGTTTAAAACGGATAAAGGCATTTGCTTCGCTGGAAAGCTTACTATACCACAAACTGGCGGGTACGGCCGCCAGTCATCATTCAGGAAAGCAGTACGGAAATCCGATGCCGCTGGGTGGCACTATACTGCCAGACGGACAAGTTGAGTTTGTAAGGCGGTGGATTGAAGCGGGGGCACCCAAAACGGGAACCGTGGCCGATGCCGCGTTACTCGACGATAAAACGGTTACGGTAGTTACCTACGATCCCCTGCCAGTGCCGGCGTCCGGCACTGGTTATCAGATGGCCGTGCCGCTGTTCGAGATTCAGCCGAATTTTGAGCGGGAGTTATTTACCCGCCGGACGGTTGGAAACACGCAGGATATTTACGTGAACCGCTACGAAACCAAAATGCGGAGTGGGAGTCACCACTTCGTCGCCTACGATTTCCAGAATAGAAATATACTTCCCAACCTGAACGACATCCGCGACTTACGAAATCCAGACAAATCCCTTAACCTGTTCACAGCGTTCAGTATGTCTAATCACGTATATTTCGCTGGTTCTCAAGCGCAGTACCAGGATTATGTTTTCCCGGCAGGAACTGCCCTGCTCGTGCCAGCGGGGGCATCGTTCGACCTGAACTCCCATTTTGTCAACAAGACCAGTACCGTGATGAAAGGGGAAGCCCAGGTCAATTTTTACACGGTCGACAAATCGACGGTGCAGCATGTGGTACAAACGCTGAACCTGAGTAACACCAGCCTCAACCTGCCCGGAAATACCCGAACGACGATGACTAAATCATTTACGTTCGACAAGCCCCGTCAGGTGCTGACGCTAACGTCCCACATACACAAAATGGGTGAGAAATTCGTGATTAAAATTAAAGGCGGCACCCGCGATGGTGAAGTGGTTTATACGTCAACCGATTGGGAACACCCAGACATCATCACCTTCAAAACACCCATCAGCCTGAACAAAGGTGAAGGCCTTACTTCGGAGATTACCTACAACAACACCTCATCCAAGACCATTAATTTTGGCCTGACGAGCGAAGATGAGATGGGGATTATTTTCGGCTACTTTTACGAGTAACAGCGGCTCATCCTGTCTTTAAACGTGGGTACGTGAAGCCCACCTTATTCCTCTATTCAGCTATTTTTGCTGCATCAAACGAACCGGAATTATTAAACTGCAGAGGAGCATGAAGCCCGGGAGCGGATATGTTTGCCTAATGCACCCCTTTTTGTGAGTAGAATACAACGCATGTTGCCCCACCTTTTTATCAACAGGACGTTGATTGGATTACCGCTGATAGCCAGTTTTGTATTGTTCATCGCCGTAGCCAGTTGCCAGTCGAATGGAGATGACCCGCAAACGGTGGAAGGCAGGCTACTGGCGCAACATTACTGCGGCAACTGCCATCAGACTCCCTCGCCCGAACTACTGGATAAGGATACCTGGGTGAAGCACGTGTTACCCGCCATGGCCACCAATCTGGGGCTGGAAGTATATCCCGAAGGGCTTTATTACGCTGGCAGCAAATCAACTATTTCGTTCGACGACTGGCAGAAACTGATTGCCTACTACCAGACCCTGGCCCCGGTAAAACTCAAACCAGCCCGTAAGCCCATCCCCGCCGTGGATGACTGGGCCATTTTCTCGGTGGAGAAACCTCGTCTTGATACCACCCAAACGGCCATGACAACACTGGTGAAGATGGATACCATTGGACATCAACTCTACACCAGCGATGCGTTCCGAAGCGACCTCACCCGCTGGGATTCAAGCCTGCAACCCACCCGCTTCCGGCAACTTAAATCGGCGGTGGTCAATGCTGATTTTTTTCGGGATAAAGGAGGGAACGAACGGGGTATATTCACGACGCTGGGAACCATGCGGGCCGCCGATATTGCGCGGGGAGAACTGGTTTCGCTGAATCTGGATAGCAAGCAGCAGGCAGACTCCTCAACACTGGCTGTCGATTTGCCCCGCCCGTTGCAGTCAATCCCCGTCGATGTTAATAAAGATGGCCGGATGGACTGGGTGATTTGTGGATTTGGCCATCTGAAAGGCGGACTTTACTGGTTGAAACAGGAGGCAAACGGGAAATTTACCCACCAAACCATTCGGAACGTGCCCGGTGCCATTCAGGCAACTACCGGCGATTTCAACGCCGATGGCTGGCCTGACCTGATGGTACTTTTTGCCCACGCCGACGAAGGTATCTGGCTATTTCTGAATGACAAAAAAGGCGGCTTCACCGAACGAAATCTGCTCCATTTCCCATCCGTTTACGGCTCTACCAGCTTTCAGCTGGTTGATTTTAACAAAGATGGCCAATTGGATATTATCTACACCTGTGGCGACAACAGCGATTATTCTAAAATTCTGAAACCATATCATGGCCTGTATATCTACCTGAGTCAGGGTAATTTCGAGTACAAACAGGCTTACTTTTACCCCATAAACGGCTGCACCAAAGCCATCGCCACCGACTTCGACCAGGATGGCGATCTGGACATCGCGACCATCGCCTTTTTTGCCGATTTTCTGCATGAGCCATCCGAAGGCTGTTTACTTTTTGAGCAGAAAGGACCCATGCAGCTACAACCCCACGCCATGCCTGTCAGCACGCTGGGACGCTGGATTTGCATGGACGTGGCCGATGTTGACCGGGATGGTGATCAGGACATTGTGCTGGGTAACTTCTCAAAAACCTTTATCGTTCAGGAAGGCATAACACCAACCTGGAATACGCACCTGCCGCTGGTTGTGCTGAAAAACAAAACCCGATAAGTTTGCCAAAACTTACTTCAACCAGCCACCGCTGAACCCGGCTCGTTGCAATCCTTTCCGAATGTGCGGATTTCGCTGCATTAGTGTCCAGACGAACTCCGTCCGAAGATTCTCGGCCATGAGCAGAATTGGCCCCTGATCGATGCCGAGGTAATCGATATCAAACCAGCCATTGGTAGTGGGGCCGTTGGAAATTCGGGCCGGATAACGATAGGTAGGATTGAATGCATCGCGGAAGCCATACTCACCGTATAGTTTGGCACCGTACTTCATTTTCATCGCCTGGAGGGCAGGGATGCATATTTCGGGGGCAAACGCCATGGAACCACCGGCAGCCGTAGGAGAAATCGTCCCATCGTCTACAATCTGCGTGGATGCGGCTCCCCGGGCCCTATACGAAAAGAATTTCCGGCCATTGACGACTGTGTCTTTAGGGCCATCGCAGGCCGTTAAGCCCCAGATATTCGGCCCGTAGTCCTGCCATCTGGCCGGATTTTCCAGGCAGTAGGCCCGGTTGGCGTAGGTTGCCCGGTGTGAGTTTTCGGCGTAGTCGATGCCTTTACCGGCCATGTACGAGTCCCTGATACCCCGAAAATCAATCCAGATTTGCGAGTACTGATGTCCGAAAAGGGGATCAAAGTTGACGTGTGTCTGCCCCTCGAATGCCGCCCAGTCGTAGGTTTTTATCCAGGCCGACCAGGCATCGGCTTCTACCGGGTGCGTGGGTGACCCCAGTGCCAGCACGTAGAGCAGCATAGCTTCGTTATAGCCTTTCCAGTCGGCTTTGATGAATCCTTTTTCTGGATGCCAGCCCATAGAAACGAGCGGCTTCCGTGGTTGTATCCAGGTCCAGTCAACGCGTCGGTAGATCTGTTCGGCCAACTGCCGTATTTCCGTTTCGACCGGTGTCTTTTTATCGAAGTATGACTGCGCGCTCAGTATTCCCCCCAATAACAGCGCCGTGTCGATGGTAGATAGTTCGACCTGTTTGAAGCGTTCACCGGTTTTCATATCCAGAAAATGGTAGAAAAATCCTTTGTAACCAGACACGTTAGCTACGTTTTCCGATTGGGGCGCATTGGCGAAAAAACGCAGTGTTTTTATGGTGCGCTCTGCCGCCTGTTCGCGGCTGATATAGCCCCGCTCTACGCCCACCAGGTAGGAGGTAAGCCCAAAGCCAACGGCGGCAATGCTGGCAAACGAAGGGCTTGGCGCACGGTCGGGTACGAGTCCGTTTTCGGGGTTAGCCGTTTCCCAGAAGTAACGAAACGTGTCGTGTTGCAGGCTGTCCAGAAAAGCCTGTTCGCTGACTTTCAGGCGACTATTTGTCTGGGGCTCTGGCTGACAGTTACCCTTCTGTAGCGAAAGGTAAGCCAGTAGTAGTACAACAAATAATTTCATAAGTAGTAGGTAGGTAAGTAAAAAACGTTGACAAAGCTAATCTTCTATTTCCTTGTTTATCAGGAGTATCAGCTTTGTCAACGTTCAGGTTACAGAGTTAAGCATTGATTGTTAATCACCTTTTCAATCCATCCTGGTCATTCACTTAGTATCCCGGGTTCTGGGTCAGTGCTCCTCCGCTCAACTGAATCTGGGTTTGCGGGATGGGGAATACTTCGCTTTTGCCCTTGGTGAATGTTTTACCGTGGGCGGCAAATGCCTGTACAGCCCGGCCCGGCTGGATGCTCTCCTGCCGAACCAAGTCGAAAAAGCGGTCGTGTTCCATCGCCAGTTCTACGCGCCGTTCGTGCCAGATTTTCGTCCGGTCAATGGTGGTGAGAGCGGGTAACCCGGCCCGAACGCGGAGTTTATTAATGTCGGTCAGCGCATCGGCGCTGTTGCCCAAAGCGAAGGCCGCTTCGGCGTGAATAAGCAACACTTCCCCCAGGCGCATGATGCGCAGTTTTTTAGGCAAGCGATCATTCACACCACAGTTCTTCTCGGCCGTGCGGCTATGGTAGGCTTTGTAATTATACCGGTCATTTTCCACTGAGTCGCGGCTCGGAACCCGGTAGCCATCCCACAACACCGTACCCATAGGAGCGGGGTTGATAAAAATGATGGTGGCTGCCTTGCGTACATCGTTCGGCTCATATTCATCCACCAAACTCTGCGACGGTGTTCCAAACCCAAAGCCTAGATCGGCCCAGCCGCGTTTGCCTCCGGTGCGTGGCCCCTGGCAAACGACGTAAATTGGAATGGCGGCATCACAGGATAAGTTGATCCCCGTTTGTACTTCGAAGATAGATTCGAAACTGTTGGCTCCTGCCTCCCGCCAGATGTTGGCATAGTTTGGTAGCAAACTGTATGTACCCACCTGATTCTTGATAATAGAATCAGTCAGGTTATAGGCCTGCTGCCAGTTTTTCTGGTACATATACACTTTGGCCAGCATGGCCATGGCGGCCGCTTTGGTGGCTTTACCCGTAGCGACCTGGCTTTTTGTGGCCAGATTCGTTACGGCAAACCGTAAATCGGCAATGATACGGGCGTAAACGGCCTCGGGGGTAGCCCGCCTTTGCAGGGATACATCATTGATACTCTCTACCGGTGGCACATTTTCGATGAGTGGTACCCCACCAAAAAACCGGACTAATTTAAAGTAAAAATAAGCCCGCAGAAACCGTACCTCCCCCTCCAGTTGATTACGGGTGGTCTGGTCGGCGGCACTCTGCGGAATCAGCGCCAACGCCTGATTGGCGCGGGCAATGGCCCGGAAATAGGTAGACCAGACGTTGTTGATATTGCCCACGCCGGGGGTCATATTCAGGTTATCGAGTGTACCATACG
Source organism: Spirosoma spitsbergense DSM 19989 (assembly GCF_000374085.1). Lineage (GTDB taxonomy): Bacteria > Bacteroidota > Bacteroidia > Cytophagales > Spirosomataceae > Spirosoma > Spirosoma spitsbergense. Next base: position 48,046 of record NZ_KB893544.1, on the reverse strand, counting down.
AGTTGGCCCCATCGGTCGCCGAACTGCCCTTGTCGGCATCATCGGACGCAATGTTGGTCATACCCACATAATCGAAGCCGTGCATACTACCATCCCACATGATGTTGTAGACCCCTGTAACGAGGTTCTGGGCTGCTGCGGGGTCACTCTGCACGGCTGCCACACCAATCTGCCCCTGCGGTGGCGTAGTCAGAAAATCGTTACAGGCCGTCAGCACGGTACCAAACAGGACCGTAAGCAACGAGAGCCGGATAAATTGTTTTGTATGATTCATGTTTGTAAAGTCTATTGATTAAAAACCTACGTTCAGGCCAACGGCAAACGTACGGGTGGTTGGATATGAACTAAGTTCGATACCGGAGTCCAGCGGCCCGCCGGGCAGTTCAGGACTGAATCCGCTGAATTTTTTGGAGGTGAATAAATTCTGCGAGGTTACGTAAATGCGGGCCTGCCGAAGTTTGGCTTTCTCGCGCAGACTAACCGGAATGGTGTAGCCAAGTGTGAGGTTATTGAGCCGCACAAACGAGCCGGACTCTACAAAATACGTAGAGGCAGGTGTAGCTTTGCGAACGACAAAACCCATTACTCTGTTATTAGAAATCCAGCGGCTATATATGACTCAGATTCGTCAGCTTACCACCTACCTCGAAGCACTTGCGCCCCTCTCCTACCAGGAATCGTATGATAATGCGGGGCTCATCATAGGCGACCCATCGACCGAAATTACCGGCGTATTGGTTACGCTGGATGCGACAGAACAAGTTGTCGATGAAGCAATTGCCAAAGGGTGTAACGTTATTGTGGCTCATCATCCCATCGTGTTTAAAGGGCTGAAAAAACTGAACGGCAAAAACTACGTAGAGCGAACGGTTATTAAGGCCATCAAACACGATGTAGCCATCTATGCTGCTCATACGAATCTGGATAATGTGACCAGCGGTGTCAATTTCCACATTGCGGAGAAATTACAGTTGCAAAACATTCGGATACTGGCTCCCAAAGCGCAGACCCTGACCAAACTGGTAACATTCGTACCCGTAGCTGACACGCAACGGGTACTGCATGCACTTCACCAGACGGGGGCCGGTCAGATTGGGAATTATATGAATTGCAGTTTTCGGGTTGCCGGAACGGGAGCCTATGAAGCGGGCGAAAATGCGCATCCGGTTCTGGGCGAGGTGGGCATGTACCATCAAGAACCCGAAAACCGGATTGAGATAATTCTACCTACTTACCTGCAGGATGAACTACTGGCTGTGCTGCGGGAAGCCCACCCGTACGAAGAAGTGGCCTACTACCTGACACCTTTAGCCAACCAGAATCAGGAGGTCGGCTCTGGGGCGGTGGGTGAACTGGCAACGCCAATGGATGGACCGTTATGGCTGGCGTACCTGAAAGAACACATGAATCTGAACCTGATTCGATACACCCCCTTGCCTGATCGGCCTATTCAACGCATCGCTTTATGCGGAGGAGCGGGTAGTTTTTTACTACCCGATGCCATTCGTGCCGGGGCCGACGTGTTTGTGACGGCGGATTACAAATACCATGAATTTTTCGATGCCGATGGCCGCATTGGTATCTGCGATATTGGTCACTATGAGAGTGAAGTCTTTACGAAAGACTTGATTTGCGGGCATTTGGCAAAAAAATTCACTACTTTTGCGGTAATTTTATCTGAATCTGATACTAATCCGGTTCGATACTTCATATAGCACTAACAAATTTCCGAATGGAACTATCGATTGCGCAAAAACTAGACGCTCTTCTGCAATTACAATCTTTTGATTCTCAACTAGACGAGCTGATTAAGATTCGTGGTGGACTACCCGAAGAAGTCCGTGATCTGGAAGACGATATTGCTGGCTTCGAAACCCGCGTTGGTAAATTTCAGGCTGAAATCAAGACGCTGGAAGAAGAAATTGAGCGAAATCGTGTGGCAAAGAAAGATGCCGAAAAGCTGATAACCAAATATAAGGATCAGCAAATGAATGTGCGGAACAACCGCGAATTCGACGCCATCTCTAAAGAGATAGAACTTCAATCGCTCGAAATCGAACTGATCGAGAAGCGGGTAAACGAATCTCAGTTTCGGGTACGGGGCAAGGACGAAGAAATCAAAACGACGCAGGCTGCTCTGTACGAGCGGCAGGAAGACCTGAAAGCCAAACGGCAGGAACTTGACCAGATTACCTCAGAAAGTCAGGAGGAAGAGAAGGAAATCATCAAACAGCGCGATCATCAGGCAACAACCATCGAGCCGCGTCTGCTGAATTCCTACAACAAAATTCGTGGCAATGCCCTGAACGGGCTGGCGGTGGTCATGGTTAAACGCGGAGCCTGTAGCGGGTGCTTTAACGTAGTGCCGCCCCAACGTCAGGCCGATATTAAAGACAAGAAGAAAATTATCGTTTGCGAACATTGCGGACGCATTTTCGCCGATGTGGAAGGCATGCCAGAACCCGCCCCAACGGGCCGTGGCCGGTAGTTTTTACCAGCCATAACGCAAAAAGGTCGTCGTACAGGCGACCTTTTTGCGTTATAACGTTACGCTTTTTCTTTACGCTGATCCAATGCGTTACGTACTTCTCTTCCTGATCTCGCTCAGTGCAGGTTACGCACAGGATTTTGTGTGGACACCTGGCTTGCAATCAGCTTATGCAGACCTGCAAAAGTTAAAAATCCAGTCGGCCAAACAACGCATGGCCCGCGAGTCGGCAAGGGATGGCGTACGAATTTTTCTGGACGATTATGCCGATATGCTCCTGCTTGTTACGTCAGACGATGACCGGTTATTTGCGGCTAAAAGTGAACAGGAGAGCACCCGGCTCGACGCCCTGAAAAAGCTGTCCGACACGTCTCCCTGGCAACGCGTACTGATAGCCGAGGTGCGCCTGCACTGGGCCTTCGTGAAGCTAAAGTTTGGCAAAGAACTGAGTGCAAGCTGGGATGTTATCCGGGCTTATAAACTGCTCAGCGAAAACCAGAAACGTTTCCCGGACTTTTTACCCACCTACAAATCACTGGGTACGCTGCACATCATGATCGGCTCCGTGCCGGAGAGCTACGTGTGGGTGGCAAAGCTGTTAGGTATGCAGGGTACCATTCGGCAGGGGCAGCAGGAACTACAGCGTGCCCAACACGACCCTAACGTTGGCCTGGAAGCACAACTGATCGACTTGATGGTTCGGGCCTACGTGCTGAAGTTTTCCGATACTGACAGGCAGACGCTGGCCCGTTTAGTGAGTCAGAATCCTGATAATCTGTTACTCCACTTCTTTGGTGCCACCATCGAACAGAAGAATGGGCGCGGGGAACAGGCACTTACCTACCTGCTCAACCGACCGGCTGATAAAAATTATCAGCCTTTACCAGTCGTAGAGAACATACTGGGCGATATTTATCTGCAAAAAGGTGAGTATGAAAGGGCTTCCTTACATTTCAACCAGTTTCTGCACGCCTACAGGGGTCAGAACTTCCTGAAAGATACCTACTATAAACTGTTCCTGTGCCACTGGTTGGCCAGTCCTCAAAATACCAGATCATCCGATACCATAGCCAGAAACCTTCTTCAAAAAGTGTTGTCCGTTGGCCGAACGACGGTCGAATCGGATAAAGTAGCGCAGAAGTTCGCAGAATCCAGTTTGAAAAACGCGCCTGCCTCAGGTCAAAAAATACTGATGCAGGCGCGTTTAGCCTCGGACGGTGGCTTCACGGATCAGGCATTGACTTACCTTCGCCCCTATTCCGAAGCGTCGTTTTCAACAACGGCGGAAAGGGCAGAGTATAATTACCGCATGGGGCGTATCTATCAGCGGAGAGAAAACCCGGATTCGGCCATTTCCTACCTGGCCCGTGCCCTTACTCTCAGCGAAACAGACCAACTATCGTTTGGGGCTACAGCCGCTTTGCAGTTGGGATATATCTATCAACAAAAAAACGACCGGGCGCGCGCCCAGTCGTTTTTCCAGAAAGCCCTCACCTTCAGGCACCACGAGTATAAAAACAGCGTAGACAATAAAGCAAAAGCAGGGATAAGCAGTTTATAGTTTGTGGTTGAATTCCAAAAAACCATGAACAACAAACTAACTACAAACCTTATTCCAGCGCTGCTACCCCCGGAAGCGTCTTGCCTTCCATGTATTCCAGCAATGCGCCACCACCGGTCGATACGTAGCTAACACGGTCGCCGTAGCCCGCCTGATTGATGGCCGACGCCGAGTCGCCACCGCCAATGAGCGAGAAGGCGCCATTTTCTTCCGTTGCTTTCACTACGGCTTCGGCAATAGCGTTGGTCCCTTCGGCAAAATTCTCGAACTCGAATACGCCCATCGGCCCGTTCCAGAGAATGGTTTTCGATTGCATGACGATTCCCTTAAATAGCTCGATGGTTTCCGGACCAATGTCCAGTCCCTGCCAGCCATCAGGAATCTGCCCCGTGGGTACTACCTGCCGGTTGGCATCGTTCGAGAATGCATCGGCGCAGAGATTATCCAGCGGCATGTAAATTTTCACCCCTTTTTCTTCTGCTTTTTTCAGTATCTCAAGGGCTAAGTCCTGTTTATCGGCTTCGAGTAATGAACCACCTATTTGTCCCCCTTTCGCTTTCGTGAACGTATAGGTCATCCCCCCGCCAATGATGAGGTTATCGACCTTATCGAGCAGTTTTTCGATGATCAGGATTTTATCGGAAATTTTGGCCCCACCCATAATGGCGGTAAACGGACGCTCGGCTTCTTCCAGAATCTTTTTGGCGTTGGCCAGTTCAGCATTCATCACGTAACCTGCTATCCGGTCATCAAAAAACTGGCCCATTACGGCCGTACTGGCGTGTGCCCGGTGCGCGGTGCCAAAGGCATCATTTACCCACACATCGCCCAGTTTAGCCAATTTTTTGGCGAATTCTACGTCACCCTTTTCTTCTTCTTTATAAAAGCGAAGATTTTCGAGCAACAGGATTTCGCCCGGTTTCAGGCTGGCAGCCAGGTCGGTAGCCGATTGCCCGATACAGTCGTCGGCAAATTTCACCTCCCGGCCAAAGGCTTCTTTCAGCGCGGGTAGCAAGTGTTTAAGCGAGTATTTCTCTTCGGGACCACCCTTCGGCCGACCGAGGTGGGACATTAGAATGGCCGAGCCCCCATCGTTCACGATTTTCATGACGGTTGGGATGGTTGCCCTGATACGGGTATCGTCGGTGATGTTGTATGTTGAGTCGAGGGGTACGTTGAAGTCAACCCGAACGAGGGCTTTCTTACCCGCGAAATTATAGGAGTCTACGGTTTTCATGCGACGGCGTATAGTCGTTGGTTTGCGGGGTCAAACTTAACGGTTTTTCGGCAGACGTGCCTATGAACTTTGCTGTTCCTGTTTATGATGTCGCAATTCTGAGGGCAGTATGACGAGCGATTTGCTCAAAGTCGATATCATTATGCAGGACGGGAAGATCGTAGAACAGGGCATAATGAGCAATCAGGCAATCGTTGGGTTTCCGAATCGTTACGCCTTTTTTTCGGAGCGTACGATACAGTTGGGCGGCTTCGATAGCAGCCTCTACAGCATCGAGCCGGAGCAGTACGCAGGCAAGCATATTTTTTTGGGTACGCACGAATTGGCTATCGTCTCGAATGCCCTGCAATGTCTCCTGAAGGATAATAGGGAGGATAGCTACGCGGTTTGTACTGACTAGCAGTTCAGTTACCAGTTTTGTCTGGCTGTTCTGAATACCTCGAAAGTAATCTATCCAGATGGACGTATCAACGATTATTGATCCCATCCGTCTACGGTTGTATCCGTTCTCATCTGGCTCAAATCACCTTCCCACGTTACCTGTCCAAACATGGACGCGAGATCCTGTCGACGTGCCATGTTAATGTATTCCCTGAGGGCAAGTTCTACAGCCGCCTTCTTAGTCTTCAACTGGCTGACCTCCATAGCTTGCTGAATCAATTCGTCGTTGATATCAATATTAGTTCGCATCGTGTTTATTGTCTTTATACACAAATATACGCCGTTTTATACACATCAATATTTCCCCTCCGCGCCACCACCACCAAAATTACCTTCGCCAAAACGCAGGTTATCTTTTTGCTCCTGCGTAGCCGCGCCCGTTGCCTGAACGATGGCTATGTTGGCGGCATTGGTGAAAAACTCATTGGGCGAATCATCATCCGGTTCATCCGTAAACCCATGCTTCGATTGGGCTGCGTAACGAATACCCATTACGGCCAACCCAATAAGTATAGCCCCTCCCAACGTCAGGGCCACGTTGAGCGGTACCAGTGCGGCATACTCATGGACCGTTGCCGCAGCCCCAATCAATCCCAACAGGCCCAGCACCAGCAGCATCCGGTCTTTTTTCGTGAATCCCCGACCGACGTAGATACCGGGAATGAGAAAGGTAAGGAGCCAAAACAACGTGGACAAGGCAATTTCAGGAGCCTCCTTTGGCAAACGAACGCCGGGTATGCGTTCCAGCAGTAAGCCGTTGAGTTCACGTACTACAAAATAGTTGCCACTGGCCGCCAGCATAATCAGCGAAAACCATTGGACGAGGTTCAGCGGGTCGGTATAATACGTGTCTTTCGGGTTAGACCGCTGAATTTGGGCAGTACCAAGATATAGCACCAGCGAGAGAGCCATCATCACGAAAGGCAGTACCTCCTTTCCCCAAGGGTATGTCAGTAAGCCGTTGAAAACACCGGTATAAAACGTAGCGACAACAAAAAAAGCAATCAGCGTATCGCCGTAGTACCACAAAATGACCAACAGCAGCGGTAATGTCAGAAAGCAGTGGGCCGCAATAGACAGTTCGGTAGAGACCAGTTGGTTAAAACCGAACGCCAGGAATCCCGCCATCGTCACCACAAAGGCGTTGTCGATGCCATTACGGTATAGTAACCGGCGCTTTATCAGAAGATTCCCAACAAGACCAATGACAACACCAGCGGCCATATTGAATAAACCATAAATGACGGACGATTCAGCCAGGGCTAAAAATAGACTGGCCGGTAACAGATAACAGGCTGTTATGGCCACTGTAGTGAACAAAAACAACCCGATTTCCAGAAAGCCATTCGTCTGCCGAAACTCGACCGGATACGTTTTCCGCACCGATTTCATCTGTTCATCGGACAGTAATTTTTGTTTATGCCACCGCCCGGCCTGCTCCAGAATCGTTCGGTTATAAATCCACTGTTCGTTATACGCTTTCATCCGCACGGTTCTGTTTGGGTAGCTGACTCATCAGGTAATACACGGCGGCAATACCCGTAATGATAAAGTACCAGTAGTAGATGTCGTCATTGGCTGGGCGCAGGTAGTGAAAAAACAGGAACGTGATGCCAATGTACCCGTACACCACACTCATCAGTAAAAAGACGAAGAACCCTTCCCGGCGGGCGTAGGCATCCAGCACCAAACAGGCAACGGCCAGGCCCCCGGCAAACCCCAGTCGAATTTCACCAAAGTTGAACAGGCCGCCCAGTAACGCCACCATCAGCAGATTACCGGCCAGCGTCAGGTAGGTATAGGTAAAATGCGGCTTAACCCGCTTTCGGTCCAGAAACAACGCCACACCGATTAAAACAAGCGCCAAACCGATAGCCGAAAAGACCGTGGCCTGGTTGACAAAGTTGGTTTTAAAATACAGTTCGAGCGGGCGAACAGTTACCCCCACCCAGGAAACGAGTGCCGTCAGCGCCATGCCCAACACGCCCCGGTGGTCGAACCGGTAGGCCAAGGGCAGAAACAACAGGGCGGGCAGCAGCGTAACCAGACCATACCGTTCGCCGAATACATTGTATGCATATTGTGCGTAGCCTTCGAGGGTCAGGAATAGCAGGCAGGCCAGAATCAGGGCGTAGTCGCCCAGGGCAGACCTGCTCTTCGTCTGATTGATGGTCCATTCAGGACGATTTCGCCAGGCAAATACAAAACTACCGGCGCAGGCAATAGCAATGACCACGAGCAGGGCACCATGCCCAATCCGGTCGAAGTTATCATAAACCAGAAGGCCAAGGCCCGAGCTCAGCAGCAGAATACCGATGTACAGCATGGCCCGCAACTCCCAGTGGAGCGAAAACAACCTTCGCTGCTCTACGTCGGCTATACCAGCCTGTTGTTCGGGGGGCAAAATACCCTGTTCTCCCAGTTCGTTCAGGACATCGTTTGGGGACATAAACGGTGTTTTTAGTGTTATTAATCCAGCATGGTCGGACAGCAGAAAATCATTCTCACCCCGCGTTATTACCTCGACAATTTCCGCTACGTGCTGGACTTTGTCAAACGGCTATACGGCAATTTACTGACCGATACCGAATGGGATTTTATTAATCGGTTTGAGGGGCTACCCCTCGATGCCCAATGCCTGTATGTACGATTCAGCAACCGCAAAGGACTCTTTTTTCGCGTCAACAAACTACAATATACCGAAATAACTGACCTACCGGTCGCTACGGCAGAGTTGCTCCGTACCGGATTTGTCGACCCCTTATCGGCGCATCATGTGTCCCAGGGCAACGAAGCCCTTAGCGTTTTCACCAAACCCGAACTGCTGGACCTGTTACCCCTGGAGCCGGAAGAAACGAAAGCATTGGGCAAAGAAAAAAAAGAACAGGTGGTCCGCTACGCCCTGAACGAGCTTGACTTTGGGGAAATTGTGACCAGCCTGACAACGCACGAAGCCGTAGTAAAGGTGAATTTCGAAGCCGAAGACATGATGGTTAAATACCTGTTTTTCGGCAATCGGGGCGGCAGCATGACCGAATTTGTGGTGCGCGACCTCGGTATGGTCAATTTTGAACGGTACGACGAAAGCAAGCTGACCGCCCGGTTCCGCACCCGAAAAGAGGTAGAAGATAAACTACTGATTTCGCTCACCAACGAGGAGTTTTATGGCCTGAAAGAAGCCGAAACGCCCGCCGACGATATTTACAACTGGTTTTTGAACTGGAACGAAACCCGCCCCGAACTGACCGAAATTGCCATTCCAGGTTACCAGAAACTGGTGTGCCGGGTGGGGGCATACCTGGAACGCCAGAAACTACCCGAACAGGCATTATCGGTCTATGAGCTTTCTGACCGGGTACCCGCCCGCGAACGGCGCGTTCGGCTCCTGTTCCGAAATGGGGCCGTGGAAGAAGCACTTGCCCTGTGCGACGAAATAGCCGTCAGCCCGCTCAATGCCGAAGAGCGGTACTTCGCCAATGACTTCCGTGAAAAAATTCTGAGCGCGGGCGAAAAGAAACGTACCCGAAAAGCCACCACCCGCTTCCTGCTCGATGCCGGGAGTGTGAACATACCAGCCGCCTACCGCCACCACGTGGAGGCTGGCGTAATGAATTATTACCTGGAGCAGGACTATGACGCGGCTTTCACGGAGAATTATCCCTGGCGCGGGTTGTTCGGGCTGGTTTTCTGGGATATTATTTACGATGCCAACGTATCGGCCATTCACCACCCGTTGCAACGTGCTCCGTCTGATTTTTACCTGCCCGATTTTTACCTGAAGCGGGAAACGCTGCTGAAAAATCGCCTGACCGAACTGGCCACCAAAGGCGACTGGCGACGGCATACGGGGCGGATGTTCAATGCCAAATACGGCATCACGAACGTACTGGTCGACTGGTCGGATGAGTTGCTGACGCTGGTGCAGCGCATGATTGATTTGCTGGACATCGAACAACTCCGGCTGATTCTGCTCGAAATGGCCCGCAATGTCCGCGAACACACCCGTGGCTTCCCGGACCTGCTCATCTGGAACGAACAGGGCGACTATGAGTTTGTGGAAGTCAAATCCCCTACTGACCATCTCGGTCCACAACAACTGCACTGGCTGGAATTCTTCCAGACCATCGGTGTTCACGGGAAAGTGATTCGGGTAATCTGGGAATTATAAAGACCGGTATGCCGGTCTTTACACCCTACCCACGCGTAGAAATATAGAAAAGCGAACCTCGCGTTCCTGCTCACCCCAGATGGGTTTTAACTCCTCTCCCAGTTCGGTTACGGGGTCGCTCTCGTTTTCGTACAGGTATTGCCGAACTGCCGACCAGGTTCGGAGGTAATTCAGGAATCGGTCCAGCGTCCAGTGTTTTCGTGCCGTGAAGGTGGCCCGTTGAGCATCCAGAAACGGAAAAGGAAGCGTAGCATACTCCTCATCGATGTGAACACGCTGCGGATCCCAGTAGGGACCAATACGGTTTCGATAAAAATCGAGCATAATGCCATCGAGGTCGGATCCCAGTTGCACCAGCCCATAGCCCCATTCGGCAATGATTCCACCGGGCTTCGCTACCCGACGAACTTCCCCATGAAAGGCATCGACATTGAACCAATGAATTGCCTGGGCTACGGTAATCAGGTCGAACGTGTTATCGGCAAAAGGCGCTTGCTCGGCAGAGCCCAGCTGGTAGTGGATATTCGGTTTCTGAACAGCCAGGATAAGTTGCGTTTCACTGATATCGGTTGCTTCGACCTGCTCAAAAAAGCTGGCTAATGCCCCGGCCACCTGCCCGTTTCCCGTAGCACAGTCCCAGGCAATATGTCTGTTTTGGATCAGTGAGCCAATAAAATCGTATAGTTCGGGCGGGTAGTCGATTCGATATTGGGCGTATAAATCGGCGTGGCCGGAGAAGCGGTCAATGGGTTGCCTGATTTTTTCTTTTGCCATTTTAAACGTTTTCGTTTAACAACTGTCTAATAGTTGGGTTAATAGGAAAACCAGTACAAAATTGGGTTATCAATTGAAAGCATCTATTTTTGTGCGGTAACCTATCGCCCTCCGTTATTTTGTTTGTTCATTTACTGTTTACCCGATTCTCATGAAAAAATTACTTGGTACTCTTTTCGCTGCGGCTTCTTTCACGGCTCTTTCGTTCAATGCGAACGCGCAGGCTTCCACTGCCGATATCCCGGCTGATATGAATGCCCTGATGAGCAAATATACCTGTATTGCCTGCCATCGCCCAAACCAGCGGCTGGTTGGTCCTGCTTATGCCGACGTAGCGAAGAAAAATTACTCAAACGAGGAAATCGTCAACCTGATTTATAACCCGATTCCAGCCCATTGGCCGGGCTATCCTCCAATGGCCGCCATGAAGCAGGTTCCTAAAGACGACGCCATGAAACTGGCCGTCTGGATTAACTCGCTGGATGGTGATAAGAAGGGGACGACGAAGAAAAGTTCAACAAAGAAGACCTCGACTAAGTCGAGCAAGACGACCAAAAAGTCGTAAGCGTTTTCCTGTACCAGTTCAACGGCTCATCCTGCGCAGGATGAGCCGTTTTTTTGTAGCCTCTTTTTCAGCGGTATCAGGTCGGATATTGCCAGTCGCCCCGGTAAGCCCGGCTGAGGAGTTTGTTTGCTTCCGGATCGTTCGGAATCTGGCTACCATCCCAGGCCACGCTCCGACCGAGTTTCATGGAGAGCATACCCAGCAGGGCCATATTGGTAGAACGGTGGCCAATTTCAATATCGCAGACAGGGAGTTTATTCGTTTTGATACTATCCAGAAAATTAGCCCAAAGCTGGGCGATATTTTGGTCGTCGGGTTTATTTAGCTGTGCATCCTGATGAATGACGGGCTTTTTGGGGTCGGCCGGATAGAACGTCCAGCCATCGAGCCATCCCATATGGAATGTGCCTTCTGTGCCGTAGAAATAGACACCCACCGCCTGCTGTGGGTGGGTTTTTTCGGCGTTGTTTCCCGCAAAAGTTCGTTGCTCCCAAATAGCGGTAAAATCCTCAAACTCATAAGTAGCTACCTGATGATCGGGCGCATCGTTACTATTCTGCACAATGGCCCGGCCACCCGTTGAATAAATTTTTCGTGGGTGTTTTTCTTCCGTCCACCACAAAATCTGGTCGAGCCAATGAATCCCCCAATCGCCGAGTACACCGTTCCCGTAATCCAGAAAATTACGCCAGCCCCGGGGGTGCATCGTTGGGTTAAAGGCGCGTAGGGGAGCAGGGCCGCACCACATATTCCAGTCCATTTCTTTGGGAGGTTCGGTATCGGGCGTCGGCTGACCGGCTCCACCGGCGTAGTACACAAAGGCGCGGGCCATCCCGATTTTTCCTACTTTCCCCGATTTTATAAACTCCATGCCCGACACATTATGGGGCGACACCCGCCGGTGGGTACCCACCTGACAGATACGCCCCGTTTGCCGGGCGGTTTTAACCATTGCCTTCCCTTCATTGACGGTATGCGAAATGGGTTTTTCGACGTACACATGCGCCCCTGCCTGCATAGCAGCAATGGCAATGAGCGGGTGCCAATGATCAGGGGTAGCGACAATGACTATCTCTGGCTTTTCGGTGGCCAGCATCTCCCGGTAATCGCGGTAGAGTTTAGGTTTGTCGGACGTTAGCTTAGCCAGATCATCGCTGGTCTTTTTAAGTTGACGCGTATCGACATCACAGAGGGCTACTATTTTGGATTCGCCTGCCTGTACGGCATTGAGCAGAATATTACCACCCCACCAGCCGGTTCCAACCACAGCCGTACGGTATTTCTGCGCTTTTTTTGGCGTGATAAACGCACGAACTTCGAGTGGGTCGGTAACGAGGGCAGCGCCGGCCAGGCCAAGTGTGGCCCGGGCTGATGTTTTAAGGAAATCAGTGCGATTCATCGGGTAACATACGGATTTAGGTATGAGTCTGAGTGGCTTTTTCTATTGCCCTATCAGGTATCAAAGAGAATCCATGCGTTTTTTTACCGTCAATTCATCAGCCCTGCCAGTAGCGGTTTACCGGCTAATGCCGAGCTGACGAAACAAAGCAGGCCAAACCAGTATAAAACAGCATTTCGGGTTTTCAGTGTCGTTATGAATGTTATCATTACGATAGCGTTTAGCACTCAGTTAAACGGTTATCTTACGGGTACGAACAATTCGAATGACCCAGTACAAAAGCAAACCAACCGGCCCCAGCATGAAGCAGAAAAACAGGGGAATGATAATAAGCCAGTGCGGTATGGCTTTTTCTTCCGAATCGCGCACAATGAACGTACCGGCCACCAGGTCGAAGGCGAGGTAATGCACCCAACCCGCCAGCATCACCCCATCGCCCCCGTTAGCAAACAGGCCTTTTACGCCCGACAAAGACCCAAATGCCGCAAAGTCAACGGGACCTCCGCTGAACAGATACATTACATACAGAACGGCCAGGGCTACCGGAATCAAGTACGAATTCATCAACCACTTCGTCACGCTCCAGCGTGGTGCAACCACCATCAGCAACCATTGCGGCAGTACAAGGGTGTTGGCCAATTGAAAAACTGTTTCAGGCACCATAACCTGTTTATAGTATTTGGTTTATGGTTTTCAGTAGTTGGTTGCCTGATAAGAACTTAGCTTATTGGGGGCGCTGTGACGCGCCCCCTTAAACCACAAACCAAATACCGTAAACCTACTGAACCTTCGCCTGACCCAGCACCCGCAGCAAGTTACCGCCCCATATTTTGGCAATATCGGCTTCGGAATACTTCCGGCGGACCAGTTCGGCGGTCAGGTTCTCGATTTCACTTACATCTTCCAGACCATTTACACCCCCACCCCCATCGAAGTCGGAGCCGATGCCTACATGATCAATCCCGACCAGTTTGACGATATGGTCGATATGATCGACAATGTCCGACAGGCTTGCCCGCTCGGATGCGTACACCTTCGCGACTGAATCGCTCTGGGCTTCCAGCCGCGCTTTCATATCGCCCGACAGTATTTTACCCACACCTGCCATCCGGATTTTGGTTTTGGCCGCGCGGTGGGCATCCGACGGTTTCTTCAGGTAATCACTCACAAAGTTCACCTGCACTACACCTCCTTTGGCGGCAATAGCCTTAATCATATCGTCGGTCATGTTGCGCGGGAAATCGCAAAGGGCGCGGCAGTTGGAGTGCGAGGCAATAACGGGCGCTTTCGAGAGGGCCAACGCGTCGTAGAATGTACTGTCGGCCACGTGCGACACGTCGATCAGAATACCCAGCCGGTTCATTTCAGGCACGACCTGTTTCCCGAAATCGCTCAAACCGCCGTAAATAGGGCCGTCGGGGTCGGTGGAGGAATCACCGATGAGGTTGTTGGCAAAGTGCGTAAGGGTGATATAGCGGCAACCCAGATCATAATAGGTTTTAAGCATGGACAAATCCTTACCGATGGGATATCCGTTTTCCATTCCGATAAAAACGGCCCGTTTGCCAGCCTTCTGAATCCGGTATGCATCGGCGGGGGATGTGGCTAATTCGGCCAGGTCGGGGTATTTTTTCAGTGCCTGATGAACCAGGTCGAACTGGTTCAGCGCATTACGTTTCGCTTCGGCATGGCCCGAATCGGTGCGGGGTCCCTGTGCGGTGTACACCGCAAAAAACATGGCATCCATCCCCCCCTTTTTCATGCGCGGAAAATCAATCTGCGAACCGTCTTTTTTGGTGTCGTGCGATACGCCCACATCAAAACCCGGCTTCTGCATCATAATAGGAGCATCGGCGTGGGTATCGAGCGTTAATACGCGCTGGTGAATTTTACGGGCCTTTTTCGCAATTGGATCATCGGGACCAGACACCTGAATAACCAGTGCATTGAGTGTTAGCAGGGTTGAGAAAAAGAGAGAGAGCATCGTTCGTAAAGGTTGTAAAATAAAACTGTGTTGGTCGAAACTACGCATTGCCCGGCATAATGGCAAACTTTCAGAATCGACGTGGGGTTAAACAATTAGTGAATGAGCGAATGAGTGAGTGAATGAATAAATTGCTGGTGCATCACTCATTCCCCGCCCTGACGGTCCTGTCATTCACTAATTCAATCATTCACTAATTCACTCATTGAAACATGTCCATTGTTCCGTATAAAGACAAAGACACCTCCAAGCGCGAACAGGTTGCGGAGATGTTCGACACCATTTCGCCCAAATATGACCTGCTAAACCACGTGCTGAGTGGTGGTATCGACATCCTCTGGCGCAAGCGGGCCATTCGGGAACTCCGCAAAGCCCTCGCGCCCAAAACCCCGAAACGGATTCTGGATATTGCTACCGGAACAGGTGATTTTGCCCTGGAAGCACTCGCGCTGAAACCCGAGACAATTGTGGGTATGGATATTTCGGAGGGGATGCTGGCCGTGGGGCGCGAGAAAATGAAGAAACGGGGAGTCGACCAGGTTATCGAAATGCGGTCGGGGGATTCGGAAGGTTTACCCCTGCCAGACAATGATTTCGATGCTGTCATCGTTGCATTTGGTGTACGTAACTTCGAGAACCTGCTCAAAGGCTTAACCGACATGCACCGCGTTACCCGCCCCGGTGGCGTTTGTGTGGTACTGGAATTCTCGAATCCGCGTCAGTTTCCGTTTAAACAGTTATACGGTTTTTACTCCCGGACTATCCTGCCGCTCATTGGGCGTATGGTAAGCAAAGACGCATCGGCCTATACCTACCTGCCCGAATCCGTGCAGGCCTTTCCCGACG
This sequence comes from Spirosoma spitsbergense DSM 19989, assembly GCF_000374085.1. Lineage (GTDB taxonomy): Bacteria > Bacteroidota > Bacteroidia > Cytophagales > Spirosomataceae > Spirosoma > Spirosoma spitsbergense. The sequence continues at coordinate 32,583 of NZ_KB893544.1, read as the reverse complement.
GTCCCAACTTCCTGCGTATCTATGAAGCGGCCGGATTCAAACATACCAAATGGATACCGCTTACCTTCGGCGTCGCGTCAATTTACATAGGCCACAAGCTGGCCCAGCCATGATTAAACAGTTTACGCAGGCAGGAATACGCCTGAGCATGGGGCTTCTTATCGGCATACTCGTCTGTAGTCAGGCATCCGCCCAGACCTCGTATAAATATGTACGCAAGCACCTGGAACGGTACGACGACAAAACAATCCACTACGGTTTTTTCTTTGCCATGCCCGTTACCCGTTTCAGCGTAACGTATAGTCCGGCCTTCCTGACCGCCGATTCGGCCCGACGGATTTATTCACCCAACAGGCCGGCTTTCCGGGTTGGTTTTGTGGTTAATACCTTTCTGGATGATCGGTTCGATCTACGCCTGACCCCTTCCGTATCGCTTTTTAGTCGGGAGGTTCAGTATGACTATCCGGGCGGTACCTCAAAAACTGAAACCCGCGAATCGACCTGGATTGATTTTCCGCTGCTGCTTAAGTATAAATCCGAACGGCGCAACAATAGCCGTATGTATCTACTGGCGGGTGGTACGTTCAGTATCGAGAGTAACGTACGCAAGAAAGAGCTTACCGGGGCAAGCAAACTAAGCACCGGCACCATGGATTTTGCCATCGAATACGGCATCGGGTTCGAGCAGTTCTTCGAGTTTTTCAAATTCGCCCCTGAACTGCGCTTCTCGCACGGGCTCGTTAACCTCTATAACCCCGGCACCAATGCGGCCAGCGTAGGGATTAGTAGACTGACCAGCCATTCGGTGACGCTGTACCTGAATTTTGAGTAAAAACAGACGGTTGGCTATCAACTGCTTGCGAAAAAATTTCACTTTTTTTGCCCGAAGGTTTGCATAAAGGCACTTGAGCCACTTATATTTGCACTCCCAAAGCGATAGCAACCGGGACAAGAAAAGGGAGTTTAGCTCAGCTGGTTCAGAGCATCTGCCTTACAAGCAGAGGGTCGGGGGTTCGAACCCCTCAACTCCCACCACTGAAAATCAAGCACTTATAGCATAAAAACTATAAGTGCTTTTTTCGTTTCTACTAACACGTTTACTAACACAAATCTATGTTAGGCCATAATTCAAGACGTAAAAAAAGCCTGACTGTGTAGCCAGGCTTCCTTGTTTGTAGTGCTTGCCGTTAGGTTTACTTCTCCCGAAACGCTGTATAAAGTTCTCCTCCCAGCGCGTTGAACAGATCGTTCAGGATTTTCAGGCCCCGCTTACGCCTACCCTGTTCGATGTTGCCAATAACAGGGGCCGGGTAACCAATAGATTCGCCTGAGTCATGCCCCGCCACTTTCGTAAACCGGTAATCAGTTCATAGTATCAGCTTAAACCCCCAGTCAAAACTGGCTCATAAAAGGGCAAGAACATAGTAATTACATAAACGGTCAAAACCCCGGCTATAAATCAACTGCATGCACAAATAGTAATAAAACGCGCTGCGCTTCACCCTGCCAAAAGCTTAATTCTTTGCTATATTTGACCACTAAGACGTACTACATTCCATTACTATCATTTCATGTTTGATTTTAAATCACTTGAACGAACTCTTTGGCAAGCTGCTGATAAGCTGCGCAATAATATGGATGCGGCCGAGTACAAACACATTATGCTGGGCCTCATTTTCCTTAAATATATCTCCGACGCTTTCGATGAACTGCATATAAAACTGAAGGCTGGGCAAGGAGAATTTGCGGGGGGCGACCCCGAAGATGCCGACGAGTACCTGGCCTACAATGTATTCTACGAACCAGAGACGGCTCGTTGGGCGTATTTACAAAATCGGGCGAAGCAACCGGATATTGGACAGTTGATCGACGGGGCAATGAATGCCATAGAACGCATTAACACCAACCTCAAAGGGATTCTGCCCCGTAACTACGCCGACCCGGACTTAGACAAACAACGACTTGGCGAACTGCTCGACCTGATTGGCAACGTGGGTTTTGGCGCCAACGGTCACCAAAGCAAAGATTTGCTGGGGCAGGTATATGAATACTTTCTGGGCATGTTTGCCGATGCCGAAGGCAAAAACGGCGGGCAGTTCTACACACCCGTAAGCATTGTTCGGCTGTTGGTCGATATGCTGGAGCCATACCGGGGGCGGGTCTATGACGGTTGTTGCGGCAGCGGGGGCATGTTTGTGCAGAGTGAGAAATTTGTCGAGAGCCATCAGGGACGCATTAGCGATCTCTCCGTTTACGGACAGGAAAGCAACCCCACAACAGTGAAGCTATGTAAGATGAATCTGGCCATTAGGGGAATCGACGCCAATATTCAGTTTGGCGATACATTCACCAATGACCAGCACACTGAGGTAAATCATGGGATTGACTACGTAATGGCTAACCCGCCGTTTAACATTAGCGACTGGAAAGGCGAACAACTCCGCGACGACGTGCGCTGGAAATACGGAATACCGCCTGTGGGCAACGCCAACTATGCCTGGCTGCAACACTTTGTGCATAAACTCAGTCCCAACGGTACAGCGGGCATTGTGCTGGCTAACGGCAGCATGAACTCCAACTCAGGGGGCGAGGGCGAAATTAGGCGTAATATGATTGAAGCGGGCTTGGTAGATTGTATGGTAGCCCTGCCTGCGCAACTGTTCTACAACACCATGATTCCGGCCTGCCTGTGGTTTCTGGCACGTAACCGTTCTAATGCCGGGCCGTCGCACGGAAAGTTTAGAGACCGGCGCAACGAGGTCCTGTTTATCGATGCCCGGAAGATGGGCGTGATGATAAACCGACGTAACCGTGAACTGACCGATGCTGACCTTAACCTGATTACGAGTACGTACCACAAATGGCGTAATACCGATAGCGTGTACACCGACATGGCTGGCTTCTGCAAAAGCGCGACACTGGAGGAGGTACGAACGAACAGCTACGTACTGATGCCCGGCCGCTACGTAGGCACGGAGGAAGAAGCCGAAGAAACAATTCCCTTTGCCGAGAAGATGCAGACGCTGACCACGCAACTCGCCGAACAGTTTGCCAAAAGTGCTGAATTAGAAGCGGTAATACGCACTAACTTGCAGTCAATCAGGTACGAACTATAACTATGAATCAGGACATTCGCTGGCTACAACGCTTCAGCAATTTGAAAAAGGCGTTTGCTCAATTGGAAGAAGCGGTTTCGTTGCCAACTCTTTCCAAATTAGAGAAGCAAGGGCTAATCAAAGGCTTCGAGATTGTGTACGAACTGGCCTGGAACACACTGAAAGATCTGCTACAGGAGCAGGGCTACACGGGTATTCTCGGCTCAAAAGATACGTTCAGGCTGGGTAATCAGGTCGGGCTGCTTAACGACGGTAACATCTGGATGGAAATGGTGAAGAGTCGCAATGCTACATCCCACACCTACGACGAAGAAACAGCCGATGAAATCATAGAAGCGATCCGGGAGCGCTACTTCTTCGCGTTTTCGATGCTCATCTCAACAGTAGACGCTATCAGTACCGAACGACTGCGTAACCCCGATGAACCAGCAGCAAACAATTAACCCATGCCATACGGACTGACCGATACTCAGATTACTCAAATTCAGCGGGTGCTGGCCCAAACGCCCCGTCTGGAGCGGGCAGTGTTGTTTGGCTCCCGCGCCAAAGGTACCCATAAACCCGGCTCCGATATTGACCTGGCTTTGATAGGCGACACGCTCCAATTTGCCGACCGGCTCTGGCTCGACAATGAACTGGACGATCTTGATCTACCGGTTTTCTTCGACCTCATTGTGTACCGGCAAATCAGCGAACCTGCTCTACGCGAGCACATCGACCGTGTAGGCGTTACGCTCTATAGCCGCGAAAAACAAACCACCAAACACTATTCGTAAAAATTTAAAAGGAATTGGTTACGATGTAAGGGAGGAGGACATACGGTTTGAATATCAATCAGAATTTGGAATAATGGCTCCTACTGGGGCATATGATGTGTAGCAAAAAAAGAAAGCCCCGCTGGCTTAGCGGGGCTTCTGGTGCACTTGTAGGGATTCGAAGGCGGGCGCGCCCCTGGCCCAAACATCCTGCGTTCCACTCAGGGGACCTATTCCATTGAACTACGTAGGGAAATAATCTTGCTTGGCTATATGCTCTTTTAACAGTTGGCAAAACGTATCAAACGTCAGTAAACCGATTTTTGGAAACGGTATATCAGGTAAATGCCGGAAATGCCCGTCATTCGTAACAATGTAATCTGCGTTGCCTACCACAGCCGCATCAGTGAATTTATTGTCATCGGGGTCATCTGGAATAAGCAGCAACCGAAACGCTGGCTCTACTCGGATAAGAGTCGGAAAATTGTCGAGAGCCAGTAACGTGCGATCAGCGAAAGCGACTGAGTACTGACGTTCGAGCAGTTCGGCGTATTCATCTAAAATTTCAGTTGATACTACCAACTCAAATTTACCATCTCGCAGGGAATCGTACACCCACCGATAGGCAGAGAAATACGGAGTGATAACCAACATAATATTGGTATCGAGTAGTACCCTCATTGTGGTTTGTAGGGTGTACGCAAGTGGGTATCCAGCAACAGATCCAGATCGGCCTGAGTAGAAGGGCTTTGCTGTTGCAACCGTTCCATTTCTTCATCAGCCTTACTGACAAAATAATTGGCCAGCAAGGTTTTGATGTCAGCCAGTTCGCTGGGTTCCAGATCGTGGGCAAACAACTGCAATAGATGAAGTTGGACGGGATTGAGTTTCGTAGCGGTCATTTCCAAGAAAGATGTGTTTTCAAATTTACGAAATTTGCTTTATCCGAAAACATAGAAAACAAAAAGCCGGTTAGCTGATAATAAAGCCAACCGGATACTATTCAAGTGTACTTGTAGGGATTCGAAGTCGGACGCGCCCCCGGCCTAAACCTCCTGATCCCTACCGGGGTGGCGCTCCACTCAGGGGCTATATCCAAGTGAGCGACGTAGCAGACAATAAAAAAGCCGCTTCTTCTGAAGCGGCTTAGTGCACTCGTAGGGATTCGAACCCCAAACCTCCTGATCCGTAGTCAGGTGCTCTATCCAATTGAGCTACGAATGCATTTCCCGTGAATTGGGAGTGCAAAAGTAGGGAGAAAAAGCGTGTCTGTCAATCTATTTTCCTGAAAAATTTGCTTTTCGCTTCATCAGGAAGGAGCCAATGCCTTCGATAGCATCGACCGAGCCACCCAAAGTATCCTGATTAGCCGCTTCCTGTTCCAGTTGATTGGCAAGATCGGTGTACAGGGATTGATTCAAAACCCGTTTCATGGCACCGATAGCGCGGGTAGGAGCCGTAGCGTAGTAGGCTACCACATCAGCCACCGCCGTGTCCAGGTCTGCCGCTGGAACAGACTGGCTAACCAATCCCATTTGGGCGGCTTCCGGGCCATACACCCGCCTGCCGGTGCTGCACAGGTCAAATGCCCGTTGGGCGCCAATGAGCCGGGGTAAGAAAAAGGTAGAACCGGCATCAGGCATCAGGCCGATATTTACGAATATCTGGCTAAAATACGCTTCATCAGCGCAAATGATTACATCACACGCCAATGCCAATGAAAAACCCGCTCCGGCAGCAACGCCGTTGACCCGTCCAATTACGGGCTTTGGCAGGTTACGGATGGCCTGAATCATGGGGTGATAGGTCTGCCGGAGTGAATCACCCAGCGCCAACTGACCACCCGTGGATGCAGCCTGCGCAAATCCTTCTTTTAGATCAGCACCCGATGAGAATGCCTTGTCGCCCGCACCGGTCAGTACAACAACGCGTACCTGCTCATCAGCCCCCGCAGCCTCTATAGCCGCCGTAATATCATTTATCAGCCCGGCACTGAGGGCGTTGTACACCTGAGGGCGATTGAGAGTAATGTGACAAACTGCGCCCTGCCGTTCGTAGAGAAGATTATCAAACATATTGTTTTCGGAAAACAGTAGGCAAGCATACGGCTTTTGACGGAGTTGGCAAAATTATAGTAGCCTGTCACGCACTCCTAATAGGTTATAGCCACTTCATGTCAACGACAGGAACCTCCGGTTTACTCGTTTACAATAACCAGTAAACCGTCATAAAACTAACGGTCAGGCCCAGCACCAGACCAGCGTTAACCTGGGCTGGCGTGTGCGCGTTGAGTTTTAGCCGGGCACTGACAACCAAACCGGTTAACAAGATCAGCAAAAGAAACGGGAAGAATAAATCGGTTATACTAAATCGGAGCATTATACTGCCAATAATGCCGACAACTCCGCTAATACCGACACTGTGCGCACTGATCTGCCAGGATAGGCTGATAATACCAACCAGAAGAATAGAAACGGCGATACCACCAATCAGTATCCCGATTTCGGGGGCAAGTCTGGAAATCCCCTCCATTCGGAACGCGAAGAGATAGGCCAGAAAGAGATAGACCAGTGCCGTCAGAAAAAAAGGCAAACGGCGGTCAGCCAGTGTATTCAGGTATAAACTCTGAACGTAGCCGCTACGAAAAAGGTAATAAATCAGGAGGGACGGTACGGCAAACGTGCCAACAAAAACCAGTACCAGCAGGCTTAAACGTACTGAGCCGGCAAAAGCATCCATCCCCAATACCGCAGGAACCTGAAACAGGAGCAGGCCAAACAGCAAAGTCGGCATTAGTAACGGATGGAGAACGACCGAAAGTAAGCGGGCAAAAGAAGTAGTCAATGAACAGCTATCAGTTATCGGTTATCAAAACTCAGCGGCAAAAATAAGACGGTAATATTGATAACTGATAACCGTTTGTTGATAACTGATTAAAGCTGTTTCCTCAGCCGGGCCACCGGGATATTGAGTTGCTCACGGTATTTGGCAACAGTCCGGCGGGCAATGTTGTAGCCTTTATCGTTCAGAATCTTCTCGAGTTTGTCGTCCGATAAAGGGTGCAGTTTAGGCTCGGTGTCAATCAGGTCTCTCAGGATATTCTTTACTTCACGACTGCTCACATCTTCGCCCGTGTCGGTCGAAATACCTTCGGAGAAGAAATATTTGAGCGGGTAAATGCCAAATTCGGTTTGTACGGCTTTACTGTTGGCCACCCTCGATACGGTCGAAACGTCCATATCGATCATGGTTGCAATATCTTTAAGAATCATGGGCCTGAGCCTGGATTCGTCGCCCGTCAGGAAGAAATCGTACTGAAAGCGCACAATGGCATTCATGGTCCTGAGCAGTGTTTGCTGGCGTTGCTTGATGGCGTCAATAAACCACTTGGCGGCATCCAGTTTCTGCTTAACGAACGTGACCGTCTCTTTCAGATTTTTATTCTGCTTTTTGCTTTTGTCGTAGGTATCGAGCATATCGGCAAAGGAGCGGCTGATGCGCAGTTCGGGCGCATTCTTCGAGTTCAGCGTCAGTTCCAGTTTGCCATTGCTGCTGGTCAGAATAAAGTCGGGAACCAGGTATTGGGCCGTACTGGATTCACCATCTACGGAGCCGGGTTTTGGATTGAGTTTAATGATGACATCAATCACTTTTTTCAGCGAATTGTCACTGATACCGAGCCGACGCTGAATTTTGTCGTAATGCTTCTTGGAAAATTCGTCGAAGAAATCATCAATGATCCGAATAGCCAGCGTATTATACGGGTCGGAAGTATCTTTGCGCTTCAGTTGCAGAATCAGGCATTCCTGAAGCGTACGGGCACCAATACCCGGTGGATCGAACGACTGAATTTTGTGCAGCATGTCTTGCACCTCTTCGGTGTCGGTGAACACATTCTGACCAAAGGCAAGGTCATTTACGATAGCTTGCAGTGACCGCCGGATGTAGCCATCTGCTTCAATGCTCCCAATAAGCTGTAAACCAACAATACGCTGCTGATCGGTTAATGTCAGGTAACCAAACTGCTGGAGCAGGGAATCCATCAGACTCGAACTGGTTGCCAATGGCATGTCCCGTTCTTCTTCGGCATAATTACCATCACCCTGCATTTTGTATCCACCGTAGTCTTCGTCCTGAATATACCGATCTATATCCAGCTCATCGTCACGCTCCTTGTACTCATCTGCCTCATCGAAAGAGTCGTCTTCCTCCTTCTGATCATACTCCTCATCCATGCCCTCTTCCAACGCCGGATTGATTTCAAGTTCTTCTTCAATCCGGGTGTCCAACTCAACCGTGGGAATCTGCAACAGTTTGATAAACTGGATTTGTTGCGGAGATAACTTCTGCTGGAGCGATTGAGATAAGCTTAACTTCTGCATGGTGGTACGAGAGCGGTAGATATTTATCCTATTGTCAATCGATTATAGTGACAGCAAAACAGCCCCTCACAATTATCAGACCAAAGTAACGACCATTTTGTTTTTATCCTCATAAATTTTCTATGAAGTCATCTTGTTTTACTTTCGCCCTGTATGACAAACAAGCTTTACGACACCTCTCTTAGTCTGTTGACGGACCTGTATCAGGTAACGATGGCCTATGCCTACTGGAAGTCTGAAACCGCTGAAAAAGAGGCAGTTTTCAATCTGTATTTTCGCAGGAACCCGTTCGGTGGTGGTTTCACGATAGCCTGTGGGCTGGCAAACGTAATCGGCTATATCGAGCATTTTGGTTTCTCAAAAAAAGATCTGCGCTATTTGCAAACGCTGACCGGCAACGATGGGAAACCCCTGTTCGAACCTGCTTTTCTGGCGTACCTGGCTACGCTGAAACTCACGTGTAGCGTAGAGGCTATGCCCGAAGGAACAGCCGCGTTTCCCAACGAGCCGCTGGTGCGGGTTCGCGGTCCGATTTTACAGTGTCAGCTGCTGGAAACACCCCTGCTAAATCTCATTAATTTTGAATCACTGATTGCCACTAAAGCCGCCCGACTGCGGTTGGTAGCCCAATCTGACACCATACTGGAGTTTGGCCTGCGCCGGGCGCAGGGCGTTGATGGGGGTATGACAGCCAGCCGGGCGGCTTATATTGGCGGCTGCGACGGCACCTCGAATGTACTGGCCGGTAAACTCTACGACATCCCCGTGCGGGGTACCCACGCCCACAGTTGGGTGATGGCGTTTGCCAATGAGCAACAAGCATTTGACACGTATGCGCAGGTACTGCCCAACAACGTAACCCTGCTGGTTGATACCTATGATACGCTACAGGGCGTTCGACATGCAATAGAAACGGGGCGAAAACTGGAACAGCAGGGGCATAAACTAGCCGGTATCCGGCTCGACTCCGGCGACCTGGCCTACCTCAGTATAGAAGCCCGTAAATTGCTGGATGAGGCCGGTTTTCAGGATACAGCCATCGTAGCCAGCAACGACCTCGACGAAACAATTATAGGGAGTTTAAAGCAGCAGGGAGCAGCAATAACCGTATGGGGAGTAGGTACTAAACTCGTCACCGCTTTTGACCAGCCCGCCCTGGGCGGTGTGTTCAAACTGGCCGCGCTGAAAGATAGTGAGACGGGTCGGTGGTCGTACAAAATGAAACTCTCGGAGCAGGCCATCAAAATCTCAACGCCCGGTATTCAGCAGGTACGTCGCTTTCGGGATGAACGCGGTTTTCTGGCCGACATGATTTATAATACCGAAGAAGAAGCCGGGATGGATAAAGATGTCACAATGATTGATCCGCTCGATTTCACAAAACGCCGGCGTTTTGACGCGAACCAGCCCTACGAAGATTTATTAGTACCCATTTTTGATGCGGGCAAATGCGTTTATGAACTTCCCGATATTCATTCGGTACGGGCGCGGGTGCAGACGCAACTGGCCGGATTGCATCCGGGCGTGAAGCGATTTGTGAATCCGCATACTTACCCGGTAGGATTGGAAAAACACCTTCATGAACTGAAAACAGCGTTGATTTTGGCAATAAGGGAAGGAAAGGAATCGTAAACCAAAGTAGATTAGGTTTGCGATGTGTCAGGTTTGGGGAGGACCCGATGGCTTTCCCAACCTGACACATCGCAGGGAAACTCAATGTTCATCCGCACTGGGTCCGTAGCTGCCAGGAATCGGAATGTCGAGTAATCGCAGGTAAACACCCAGCTGAGCGCGGTGATGCACGACTTGGCAGAACGTTGTTCGAATCATCTCATGTTTGGGCGAATGCATATAAATGGTCTCTCCGTCCCGCAGTGTCCAGGGTTTTGTCAATAGGGATTCATTTTCGGGTACCAACTGCAACCGGCCATTGGCCAGACAGCTTTCGGCGTAGTTCATCAGGTCGGCAGTAGTGTTTATTTCGGTCGGCTGGTAGGGATTACTGGCAAAATCCAGTTCGTCCGTTGTCAGCACCATCGTTACCCAGGTGGGTAATTCGGCAATATGAGTCGCCAACTGCCGGATGGTCATGCTTTTTGGGTGCGGTTGCCAGTCGTATTTATCATCCGGAATACGTTCCAGCATTTTGCGGGTTGTTTGCGCTTCCTGCTCCATTTCGCGTAAAAACAGCGGTATCAATTCCATGAGACTTCGTTTGGTTTATTGTCCGAAACAAAGGTAAATGGGGGATGTGACAGCCCTATGTCAGCAGGCTTTCGGGCTGGCAGACCGGTTTTTCAATTACCTTGCAGCTATGATTTCGTGTTTGATATGCTGTTCCTATTTGTCCTTCTATACCAATGAAAGTTGCCCTGCTCCTACTGCTGTCTGGTTTTGGCTTCGCCCAGTCGGCGAAGCCTATTTTTCCGCAGCCGTTGAGTCCGCGGCTGGCTAACTACCAGATCGACGTAACGCTCGACCCGGCTACTAAAAAACTGAACGGGCGCGAAACGCTTACCTGGAAAAACGCATCCAGCGATGTCATTCGTGAATTACGATTTCACCTGTACCTCAATGCGTTTCGGAATGAAAAGTCGACGTTTATGCGCGAATCGGGCGGGCAGTTGCGAGGGACCACCATCGACCGGAATGAGAAAGAAAACGCTTATGGTTCCATCGATATACTCTCCATGAAACGACGGGGTTCGGGGAACACGGCTTCAGAAACACTTGTATATCAATACATCCAGCCCGACGATAGCAACGCCAGTGACCATACCGTAATCCGGGTACCCCTGAGCAAGGCCGTTGGGCCGGGCGAAACCATTACGCTGGACCTTTTATTCAAGGCGAAACTGCCGAAAATCTTTGCCCGTACGGGATTCAGCCGCGACTTCTTCCTGGTAGGACAGTGGTTTCCTAAAATTGGCGTGTACGAACCCGCCGGTACCCGCTATGCTACAGTGGGCCAGTGGAATTGCCACCAGTTTCATGCAAACTCCGAATTCTATGCTGACTACGGGGTGTATGATGTCAACATCACCACGCCAAAAGAATATTGGGTCAGTGCCACGGGTTTGTATCAATCGGAAAAGCTACACCAGAACGGTACTAAAACCATCCTTTATCATGCCGAAGATGTAGTGGATTTCGCCTGGACGGCTTCCCCTCATTTTGAGGTGATAAACGACAAATGGAAACGGCCTTCGGGCGGGGAAGTCAGTATAGAGTTAGTCATGCAGCCGGAGCACCGGAATCAGGCGCAACGCCATATCGATGCGGCCAAAGCAGCCCTTGCCTACTTCGACAAACACCTGGGCCGCTATCCGTTTCCCAACCTGACCATTGTTGATCCGCCCCTGCACGCCAGTGGCTCCTTTGGTATGGAATATCCCACATTCATCACCGCCGGTACTGTCTGGGCGATGCCCAATGGGGCGCGTTTTCCGGAAGAGGTAACGATTCATGAATTTGGTCATCAGTACTTCATGCAGCTATTGGCCTCCAACGAGTTTGAGGAAGCCTGGCTCGACGAAGGATTCAACCAGTACTACGAAGGCCGGATTATGGACGAAACCTACGGCCCGCACTCGTCGCAAATTGATTTATTGGGATTCCGGATGGGCGATATGGAAAGTTCGCGGGATGGGTACGTACATCAGAACAATCCGGCCATCGGTTCGTCATTTGGCAATACGTGGCAACTACCCGACGGGCAGTATGGGGTGCTCACGTACTTCAAAACCGCTACTTGGCTCCGAACGCTGGAGGGGCTGGTAGGGAGCCCCGTGATGGACGAAATCATGCAGACGTACTTTATCCGCTGGCAGTTCAAACACCCCAACGGGCAGAACTTCATCGACATTGTCAACGAAATTGTTCCGAAACGATTAGGCAGTAAGTACGGGGCCGATATGAACTGGTTTTTCAAACAGGTTTTGTACGGCGAGAACGTAGTGGATTACTCCTTGCATTCGCTCAAAAACAAAACGCTGGACAAAAAGAAGCAGACCATCGTTACCATTCGGCGTAGTGGCGACGGTATGGTACCGGTAGACATTCTGGTGCATTTCGACAATAACAAAGAAGTCACACTACACTGGGACGGTAAAGAGCACCAGCGCCAGTTCACCCTCACCCAGAACGCCAAAGCCGTGTGGGCAACTGTTGATCCCAGGCAAAAAGTCTATATGGATACCAATTTCAACAACAACAGCCTGACGCTGGAACCATCCTCAGCACCAGCGGCCAAATTCGCTGCGAAGTTTTTATTCTGGGTCCAGAACTGGATGCAGTGGCTAGCCTGGCTGGCGTAAGGATTGCTAAACCCGTTTCCAACTCTTTTGCGCCGAAGTGGGTCTGTATAAAAAATGAACGGTCATGAAAAAACACCTTGCTCTCTTTCTGATAGCAGGCCTATTGTCCTGCCACAAAGACGAACCAGTAACGATCAATCCTGACCCAGCATTAGGTTCCGTCGTTGAAGCAACGGGAAGGTTATCCAACTACGCGGCTATTGATGGATGCGGGATACTCCTGACGATACAGAAGGACTCAGTAACATTTAACGAGTATGCCATTAGCGAAAAGTCTGACTCGCTGGTAAAACACTATTTAGTGTACGAACGCGGTTATGCTGACTTGAAAGCGACTTTTCAATTTCAACATACGAACCGAAAAAAAGATGTACAGTGCGGCTGGGCCGGTTTCAAACCTTTCGATGAGGTGTTGCTGTTATCTATAAAACCTATTTGAGAGAAACCGTTTTTAGAATTAACCGTTGTATCTTTCAGTAACAAGTGACTACGCCAATGAGCATTCAGGAAATGAAAAGTAAAATCCATCATTTGGTGGATGAAATAGAGGACGAGCCTGCATTGGAACGCTTATTCAATTCGGCGAAAGCCATATTGGCCGACGATACGGTACCTTTAGCGACGTTAGCGGAGTTAACTACCAATCAGCGTCAAGAACTTGACAGAGCCATTCAGGACCATGAAGAAGGTAAAACCGTATCGCATGAAGAAATGAAACAACAGCGTCGTAAATGGCTAAACAGATAATCTGGGCCGAAACAACCGTAAAACAATTCAACTCCTTACGGGACTATATTGAGGAAAATAGATCAATTGAAGCCGCCATTCGATTCGTCGATGAGTTTTACCGGCAGTTGGATATTATTGATAGTCAGCCGTATATCGGCATGAGTCACGCCGAGAATTCCTTACTGAGAAAACGACTCATTGCCAAGACCCACTACCTGTATTACCTGATTGAAGACCATAATACGATTCGTCTGTTAAACATCATAGATACGCGCTCTGGGCCAGATAAAAACCCTTTTGCTTTTTGATAATTTGTATCTTTCAGTAACTAAGCCAATACGTTATGAGCATTCAGGAAATGAAAAGCAAAATCCATCACTTAGTGGATGAGATAGAAGACGAGACAATTCTGGCCGAAGTAAGTCGGATTCTGTCCCGCGAGTATGATATACTGGACGACCTAACGGATGAACAGGTAGCTGGACTGGAAAAAGCCCGGGAAGATGTCAGAAACGGCAAGTACAGCACAATGGCCGAACACAAGCAAAAAATAGAACAATGGCTGTCGGCCCGAGGCTAATTGTATCCGATTTAGCGGAAGCTGACCTGATAAAAGTCATTGAATTTTTGGACGAGCAGTGGTCACCGGAACTGGCGATTCGCTTTGTAGATAGTTATTACCAAAAACTGGACCTGATCGAATCCATGCCAAGTGTTGGATTCCTATCTGAAAAAGTGCCTGACGTTAGAAAAGTGAAGATTGACAAATTCAATGTCATCTGTTATGAAGTAAACAACCAAGTAATAACGGTTCTTCGAATTATAGACACCCGTAGTAGTCCTGATACGAATCCGTATTAATCTATGTATGACCTTCCCTGAACTAACTGACCTCCTTACTGACCAATTTGGGACTGATATTCAGATTAGTACTCAGAACTTACAACCATACCTTACCGTTCCAGCAGCTAGATTGGTAGCTATCTGTCAGTTTCTGCGTGACGATGACCGGCTCTTTTTCGATCTGCTGGCCTGCGTTACCGGCATCGATAACGGCCCGGAAGCCGATACGATGGAGGTCGTTTATAACCTCACGTCTATTCCGTACGAACACAATCTGATGATGAAGGTCATTGTATCCCGGGCTACCGGTTCGGCCAAACTACCATCTGTACCAAGCATTGCCCACATCTGGCGCACCGCCGACTGGCACGAGCGTGAAGCCTTCGACCTGGTTGGTATTCATTTTGAGCATCACCCCGACCTTCGCCGAATTCTGCTGCCGACCGATTGGGTTGGCCATCCTCTACGCACTGACTATGAAGAACAGGAGGACTATCACGGCATAAAAACGAAGTGAGCCTGCAGCTTTTTTAATAAGCAGTTGACTGTTTGGGGTTTTCGTTTGTTATTGCTTTGTCTGTTCTTACTAAAGCAATGAAAAAACGTTTCTGTATTCTGATTAACTTATTCGTTATACCCTTCTTATTCCCTTTTTCAAGTCAGGCCCAAACGGACTCTGTCATCGTAACGGGCCGTATTCGTAATCTATCGGCCCGGATGTACCGGGAAGCCTCTACCGTACTAATCAGCCGAAACAACGTATTGCAGGCTAATAGGGAGCTGGTACGGCCTGCTCCGCTGAGTGTTGACGGAACATTCCGGGTTACGATGCCGCTGATTTATCCGCAGGAGGAAATGTATTTTAACTACGGACGTATTTCAACCGCGTTTCTGGCCGCTCCCGGTACGCTCACGCTTGACCTAAATGCCGACTCACTCTTCTCAATGGCCGTTCCTTTCAGGTTTGGTGGGGTAAATGCGCAGGTGAACCAACAGTTTGCCCGCTACAAAGCGTTTGAAGCTACTTACCCCGACAAACCCGATGGCAAAAAGCTTTCGGAGATGGTTGAAAACCGCAATAACGTCGATGCGTTTCGGTCGCTCTCTACGGCCTACCAGGCTCCGTTCCGGCAGTTTGCAACGAAAGAGAAACCGTTTCCGCTAACGGCTCGCTGGATTGCCGGAAACAATACCTACAACGCGGCTGCTTTTCTGTACGATAAAGCCACGTATGAAAATGAAAAGTTGCCTACTTCTTTAGATGATTCGCTCCGGCCTCCTAACAATATTCTGCTCACGGCGGCCCGCGCATCAGCCATGAACCGATTTGCGGCTTATGCTACCCAACGGCTCACGACTGATGCCAGTACCCGAACCAACGGCATCACCGTGCGGGCGCTGGCTCTTTTGCTGGAGCGATACGGCAAAAACCTTACGGCTGATGAGCGTACCCGGCTTCGCGATTATGCCCAGCAAAACTCCGCCCGGGCCGCCGATTTACGGTTTTTCGATGGGTTGGTGAAACGGAGCCCGGATACGCTCCAGCGCCTGGTTAATTACGAAACACTCATTCAGCGAAGTATACGGCAATACGATAGCACCGCCGTCGATTACCTGGCTGCTTACTGGCTGACGACGACGCTGCCCGGTTTGACGCTTAATTTCGCCCGGTTGCTGTACGATTACGCCCGTCCTCAGATCAGGGATTCAAAACTAGCGGCATCGCTGGATGAGCTGTACGGACTGGAAGTAAAAGACAGTACCCGAATCAGGTCAGCTATGCAAACGTTGCGTAAAGCTGGTACGCGAACCGCTGCACTGGAAATTTCGCCCGGTGTGTTCGTTACCCGCAATGATTTCGGCAGCGGTTCTGGACTATTAGACCAGGTTATCGATGCCAACCGGGGAAAGGTAATTTACCTGCTACTCACCTCCCCTAGTAATGAAGCTGGCCGACAGGCCGCGCTCGATGCCCAGCGGGTACGCAACACCTACAGTCCGCGCGATTTTGCGTTGATATACGTCCCCATGTCAGACAACGACAAAAACCTCTGGCCCGAATTTGCCACCCGGCGCAACCTCTCCGGCGACCATCTGCTATTGACGGATGATCAGCTCATGGATGCCATAAGTCGATTCAGGGCCAATGACGAAATTTCGGCTATGGTCATTAATCGAAAAGGTAAGATTGTAAAACGAAGCGCGCCCTTACCGGGCGCGCTCGAGGAAGCAACGAAAATCATTGATAAAAACCTGTAAGCTACCTATCACAAACCATACGCATCCAGTAGGTAAACTATTGCCGCCATAGACGCTGCTCCCAATTCCAGCTCACGCTGACTAACGGCTTCAAACCGGTCGACCGTTGTATGATGGTAATCAAAGTACCGCTGCGAATCAGGTTTAAAGCCTAGTAACACGGTGCCCGTTTGAGCAAGGGGACCAATATCGGCCCCTCCTCCACCCGGCCCGATTTCAGCTAGTCCGTAGGGAGACAACAATGGTTTCCAGGCCATGATTTTTTCCCGCTGCTCGGGTTTTCCGACAATACCGAAACCACGCGGTGTAAAACCACCATTGTCGGACTCGACGGCTGCAATGTGTTTTTCGTTGTTTTTCTTTGCCAGGTCAGCGTATTGAACTCCGCCACGCAGGCCGTTCTCTTCGTTCATAAACATGACCGCCCGGATGGTCCGCTTAGGCTTAATGCCCAGGGCTTTCATGATTCGCAGCACTTCCATCGACTGTACACAACCGGCACCGTCATCATGAGCACCTTCGGCCAGGTCCCAGGAATCCAGGTGTCCGCCCACCACAATAATTTCGTCGGGTTTTTCACTACCCTTAATTTCACCGACTACGTTATAGGATTTAGCATCGGGCAGAGTTTCGCAATTCTGTTTGAAATAGAAAGTCAGGGACGGATTTTCTTTCAGGGACTTGCTGAGCAAATCAGCTCCGTTGGTACTAATGGCGGCTGTTGGAATCAGCGCAACGCCAGTGCCATAGCGCATGCCGCCCACGTGCGGGTTGTCGTCGTGTACATTGGTCATGGAGCGAACAATAGCCCCGACGGCACCGAGTTTGGCCGCTTCGGTTGCCCCATTAGCGCGCTGGTCTACGGCTCCACCGTAGGCTTCGAATGTGTTAATTTTCGTCGGGTCCATCGGGCGGTTGTAAAACACGATTTTACCCTTTACCTTCTCAGGACCGAGTGCCCGTAATTCGGGGAAACTTTTCACCTCAATTACCTGCGCTTCGATACCTCTCGGCGGTGTCGCCACCGAACCGCCCAGGGCAGCAATAGGCACCGTCATTTTCTGTTTTCCGATGTGAATAAAGGCTTCCTCTTTTGCACCACGAACCCAATGGGGCACCATGACGTCCTGCAAAAATACTCGATCAAAACCCTGTTGCTCCATTACCAGTTTCGTCCAGTCAACGGCTTTTTGGGCACCGGCAGAGCCGCTTAGTCGGGGGCCGATCTGCTTGGTGAGGTGTCGTAGCCACTCATAGGATTTACCATTCGAGAGCGCTTCATTGTAAATTTTTCGGATGGCAACCGAGTCAGCATTTTGAGCATAGCTATAACTAACAAGCAGGCTTAAGAGAAGTGTAAGCGTTTTTTTCATCATTCAGGAGTTGTATAGATTAAGCAGGCAAGATACAGAAAAGCCCGGCTACCTCACAGCAGCCGGGCTTTTGTTCTTTCACTGGTAAATTACATATTAATCGCCCGGTTATCGGTAGCGGTCAGGTATGGTATCTAGGCTTCTATCAGTTCGCCTATGTACCATAACGTATCGGCGCTCAAGTCGACCTCGCCATCAAGCCATTCCACGTAATATTGCCGATTCTGCACCATATTAAATAGCCTTAGGTCGGTCAAAGGTTTAAATACTTCTGAATGAAGGTATTGGGTAATATTAGCAATCTTCTCTGTTCCATCTTCAAATGTACAGGCAAGTCTGTAGTCAGGCAAGGGTGCTATAGTAGTCAGGATTCTCATACTATCTATTTCAATGCATCTATCTTAAAAACAGTGCTACCTTCGGTTGCTAATTGCCAGTTTGCCATTAATTCGTCTTCGTGAATTTCTATCCAGGCTTGTACCAGTTTCAATTTTCCGGCAGGGAATTTACCCGTAAGTAAATCTCCTGCTGGTATAGAAACAACAGCATTTTGTCCA
Organism: Spirosoma spitsbergense DSM 19989; assembly: GCF_000374085.1. Lineage (GTDB taxonomy): Bacteria > Bacteroidota > Bacteroidia > Cytophagales > Spirosomataceae > Spirosoma > Spirosoma spitsbergense. Next base: position 14,253 of record NZ_KB893544.1, on the reverse strand, counting down.
GAGTACTCTACATGGATATGAGGTAGATGATGTTCTTTATTATCGAAGTAAAACATACGAATGATAATACCATAGAACATCGAGATAACAGGCATAAGCAGGTAGCTTTGATTTACCTCAAAGTTATAGATTTCAAACATAAAAAGCCCGGCTACCTCACAGCAGCCGGGCTTTTGTTCTTTCACTGGTAAATTACATATTAATAGCCCGGTTATCCGTAGCGGCCAGACAGGCTTCTTTGAAGGCTTCGGTATAGGTTGGGTGTGCGTGTGACATACGCGACACATCTTCGGCCGATGCCCGGAACTCCATGGCCACTACAGCTTCGGCAATAATGTCGGCGGCACGGGCACCAATAATGTGAACCCCCAGAATCTCGTCGGTTTCTTTATGTGCCAGTACCTTCACCAGGCCATCGATGTCCATACTGGCCCGCGCCCGGCCTAATGCCTTAAACGGGAAAGACCCTACTTTGTAGGGAAGACCCTCCTGCTTCACTTCCTCTTCGGTGTATCCTACAGAAGCTACTTCCGGCCAGGTGTACACCACGCCCGGAATCAGCTTGTAGTGGATATGAGGTTTTTGACCCACAATGGTTTCGGCAATGAAGGTCCCTTCTTCTTCCGCCTTGTGCGCCAGCATAGCCCCCCGAATCACATCGCCCAAGGCGTAGATGTGCGGTACGCTGGTACGCAGGTGGTTGTCGACGTCAAGCTTGCCCTTCGCGTCCGTTTGCAACCCGGCAGCTTCCAGATTCAAGCCGTCCGTATAGGGCCGACGACCAACGGATACCAGGCAGTAGTCGCCGGTGAGGGTAGTGCTTTCGCCTTTGGGCGTATCCATTGTCACCACGACTTCGTCGCCTTTGTTTTCAACCTTGGTCACCTTATGGCTGAAGTAAAAATCGGCACCGAGCTTTTTGATGGATTTCTGCAATTCCTTGCCCATTGTTTTATCCATTGTCGGTATCATGGAATCGAAAAACTCCACAAACGACACCTTCGACCCAAGTCGGGCGTATACAGAGCCTAATTCGGCACCAATCACCCCGGCACCAATCACAATCATGTGTTTTGGTATTTCGGTAAGCGTCAGCGCTTCAGTAGACGTAATAACCCGCTTCTTATCAATCGGCATGGAGGGAAATGACGAAGGTTTCGAGCCAGTGGCAATCACGATGTTTTTACCTTTGATGGTTTGTTCTGATCCATCGTCCTTCGTTATTTTGATAGTATGAGGATCAACGAATGACCCCAGGCCATGTAACTCGTCAATCTTATTTTTCTTCATCAGGTAGGTTATTCCCTTCGTAGTCTGATCGACAACGTTGGCCTTCCGTGCGATCATCTGCCCCAGATCAACCTCCAGGTCATTTAACTTGATACCGTGCTCAGCAAAAGTGTGAGCGGCATTGAAGTAATGCTCTGACGAGTCGAGCAGGGCTTTCGACGGAATGCAGCCAACGTTTAAACACGTTCCGCCAAGAGTCGGATATTTTTCAATAATAGCCGTTTTCAGACCAAGTTGGGCACAGCGAATGGCCCCGGTATAACCACCGGGTCCCGAACCTATAAAAATCACATCGTATTCCATAGAATCAAATAAAGAGACGACTAAACAGAAGATATAAGAAGAAAGACAAAAGGACGGTTTCGCATCTTTCTTCTTATGGACAACACCTTTCCTTCAAACTAAATGCAAATTTGGGTTAGAAATTGATTACCCAAACCGATTTACCAAAAAACGTGTTGGAAGTTTTGTAAGGTCTTTCCAAACCAGCACCGTTTTGCCCTGATTTATGCGTTTTATTTTCTCTGTTTTTATACTATTACAATTCGTCATCAGTAGTTGTACCAATCCCGCCCGCCAAGATCAGCCAAACGTTTATTATGATGTACTGGGGTTTGTTAAGCAGCAAATCGCGGATCTCTCGGTGCGGAAGCCATTGGTAAGAAAGGCCGTCAGTATCAATGATACCCGAAGTCAGCAGCATACCCGCGAAATTAACTGGAGCCGTGAACTGGCCTTATTCACGCAGGCCGACATCAATAAACCAGCTCTCCGAACCAGTTATCAGATTACCCGACCCGATTCACTCACGTACCAATACACGCTGAAAAATTCAGCCGATCAACTAACCGTTCAGTCTCTTATAGTACAGGTCGATTCTGTAACACACCAGCCGCGCCGGATTGAAGCGTTTTTGCAAACCAGCAACCCTTTATATTCATCTGAGCGCAATCTTTTGCTGGAAAGTGGTCCAACTGGAGGTCAATGGCGCGTAAACCATTACAGGCTATCAGGATTCCAGAAACTTCCGTATTTCGACAAAAACAGTTTTCTGGTAGAAGGACAGGTTAATTAAGTAAGCCTCGGTTAGGCTTTGTTCAATGGCAGAATAAAAATGAAGGTCGTTCCTTCACCCACACCGGAGTGGATTTCGTAACGACCCTGAATCAACTCCATCCGGGCCTGAATATTACGCAACCCCATACCCGTTGCATCATCTGGATTCATCCCACAGCCATTATCCTTTACAATCATATTTAACTCATTGGCAAATCGCTTAAACAGGATGTCGCTTTGTGTTGCTTCGGAGTGACGGATGATATTGCTGCACAATTCAATACAGATTGAATATAAATTAAACTCCGTGGTTTTGCCTAACCGGGATAATTCGGCGTGGTCTAAATGAAACTCGATCTTCTGGGTATGATTTAACTTATCGACCAGCCGGGTGAGGGCTTCAGCCAGGCCCTGTTTTTCCAGTTCATCGGGTTGGAGGTTGTGTGACAAATAACGCACCTCGGCGAATGCCTCTTTGCTCATAGTTAGCAGATTATGGTAGATCTTTTGCTCCCCATCAGCCATTCTGTCGGGATTAAGTGCGGATAAACTCGTTCGGATGGCAGCTAACAGTCCACCCAGGTTATCGTGTAGATCAGCGGCCATTCGCTTTCGTTCGAGCGTTTGGCCACGTAGTAAAGCCTCTTCAATCTCCCGATTTTTAGCCCTCAGTTGATCGTTAGCCAGCTTTAATTCGGCCGTTCTTGCCAGCACTTTATCTTCCAGATCGTGATTGAGGCCTTCAATTTCTCGTTTTTGCCGACTGATTAATCGGTTCTTCCGGTAATAAACAGCAATAAAACCCCACAACATAGCTATACCCCCAACCAGAACGATCCTAAGCAAATCGGCCTGTTCAATATCACGCCGTAGCTTGTCAATGTTCGCCAGCTGCTCCAGACGGTTCTTTTGCGACTCAGCCTTCAGGTGTTCTGTTTCTATCGACTGCTTAAGTTGACTCATGCGGGTTTTAGCTACTAACTGATTACGTTCTGATTCCGCCCGCAATCGTTCCAGTTCAGCTTCCCGTCGCACATTGGTCAATTGTTGCAGTTGCACGTATCGCTCATTTTCGGCAACTGTAATTACCTGATCCACAGCATACTTCTGCTGCATGGCTGACAACTCTTCTACCCGTTTGAGATTTTCCAGGCTATCGGTCAACAAGCTGTACTCATCATACATGGCCAGTGCCCGAACAGGCTGATTAGTTAGTCGGTAGGCACGATACAATGAATGAGCTGCCATTTGCCGGATACGTAAAAAGCCCGCTTCCCGCGCAACAGACACCGCTTTCTCACCATACTCAATGGCCAGATTTGGCTTATTGGTGAGTGTGTAACATTCCGATAACCGCGCCCAAACAGAGGCCTGCCCGGCTCGATCAGCCAATTGACTCCAGATGGTTAATGCTTCGCCAAAAACCATTATAGCGTTTTCTGGCTGGTGCCGATTGATAAAAAAATCACCGAGCCGTTCATTGGCATAGGCCAGATTGACTTTCGAGTGAGTTTCCAGCGCAATTTGCCGACTTGAATCATACGCGCCACGAGCTTTCCCGTACTGCCCCTGAATTTCGTAGATTTCGCCCATCTGGCTTATCGCCTGGCTCATCAGAAGTTTTCTGTTTTTGGGCGACAGCGATGTGTTTGCGCTAAGGAATGTTAATGAAAGCCGGTAGTTCGTCAGCGCATTGTCATATTCTTTCAACAGCCTGTAGATATCTCCCATGTTCATTTGTATCTGCCAGCAGGGCGAACTTTCGGGAGGGAGTTTTTTGCATAATTCCAGCGCCTGTTGATTAATCTGGAGTGCCTGAGGGTAGTTATCCTTCACCGCCCTCAAGTAGTACTCCTGAAGCATCATAGCCCGAACGATGTAAAGACTGTTGTGATATCCTTTGGCTTTTTTTTCCAGCTGTTTTGCGTAGAAGTAGCTACTGTCATAGCCTGCCCCCCTCATTTGCTTAAATACAATGGACATAAAGCGGAGACCTTCCAGCCGAAGCGTATCATTGGTACGCCCTTGGGGTAATTGGACAGCTATTTTTCGATGCGTTCGGCCCAGAGTCAGTAGACTATCTATATACGAGATGTCACTCCGCCGGTCGAAATTTAGTTCAGGCAGCTTGGGACACGACTGGGCGAAGCAGGTGACACACCAGCCAGGCAGTAGTATCAGAGGTACAAGCCAAACGAGTCTCATAGAATTTCAACAGCAATAAGGCAAGACAATAGGGGACACGAAAATACTGATTAACTACACTAAATCAATGTGTTGCGTGCAAGGGCTTTATTTTCATTCTCACCATCCCTAATACATACTTACTTTTGTACACGTATTGAGACTTTTTCATTGGTGGTTTATTAAAGGAAGCAATAAAAAATTGAGAGGAAACTAAACTAAATGGGAACCACATGAATCCAAAGGATATAATCATAACGTAAATACAATTATTTCCCTGAAAAAGCTATCTTTGTGAGACGCCAACGATAGGGTATTTTTTCTCGATGTAAATTGACTTTTTCTAAGAAAACATACGCTCTGGCAGATTTTTTGCTATATATATTTGGATTTTGACATAGTTTTCCTTTATTTTCAAGTCTTGAATAGTAGTAAGTTTACAAAAAACATAACCTCATATACACTATCGAAACACAACTCTACGTTACCTAATTGTCTTACTGAAAATGGAAAAAGCCCAGGTAAACGACAGTGAGTTGATTTCCCTGTACATCCGTGGTAATGAGAAAGCCTTTGCTAAATTAGTGCAACGGCACAAATCGAAGATTTATACCACTATTTATCTGATCGTAAAAGACCAGTACGTAGCGGAAGACCTGATGCAGGACACGTTCATAAAGGCCGTGGATACGCTCAAGTCGGGTAGATACAACGAGGAGGGAAAATTCTTACCCTGGATTATCCGAATAGCTCACAACTTGGCGATTGACTATTTCCGAAAAGATAAACGCTACCCCAGTGTGGTGTTTGAAGACGGAAGCAGTGTGTTTAATACGCTTGAGTTTGCGGAGGATTCCGTTGAATCACTCCAGATTCGGCAGGAAACACACGAGCATTTGCGCGAGTTGATTCAGCGATTGCCGGAACAACAACGTCAGGTGCTCATCATGCGGCACTACGAGGAAATGAGTTTCCAAGAGATAGCCGATGCAACCGGCGTCAGCATCAACACGGCTTTGGGACGTATGCGTTATGCGTTAATTAATTTGCGCAAACAACTGAGCAAACGTTCGCCGAGTTATGATAAAAACATTTACCCAAGATGATGTAGTCCGGTATGTCTATGAAGAGACTTCTCCAGAGGAGAGTCTGCTCGTTGAAGACGCCCTAATGTCGGAGCCGGATCTGATGACTTTCTTTCTGGAAGCCCTTGAGCTGAGAGCTTTAATGAATAAGATAGAGCGTCAGCCAAGGCCCAACACGGTTCAGACTATTCTGAATTACTCAAAAAATCATCCAGCAAATCCACCTGCCCGTTTACGATCTTCGTAACCAGCGGGTGGATTTTAGTTTTTTACAGCCCGGGCAGTTATGCGCTGTAGGTTAAGCTTCTTCATGGTTGTACCATACAACTGGAAGTGGCATATCCTTCACACATTACTGCCCGGGCTGCACCTATATTACCACATGCAAAAGAAAGAACGCTTTCATCGCTTTATAGACTATTTTACCCAACACTACCCTGATCCTAAAACGGAGCTGGATTTTTCCAATCCCTACGAACTACTGGTCGCGGTTATATTATCAGCCCAATGCACCGATAAGCGAATCAACCAAATTTCGCCTGCGCTGTTTACCCGATTTCCAGAGCCGGAATCGCTGGCAGCCGCTTCCATTGATGAAGTGTTTGGTTACATCCGCAGTGTTTCCTATCCCAACAACAAGGCAAAGCATCTGGTTGGTATGGCAAAAACACTGCTGGAAAAATTTAGCGGAAAAATACCGGCATCCGTCGAAGAATTACAGACATTGCCCGGTGTAGGCCGAAAAACGGCTAACGTGATTTTGTCGGTTGTTTATAATGAGCCGACTATGGCTGTAGATACCCATGTATTCCGGGTTTCGCATCGAATAGGATTAGCCCCACTAACAGCCACAACACCACTAGCCGTAGAGAAGGCTCTAATGATGCATATTCCTAAAGAATACGTGCCGAAAGCGCATCATTGGCTTATTTTGCATGGGCGCTATGTGTGCCTGGCCCGTTCACCCAAATGCGGGGAGTGTGATTTGAGCGAATTTTGTAAGTACTATCAAAAGAGTCAGCCCGTTTATTAGTCAATGAGTTAACCAGTGGCATATTCGCTGGTATTGATCAACTCATTGACTAACAAACTGGCCGACTAGCTTAATATTGATCGGTACCGGCGAAAAAGAAGCTACCTTCAATCTGGGCGTTCTCATCTGAATCTGACCCGTGAATAGCATTAGCTTCCAGTGACTTAGCGTACAATTTACGAATAGTACCTTCCTCAGCCTGAGCCGGGTTGGTAGCTCCGATAAGTTTGCGAAAGTCGGCAACAGCATTCTCTTTTTCCAGAATCATTGGAATAATAGAACCGGATGACATATACGCACAAAGATCATTGTAGAATGGGCGTTCGCTATGGACAGCATAGAACTGTCCTGCCCGCTCAGATGTTAACTGTGTTTTGCGAATGGCGACGATCCGGAAACCTGCTTCTTCAATCATTTTGATAATGGCACCTGTATGCCCGGCCACTACGGCATCGGGCTTAATCATAGTAAATGTTCGGTTGGTTGTCATTCTGAGTAGTATTATCCAAATTTTATTGGGCGCGAAGGTACAGACTTTCAGCTAAAAAGCCACGATTTTTGGCAAACCCCACCATCAGTAGCCTCTACAGGCGTATGTATAGTAAATGGCCGAATTTAAAATCAGCCAGTGCGCCTTTGCATCCTAATGGGTAAACCGGCCTTCGTAATTAGTATTATTCGTACTTTTGGGTTTCGATTACAACTACGGTTGTTTATATATGCAAGATATTGAAGCAATTGGTGCGATTGTGGGGCAACTACCCGGTAACTCCAAATACACCATGCTGATTACTACTCACCAAAATCCTGATGCCGATGCGATGGGATCATCATTAGGGCTGGCGGGGTACCTTCGTAAAAAAGGGCATCAGGTTACCGTGATTACCCCAACCGATTACCCGCAGAACCTTCACTGGATGTCAGGTAACGACGATGTCATTGCATTTGATGAAAAAAAACGGGTGGTAATAAGTCAACTCATTGAAGAAGCTGATATTATTTTCTGTCTTGATTTCTCAAGTCTTGATCGAATTCGTGAGCTAGCGCCCATGGTACGGCAGTCCCGCGCTCGTAAGGTACTAATCGATCACCACCTGGAGCCGGAGTCCTTTGCGGATGTGGCTTTGTGGGACCCCAAAGCTGCGGCTACTGCCGAATTGGTTTTCCGGCTAATAGTGCAGTTAGGGGATAAAGATCTGATTGATATCCCAATAGGCGAATGCCTCTATGCTGGGCTGATGACTGATACAGGTTCATTCCGTCATTCCAATACGACCGGCGACGTGCACCGAATGGCTGCCGTATTGGTGGACCTCAATATTAATGTCAGTAGTATTCACCGAAGGATTTTTGATAATGTATCCCTGGATAAGTTTCGGTTGTTGGGTTACATTCTAAACGAAAAACTAAAGGTTCTGCCCGAATACAAGTTCGCCTATATTATTCTGACTGATGCCGAATTAAAAAAGTATCGCTCAAGAACCGGCGACACGGAAGGTATGGTCAACTACGCTCTAGCCGTTGAAGGAGTTGTTATGGCTGCTATTCTAATCGACCGGGTAGACGAAATACGAATTTCATTTCGGTCGATAGGTAATTTTTCCGTCAGGGATCTGGCCAGTACACATTTTAATGGAGGAGGGCATCGAAATGCAGCAGGAGGACGCTCAAAACTATCATTAGCCGAAACCGAAGAGAAACTTTTAGCTGTAATACCCCTGTATCAGCAACAGTTGCTGGAAACTGTTTAGATGAATTTGCCGTATTGGGTTTATGGTAATAAGCCAATACGTATTGAGTTCCATTACCATAAATCGAATACTGTAAACTCATTCAAGAATAAATCAACTAATTTCTCATGTCTCTTAAAAATTTCGGGAAAGCCGCCCTACTCGTCGCTGTTGTAGCGGCCTGCGGTAAAAACCGCGTACAGGTGACGGACAACGGCCTGAAGTACAAAATTCACGAACAAACGGAAGGAACCCGCAAAGGTAAAGTCGGTGACATTCTCACGCTTCACCTTACGCTGATGAATAATAAAGACTCCGTACTGCGCGACACCCACAAGGAAGGCGCCCCTTTTCAGATGCTGTTACAGGTTCCACCTTTCAAAGGTTCTTATGAAGAAGGGTTAACCATGCTCGGTAAAGGCGACAGCGCAACCTTCTACGTCAGTGCCGATTCCCTGTTTACCAAAGCCATGCAACCTCTGCCTCCGGGCGTTCAGAAAGGAACGGACATTGGTATTGCGGTTAAAGTAATGAACGTACAAACCGAAGAAGAATACAAGAAAACACAGGCGGCTGACTTTGATAAGCAGAAAGGTATTGATGAAAAAGTAATTCAGAATTACCTGGCCAAAAATGGCATGACCGGCAAAGCCCAGAAAACCGATTCGGGCGTGTATTATGTTGTTACGCAGCCGGGTAGCGGCCCTACGCCTAAGCAGGGAGAAGTGGTAACCGTACACTATACCGGTAAACTGCTGGACGGAAAGGTTTTTGATAGCTCCCGGACAAATCCCCAGGCAGGCGGGAAACCCGCTCAGTTCCAGTTGGGCGTGGGGATGGTTATTCCCGGCTGGGAAGACGGCGTTAGTAAGCTACACAAGGGTGAAAAAGCGACGTTGGTCATACCTTCAACGCTGGCCTATGGTCCCCGTGGCAACCAAGCTATTCCACCTAATTCGGTGCTTCTGTTTGATATTGAACTGATGGATATTCAGAAAGGTCAGGCACCTCAGCCTGGTATGCCACAAATGCCACAGCAACCTTCGGGTCGATAAAAAGCCGCAACATTTTTCAGATGGCCGTTTGCAGTTTCTGCTGCAAACGGCTTTTTTTGTTTATGATTGAACTCTGTTTTGCGACCAATAATAAGTATAAACTGGATGAAGTTTCCGACCAGCTCGGTAACTCGTTCATTATCAAAACACTCCGCGACATTGGCTGTACGGTTGAATTACCAGAAACCTCCGGCACCATAACGGGTAACTCACGCCAGAAGGCAGATTATGTATGGACGCATTTTGGCACACCCTGCTTCGCCGATGATTCAGGGCTGGAGGTGGAAGCCCTTAATGGTGAACCGGGTGTCGATTCCGCTCACTATTCGGGTAGTCGCGATGCGGAAAAAAATATAGAGAAGTTGCTGAAAAAACTGGCAGGGAATAGCAACAGGAAGGCTCAGTTTGTAACAGTCTTCACACTCGTTCTTCACGGGGTAGAGCACCAATTCGAAGGTCGGATTGAGGGTCAAATCTTAACCGAACCAAAAGGCATTGGTGGATTTGGGTACGACCCAGTATTTCAGCCTGATGGACAAAATCGTACTTTTGCCGAGATGAGCGTAGAAGAAAAAAATGGCATGAGCCATCGGTCACGGGCATTAACCAAGATGATAGCTTACCTGGAAAAGCAGGTAGATTAAGGCACTGTCTAACATTTTATCCTGACTCGGGCCACTCGATCCGAGCCAGGATAAAATACCAGTGTCAAAAACTATTCTGACCGTGATGAACCTACTTTGGCAGCCGCAGCTTTTTCAACGGCTTTTTTGACGGCTTCCCGCTGGTCATCGCGCAGGGTTGGGTACTTGATACCGAGTTGCTCCAGGTACGTTTTGTACTTGCTGGGATCGTAGTAAAACTTCTCCAGCTTCGGCTTGAACTCGGCCATAATTTTCTGGTTCAGGTAGATAGCAGGTTGTTCTTTCGAACTGATGAGCGGTTCGTACTTGATGTCTTTCGTCTGTTCGTCCTTATAGTATGCCCAGGCCTCTTTGATGATTTCGGGTTTTAACAGCAAATCCAGCAATGTCATGGCTTCGGCCTTGGCACCGTATACAATGCCTTTGTGGGCGATAGGGGTTGCCATCGAAATGGCATTGGCCCAGTGGTGACCGGGTAAGCCCGGAATATTGCTTGGATAACGCAGCACAATGGTAGGTAACGACCAGGAGATGTCAGCAATGTCGTCGGAGCCACCGCCCATGGGTGTCATAGCCTGACCACCCATCATCACAACGGGGGCAGAGGAAGTAGGCATGCCCATCGAATCCAGTTTCGTGGCTAACCCTTCCACTTTGGGAGCCTGTAATTCGAGTTGAGAAGCCCGCGCCAGTAACTGATCATCTTCCGACCAGGTGGGTAAGCCAACCTTTTTGATATTGTCGTACATAGCAGCCGCCATAGGCCGGTTGGTATGTACAGGCCAGGCCGAACCCAGAATTTCGTACGTAAATTTCGTATCAGTCATCAAAGCCGCCCCTTCTGCCGTTTTCACACCTTTCTCAAAAAGGGCTTTAATTTTGGGATAGGTGCGTTCGCGAAAGTAGTACCAGACAGCCGCTTTAGAGGGTACAACATTGGGCTGGTCGCCACCATCGGAAATAACATAGTGTGAGCGTTGCGTCAGTTCAAGGTGTTCGCGCCGGAAGTTCCAGCCAATGTTCATTAATTCAACAGCATCTAGTGCGCTCCGGCCACGCCAGGGTGCTCCTGCGGCATGGGCTGCCTGACCTTCAAAATTAAATTTTACCGAAATCAGTCCATTATTACCATTGTCGCCCCAGGAAACCCCCAGGTTATTGCCCACATGGGTGAAGATACAGGCATCTACATCCTTGAAATAGCCATCGCGCACGTAAAACGCTTTGGTACCCACCAGTTCTTCGGCTACACCGGGCCAAAGCATGAGTGTACCTGGAATTTTCTCCCGTTCCATGAGCTGTTTTACAGCTAGTACGGCCACAATGTTAAGCGCCTGACCAGAATTATGCCCTTCGCCATGACCGGGTGCTCCCTCCACGATGGGGTCTTTGTAAGCCACACCGGGTTTCTGGCTGGCTTTGGGAATACAGTCAATATCAGAGCCTACAGCGATGAGCGGTTTACCCGATCCCCAGGTAGCAACCCAGGCCGTCGGAATACCGGCAATGCCTTTTTTTACGGTAAACCCCTCTTTTTCGAGCAGGTTAGTCAGGTACTTGAACGACTCTTCTTCCTGAAAACCAAGTTCCGAAAAACTAAATAGCATATCGTTGATTTGCTGAGCCTGATCTTTACGGGATTCAACAGCGGCAACGGCTTCAGCTTTCAGTTTGCCGAGCCGGTCCGACGTTCGGTTAGTTTCAGATTTAGTTACTTTTTTTGCCTGGCCAAACAGGAGCGTAGGGGCCAGTAGAAAGGCGATTAGTAGATTTTTACATTTTTTCATTGATAAGGCAAAATTTTATGTTGCTTTTTAACGTATAACCAGCTAAAAATAAGGAAAATTTACTGAATACAAGAATATCCCCTCCTTAATGTCAGGCTAAAAAGGGAAGATGGTATTGAACCATTACGTTCACTCAGCAGATGAAACTCCTAACCGACGCCGATGGATTGAAACGTTAGTTCTTCATAATATTTACACGACTCCAAAGCTTACAGCCGATGGATACGATGGCATAGAAATTGTCGTTGTTTGACGTACGTTTTTGCGATATCTTCTTTTACTCGTAACTTCATACAACCGTGTTCGTCTATGCGTTCACACATCAGGCTACATGATCCGTATCCTTTGTTCTACTTTTTGCCTGCTCTCATTGCTGGCCATGCAGCCAGCCTTAGCGCAATTGGCTCAGGCCCTGCGTATTGAAATTGCCTCTGACCCAAATGAATCCGAATCGTTCGACGTTACGCCCTTAGCAGAGCGGGGTGTGTTGATGACAATTCGAACGGGAGGCTTTTATGATAATACTCCCGTCACGCTCCACTTTAAAAAGTATGATATTAACCTGAAATCACTCTGGCAGGTAGCCTTTAAACAAGACCTTAAGTTTAGACCACTGCTAACCTATAATACCGATCAGTACGCTTATCATCTCTTCCGCGAATACGACACTGACCGGTACCAGTTTATACGATTGCACCTGGAAGATGGAGCTATAGATCTCTTTGAGAGTAGTTTGATTGATCAGTTCGATGTACGCCAGTTCAAAGTATTGGGTAGTCAGGCTTATATCAGTGGTTATCATCACGGCCGACCCGTGGTGATGGCATTTTCTTTCTTTGATCATTCTACCAAAGTATTACCTGGCCTGTATGTCAATCGGATGGAGATTAGCAGTCTGGAAGTTGACGAGATCCATCGGGAAGTAAACGTGCTGGTTCACTCGCTGAAACGGCACTGCAAATTTTCGATCAGAACCTATAATTATGATTGTAAACTGCTCCGTATCAAGGATTTTGATGGTGCTGAAAACAGCCTGATTACGGGAAAGCTACTCCCGGTAAACGAAAATGAATCACTACTGGTTGGTAATTATTCAACAGACTGTACTCCTTATTCTCAGGGCATCTACGTTACCCGAATTCATCACGGCGAAACGGGTAGTTCGCAGGTAACTGAGTCAGTCAATGACATTCAGTACATTGAGTTTTCTCAACTTCAGAACTTCTTTAATTATTTGAAACCAAATCGTCAGCAAAAACTGCTGGCCCGGGCTTTAAAGAAAAAAGAGGAAGGTAAAGAATACAAATTTCATTACCGGTTGCTGGTACACGACCTGCAACCCACTCCTGATGGCCTTACGCTTGTTGCGGAGGTATATTATCCCCAATACCGGGGTAGTACCCTCGGGTATGGAACGTACATGCGGGGTGCCGACCGCTACGAGGGCTTCCGCTATACGCATGCCTTTATTTGCGGTTTCGATAAGCAGGGAAAACTCTTGTGGGACAATTGCTTTCCCATTAAAGAACTACTTAGTAAAGACCTGACCGAAATGGTACAGGTATCGCAGCAGGGTGACCAAATTGTACTCGCCTACCCAAACGATGGCGAAATCACGACAGAAGTGATTCAGGGTAATAAGGTCCTGAAAGGGACCGAAAAATTCAAGCTCCAGACAAATGCGGAAAACGAAAAGGTGACCTTTTCCGCACAGGATAATTTGATGGCCTGGTATGGGCAACATTTTCTGGCGTATGGGTTTCAGAAAATAGCCCCCTCGCAAAACTACGCCAACCAGCGTCAGGTGTTTTACCTGAATAAACTCACCTATCGCGAAGAAGAACCGACCGGAAAATCGACGAACGCTACGACCCGAAAAAACGACGAACCAGAACGATAAGCAGGTTCAGCAGAATGCTGACGACAATACAGGTCACAATAGGAAAGTAGACCCCACCGCCGTTTTTGCCCTCAATCCGGATATCGCCCGGTAAGCGTCCCATCCAGCTAAGCTTGTCCCCAAAGAAGTACACAACAAGGCCTGCCAGCACAACAGCTGCGCCGACCAGAATGATGTATTTGCCGATAGATGGGTTCATAGCAGTAAAATAGACAGGAAGTGATACTAGAGTTTATGTCAATTTAGGCTTAGGATGATTAGGATACTGAACAGGCTTTCGTGTCACTCTGAAATTGTGCAAGCCAGCGCACAAGTGAATCACCGTACCCACAAAATCGCTTTTTCGCAACCGACATGCATCCCGAACGATTCGATATCGTTTCGTACTCCCAATCACGTGTTCAACCTGAACCCGAATTCGCGATACCGCTTGGTTGTAGGCTTTCTGCTCCATACTCAATTCCTGGCCACGAGGCTTCTTGATGGGTT
>NZ_KB893543.1 GCF_000374085.1 Spirosoma spitsbergense DSM 19989 | reverse complement strand
ATCGCACTCGGATGCAGTACGGAACGTATCAAGATCGTGGCTTACAGATTGGCAGTGGTTGTATCGAAGCGGCTCACCGGACGGTGATTCAGTGCCGGATGAAGCGCAGCGGTCAGCGGTGGAGTGATGATGGGGCGCAAGCGATGCTCAACTTACGGGTAGCGGCTAAGAGTGGCCGCTGGCAATTGGTCAGAGACCGCCTAAATTTAGTTGACAACGACTAAGTCAACTTAAGGCAGGTAGTTTTGAAATGCACCTCTGGCAAACCTAAACCTGACTTGTTGGGAGGTTCGCCCTGTCAACTGCAACCCGCCGAACGAGCAAAAGCCTGACCTCTGGGACATACAACCTGTCGCCCGCGACCCGGAAATGCAGCCAATTAATGGACTTGCACCCAACATGTTATTGTACGTAAAGTCGCTTAATGCGATTTTGCTGATTAGTAGCTACTTCTAGTTTTCTACTTAACGAATTAACGCCAACTACGCCAGTTCTTTTATAAAGAAACCCGTCAGGTACAAAACTTCCAAATCTTGCCTCAATCAACTGATTAAACGGTATGTACAGGTATCGATTCAGCGGGTTCGGGACGTTGATCGGACCGCCGAACTGTGGCTATCCTGACTAATTACAGTCCGGCGTTGTGGTTTGGCAATGATAAGTATTTTTGCCGCTACTATAGCCGGGGGTCAGGTAGATCAGAACAAGGGTATCGCAACAGGCTATACGCAGGGCAATATTCAGTAAGGAATGCTTTTTGTCGTGCCTAATTCTGCCTTCTACTTGGGCAGGATACTCACTAACCCGGACGCCTTTTTTTAGTGAGCAGGCTTGATGTCCTCTGCCACTACCGCCGTGCCGTTGGCGCTCACCATGAGCATGGCTCCATTGGCACCAATCGTTTGATAGTCCAGGTCAACGCCAATAATGGTGTTGGCACCCAGGCGGGTAGCCTGATCAACCATTTCCTTGAGGGCAATACTTTTCGCTTCGCGCAGGGCCTGTACGTAAGCCCCTGTTTGACCGCCCACCACATCGCGGATGCTGGTGAAGAAATCCTTGACCAGGTTGGCACCAATGATCGCTTCGCCGTTGACGAGGCCAATGTACTGCGTAATTCGTTTGCCTTCGATGGCAGAAGTAGTCGTTATAAGCATAGGGAGATACGATTAGAAGATTGAGTGATTGCAGGTGGAAAAACAAAAGTAATCAGAAGCGAAATTAGACGCACAGTGGCCCCGATTCTGGTGAGCGGTCGTGAAGCTTTTTCAGCGCAGACATCGTTGATGACATGAGTTAATCGCAAAAAAACACAAAAAAATACGTAAACTCGTTGCTTAATCTATCACGTAACGTTTTTATTTGCGTGTCAATTCGGCGTATGACGCTGTTTCTTACCTCTAACAACCAGAACAAATGAAAAAAGCACCTTTATCGAGCCTGTTCCTGTGCGCATCCGTTATGGCCCTGCTGCTAGGGTTCGACAGTTGCACGAAAACGGATAATCCCGTTACCCCAGCCACTACTATTGAGGGAAGTTATAAAATCACTGCCCTAACCGCTGATCCTAAAGTGCTGGGCACGTTCAGTGACCTGATTGCCGCGTCGAAACTATTATTCAGCAACACCACCTGTTTGAACGATCTGACAATCACGTTCAAAGCCGATGGAACGGCAACGACCGATAATCCTAACTCGTGTCAGAGTATTCCGGTACCCGTGAGCACCTTTACAGGTATCGATGCATCCAGCAAATGGGTGTTGAATGGTAGCAAATTATCGGTTACCAGAGGAGATGGCACAAAGACGGAATATACAGTTGTCAATTCGACTCCCACGCTAAAACTACAGTGGCAGGGAATGCTGAATTACCCAGCTCCTGACCCAACCGTTTACACGTTCAATATGGAACTGAAGAAGTAATAATTCTTCCTATAACCCGACCGGCTCTCCTCAAAGAGCCGGTTTTTGTTTTTAATGACTTTACCGGGAGTCGGTTTGTGGGCCTCGTAGTGAAACACGGAACAGACCCCTGACCGTTAACGAAAGAAATGAAGCCGATTGCTCAACATTTTTTCCTTCGAGCGGATAAACAGGGCACTTTTGATCCACACATTAACCACATACGTACCATGAAAAAAAGTAATACAACCCCCTTTATTGCCTGGACTTTACTAGTGTCAATGCTACTCTGGTTTGGTAGTTGTAAAAATAGCGATGATGCTGTTACTCCTTCTGCCGCTTCTGTGCAGGGTGACTGGAAAATTGTAAGCTATAAAATTGATCCGGGGGTCGATTTTTTGGGGACGGGCACTAAAAGCAATGATCTGCTTACCCTATACAAAGCCTTCCCTGGCGGAGATGATATTATAGCCTGCCTCACTACTACTATCATTACATTCAACAGCAATGGTAAGATCACCGGTAAGTCCGGGCCAAAATGCACCGCATCAGGAGATAAAGGTCCAATTGAAGACAACTCGACCTGGAAGCTGGATGGCAACAAACTAACCATTACCACCGGTACGGATGTGTCAATCTACGATACTACGCTGGGCGGTAACACGCTGAAACTGGTTACGCAGGAGATGGAGGATTTTGACGGTGATGGAAAAAAAGAAAACTACATGATAACCATTGAATTAACGAAAGCATAATCCTGTAAAATGAATAACTGAAAGCGGCCCGGCCACGCACTAGTGCGTGGCCGGGCCGCTTTCAGTTAAAGTAGGTATAACAGATTAACACAACCTCACCAATAATCCGCTCGGCTTCCGGCGTCGGTACGCCCTCCACAAACACCGCCAGCAGAAACGGTTTTTCCGCGTACACAATCCCGGCATCGCCCCGAACGTAGGCCAGCGTACCCGTTTTGTGCGCTATGACCACGCTTTTGGGCAATAATCGGGGAATGGTGAGTACGTCTTCATTCTGTTTCAGGATGGTCAGCATCGCTTCGCAGCCTTCGGGCGTAGCCACCTGATGCCGGTATACTTTTTCCAGCAGGGCATTCATTTCCTGCGCTGTCACGTAGTTTTCCCGGCCCTGTTTGGCCGCCAGCGTGTCCATCATGACGCGATTTAGCTGGCTGCGCTCAAGACCTGATTTTCGCAGGCGCTGGTTGATCGCATCGCGCCCGAGCAGGTGGATGATTATATTGGTAGCCGTGTTGTCACTCTTGATCAGCATCAGGCGCAGTAACTCCCGGTAGCTAACCCGGCTTTGGTCGGCGTAGGTTTGCAACACACCATCCCCACCCACCTTTTCGGCTTCGGTCAGCGTGTGCATAGCGTCCAGGTTAAACATACCGGCCTTGACGCGCTCCATCAACTCCAGCATAATGGGTAGTTTGATCACACTGGCCGATGGTACCCGTACATCGGCCCGGTATGCAAACGACAGGGTAGCATCAACCAGCGACCGGGTGCTCAAACTCACCCGAGCCGCCGGTGGCAACCGTTTCAAATAACTGGTCAGTGAATCCGCCAGATTGAAAGCCGGGTTCTGTGACTGACTCCGGGCGGTGGTAGACGACATCAATAACGAGAATAGAACAAAGAGGAGTTGCGTCGTGGAAGCCAATGGGTTCGGGCGAAGTTGGTAGAAACGGGGTTGTCGAATCAAAAATAACGTACAACGCTCTATTTACTACCGACGGCCGTAACCTGCTGGGCCTGTAACAGCGCGCGGGCGTAAGGCTCATACAATACCCGGCGGGGCGGTTCAACAGTATGATCGGCATCCCACAAGCCGGACCGGTGCCAGTTTTGCAGGTGATCCCAGTCGGGCCGGTCAATGATGGGGTAGATACAGGCACCCCACAGCGGTATGCCCGCCTGCATGACGGCGGCACACTCACGCCCGATCATGCTGATCCACTGGGGGCGATGCTCGCCGGGGTGGCTGGTTTCAGTCAAGGCAATGGGTTTCTTGTAGCGTTGGTACGCTTTTATCAGGAGTTTATGAAGGGGTAACCAGCGGGGGTCAGGTACCGGATCGCCCCAGGGCAGGTAGAACGAATGATCGGATACCCACTGGTTGTCGTAGTAATAATTGAAACCGACAATGTCCAGGTAATCCGGTGACCCACCCAGCTCGGGAGCTATGCGACCGGCCAGCATATCGACCGACTGAAATTGATTTTCATCCGCTCGCCGGGCTTCGCCAACCTGCTTCGGCGTAGCACCAAAAGGGGGTACAATATGCACTAGTGGCTCAGTGGTCAGGATGCGAATGGTGGGGTCGATCTCCCGCATGGCCGCCACTCCCTCGATATAAGCCCGCATGAGGCCCCGCTTAACCTCCCAACCCTGGCTGATGCAATAGGGCGACGTACCCCGAACATCGCCCCCCAGCCACGACATAAAACTAACCTCATTGATGGGTGTAATTACCAGCGGTTCACTGGGGTAGAGGTCCCGGTAAAAATGGACGAAGGCGCGGCATAAAGCTGCGAAACGCCGGGCAAACATGGGGTGCAGTGGGGTCAGGTCGTCGGGATAGCCAAAGTGACACAGGTCCCAGATCTGCTGAATGCCCTGCCGTTTACCCTCGGCAAGCATACCTTTTACCGTACTCCAGTCGTACTGATAGGCACCCTTCTCGACCTTACTCCATTGAATGCCCTCCCGAACCGTCCGAATACCAAACGGAGCCAGTCGGGCATAATCAGCCTCCAACTCCTGTACATGTCCGGTTATGGTCAAAAAGTCGACCCGGTTACCGAAGCAGTTGAGCTGGTCGGTACATTCAAAGCCGGCCCACCAGAAAGACTGAAACGGATTGCTGATTACTGAATCGATCATAATTTTAATGCAGTGGTATAGGTACCATTGCCGCTACTCTTTTTCGTATGAAGGTAGTAAGTTCATCCGGCGTTTCCCAGGGAAGCAGGTGCCCCGCACCGTCGACGCGTTCGAGCGTTGCATCATTCAGGTAAGGGAGCGTCATTTCCGGCTGAACATCGGGCGAGAGGGCTTTGTCGTCCATGCCGACAATAATATGTACCGGAACATTAATGGAGTGCATCCGGGCCGAAATGGTTTCTTTACTACCCAGCGTCAGCCAGGCATTCCAGGCCGTTTCGGAGGTGCGCAGATTATCGGCAATGATCTGCGCCTTCGCCGACTCAGAAAGGGGCTTTACCGTAATCTTCGCCAGGGTTTCTTCCGCTGCCGTTTGCTGTCCGTGCGTTTCAAGCATTTCCTGCCGGTCGGCATCCGAAATGGGTTCAGGCACGGGTGGGGAAGGGGATACCAGCAATAAAAGTTGCAGGCCTGCCGGTTGCCGACTGGCCAATTCCAGCGCCACCTTGCCACTCATGGAATGGCCAATCAGCACAAAATTCTGGATAGCCATCGCCCGAATCAAAGCCTGAATGTCATCGGCCATATCCGCTACCGAATAACCCGTTTTCGGCGATGATGAGTCGCCGTGTCCGCGCAGATCGACTGCCACACAACGGTACTGGCCCGCCAGTTGCGCCATGACAGATTGCCACTCCAGGGCCGAGCCACCGAAGTAGTGCAGAAGCACGAGTGTCAACGGGCCGCTCCCTGCTTCCAGCACGTGGAGTTGCGTGTTATTGACCGAATAATGCATAACGGGATAGATTATATGGCAACTTTCAACCGCGCCGGACGTGCTGTAACTTCCATCATTTCTGCGTGTGGAATGATCGTTATCTGACCAAACTCCTTGAGCAGGGTCTTGTACGCTTCGGCCACGGGCCGGGGTTTTCGGTCAAGGTCATATAACCCGCAGGCGTTGACGTTATTATTGACCTCCTTCAACTGAGAATCCCAGTCGAGCTGGTCAATCAGACTATACCACGTAAAACCCATAACGGGTACTCCGTCCCGGCGCATCCGCATAATGCCGACCCATTGCTTATACAGCCACATCGGGGCTAAGTCCGGTTCGAACACGTTGGTTTCGGTATGCATTAGCGGCATATGATACCGCTCGTAGTATTCCTTGGTTATCTCATACCAGCCCAGCACGTCCATTGAGGTTTCGATAGTGCCATCGGGTAGCTTTATTCGCTCGTTCCGGCCGTAATAATCGTTACCCATTATTTGATAACCCGGCGGTTTGCCCGCCATAAACCAATCGTACTCCTGGCGGGTCAATCCATTGTCCATCATGTACATGGCTACCGTTGCCGATGGCGGATTGGCGTAGAGTAGATCCAGTGACAGAAAGCGGAGTTCGTTCTCCAGAGCGACTTCAGGGGAGGGAGTAGCGCAGAACTCGTGGGTATATTCGGCACTTTCACTCTGTACAATGATGCAGTCGTTCCGACGCTTGGCAATTTCATGATTACCCATGATACTGGCCGCTACGCAGTGTTTGAGGGCCGTTACAAAACCTTTGTCCGTTTTGAGCTGCTCATTCCAGTTGCCGTCTTTGGCACTGATGCGGGCCGTAACGTAAATCTCATTGACGGGCGTATAGTACCGAACCCAGGGATACCGTTCGGCTACGGCACCGGCATATTCGGCGAAGTGGAGGGGTAGCTCCGGGTTCTGAAAGTTTTCAATCCAGTCCGGCACGCCGAAATGCATCAAATCCAGAATGGGTGTAATCTTCAGCCGTTTTATTTCGGCCATCGCTTCATCGGCAAAACTCCAGTCGAACTTGCCCGGTCCCTTGTGGATACTGTAGTACGGCAAACCATACCGCAGTACGTTCAATCCCAGCTCTTTCACCAGCCCGAGGTCTTCTTTGTAGCGGTTATAATGGTCGCACTCCCGCAACAAATCCCGGCGTACCTTGCCGTGTTTGATGGTTGGGTAGGAGCATTCGATACCTGTAGCAAACATGAAATTGCCGGGATTGTTGAGAGGTAATCCACTGCCATCATTGCCAGCTGCTCCCCCAAACTGGTCGCCCTCGTAGTTACTATCCCCGAATTTTTTCTTGATATGCGTTAAGAAATTTTTATCAGCCATGTATCAGCGTGTGGGTGCTTACCCACGGTTAGCCTGTTGTTGATGCTTGTCTTGCTATGATAGGGCGAACGGTCTGTTTACTTCTGTTGTTCGAGAAACCGATCCGCCGTGCGGAGTGCCAGCGCCATAATAGTCAGCGCAGGGTTGACGCTCAGGGCACTGGGAAACGTTGAATTATCGCTGATATATAGATTGGGGATATCGAAAGACTGCCCGTCGGCATTCACCACGGCCGTATTCGCGTTTTTACCCATCCGACAGGTGCCAATGATGTGGGCATTGCGCGGGAAAGCCCATACATTTTTAGCCCCGGCCGCGTCCCAGATGTCGCGCATGATTTTGTCTGCGTGGGCCGTCATCCGCTTTTCGTTTTCGCCGTTCGAGAAGTAAACGCGTGGTTTGGGCATCTGTCGACTATCTTTTTCGTCCGCCAGTTCCAGGTAATTACCCGCATCAGGCAGGCAGTCGCCAAGAATGTTGATGCCCGCCACGTGGTTATAGGCCAGCGCGGCCCGTTTCAGCTCCTGCCCCCATAAGCCCCGCGCCCGCGCCATCTGGGAGAGATACGTAACCGGCATCACGCCAATCGACTGAAGTAGATACCCACCAGCAAAATCAATCGGTCCGCCGTTGCGGTGTTTCGGGCGGTGCGTATCTTCCGATATCAGGGCTCCCGGAATACCTTTGTAGGGGCGAACATCTTCGTCGAACTCGCCCCAGATTTGCAGGGCCGTGTGGGCCATCACGTTGCGGCCTACCTGCCCGCTACTATTGGCCAGGTTATTCATCAGCAACAGCCGGGCCGTTTCTACTGTGCCCGCGCAGAGGAACACGAACCGGCAGCGTTGCCGCTCTTCCTGTCCGTTACGCACGTAAACTACGTCCCGAATCTTGCCCGACTCGTCGGTAATAAGCTGCGTAACGAAACTCTCCGGCCTGATTTCGGCCCCGTGGTGGAGCGCCAGCGGAATGTAGGTGACGTCCATACTGGCTTTAGCCCCTGTGGTACACCCCGCCTGGCAGAAACCCCGATTGGTACAGGCCTTGCGATGCCCAACGCCTTCCTGGTAATAATCGGCCGACAACGCTGCGTTGGCCGCCGGAGAAGTTTTAATGCCGAGTTGTTCGCATCCGCGCTGCATGAGTTGACCCGCCCCGTTTATGGGTAATGGACCCAGTGCATACCGGCGTTTTCGGTCTGGTCCCCACGGATAGGGCGACGGCCCCGAAACACCCAGGAACTGCTCTACTTCATCATAGTACGGCTCCAACTGGTCGAACGGAATGGGCCAGTTGGAGCCCACGCCAAAATCTGTCCGGATGCGTAAATCATCTGGCTGGGCGCGTGGGGTATAGGCCGTGTAGTGCAGGGTTGAACCACCAACGCCCGTACCGGAATTATTGCTGCCAAACGGGATTGGGTCGTTGCCCGCACTCAGACGCTCGTCGGTCCAGAACAGTTTTTCCTGCGCTTTTTCGTCGGTGGCAAAATCTGTAGTTGGGTTCCAGTGTTTTCCGGCTTCGAGCGCAACCACTTTCAGACCCGCAGCTGCGAGCCGGGCCAGCAAAGGAGCACCACCGGCACCCGTGCCAATCACAACAGCGTCAACTGTCTCAGAGGTGGAGTAAGGCATGTTTTCTTCAATGGATAATGTAAAATGAATGATGGTCAATGGGTGATGGCTGGATAATGACTGACCAAGATTTTTTGTCTGTCTGTGGCCATTATTCATTGTCCATTATCCATCAATTATTTTTGGTTCCCGGTCTTCCAGCTGGTTGAGGCCAATGCGCTGCCAGCCGGGTACATCGGCCATGCCTACGTAGCCAATGGCTTCCTGCGCCAGTGGATGGCTGTAGTAGTTGGTCGTTGCTTCGGCTAGCAACTCTTCAAAAAAGCGGTTTGCGGGGAGTTTCTTCCAGATCTCGCCCGGTGCGTCTCCCTGCTGAACCTGCTGAAGGACTAAGTCCTGCCGCGTATCGGAAATAGATTGAAACGGTGAATCAAAAAGTAGCGAAGCTGTCTCGTCCACACCCGCCAGGCCCAGTTTGTAAGCCTCCCCGTCGGCAGGCATAGTGTCGTAACGCCAGCCGTCCGACTTATTCTGAACCAGTCGCTCATCAATGCTACCGGCTATATCGATGGGTGGCTGATTTTTGTCCTGCGGAATTAACCGGTTGCAAATAGCTTCCAGTAAACTAAATTCAGTTTCGGAGAAAAAATCCGGCTTTGGAGGAGGTGTTTCCAGTCGTTCTGTCAGCGCTTGCCGGGTAGGTTCGGTAACCTGGTCGGTTGGCAGCAGGGCACGTACGGTGCCATTGGGATAGTGTTCGGGCATGTTGCTTGCGTGTCTGGAAACGGATTAGCCTAGTTTACCGCCCGTTACCTCCACAATGCTACCCGTCATGAAGCTACCATCGCTGGATGCTAGCAACACATAGGCAGGGGCTAATTCTTCGGGTTGACCGGGCCGGGCCAGGGCTACTTCGTGCCCGAAGTTTTTTACTTCGTCTTTGGGCATGGTAGCGGGGATGTTGGGAGTCCAGACCGGGCCGGGCGCTACGCAGTTGACGCGGATGTTGCGTTCCCCTAGCTGAATGGCCAGCGATTTGGTAAATGCGTGAATGGCACCCTTAGTGGCGGTATAATCGACCAGAATCGGGTTGCCCACAATCCCGACGATGCTCCCCGTATTGATGATGGCGTCGCCCGCCTGTAAGTGAGGCAAAGCCGCTTTGGCCATAAAGAAATAACCGAAGATATTGGTCTCGAACGTCCGGCGAAACTGTTCATCACTGATGTCTTCCAGTTTCTCCTGGGCCATCTGGTAAGCCGCATTGTTGACCAGAATGTTGAGTTTTCCGTACGTGTCTACGGTTTGCTTTACGGCATCCCGGCAGGCGGCCGAATCCCGAACATCGGCCTGAATGACGAGGCATTTCCGGCCCTTGCTCTCAACCATCTTTTTGGTGGTATTGGCATCGTCGGTATTCTCGTTGTATACGATAGCGACGTCGGCACCTTCCATAGCAAACGCAATGGCCACGGCCCGGCCAATACCTGAGTCAGCACCGGTAATAATGGCCACCTTATCGGTTAGTTTTCCGGCGGGTTTGTAGTTGGACAAATCACTGTCGGGGGCCGGGTCCATGTCCGACTGTTTGGCTGGGTAGGGGAGTTGCTGACCGGGGATTTCTTCGGATTGTGGTCTGAATTCGTTCGTATCCATGATGTCGTCAGGAAATAGTCGAGTAGTTTATTATTCTAAGTAAACAGGTGTTCACTGGTTTTGTTGGGCGCTATTTTCCGGAAATTACCGGTGCGTCGTAATCCGTAACAATCCGTCCCGAGGGCTGTTAACAGTCTACTCACTGTATCGATCACACTTATTTTCCCGGTGAGTACGATTATATCATGCAGTTTGTACCTGCTTCGTTGTCTATCCTTTCACCCCTGCAACCTGACCTGTTTGATGCTAATTCGCCCGACCCTCAGTTGCATGTTTCGGTCGTTATTCCGGCCCGAAATGAAGCAAACCATCTTGAACAGGCACTGAATGCGCTACGCAACCAGCGGCAGCGCAACGATGTATCCGTTCCGATGGCGACGTATGAAGTGTTATTGTTACTAAATAACTGTACGGATCATTCGGTTGCCGTTGTGCAGGCATACCAGCAGCGGTATCCTGACTTTCCGCTTCGGGTGGCGGTCGTTCACCTCCCTCCCGACAAAGCCAACGTGGGAACCGCCCGGCGGATGCTCATGGATGCAGCCTGTCAGCGTTTGTTTCAGGTTGGCCGACCAAACGGTATTATCGCGTCTACCGATGCTGATACGATTGTTGATGCTTACTGGATTGACCAGATACGAGCCGAAATCAGGCAGGGGTGCGAAGTAGTTGGTGGGCGGATTCTTACGTGTCCCGATGGCAGACTGGTTCGGCTCAACCACCTGCGCGACGTAACCTACCGGATGCTTATTGCCCGGCTGGAAGCCTGTCTTGATCCCCAGCCTGCCGACCCGTGGCCCCGCCATTTTCAGCATTTTGGGGCGAGTCTGGCCCTGACCTGTGCTGCTTACGAACGGGTTGGGGGCCTGCCAGACGTACCGCATCTGGAAGATGAAGCACTTTACCGTGCCCTGCTGCGAACGGACACGCCGATTCGTAAAAGTACGCAGGTGCGCGTGACCACGTCTACCCGAACCTGGGGGCGGGTAGACGTGGGGTTTTCTGAGCAACTGCGGTACTGGGAAGCGTTAAACGAAACCAGCCAGTGTCAGTTGGTGGAAGCACCTCAGGCCATTTATCAGCGACTGCTGAACCGGCATCGGCTACGGACAATCTGGCAAGAGCGTCATGCCCGCCAACCGGCTGATGCGTTGACCCGTATTGCCGCTGATTTGCTGGTTGATACAGACTGGCTGGGCTGTCAATTAAACCAGGCGACGTATTTTGGTCAGTTATGGGAGGATATAGAAAACCAGCAGGCCACCGGGCCCTGGGCTTCATACTGGCAACCCGTACCCGTAAAAGCGGCCATTAGCGAATTACGATTACTGATTCATTCACTGACTGCTGTCTGATTGGGTGTTTTCAGATTAAAGCGGTTTCTTCTCGAACAGATCCAGCCGGTACGTAGATTCACGCTGGTTGGTCAGGTGTGTCAGTGGCCCTTCCGGCTGGGCTACCTGTAAAAAAAAGTCGTGAACCTGATCGCCGGTTAGAGGATAGTCGTGGACAAATGGGGTCCAGTGAACCAGCAATAAATGCCCCCCGGGGTTCAGGCGGTCCACCAGTAATTGCCGGGCGTGTTCCAGGTCGGGCATCCACAGATAATAGCCTACTTCCGACAAAATGATCAGGTCGAAGGAGTCATCCGGGAATTCGCCGGGGATACTCATCTGCTGAATCGTGATGTTGGCGTAAGTCGCCAGTCGTTCGCGGGCAGTTTTCAAGGGTAATTCGCTGGCATCCACCGCCAGCAAATGGTCACAGCGGTCAGCCAGCATCTGGGTCAGCACGCCAATGGAGCAGCCAATCTCGAACGCATTCGCGTAATGCGCCCGGGGTAGCGCGGCCATTGTCGCCTGATATTTCTGATACTCATAAGGGCTTGTCGCAAAGGACCAGGGATCGGCGCTGGCCTCATAAACCCGGTCGAAGTAAGCTTTATCCAGACTGGTTGATGGTGTTGACATAACGGACTAGTTGTCGTGATGAAGAATTATTGACCCGTTGCTTCCAGAAATAGCTCGCTGGGTGGCTCGAAATGGCGCAACAGTTCGGGCGACAGGTAAAAAGCCGTCGGGTCATCATCAATCATACGGGTCACCTGCGACTGATGGGCGGCAATGGCCTGATTGCGCTGGTTCATAACCGACGCAATGTCCACCTGCCAGACCGTCCGTTCGTCGGGAGCGGGCAAGTCTCCAGGCGTTCCCAGTTCCCATAGCCAGATCAGGTATTCCAGTATTCTGGGTTTCGTACTACATTGTTGAACCGCTGCCTGGCCAATCTGCCAGCAGGCGCGATGGTCGGGGTGGGGGTCCCGTTGCCAGGGCATGAACACCGTGGTGGGGTTCACCTTGTCCAGTAGGGTTGCCACGCGGGCCGCGGCTTCCGGGAAACCCGGATCATGGCTCGTTGGTACCCGACGGTCGGGGTAACGCAGGAACGTACAGGCATTAGCATCAATACGCAATCGGCGCAATGCTTCGTGTGCTTCCTGTTCCCGCAGGTCACGCAACCTGGAAGCCGGATACGCTTTTGAGTTGGGGTGCGACAGGGTACCGTCGCTCACGAACAGCACATGCACGGCATATCCCAGTTTACGCAGCAGGGCAATAGTTCCCCCACACCCCAGGGACTCGTCATCCGGGTGCGGGGCCATGACCAGGGCCGAACCAATGGTTTTTAGATCTGTTAGGGGGGCGGCCCGTTCTTCCAGGAGATAGACGTGTTTATGACCAGAGTTCATTGGCTGGCTGTAGGTTTGTCAGTACATATTTCCCAATATCCACCAGGGTAGCATCAGGGGCAGGTTGGCGCAGGTAAAGTGTCAGGTCGCGGTGGAGTCGTTCAAAGGGATTGGGGCGAAGCAGCCCCCGTGCTCCCACGCAGCGTTCTGCCAGTGGCATCACGCGTAAACAGATTTCCTCAATGGCGGTGCGTGTCATGTTGGCGTACCCCACTATCGTAGTCCAATCTGTTCCCTGAGTCAGCCATTGGTCGGTTTTATCCCCGGCTGCCTGAAGCCATTGGTTGCCGGATTCAATCAGGTAAGCCATCTCGGCAAGCCGGGTTTGCTGAAGAAGGTCATCAATGCGGTTCATGGCCATCAGGAATGAGCGGGTAGCCTGAAAAATGGCTTCGGCCCCGCCCAGTTGCACGGCAGCAAAGCGGATAGCTCCTCCGCTGAAGTAGGGTTGCCGGAGGTAATCGCCCGGTTGACCCAGCAGGTCGGATTCAGTTACCTCAACGCCGGTAAAATCAAGTTTAAAACTGGCTGAAGCCCGCATCCCCAATGGTTGCCAGAATCGCTCATCCTGCCTTATTTTCCTGACCCGTTCCGTTGGTACGATAGCCATCTGCCAGCCATTTCTTGAATCGGCCTGTAAGTGACCCGTTATCAGGGGGCGATGCACCCAACTGGCTCCTGAGCAGAACGTTTTGGCACCGGTAAGCCGGTATAAACCGTTCGATTCGTCAATGCGTATGCCATCTTCCGCCTGTGTATTCCAGACGCTGAACAGTCGGCGGTGCTGGCAGGCATCGGCGTGCCACGTTGCCTGCTGCTCCGGAGTGGCATACCGATGAATGAGGTAAAGGGCGTTGATGTGTCCCTCGTACACGCGTCCAACGGCCAGATTGGCCGAACCAATCCGCTTCAACAACTGCAACAGGCGGGCCGTTTGTCCCTGGGTAAAATCAAGATCGTGTCCGGGTAGCGTAATGGCGAGTAAGCCAGCATCGGCTAACTGGCTAAACGCACTTTCTGGAAATTCTCCTTCGCTATCGGTATCAGGAGCCAGTTCGGTAATCCGGTTCAGTAATGGGTTGAGCCGACAGGGTGCATCCAGCGGAATAGTTGTCTGTCTGGCAGAAGGAACTGTTTGAGTGGATTCCATGCTTGTATAAATCAGTAGCTCGACCGATTGTTTTACGAAACATTTTACCGCAACAGCTATTTGTGGAAAACAAGCTGCAATCGGCTGGAACAGGATGATTACAGCCCTGAAAATAGAGCTGGGCTGACGAAGAAATTGAGTCTCCTCCTGGTATGCCTTTCGTGTTATGCTGATTTTGACAGCCTGATGCCAGCCCATCAGATAGGAAACAGGAAATACCTTAAATTTTGTCTCTTATCGCCTTAACAAAGTTAACTCTACTCAGTTTGTATTCTTATTGCCCAAAACTATAGCTCATAACTCAACTTATGTTTCAGCAACAAACCTTAGGGGAGACGTCCTCCGTACAAACGAATACAACCGATAATTCAGTTGAACATCAATCCCCGGTAGTAGAGTTAACCAATCATAGTGTCAACGATTTACTCTGTTTTTCTCATCTGCGCTGGAACTTCGTATACCAGCGGCCACAACATTTGCTAAGCCGGGCCAGCCAGGTATGGCGGGTTTGGTTCATTGAAGAGCCGGTATACGGCGACAGGGAATGGGTAGAAACGCGGGCCGTTAGTGAAACAATTACGGTCGTGGTGCCCCACCTGAAGCATGGTATGCCGCACGAAAAGATACTAAATCAGCAGCGGGAAGCGGTGAACGAACTGCTTAGTCAAAATGCTATTCAGGAATTTGTTGCCTGGTATTACACCCCGATGGCACTTCGGTTCAGCGATCACCTCACCCCGCACCTGACTGTTTATGACTGCATGGATGAACTATCCGCTTTTCTGGGCGCACCACCCAGTTTGCTCGAACGGGAAAAAGAACTGCTCAATAAAGCAGATCTGGTGTTCACTGGCGGACTAAGTTTGTATAAGGCCAAGCAGAACCGGCACGCCAATGTATTTGCTTTCCCGAGCAGCATCGACTACAACCATTTTGAACCCGCCCGGCATGCACTACCCGTACCCAATGATATGCAGTCTGTTCCACCAGGACCGCGCATTGGATTCTGTGGGGTCATCGACGAGCGTATGAATATTGATCTGCTGGCATCACTGGCTCAACAACGCCCCGACTGGCAGTTCATTCTGTTAGGGCCAGTGGTGAAAATCAACCCGGTCACGCTCCCCAAAGCCCCTAATATTCATTATCTGGGTATGAAAACATACCTGGAACTACCGGCCTACTTCAGTCAATGGGACGTCGCGATTATGCCATTTGCCATCAATGAAGCTACCCGGTATATCAGCCCGACCAAAACCCCCGAATACCTGGCGGCTGGTTTGCCCGTGGTCTCGACGAGGATTAACGACGTAGTCAGTACCTACGGTGGGTGGGCACCCGTGCTCATTGCTGATTCTGCTTCGGTGTTTGAGCAGGAAATTGAAAAAGCCCTCAATCAGCCCAACTTTTCGGACAACTGGGTGGCGGTGGATGAGTACCTGCTGGCTAACTCCTGGGACAAAACCTGGGCGTCTATGAACCGGCTTATGCAAAGTCAGTTAGCGGAGGTTTTTCAGTAAGTAGCCAACGATACTATGCATGCACCACTTTTGCATAACCGGTGAAAAATTACACCGATATGTGCGTAGTAGTTGCGTGACTAAACTGCCTGATGAGGCCGAAGAAGTCTTGTTGCAACCAGTGTTCCATGCCTATCGGGCATGGAACACTGGTTGTCGGCCTGTTATTTGTGTTGGTTTTGTGTTACCTCCGCAACATATTCCTACCCGGTGCGGTTTACTACTCACTCTAATAAGAACCCGCCAGGTGACTACATTTCGACGCAAGCATAGCAGGGGCTACTTAGTTGTAGTCTTCCTGCTTGGGATACCATTCTTCACTACTGCCCAATCGGCAGAAAGCAAGCCGAGGAAATCGGAGATATATTTTCCTCAGGCACCGCTGCCGCACACCTGGCGTAACTCACTGGGCCTGGTTTTTACGACTACACCACCCGAACTGACCGAAGAAATACGGGTAAGTGTACCCGCCATCGACCTTAATTTTCAGCGAGGCTTAACCAAACGTCTGTTTTTTGCAGGACGGTTTCAGACCCAGTTTGTTCAGAGTAATCTAAGCCTGGGCCTGCGTTGGGCCAGACCCATAACGGACCGGCTGGCGGTGTCGGCGGGGTACGATGTCAGTGGCTGGGGAGGAGCACTGGAAATAAAGGACGTTTTCAGTAGTCAGGCCTATGGTATTGAATCCATGCCGAACATATCGGTAGGCTACCGTCTGAAAAACGATCTTCGTTTAACGGTAAAATCCGAAGCTATTCTGGATCATTATTACCGCTCGGAAGTTGGTACACTGGCTGTGGTGCGGGATGGCCTGCAATTAAATGGTTTTGCCTTCACGATTGTGCTGGAACAACCGTTTTATAATCAGCGGTACGTATCGGCAGGCTTCAGGGCGGCTTATTCAAATTTCAACTGGCAGCTTTGGTCACTGTACGACACGTTTGATCGAAACCTGTTTTATCCGCAACTTATTTTCGCCTTTATTCTGTGAAACGATATGCTTACCTGGTGCCTGTCTTATTCGTCATCGCCTTTGGCGGTTGTCGAAAAGAGTATGAAGCACCCTTACCCTATACATTTACAAACTCGCCTGGCTCCGGGCGGTTTTCCCCCGCCGTTCGTCAGGCTATAGAAGGCATTTACGTTGTTTCTGACGGGTCAACACAATTTGGTAACGAGGTAGCACTGAAGTGGTCTTATTTACTTGAGGGAACTGACTCTACGCATTACTTATCAGTGTTTACGGGCCTCGATGCTGCCTATTTTAATCTGGAGGGTAGTTCGCAGACTGACAGCCTAGTGATGAATGGCTATTGGCGCAAACTGGTAAACGCCGATATTGGCCTGGCTCATTTGGTCGTTCAGGCCAAACACAATGGCCGACTACAGGCATTCACGGGAAACCTGCCTGTCGGTGATACATTGGTTATCAAAGGATTGTATGGATCCGGTAAGGCTGCGCCAACGCGACCACTGACGTTGCAGTATATACGACCGCTGAATAGAAAACCGTTCAACATTATGGCCCACCGCTCTGGTGGACGCACATCCGACTTACTGCCCGCTTCCGAAAATTCGGTCGCTATTGTCAAGTTAGCGTCTCGCCTGGGGGCAACCGGCGTTGAAATGGATGTACGCTACACAAAAGATGGCGTGCCGGTACTCTACCATGACAACACACTCAACCTGCGGCTCATCCAGAAAAGTGGACTGACGGGTTCACTGGAATCGTATACGTATAAGCAACTAAGCGCCTTTGTGCGGTTGATCAATGGGGAAAAAATTCCAACGCTTGAAGAAGCACTGGAAGCCGTAGTGTACAATACAGGGCTTAAATTCGTCTGGCTCGACACCAAATATATTGGGCCGATGGACCCTATACAGGCCATTCAGCAGAAATACCTTCAGAAGGCAAAACAGGCTGGCCGTGACCTGAACATTGTGATTGGCCTGCCTACAACCGATGCACTGGACTCCTACAAAGCCCTGAAAAACAAGGAAAATACCCCCATCCTGTGCGAACTGGATACGGCTATCACGCGCAGCGTAGGAGCAGGTATCTGGGCACCCCGCTGGACACTCGGTCCCCAAACGGACGAGGTGCTGGCCATGAAAGCGCAGGGCCGCACTGTATACGTCTGGACGCTCGACGAGCCAACGTTTATTGAGGAATTTATCAATCAGAATCAGTTCGACGGAATTCTTTCCAACTATTCACCCGTAGTTGCCTTTTATCACTATACTGAGCAATGAGCTTATGAATGTTCGCTTACATATTACTAACTGGCTACTCGTATTGCTGTTATTAAGCCTATCTGTCAGTGCTCAGCAGATTCGTCGGACACGCAGAATAGTACCGGACTCGATTGATACCAAAAGAAGTACCCGGCGTGGCCCGTATACAATCGTTGCCACTGCCGGTAGTGGGTTATCCTACTACTCGACGCATGTACTTATTCCGGATGCGCTGGAACAATCCCATCTAAGCCGGTTTGGCGTGCCTGCTTCGTTTCGGTTGATGTGGCATCCCGATCATCGGCTGCGGGTAGGACTCGAATCGGGATGGGTACCTATGTATAGCTACCGGGGGCAGATAACCGGCGAACCGGCGCGGGTAAACATATCGGTTATTCCGGTGTTGGTTGTATTTTCGATGCCGCTGGCCTGGCTTAGTGGTACCGAGCGGAGCATCGCCCGGCGACTGGCGCTGACGGTGGGGTCGGGCTATTATTTAAACCAATCGAGGTTGCGGTATGATGGCAGTGTCGTTGGCAGTAAAAATAGTTTGGGCTGGATGGCCGCCAGTTCTTATACGCAGCCAATTGGCCGTCGCTTTCGAGTGGCAGGGGAGTTGAAGTGGTACGATGCTGTATCGGCAGAGAATGCGGCCTTTACGGCGGAGGTACAGCTGGTATGGCGAGCCTTCTCCTGGTGAAAAACCATTCGTCCCGTAAACAGAATAAACTATGGAAGAAGAGAATAGTAAATCTGAGATTCTTTTTTTGAGCGATACGCAGGCCCCTATGTGGGTAGAACGGCTTGTACTGCGGGCGTACAACAACACCAAAGCAACCCGGACTATTTTTGATGAGATAACCCGGCTAAAACCAACCGTTCTATATTGGCTGGGGGATATCGTATCGCTTGGCTATCGGAAAAACAAGTGGCGTGTTATCGACCAGTTTCTGCTGAAATGCACAGAAGTGGGAACGTCGGTTTATGCCATTATGGGCAACCACGACGTAATGGGTCGCCCCCGAAAAGGAGCCAAAAATTTCCAGCAGCGTTTTCCCGAACACAGCCCTACCGGATACGTAAAACGCACGGATGAGATTGCCGTGGTCATGCTGAATTCCAATTTCAGTATAATGTCAGTCGAAGAACTTGTTAAGCAGCAAACATGGTACGAGCAAACGCTGGTCGATCTGGATGCTGATGCTGACGTAAAGGTTATCATCGTAACCTGTCACCATGCGCCGTATTCGAACAGTAAATTAGTGGGTTCCTCCAAACTGGTACAACAGCGTTTTGTACCGGCTTACCTAAAATCGAAGAAAGCGCGGTTGTTTATTACCGGCCATTCGCATGCCTTCGAGCGGTATGAGTTTGCCGGCAAAACATTTCTGGTCATTGGCGGTGGTGGTGGACTACGCCAGCCCCTGAATACCTCGTCCAGCCGCCTGCCCGATATCGCTACGGCCTACAAACCTATGTTCCATTACCTCGCTGTTCGGCGCGAAGGCGGAGGGTTGGTATTGACCTCCTATTGCCTGAAAAATGATTTCTCCGGGTTTGCAATTGGGTATCAGTTCGAGATTCCGGCAGAACAGGTTCCGGTTACTACATCGGAAGAGCCTGTACAAGCCGGTAAGTAGGCTTGAATCATGGTAGTCAATACCAGAAACGTAGTCATGCTGTGACATCATGAGGGAAAAGAAGGAGCGAATTTTCTGGTGAATCGGATTAATCAGCTAGAATGTCCAACAGGCGTTGATTGACGTAATAGATGGTTTTACCGATGGGGTTGGCTGTAAGTATGCGTGCTTCGGCTAGCTTCTTGAGATAAATGGCTGCTGTTTGCCGGTGGGCCAGTTCGTTGCGTACCAGAAGATCAATTTTCAGATAAGGTTGCATAAACATTATTCGCAGCAAATCAGGGTTGTATGAACTACGCAGTGCCTGTCGCATGTCTGACTCAATTTCATTCATCAGAGCCAGAATACGCCGGATTTTAGAGGTAGTTAGCTGGGCCGTCTGCTCAATGCCATTAAGCATAAATACAATCCATTCTGTCCAGGAGTCCCGCTCCGTAACCTCGCGTAATAGCCGGTAGTAGTCAGTTCGGTAAAGGTTAATGTATCGGCTCAGATACAACACGGGTTGTGGAAGCAATGTCTGCTGTACCAGGTAAAGGGCAATCAGAATTCGACCTGTGCGTCCGTTCCCATCCAGAAACGGGTGAATAGCTTCAAACTGATGATGAATCAGCGCGAGTTTGATGAGCGGATCCGGACCGTTAGGGTCGTCTTCGTTAATAAATTGCTCAAGGGCGGATAACTTCTGCCGAATAACGTCTTCGCAGCAGGGTGGGGTATACATGATCTGACCGGTTGCTCCATTGCGCAGATTTGTACCAGGCGCTTGCCGAACCGCCGACCTATTCTGTTTAATGGTCTGCACCACGCCAATCAGCGTGTTGACTACAATCAGATTGTGTTGCGACTGCATTCGGGCCAGTCCAGCGTAGGTAGCTTCCCGGTAATTCAAGACCTCTTTAGCCGATGAGTTATGGGTAGTTTCTTCAAGCGATGCCCGGTATAACTCGTCCTGCGTCGTCACGATGTTTTCAATGGCTGAGCTATCGCGACTCTCCTGAAGCACCAGTGTATTCAGTAACAAAAGTGGGTCAGGTAGCGTGGCACATAAACCCTTTAGTTCGCCTAAATTTCTAGCTGCTGCTGCTAACGCCCGCACAATTTTGGGCTGGTAATAATTGATGTTGGGCGGTAAATCGGGTAAATCGTTGAATGGAAGAAGCGGGTCGTAAGCCATACTGCGGTGATGTATGTCGAAAAAATCAGAAATTTTCGACAATGTACTCATTTCATGTCGAATGGCTTAACATTAAACGAGCATATTGTCGAAAAAATCAGAAAAATTCGACATAAAGCAGATCCTTCATTTTACTCCTCTTCTACCGCTCCCGCACCCAGTTCCGCAAACAGCGTTTGCCAGTACTGCGTAACGGCGGGGTTGTTTTCCTTCACCGAAGCATTCGGCTCGAAGGGTAGAACCATGGTGATGTCGGGGCTGCCAATGATGTACCGTTTCAGGGATTCGGCATCCGTTTTGGCCCATTCGTCGGCCTGGGTATTGTCTTTGGGGGGCTTCACCTGAAAATCACGCCGACCGTTGCCCTTCACGCTCTCGATCATGTCGCTGAGATAATACACCCTCACCGTTGCCCCCGATTCGTTGGCTTTGGCAATCACGGGCAGACTGGCCCATATGTCGGTTTCCTGGTTGGACGAACCGACATTCTGTGCCATCAATTGCTGAAATACCCGTTGCCTGATTTGTGCTTTTTCGCGGGTTAGCGTCAGGTTGAACTCGGTTTCGGCGGCTTCCCGGTCGGTTGGGCTGGCTGCTGAGATATCGTCCATTTCAGAGCGAATCGTCACGTTCAGGGCGCGGGCTTTTGACGTGTTTTCGTGAATGAAATACACCTCCAGTTTGTCGCCTTTCTGGTGAATGGTCTGCTCGACAATGTCGGTGATGGCCTGCTGGTATTTACGGGCTACGAAGTCTTTGTTGACGTTCACACTGCGGGTTTTATCGATGAAAATCAGCGTGTAGGTGGGGTCGTTCGTTTTTGCCGGTTTGTCTTTGTCCGATGAACAGGCATTGAGGAATACCAGCAGAAAAAGTGAATAAATGGCTCTACGGTTCATGCGATTGTAAGAAGCATATGGGGGTTGAACGCTCATGGCTTTGGGAGTAACTGTGCCCGTAACGTACTGTCTTCCGGTGCGTTATGGTTCCAGTAATCCGTCTGGATGGTTTTTGTCAAAACCGCTCTGGAGGTCAGGAGAGCATTTCGGCTTTTGTACGTTTCTTTCCAGCCAACGATTTTATACGGGAATCGGTTTTCAAAAACAATCACGAGTGTCCGGTCGTCGGTGTGGTATTCGAGTGTGTACGCTTTTAAAAACTTACCAGGATACAGGACTCCTTCATAATCCGCCAGCGTTCCTTTTACAGGCAACGGTTCCAGGCGTTTATGGCGCAGTCGGGCGGCCATCGTACCGGGAATCAGCTCAAATTCGCCCGTGGGTAATTTAGCGGGATTGATTCGGATACGGTTCCAGAGTTCATCTTCAAGCATGGCTTTGGGAACGGTATATTGTTCATCCGCTTCGTTTTCAAAATACGACTTACCGCTCACCTGATACCCCGCATCGCGGTAATTGAGCTGCTGATAGCTATGGCCACACCAATCCTGTACCGAGGTACTTACTTTTAGTGTATTCGGGAAAGCAGCCGCGCGGTCGTTACCGTTGGATGTGGGCGTAAAAACGGATGTAAACAGCGAATAGTCGTAGATACCCGTTGCAAATTTCCGGACTATATTCGTTTTCAGCACCGGCACCGATTTATCATAGCTGGCCGGTGATTCTGATTTAACCTGCGTGTCGGTGCGGAAGTTTTCCGTTACAAAAATCAGCACTGCTTCGCCGGGATATAGTGCCCCGTATTGGACCTGTTCGAGTGTATAGCTGTTTAGCTCAGCCTTTCCCGTAAACCAGTAGGCGGTAAAATCAGCCGGAACAACCTCAATCGGTTTCGGCTTGTTGTCCGGCTCTTTCTGGAAAATAGTTGCTTTCATGGCAAAGGCGAACGCAACGGACAAGAGCAGAACAATGAGCAGGAAGTTTTTGGTAATGATCTGTTTCATCGGAACCAATAAAATTTCAGAATGCCTGCTTTGTCAACAACGTCAAGTTCATGGTGGTCGGATGTAACTATCTCAGCGTTGAGCAAATGGGCTTGAGCCAATAAAAAAGAGTCCGCCACCGACATACTGAATGTCGCCTTAAAATGGCCTGCTGTTAGTATGAAATTCTCGTCAAGTGTATATAACACCCGTACGGGGAGTAAGTGAATGTCTGCCCATAATTCGTTAGCCTCTACTTCTCCTTTATCCCGGTAGAACTGATAATACAGTTCATAAGCGTTGATAGCATGAACAAATAGCAGGCACTCGGCAGTTTCTGCACGGGACATTAATCTTCTGATTACATCAACACCTGACTCTTTGCCGAAATAGGTTAACAGGGCGTTTGCATCCAGGACATACGTGTTTATCACTATAAAACTGGTTTCTGTTCACGTATTTTCTCCCGTTCATTTTCCTGAGCCAACGTTTGAGTCGTAATGCCAGATTTTGCGTACTTGCCTTCCAGGATACGCCAGTTTGCCGACGTGTTAGTTAGTTTTTGCTCTGGTTCAATCACAATGTAGGGTATTGTTTTCAGCAGATTCAATAGCCCTGCTTTTTGTTCTTCTGGAACATGAATAGTTAACGTGGACATATTTGTACTATTTTTTCTCAAAGCTACTAGCTAACACCTTACCTTGCTTGTTGAACCGACTTTTTCTGGTAACACTGTTAGCCATGGCAAAATTCTCAATTTACCTCCGCACACTCCTTATTCTACACTGCTCACTCTTCATGGGTCATTCTCTTTCTGCGCAGGTGGAGAAAGCGCCCCCCCGCCATGAAGGGGAAGGGCCATACGGGAAACTCATTATCCGGGGTGTTACGCTGGTGAACAGTACCGGCGCACCGCCCATTGGGCCGGTGGATATTGTGGTGGAAAAAAACAAAATTGCTCAAATCAAACAAGTGGGTTTTCCGGGCGTACCCATCGACCCGAAGAGTCGACCACAGGCCGGTCCGGGTGATAAAGAACTGAACTGCGAAGGCATGTACCTGATGCCGGGATTTATAGACATGCACGGCCACATTGGCGGGCAGGCGCAGGGGGCCAACGCCGAATATGTGTTCAAACTCTGGCTGGGACACGGTATCACCACCATCCGCGACCCAAGCTGTGGCAACGGGTTGGACTGGGTGCTGGAACACCGCGCCAAGAGCAATAAGAACGAAATTACGGCCCCCCGTATTCTGGCTTATACGGTATTCGGGCAGGGAGCAAAGGAACCCATCAGTACGCCCGAACAGGCGCGGGCCTGGGTGCAGTTAAATGCCAAACGTGGGGCCGACGGCATCAAATTCTTTGGGGCCGAGCCGAATATATTTCGGGCCGCGCTGGAAGAGAACAAGAAATTAGGTTTGCGGTCGGCCTGCCACCACGCCCAGCTGGAAGTGGCCCGAATGAATGCCCTGGCTACCGCTAAAGCAGGCCTGACCTCGCTCGAACACTGGTATGGCCTGCCCGAAGCCCTCTTCGACGATAAAACGGTGCAGAACTACCCCGCCGATTATAACTACAGCAATGAACAGAACCGTTTCGAGGAAGCGGGTAACCTGTGGCAGCAAGCCGCCAAACCGGGCACCGAACGCTGGAACAAGGTGATGGACGAACTCATTGCGCTGGATTTTACCCTCGACCCCACTTTTAATATCTACGAAGCCAACCGCGAACTGATGCTGGCCCGGCGCGCCGAATGGCACGACGATTACACGATGCCGAGCCTGTGGCGTTTCTACGGTCCCAGCCGGATTTCGCACGGGTCGTACTGGCACAACTGGGGTACAGAACAGGAGGTAGCCTGGAAGAAAAATTACCAGCTCTGGATGGCGTTCATCAACGAATACAAAAATCGGGGTGGCCGCGTTACGGCAGGGTCAGATTCCGGTTTCATTTATCAACTCTATGGGTTTGCCTACATTCGCGAACTTGAGCTGCTGCGAGAAGCCGGTTTTCACCCGCTGGAAGTTATTCGGGCCGCCACCCTGAAAGCCGCCGAAGCTCTCGGTATGGCCGATCAGATTGGGTCGGTAGAAGTAGGGAAACTAGCCGATTTTGTGATTGTCGACCAAAATCCGCTGGCTAATCTGAAAGTGCTGTATGGGACGGGGGCTATTCATCTGAACGACAAAAACGAAGTAGAACGGGTAGGAGGAGTTACCTACACAGTGAAAGATGGTGTTGTGTACGATGCCAAAAAACTGCTGGCCGACGTTCGCCAGATGGTAGCCGATGCCAAGCAGAAAGAAAACTTCGAGATAACCCAGCCGGGCGTACCGGCAAAAGCGGGTAAGGTGTCGGGCGGAAGTAAAAATTGACCGGAGTCATACGCGTTCGTGAGCCGACGGGCAATCGGTTTGGGTTGCCCGTCCTACCTTTACACTATGAAATTACTGCTGTTCGTCCTTCTGTTGACAATAGGTTTAGGCCAGTCGGGTCACGCTCAGTCGATTCCGGAAGGGGCTACTGGAATCGATCTGCAAACGTCTACGGCTGATTCGAGCCTTTACCGTGCCGTACAGGGGTTTCTGGAAACCCAGGATTATGTTATCGAGGATGCCGACGAAGCCCGGTACACACTGGCCACCGAACGCCGGGAGGAAATGAACAACGTGCGGATTCGGGTGCTGGTTACAGTAGATAACGGCATTGCCCATTTCACGGCGGAAGGCCGGGTGCTTGTTGGTGATACATCACCAGAGGAACCATTCGTTTACAAAGGAGACACCAAAGCTGGGTTTATGGTCCTTAATCGCCTGGTCGATCTGTTTGCCAAATCATTCGATCTGGCTACTATCGAGTACGACGTTCCCTGAGGCTGGCTGTATGACCCTGTGTTTGCCAATATAGTAAGAAGACATGAACGGGATTTTGAGAAACCTCATCCTGTCATATGGAGGTATCTGGCAGTAACGAGCAGGTTACTTCATCAAACTTGTTGCCTGTTTTTTCCGGCGATTGGCAATCAGAATCGGCACAATCAGGAAGCTCAAGCTGCTGAGCAGCAGCGAGAAACCAGTTTGAACAGCGTGCAGGAATGTGGCCACGACAACGCCTTCCGTAAGGGTCATTCCGTATAAAACCAATGCCCGGCTAACCAGAAAGTGGTACGTGCCAATTCCGCCCTGGGTTGGTACGGCTATCCCCCCCACTGAACTAACAGTCAGTATGGTCAGGGCGGCCTGGGGAGGGAGTGAAGTCGTTTGGGGAGAAGCAAAAAACAAACTGTACGTTATCAGAAAGGCTAGTCCGAAATTCACGACAGTCAGAAAGATAAACAGGCCCGGCTGTTTGAGTTGCCGAATGCTTAAAAAGCCCCGCTTCACTTCCCTGATAATAGTAATTACCCGGATAATGAGCCGGTTTTTCCAGAAAGCGTCACTTCGAAAAAGCCGATACAGGCCAATAAACAAAAGCAACAGGCTGATAGATAAGATAATAAGTAGTGTGTTCGATGGCTTGGCGGGTGTAAAGCGTCCCGTAACCGGCATCAGTAAGTCAAGCAAATACTGCCCTACCCGCCTGAATTCAAGCATCACTGTCAGGGCGATAATGACCAGCAGCATCACCAGGTCGACAACCCGTTCGGCCACGACTGAGCCAATACCCTGTGCCAGCGGTACACCATCGGTTCGTTGTAGGGTGCCGCAACGGGTTAGTTCACCCGCACCCGGAACGAGCATACTGGCCATTGTGCCGGCCAGCAACGCTATAGTTGTCCGGAACAGTGATGGCTGGTGACCGAGTGCCTGTAGGGTAAGTTGCCAGCGGGCCGCCCGTGCCAGTTGATACAAGCCCGTTATCAAACCCGATATAGCCAGCCACCCGACGTTAGCCTGCCGGAATTGTTGCCCTATTTCGGCCAGCGGAACGTCCTTCAGTACGTACCATAGTAAAACAATGGAAAGCATAACGGGCAACCCCTGCTGAACCAATCGTTTATTCATACGGGCAAATTAGGTATTTTTATAAAGAGATTGCCCGCCACTGGCAGAACTGGCATGGTATTAGTAGATTTGGTTTCGCGTACCTTTTTTGTACAACGTAGCCCATACAATAATTCGTCCGTAGTCTTCCTCATGTCAAAGAAAAAGAAAGGTTCGCCCGTTACTGCGGCAGCACCTTCGACCAGTCATTCGGCCCAATCACCACCAAAACCCCAAGCTACAGCGGTTCGTTCGCAACCCGTTGTGCCGCCAAAACCAGCCGATTTCCCCGAAGCTGAACGACCCTTTGAGTTGATCCGGTTTGATAAGCGGGTAAAGTGGTTTATCGGGATTTGCGTAGGGCTGTTTTTGCTGCTGACTTTAGCGAAAATAAATTATTCGTCCATTGGCATGTGGAACACAGTAATCCCCGATGGTTCGGATATCAAACGGGGTGTTATTTCGGGTACGCCCAAAGCGATACGAATTGATGAATGGGGCGTGGTGACGCCTTTTATGATGTCTCAGGCGCATCAGGGGTTTCCGCTCGAAAACGCTGCCATTGGGGGCGAAAAAGTAGCGTTGGTCGGCTATTATCCAATCAAGCATTTCGTCTCTTTTTTTCGGCCCAGTCATTGGGGGTTTTTCCTGTTCGACTTCGACCACGGTTTTTCCTGGCACTGGAATTTTGTTATTTTCTTCAATCTGATTGCCAGTACGCTTGTTTTTTTACTGTTCACCCGTAATAATTTCTGGCTATCGGTAATGGGGGCATTCTGGCTGGTTTTTTCCCCTGGTTTTGCCTGGTGGTCTTATTTTGTGCTCACTACGCAGTTCGCGGCCAGTTTGCTCCTGATTTCATCTGTCTACCTGTTCTACGCCCGCAACGTCCGTACCCTGCTCATTGCGGGGCCGCTATTTACGTGGTCTTTTGTCATGTTTGCCCTCATCTTATATCCTCCATACCAGGTTATGCTCGGTTATCTGATGATCATGCTGCTCATTGGGTTCGTCTGGAGAAATGCAAAAAAGGAGTATTTGCTGGATAAGGTATGGCTAAAACTGGCCACGTTCGCCATTGCCTTCGTGGTAATGGGTGTTCTGTTTTACCAGTTTTACCTGGATGCCAAACCGACCATCGATGTGATGAGTAATACCGTCTATCCGGGTAAACGCAGCGAAACGGGTGGTACAGGATTTATTGCCAACTGGTTTTCTGAATATTACGCCGGCTGGCTCATCAATAACGATAGTTTCCCAAAAATCTGGCTGAATGTCTGCGAGTTATCCCACTTTATTACGTTTACGCCAGTTGTAGCAGTCGGGTTGGGGATTTATTACCTGCGGCAGAAACAGTTCGATCCGCTGTTGACTATTCTGCTGGGATTCGTTGTTTTTGTATTGATCTATATTGAAGTTGGTTTTCCTGAGTTTCTCGCCAAAATTACGTTATTCGACCTCAGTCCGACCCGCCGGGCGCAGGTGCCCTTTGGTATCGCTAATGTATTTCTAGCCGTTCTGTATCTGGACTACATCAGCAAGCAAAAAAAACTGCTGCTTTCCGGTACAACTGCTGCTTTGCTGACGGTGGCCGTACTGGCCTTCATGGTTTTTGCGGCCTGGCTGAACATCTCAACCTCAGAGGGGTTCTTTAAGGTCCATCAGTTGGTGTTGCCAACGCTGTTTTTTGCGGGCCTGAACTACCTGATGCTACCCGTTACTACCTTCCGCCATAAAGAACTGTACATTGCCGGAGCACTCGTGCTGTTTACCCTGCCCAATCTAAAGATCAATCCGGTTGCCAAGGGAACATCGCCGATAACA
Organism: Spirosoma spitsbergense DSM 19989; assembly: GCF_000374085.1. Lineage (GTDB taxonomy): Bacteria > Bacteroidota > Bacteroidia > Cytophagales > Spirosomataceae > Spirosoma > Spirosoma spitsbergense. Next base: position 49,826 of record NZ_KB893543.1, on the reverse strand, counting down.
GAGAACGCTCTTTACCGGAAAGTGCGGGAAATTCACCTGCAGGAACCCAACGCCAGGTGGGTGGTATTGGGGAGTCAGTATATTACCTACCTCGTAACGGCTACCGGAGTAAACCAGTTGAGTGGCGTAAAAAATCAGCCCGATTTTAAATCGATGCGCGTGCTGGACCCAACGGCCAAACAGGACTCGGCCTACAATCGGTATGCACATACTGTTTACGGCTCTTACATTGATCCTGCCCACCCGGACTCGGTCATTATTCAGAACGGTTATGAAGATGGCTATCAGGTGGGAATTGACCCTTGCTCACCTAAGTTAAGAACACTCAATGTTCGCTATTTTATCTTTGACCGGGTACCCCAACCCGTTGAGATTCGGTGTATGAAACAGGTGGCTGTGTTAGGGAACATTCAAATCTATCGTAGCAATGACTGAGCAGGTATACATCGTGATCCCTTCGTATAATGAGGGCAACGTGATTCGGCAAACGATCAATTCGCTTGGGAGTCAGTACCATATCGTGCTGGTCGATGATGCGTCGACGGATGAGACCGCTAACGCCGTACGCGATCTGCCGGTTTACTACCTGCGTCATGAGATCAATCTGGGGCAGGGAGCGGCTTTACAAACGGGGATGGATTTTGCCCGGCAGCAGGGGGCTGACATTGTTGTTCATTTCGATGCTGATGGGCAACATAACCCGGCAGATATTGATCGGTTCATCGAAACATTGCGTACCCAAAAACTCGATGTGGTGCTGGGCTCCCGTTTTCTGCGTAGAGAGGATTTAATCGCTATTCCGCGGCTGCGCCGTTTGTTGCTGCGGGTAGCCCGGGTTATCAATGGACTACTAACGGGGTTATGGTTGTCTGATGCCCATAATGGTTTCAGGGTGATGAATCGCCGGGCACTAAACGCCATTCAACTCAAGGAGAACAGAATGGCACACGCCAGTGAAATTTTGATGCAGATTCGGCGACTGGGCCTGAAGTACGTGGAGATGCCTACGCACATTATTTACACGGATTACTCACAGGTAAAAGGACAGCGCTGGCAGGGGGCTGTTGATATTCTGATTGACGTCTTTATTAATAAATACTTTCGCTGATGAACGCTGATATTCAATTTACACTAACACCAATTCAGTTACTACTATCTGCTTTACTGCTGGTAGTGGCGGTTGCTTCATTACGTTTATTTCGCAATAGGTTACTCTACCGACTTTTTTTTATCGGTATTGTGTTTACGGGGATTTTATTTGTTGCCGTACCCATTTTACCGGTTTATCTGGCCATAATGCTGGGTGTGGGCAGGGGTGTGGACCTGGTTTTTTATCTACTTTTTACTGGGTTCCTTTTGCTGATTGCGGTACTGTACCGTCGATTACTACAGCATGACGTGATTCTGACGCAGATAATCCGGCAAAATTCTATTAAAAATTGCCGGATTATGAATTTACTAGAAAAACCAACTTAATTAGTTCTACTGACTACTTTTTGCATATACATCCCCAAATTTTGATTTCTTAAAATTTGGGCTGTTTACAAGTTGTTTAAAATCAGATGCTGGTATATAATCGGGAAGGGCCAGTCGCATACTTTCGCCGGGAGAATAGTTGAAGCGCATACTTTCTGAAAGAGAATCAAGTCGCTCAATAACTTCTAATAAATTTTCTTTAGCTTCAGGTACAGTATATTCAAGTGAAATCATAGGTAATGGCTGCGTTAATCCTCGCAGAACTTGTACTTCAAATCCTTCTACATCAACTTTGCAGAAAGAAGGTACACCATAGGTAGCAATTAACTTATCAAGTGTTATAATTGGAACCGTAATTGTTTCATTCCATTCATATTGAGCAAAACGTTCCTGTTGTACTTTATTAATCCACTCTTCGGAAAAACTCGATAGTGTATTTGCATTACTAAGGTGCATAGGTAAATAACCTTCTTCTGCTCCTACACCTTTGGCTACAATGGTAATCTGATTTCCAAAACGACGTTCCAGCCGCTGCACACAGGCAGGTTGAGGTTCAACGGCTACAACACGGGTATTGAGAGCTAGAAAAATACTAGTTCTATCGCCAATGTTCGCGCCTATGTCGAAGCACAAATCACCTGGTTTAACAAGTGTACCGTAAAATTTTTTCCTACGGCCAGCCATAAGCAAATCATAGAAAATGTGCCAATAAGGCGCTACTAGTTGACGAATCATCGGACAGATGTTTATTTAAATTAATGTATCAATCTGGGGGTAAATCCCTCGCCTTTAGGCGAAGACCGCTCAGGCGGCCCTGTTCAGTTTTACTCTTTGGAGCAGCAGAAAAATCACTACTCGTTTTGTTTTTGTTTCTTTAGTCGGCTTCAGCCGAAATCAAACCCATCGGTCTTTTAGCCGATGGTAGTTTAGTTAGCTAAATTCTTATCCATGAATTAGGGATAAGGTCATTTGTCTTGACCGGTAAAAGAGGTTTGCCAAACCACTCTTTTGGCGCTACTACTATTTTACTGGCGTGAGGACTGAGCCAGGCACCCCACCAGCTGAATGAACTGTTGGCGACGATAGCGTGGCGGCATAAGCTCATCAGATACATATCCTGCCAGCTATCATTTTTTTGATTACCACCCACATACGTTGCTGGTTCCAATATAGGGCCTAGTTCCTGGCTTACCCATTCCAGGTCATCGGAAAAAATAAAAAAGAGAGGGTTTTCCAGATGCTCACGCATGAAGGTAACGGCGCGTTCATAGTACGTTCGGTCGCAGAGACCGTGATGTGCGTTGGCTCCTTTGTTAGTTACATAATCGCCCCGGCGGATATGAACAAATACGGAGTTAGGTATGCCGTTTAGGTTATTGGCCAGTCGGCTTGTGAAGGAATTGAAGGGTTGACGGAAAATGAATTTCTCCCGTACATGGACTGTCACTTCCTCAAAATAGTGTTCAGACTGCCAATAGCCTACACAGACTATCCGAGCGGAGGCTGCCGGGATGACCGCTTCCGGATCATCTGTTTCACGAAGTAGTGATGTATTCAGGTCAAAAGGCAGTAAGGCACGTAGTAGATTAAAAGGCGATGCTTTTGGTTTATCGATACCAAATATACACAACTCAAAAGGGCGGTAGGTATAGTTCCGCAGGTTGGCCAGCAATTTATTACTCAGCAAAAAGGTGCTGACGGTAAGTGTATCCTGCCGTTGGTGTGCCAGTTGCATACCAAAGGCATACTGAAACATCTGATTACCGAGACCCCCCATCAACTCAACTACAACCATAGTAACACTGTATTTTGATTGTAAGGGACTATTTTTTAATACATCGGAAATGGTAACCGAAACAAAGAATATCGCTCGATGCGTTGGCATGCCTGTTCAACCGATTCAGTACACGTAGCGCCAGTATCAGCCACCCCATCTCAATGGGGCTAACCCTGAATTTTGAGTATGTATGAGCCACCATAGGCACCCGCACAATTTCCTGAGCCAGGTATTCGTAAAAATTTCCATTGGCCGTAACTTCCAGAATGTTGTAATGTTCACCAAGTACCTGCTGGTAGAAATACCCATTGAAACCAGTGGTAAAATGGTAAGGTGAGAAGTGAGTAATACTGCAAAACGGGGTAGTAATAATAAGGATTCCTACCTTTCTGGGTACACGGGTTAATTCCTGCACGGCCCGATTCGGATCAGGCACATGCTCAAGGACCTCAATGCACATAACTACATCAAATGACTCGTCTGTTATCGGAATAGCTGTAATGTTTAATACAAGGTCGATTCTGGATGTGTCGAACTCACTGGTCTGTAAATCCGATTCGTCGCCTTTCCCGTCGTACTGGTTAAAATCCTGGCTTACGTAATCCAGATGGGTACACCAGGGTTTATATTGTAACTCGCCTGCACGTGCATCCAGTATCTTAAGACCGGCGGGAAGCGCAGCCAGCGGATTTTTCAACCAGGATTTGCGAGTGGCCACATTTTTCAGGGCTACATTAGGTAGTAAGCAATTAATCCAGCGTTTAGCTTTCTCTTGTCCGGCAGCTATTTCCATAGGTTAGTTATGCTTAATCAATTCAAAGATGCCACATCCATAAGTACAGCCAAAATTAGATTGTACGGCATATGACTGCCAATCGGCGTCAATCACAAGTTGCTCATTATAATCTATACACGAAAGATATACAATCGTGTACTGCTTCTCAGATAGTTGAATGAGGTAAGACAGATCGAAAACCCAATGTGCATTGTACACAATACCCTGGGGCCAATTGGCAAAGAGAAATAGAACCATCTACCAGGCTTCAGAATCTGAAGGATATTGGCTAGTGCCTTCAGGTGCCCATCCACATCGATCGGGTCGCCATAACGGCCCAGGCCGAAGTGCTCAATGGCGTGCAGGGCCGATATGGAGTCGGAATAGTGATGGAGGTCAGGAGGTAGGGCCATCAGGTCCGCTTGCCGGAAACTTACGTTGGGGATGGGCCGGTTTAACGGACGAATATCGAGGATTTCAATGGGTCTGAACGTAGCCACGTGGGCCACAAATCCATCAATTCGAGAGCCGATGTCGAGATGACGAACGGGGGTGTTTTTGAAGATTTGCTGCGCTACAAATAAATCCTGTTGAAAATAATGTTTTATCAGATGACCGCTCTCGTCATACCGGTCAAACAAGGCCGGGTAGTAACTGCGTACCGGGAAATCGGTGCGACTGTGCAGTTGCTTTCTGAGTTGCAGGTAACCGTCAATATAAGGGGGAATAGCTCTTATGCCGTTCCATACTACTTGCGATCCTAATCGGACCAATCGGCTAATCATGCTGCTTAAGCGTTTAAAAGTTGACGGGCCTGATTCATGAATTTAACCAACATTTTTTCTGGTAATGTATTGATGAACAGTGTAATAAGTCTGATTCTAATTCGATGATTCCATGGAGGATGATACCCGAAATCGTGTACAAAAGCCTTCTTTACCCCCAGGTTAATCATCCATTTCTTCCGTAGGTTTGTAAACACTGTATTGCTGTCATGGACCCGGTAAAGGGTGAGTGGTTCAGGTAAATTAGCGAACAACAAACCGTTGTGAAGATGTACAAACAAGCTGTAATAGTCGTCGGTAAACGACTTGTGGCGTAAGGTATAGAAATCACCGGCAACAACACCGTTCCGGTACATAATGGCCGGATTGGCCACGGGGAACCTGAGGTAAAACTCCGAATAAATGGCTTCGCTGGTGAGTGGATAACGACGTACTCCTACCTTGTTACCCTGGCTATCGATCAATTCGAGGTAGCTCCCAACCAGAAAGATAGTTGGGTTCGCTTCCAGAAAAGTAACCTGTTTCTCGATCCGGTTCGGCACCGCTACATCATCGGCATCGAGTTTAGCGATGTACTGTCCCTTCGCGTGTCGGCTAGCCAGGTTAGAAGCGGCTTCGCCCGCATGGCCGAGTGGTTCCGGGTGGAAAAGAATGGTAATTCGGCGATCTTTCTGGGCGTACGTTTCTAAAATAGTAGCCGTATTGTCGGTCGAGCCGTTATTGATGATGATTAACTCCAGTTGTTTGTAGCTCTGGTCCAGTATACTCTCAATGGCCTGTCCCAGAAAACGTTCGCCATTGTAAACGGGCATAATAACCGATACGAGTGGGCCGTCTGGAGTCGTCATAGAAAAGCGTTGGGCAATTATCGGACCAAAAGAGTTGCAGGACTACCGGTTCTGGTTATACATCCAGCGTGTATAATGCCCCGGTTTCAAGTTTTTTTTATCGAGAACGCAGGAAAAGTCGGGCTTCGTGTATGGCCTGCCTAACGTACGATCTGTCACATCTTTCCAGGCTATTTCATGGGTGCCCCACAGGCCCAGCCCCCCAAATATGAAATCCGTAACGAATGAAAGGGAGCTGTTGAAATCGTCCTCATAAGGAAAGTTATAGGCGCTTTTGTAAATGGTGAGGCAATAAATGCCGACAGGAATCGCTAACAGGAGTCCCCACAACGTAGTAAATAGAGCGGTAGAGGTTGAATCAGCCGACGATGAAAGCCAGGGAGCTGCTACGGGCTTTATTCGCAAACTTGTTTGTTCAGCGTGTTGCTCAAGTAATAAAATACGTCGGAGAAGAGAAGGGGTCTCGGCTGTAAATATCGCCATTGGGCAGAGCAGTCAGAGTTTGATGTGGTAATTATAATTCATTTTACTTGCTCAGTCAAGGGATAGGATGTATAATAAACTGTTCACAAAGTCGAACCACGCGTTTAAAAAAAGCGTTTGCCAGAAGTCAATAAGGCTAGTCCAACAACTATTTCGTACCTATTTTACGGGAGGCCTGCCTACATTTTTCTCTGTACACTCATCTAAAGAAATTATCGTTCAATGAAGTTGAATCTTCGTTACCAGGAATCCTTTGAAGACCGTCATCATGGTCAGACCGACGTGGCACTGACAGATATGCTCCAGACAGTGGGCGTTACCTCCATCGACCAACTCATTGAGCAAACTGTACCAGATACTATCCGGCTTGAGAAACCACTCGATTTACCTGCTTCCAAGTCGGAAATTCAGTTTCTGACCGACTTTAAAAAGATGGTAGGGCAGAATAAGGTATTCAAATCGTATATCGGCGTTGGATATTATGATACCATTACGCCCAACGTTATTCTGCGGAATATTCTGGAAAATCCGGCTTGGTATACCGCCTATACGCCTTATCAGGCCGAAATTGCCCAGGGACGGCTGGAAGCGTTACTCAATTTCCAGACGGTCGTATCGGACCTGACGGGTATGGACCTGGCCAACGCATCGCTGCTGGACGAAGGAACGGCGGCCGCCGAAGCCATGCACATGCTGTTTGCCATGCGCCCGGCCAGTCGGAAAAATGCCAGTACTTTCTTTGTGTCGGAGCGGTGCCATCCGCAAACCATCGATGTGCTGTTGACCCGTGCCACACCCATTGGTGTTACGGTCCTGGTTGGCGACCACCGTACGGTTGACCTGACGGGCGACGCTATTTTTGGGATGTTGCTGCAATACCCCGCTTCGGATGGAGAGGTGTTTGATTACACCGACCTCATTGCTGCGGCTCACGAACTGAACATCACCGTTGCCGTTGCTGCCGATTTGCTGGCGTTGACCCTGTTAACCTCCCCCGGCGAAATGGGGGCCGATATTGTTGTTGGGTCGTCGCAGCGTTTCGGCGTTCCAATGGGCTACGGTGGTCCACATGCGGCCTTTTTTGCTACCCGCGATGCCTTCAAGCGTCAAATTCCCGGTCGTATTATCGGCGTTTCGCAGGATGCCGAAGGGAGACCCGCTCTCCGAATGGCCCTGCAAACGCGTGAGCAACACATTCGACGGGAGAAAGCCACGTCTAATATTTGTACGGCTCAGGTGTTGCTGGCCGTTATGGCCGGTAGTTACGCGGTATACCACGGTCCGCAACGGCTCCGGGCTATTGCTGCACAGGTACACGGACTAACAAAAGCCTTCGCTACGGCATTGCGCCGGAGTGGTTATGAGGTGAGTACCCAAAATTATTTCGACACCATCACGGTAAAAGTGAACGATGCCGAGTCGCTGAAAAAGTCGGCAAAAGCCGCGCAGATAAATTTGTGTTATCTGCCCGATGGTGAGCACGTAAGTGTTTCATTCGATGAGGCAAAAACGGTTCATGACCTAACGGAACTGCTCACCGTATTTGGCGTGAAGTCGGATCTGGACACGATTCTGGATGGTCTGGAACTTACCTGGCCGGAGCAACTGGTCCGTACGTCGGATTATCTGACACACCCTATTTTTAATACGCACCATACGGAGCACGAAATGCTGCGGTATCTGAAATCACTGGAAGAGAAAGACCTGTCGCTGGTTCATTCGATGATTTCGCTGGGTAGCTGTACCATGAAACTGAACGCCACGGCCGAAATGATTCCGGTTACGTGGTCGGAACTTGGTAAACTACACCCCTTTGCCCCGAAAGAACAGACGGTTGGTTATCAGCAGTTATTTACGGAATTGAATGACTGGCTGTGCGAAATCACTGGTTTTGCGGCCATGTCACTACAACCTAATTCGGGTGCTCAGGGCGAGTATGCCGGGCTGATGGTTATCCGGGCCTATCACGAAAGCAGGGGTGACTATCATCGTACCATCTCCCTGATTCCACAGTCGGCACACGGCACAAACCCCGCCAGTGCGGTAATGGCCGGTATGAAAGTGGTTATCGTGAAATGCGATGAGCGCGGCAATATTGACATCAACGACCTGAAAGCCAAAGCGGAACAGTATAGCAATGACCTGTCGTGCCTGATGGTTACGTACCCATCGACACACGGCGTATTTGAAGAGAGCATCAAGGAAATCTGCGCCCTCATTCACCGCCACGGTGGTCAGGTATACATGGATGGTGCCAACATGAACGCCCAGGTTGGTCTGACCTCCCCGGCTACTATTGGTGCGGATGTCTGCCACCTGAATCTCCACAAAACGTTCTGTATCCCGCACGGTGGCGGTGGACCGGGGATGGGACCTATTGGTGTGGCCAAACAGTTAGTACCGTTTCTTCCCGGTCACGCACTCGTGCATACGGGAGGATCTCAGGCTATCCATGCGGTTTCGGCAGCACCTTACGGCTCGGCCAGTATCCTGGCTATTTCGTATGCCTACATTGCTATGATGGGTGGGGAAGGGCTGACGAACGCCACCAAGCGGGCTATTCTGAACGCGAACTACATCAAGGCTCGTTTGAATGGTCATTACGACTCCCTATATACCGGTACAAATGGCCGTTGTGCCCACGAGATGATTATCGACTGTCGCTCGTTCAAAATGGCTGCGGGGGTTGAGGTAGAAGATATTGCCAAACGCCTGATGGACTACGGTTTCCACGCGCCAACGGTATCGTTCCCGGTAGCGGGTACACTCATGATTGAGCCGACAGAATCGGAATCGAAAGCCGAACTCGACCGCTTCTGCGAAGCCATGATTGCCATTCGTGACGAAATCCGGGAAATAGAAACTGGTGCCGCCGACCGAGTAAGTAACGTGCTAAAACACGCACCTCATACCGCCACGGTGGCTCTTAGCGATAACTGGACCCGTCCCTACAGTCGTGAAAAAGCGGTGTATCCATTGCCACAGGTACGCGCACGGAAGTTCTGGCCAAGCGTTAGCCGCATCGACTCGGCCTACGGAGACCGGAATCTTGTCTGCTCCTGTATCCCGACGGAATCCTACGAAACGGATGTTGCGGAGGAAATGAGTATCGAACAGCAGGCCTAAGATTAAGCCTAACGCGTGGGTACCCGATGCCTGATTGATCCGCTTATTTTCCAGCCTGGTCAATTACGCATTGGGTACCCACTTTGCGTTAGGAAATGTCTCAATAAAAAGCCGATTGTATTCGTTAAAAGTTAGACCCGCCCGAATTTCTGTTATCTTGGGCGGGTTGACCAATTTCTGTTTACTAACCTCTATGAAAACCAATACGTTGTCTGTATTGCTGGTAGCGTTGGGTCTGGCTTTCACGCTAACGGGCTGCAACTCGGCCATGCAGGCGTATAAAAAAGGTGTTCGTCATTTCGATGCTGGCGAATACAATCTGGCGCTGAATCAATTCCAGAAGGCATCAACGGGAACGATTGACCCCGCACGTCTGAATTATTATACGGCGGAATCGTACCGATTATCGAATCGTTTTGGTGAAGCTGTTCCTTATTACCAGAAGGCAATCGAATCGAATACCACTGAACCGGATGCGCGGTTCAACTACGCCTACGCGCTGAAATCGCAGGGGAACTACGCGGCTGCGCTGGAGCAGTTACAGCAGTTCGTGGCTAACGCCCCCAAAACCACCGCAAAAGCTACCCTGAACAAGGCGAAGCAGGAGGTAGAAACACTGAAAGCCATCGACCTCATTGCGAAGAACAAATCGCTCATCAATCTCAAAAACATGGGTAATCTGAACTCGCCGGGGGCTGAATTTGCGCCCGTGGTGCGGGGGGAGGAGTTGATTTTTACAGCGTCGCGGAAAGAGCAGACCTACAAAAATAACGGTCAGCCGATGCTGGGTTTATACAAAACGAAATTACCGCAAAATCCGGATGAAACAGGGAGCGCTGTTGCGGCAGGAGCCCCCGAACTGTTTAGCACAAACGTCTTTCAGGGCAATGTAAATGAAGGGACACCGGCTTTTACAAAAGATGGAAAAACAATGATTTTTGCCAGAGGTAACAATGGTAAACGCAAAGGTGGCTTAGATGTTGATCTGTTTATCAGTCGGTTAGGGGAAAACAGCACATGGAGCGAACCGCTTCGGTTACCCATTAGTGACTCGTTAGCCTGGGATGGTTCCCCCGCTTTTTCGGGCGATGGTAAAACGTTGTATTTTGCCTCAAACCGGGCCGGTGGTGCCGGTGGTATCGATTTATATCGTACCAGCATCGACGCATCGGGGCGGTTTAGCCGCCCGGTCAATATGGGCCGGGACATTAATACACCCGGCGATGAGATGTTTCCGTATGTTGGGCCTGATGCCAAACTATATTTTGCCTCTGATGGGCATCCGGGTTTGGGCAAGCTGGACGTTTTTGTGGCTACCCGTTCGGGTGGCGTTACGCGGGTTGAAAATATGGGACAACCCATTAACTCGCCCGCCGACGATTTCGGTTTGGTTTATACGGACCCAACGAGCGGCTACATGGCATCGAACCGGTCGGGGGGTAAGGGTGACGATGACATTTATTTCTTCCAGGAAGGCCCTGAACGCGACACGACAGTTATCGTTCAGACGCCCCCGGCCAGTGCTCCCAAAACGGTTCACTACTTTATTGCCGGTACGGTTTCGGCCAATGAAACACCTACAACGCCACTCGATTCGGCAAAAGTGCGGATTCTGGACGATGCCACCGGGCAACCTATTGCTGAAGCGACGACGGGCCAACCCGGCACGTTTGGTAAATACCCGTTGCAGGAAGGCAAAGACTACACGATTCTGGCCGAACGAAAAGGGTATCTGACTCACCGGGAGCCGTTTACGATGCAGGGTAAAAGTATTCCGCCCGTGTTTCTGACCAAGCCCGTAACGGATACAACGTTCAATGTAGCTATTGTGCTCGACAAAGCAACGCTCAATAAAACGTTTGTGCTGGATAACATCTATTACGATCTGGATAAGTATAACATCCGTCCCGATGCGGCTGACGAGCTTGATAAACTGGTCACGATTCTGAAGGACAATCCAACGCTGAAAATTGAGTTAGGCTCTCATACCGATGCACGTGCCAGCGATGCCTATAACCAGAAGCTGTCACAGAACCGGGCCAAATCGGCGGTTGAATACATCGTTTCGAAAGGTATTGATGCCGACCGGCTCACCTATAAAGGATATGGAGAAACACAGTTGATTGTGAAAAACGCCAAAACGGAGGAAGAGCACCAACGCAACCGCCGAACGGAGTTCAAGATACTGGAGCTATAACAGACCGGCCAAACAAAGCCATGACCCCATTGGTTGGTATAGGTATCAATCAATGGGTTTTTTATGCAAAACGATAAAATCAGGCAGTTTGCCGTTGTGTTCAGTATCATCACGATGATCGTGATGAATTACCTGTCCAATGCGGGTGCATTCGGTGGTCGGACAAACGGCGAAATCTCCGATAAATACCATACACTCATTACACCGGCAGGGTATGCATTTGCCATTTGGGGGCTTATTTTCCTGAGTTTACTCGCCTTTGCTATTTATCAGGGGCTAGGATCTCAGCGAACGAATCTCCGTTTCCGGGCCATTGGCTGGTGGGTAGTATTGAATGCTTTTTGCAACGCTATCTGGAGTCCGTTATTCAACAATGAAAAGATCGGGATTGCGTTGCTGGTTATTCTGGTCATGCTGATGTCGCTGGTTGTGATTGAGCAGCGACTGCTCGAAAGGCGGCATCAGCCCCTCCTGGCGACCGACCCCAATGCGACTATGCCCGAAGCAAAAGCATCGGTAGCCGAAACATGGCTGGCTCGCATTCCCTTCTCCATTTATTTTGGCTGGGTCACCGTAGCCACCATTCTGAACGTGGCGGTTTACCTGAAGTCGACGGATTTTAGTCTGATGGGGCTGGATGAACAAACCTGGGCAGTAGCCATTCTCATCGTTGGGCTGGTAGTAGGAGCAATCGTTTTTAACCGATACCGTTCGGTAGCCTACATACTGGTTTTTGCCTGGGCTTACGCGGCCATTGCCGCAGAGCAGCAGGGAGTAGAACAAGTCCCCGCTTTGGCAGGGGGTGGTGCTGCGGTAGCGATAGGGTTAGCGGTTATTGGGCTGGTCAGAGCACGAAAAGCCGCCGTTTATTCATGATTAAAAATTACTGCCTTATTTTATCGCCTGATAGAATCGGCGCAGGATACAATCCGGGGAACACCTCTCTACAGGCTGGTGCGGCAGATAACTAAGCAGCACTACCGTTGCCCTGTGAGGCAAAGACCCCCAAAGCCAGTGCCGTTAAGAACCCCATGGCAAATGTGCTGCCTGGCCGGGATTTGGTAAACGGATAAGAGGTCAAGTGGTGCTACCACTTGACCTCTTATCCGTTTACCTGTTCTTACCGAAAACGCTGGATACTGAAGTCCCGGTCGTTGGCGTTCTGGCCGATACGGGCATTAAGCGTATAGACCTGCGCGTTTACGGCAACGCTGGTTGTTGCACCCAGATAACCGGTGGCGTCGTACTTAACAACCGACGCTGTTTGCCAGTTGTCAGTTGTGCGTACCTGAGCCACGCGATTACCGCCTGTCACCACGTACAGATCGTTGTTTAACAACGTGAGGCCGTCGCCGGGCAACGAGTTGGCAACAGGGCTGGTATTGGCCACTATGATCTCGGAAACAGCATTGCCATTGGCCAGATCAACTTTATAGAGCTTCCCCTGGCCCGTGTTAGCAACAATCAGGTAATTATTGGGGTGGTAAACAATGCCGTTCAGGCCAAAGGTCATACTGGAGAACCGAACGTTATCCCGGAGCAGAACGCTCGCGGCCCCATTCGGCATAACCTTGTAAATTACCGGCGAAAACGAGTCCGTCACGTATGCCGTACCGTCGGGAGCCAGGGTTACATCGTTGGCGAAGTTTGGCTCAGCCGCTGGCAGTAGCGCGGCTAGATCAGTCCGACGCTCCAGTTGTCGGGTGTTCAGGTTGAAAACCAGTAGTTCGGCCGTTTGTCGGGTAGTTTCCGGGGTGCTTCTTACTGAACGCCCCTGATCGCTATTACAGACAAACACGCGCTCGCCCGCTACTTTCAGGCCAATGCCTGCAATAAACGCAGGGTCCGTGAGCAGATCCTGGTACCGACCATCGGTGTCAACCGTGCCGATTTTTCCGAACGGAATCGACGTGATCAAAAATTTGGCCAGTTGGGAGGAGTACCCAATACCTTCGGGGTACTGACGCTCGGCCACAAATTCGATGCGCTCCGGAAATGATGCGTTCGGGCTGTTACGGTGGTCTTCGCAGGCGGTCAGCCCTATAGCTGACAAGAGGACAAGTGAGTAGAAAGTGTATTTTGCCTTCATGGTGAATAAGATTGGTTTAATCCTCGTCTTTCGGACGGGACGGAACGTGCCGGGCCCGGAATCCATGTCAATACTTTGTTCACCGAGTTTGTTTTACAACCTTGTATAAGCCTAACTTTTCAGGTACGGTAATGCAGGCTATGCCCTCCCTGGAAGCCAGTTTATTGCAACTTCCAGAGGTTTTAGCGGCTAGGCATTTGGCAAGAAATCAATGATGCAATGCGCGGGAGGGTAGGCTTGAAAAGTACGAAAAGGTAGCCCTCTGCTTGTCGTATTGATTTGCAAACTGTGAGGATACCCTTAGTGGGTGGGTAACGAGGCCATGATGGGGCTAAGTCGATAAACAGTCGACAACGGCATGGCATCGTTGATGCACTTGGGTTTCAACGTCAAAAAAACGTACACTGGTCTTCGTGAAATCGCCCGATTTTTTACATCTCAGCTTCCGCAGAAACCCTGGGTTTATGGGCTGGGTTTCTGCGGAAGCTGAAAAGAAACAACGAAAGGTAACAGGACTCTATTCTTCCAGTACAGTGATACTATTGATTTTGTCACCCTGCTGAATTTCATCGATTATGTCAAGCCCATCGACAACTTTACCAAAAACGGTATGATTACGGTCGAGGTGGGCGGTGTTTTGCCGGTTATGGCAGATGAAAAACTGCGAACCGCCCGTGTTGCGTCCCCGGTGAGCCATGGACAGGACACCCCGGTCGTGGTATTGGTTTTCGCCCGTTAATTCACAGTCGATGGTATAACCCGGTCCACCCGAACCGGTTCCGGTTGGGTCGCCCCCCTGAATCATGAAGTTTGGGATGACGCGGTGAAACTTAACGCCGTCGTAGAATCCTTTTTTGGCTAGTGAAATAAAGTTATCGACCGCTTTAGGAGCATCTTTTTCGAAAAATTCGATGGTCATTGTGCCCTTATCGGTGTTCATTTGTGCCTTTGGCATGATACAATCATTTTTGGTAGAAGGCAAAATTACGATGATTTTTGGTCATTGTCAGGTAAGACGGAGCAAACTGCACTTGTCTTCGGACAGATAGTGAAATCAATTTATTCTTTGAATAAGTCAATTGCATGGGCTCTGAATTTAGGGTAAATAGGGCTAAATTGCCTGATAATTAGAAGCAGGGGGAAATGTATATTAACTAACCTCTTGCTTTTGTGCAATTAGAATAAGTGTCAGGGTACCTTTACCAGTACATAGATGAACCTAATTTATCATGTTGTTGAGGCCAACGAATGGGCAAGACAGGAAAACCAGCCCGTTTATAGGGCCGGTAGTTTGGAAACTGAAGGCTTTATTCACTTATCGACGAAGGAGCAGGTGCCCGGCGTGATGGACCGATATTACCGGAACGTACCAAACCTGCTGGTGCTGCATGTCGATGCGGACAAACTGATTCATGAACTCCGGTACGAGCAGGCCACTAATAATGAGTTATTTCCACACGTATATGGACCCATCAACAAAGATGCAGTGGTAGTAATAGAAAGTAATGATGACGCCAAGTAAATCGTTTTTTGCAGTAAGTATCCTGTTCGTAAGTGTATTGGTTTTTCCGGTATGTGCTCAGGTTGCTCCGGTCAGCCCAACGGGTGGTGCCGTTACCATACAGACAGGCACGGGGCCAGTCAGTACACCTGGCACCATCCAGTCGCAGGCATCCACAACGGCTGGTGGGACCACCCTGCTCCCGGTTCCAACAGCGGGTTTGACCGATAATGAGCTGGCCATTACCACGAGCGGTTTCCAGCGATTTGGTGATTCCATGCTGGAGTCACTCATTCAACTTGGGCTGGATAATAGCCCGAACCTGCGGGGGGCTTTGAGTCGGCTGGAAGAGGCCCGCATTCGGGTGAAGGTGGCTCAGTCGTTTCTATCGCCCTCACTTCGGAGTTCGGTGCTGCTCACCACCCAGAGTCTGTCGCAACACCGTCCGCTGGCCATCTCAACGGCTGTGCCGGATGAGTTACCCCGCTTTCAGCTCAACACGCTTCAACTACTGCCCATCGATGCGAGTTACGAACTGGATTTATTCAAACGGATTCGCTCCGGCATTGCCGTGGCCGATTTACAGGCGCAGGCCAGCGTAGCCGACTATCAATCGTTTCGACTCTCTCTGGCTTCCGACATTGCCCGGACGTACTTGCTGATTCGGGGTAATGATGCGGAACAGGCCGTTTTTAAGCGAAACATCCAGTCGCGTGATACGACCCTGGGTATTCTACGGGAGCGTTTCCGGGTTGGACTGATTAACCAGATTGACGTGCAACGCGCCGAAACAGACTACGCCGGTTTGCAGGTAACGCTCAAAGGGCTGGAACGTGCCCGCAAGGAACTGGTTAATGGACTGGCTCAACTTTGCGCGCAGGACCAGAACCAGTTTTCGGTGCCGGCTGGATTGCTGCCAGTGGCCATCCCATCTTATCCGTATGCAACTGTTACACCCGAACAGTTACAGCGTCGGCCTGATGTAATTCAATACATCCGGCAAAATCAGATAGCGACTGCTCAGGTGACTTTACAGCAAAATACTACGTTACCGCGAATTACGCTGGTTGGCTCTGGGGGGGTGCTGTCGGGGCGGCTTGGGCCGTGGTTCACGCCCAGCAGTGCCACCTTCATTTTGGGGGTCAATGCGTCGGTACCGCTCTATGAAGGTCACCGCGCCCGCCAGACAATAGCCTTGTCGAAACAGCAGGCGCAAACGAATCAGTATGTGTACCAACAGGCCCTTCAACTGGCGCAACGGGATGCCGAAACGGCGTTGGACAACCTCGCTCTACTCCGTCAGCAAATTGATTTGCAGAATCAGACAGCAGCACTGGCCCGCCGAACGGAGCAGTACAACCGCGAATTGTATATGCGTGGACTGGCTACGTATCTGGAAGTACTTGATGCCCAGCGGACAATTCTAACGGCCGAGCAGCAACTGGTTCAACTAAAGAGCCAGGAAGCACAATATGCCGTTGCGTTGCTCCGGGCCGTTGGTGGAGACTGGTAAATGTAAATAAATTCAGGCCCGCATTTTGCGGTGATACCCGTTGGTTGCCAGACGCTAAATATCCTGAACTTTTATGGGGTAAAACAGTAAGATAATGGCAACTTCGTAACAAAATTAGCAAAGCACAGATGAATCATACGTATGTAATTATTATGGCCGGGGGTGTTGGAACGCGGTTCTGGCCCTTTAGCCGGACAAGTTATCCCAAGCAATTTCACGATGTTCTGGGCACCGGCCGGACATTGCTTCAACAAACCGCCGACCGGTTTGACGGTATCTGCCCGCCCGAAAATATTTATATCGTTACCAGTTCGCTGTACAAAGACCTTTGCCAACAACAGCTTCCTCAACTAACGGACGACCAGGTTCTGTGCGAACCCATTGCCCGAAATACAGCACCCTGTATCGCTTATGCGTGTTATAAAATTGCGCAGAAAGACCCGGATGCTATAGTTGTTGTCGCCCCCGCCGACCATATTATCCTCAAAGAAGAAGCGTTTAAGCAAACAATCAGGACAGCTATCGACGCTACAAAATCCGAAGAAATTCTGGTTACATTGGGTATTCAGCCTAGCCGCCCCGACACGGGCTATGGGTACATCCAGTTCATTCCCACCGTAGATACTGCCGCAGTGGATACTGCCACAGTGGATGGTGGTTCAACTAATGTGATTAACAAGGTAAAGACATTCACCGAAAAGCCGCACCTTGAGCTGGCGCAGCAATTTCTGGAAAGTGGTGAATTTGTCTGGAATGCGGGAATCTTCGTCTGGAATGTACAGGCCATCATCCATGCATTTACGCAGTACCTGCCCGAAGTAGCCGAGATTTTTGAGGAAGGTAATGAGGCCTATTACACCGACCGGGAAAAAGCCTTTGTCGATAAAGCCTACTCACTTACGCAAAGTATTTCCATCGACAACGGTGTGATGGAAAAAGCGAAGAACGTGTATGTCGTGCTGAGTGATTTTGGCTGGTCGGACCTGGGTACGTGGAAATCACTGTATGAAGTTTCGGAAAAAAACGCGGATTTCAACGTAATCGACGGCCATATCATGCTGTACGATACCAAAAACTGCATCATTAAAACTCCTAAAGACCGGCTGGTGGTTGTGAATGGGCTGGACGGCTATATTGTAGCCGAATACGACAATGTGCTGATGATTTGCCGGAAAGAAGAAGAGCAGAAAGTGAAAAACTTTGTTTCTGATGCCAAAGAACGGGGCATTGAGTTTGTTTAAGTAGCCTCATGCAGCTATTTTCTTCAGATAAACCCGGCAAGGCAATGGTAGAAACAGGCTGTTCGTTAGTGTTACGAGCTACCCACTGACTTGTGAAAAAAATCGTTTACCTAACTGTCGCTTTACTTCTGGCTCGTATACTGATTCGATGTCAGGACAATACGGCTGAATTTTCGCCTGGTGCGAGCGACCCCCGCATTATCGGTACGTGGCGACTGGTAGAGCGACTCTATCAATCCGACAGTGCTTACTATCGGATTGATTCGGTTTTTGTGAAAGGTGGGTATAAAATCGACTCGGCCATTGTGAATGGCGTTTACATAAAGGATTCGGTTTTCGTGAAAGACCGTTACGTAAAAGACTCCATCCGAATAACAAAAACGATTGATGTAACCCGGAAATATTCCGTAGCCTACCCACAAACCATCACTTTTGCGCCGGACGGTAAGCTGAGTGCCAACGGGAGTGAAATGACCTACTACGCGCCCATTAAGTACTTCCGGGTCGATTCAACGAGTCGGGACAGTTTAGGTGTAAACCTGTACATTACTACCAACCGGGCTACTGTTCCCTTTCGGCAGGGGGTGGCTTTTCGGGCCGATACACTGCTGCTGTTACCCCGATGCGAACGGGCCTGCTACTCCAGGTTTTTACGTGTCCGATAATAGGAATAATTCAGATTTGAAGGGGTAAAAGAATGAGGGGCCAGGTACCAGCAGTTGGTATCATGTCTCCTTATTCGTGCGTTCATTTCTGTCTGAACAGCTACTTACAGTAGCGTAGCCACTCTCTACCGTATGGCCAGTTAAACTAACGACATGTTAACCATCTTTTTTACGGTTCATGAAACATGAAGAGAGTGTATAGGATTTTCGGAGTAGCCTGCTTTATCGATAGCTGTTGCTACCCTTTCTGCAAACTTTATTAGCCGGTTAAAAAAACGGCATGACATATCTCCACCTCACTGATGGTGTTAAGCCCCCATCAGCAGACTACTTGTGGGCAAGTCCATCCTGAATGGCAGGTATTCAACTGGACGAAAAGGTTGACCTTTCTACAGGAATAAAGTCTAAATCAGACTGATACTTAACTTATCCAGCCAATGAAATGGCCTGCCTTTACGACCAAGTCTCAAAACGAAAATTACTCTTTTTCATCCCGGCCGGGTGATAACTGGCCAATACGGGTACTCATTGGTATTGGTCTGCTGTTCATGGCTGCCTTCCTGTGGGTATACTTTCAGCCCCAGAACCGGGGCGTATCCTGGCTGTTCATCCTGCTGACAATATCCGTGCTGTTCAAGTTACTGCGCTTGCTGCATGAATGGTACCATTACTGGCGTGTAAAACCAGCCGCTACACCAAAAACCACCCGCACCTGGACAGTTGATGTGCTGACTACCTACTGCGACGGCGAGCCGAAAGAGATGGTTGTCAATACGCTGCGGGCTATTCAGCGAATTACTTACCCACATACGACATACCTCTGCGATGAAGTCAATGACCCTTATTTACAAGAGATATGCGCTGAACTGGGGGTGATTCATGTAACGAGACCGGATAAAATTGATGCTAAAGCGGGTAATATCAACAATGCCCTCCGGCAGGCAACCGGCGAAATCTGCCTCGTCATTGACCCCGACCATGTTCCTATCCCCAGCTTTTTAGACCAGGTTCTTCCTTATTTCGAAAACCCGGCTGTGGGGTTCGTGCAGTGTGTACAGGGCTACTACAATCACAAAGAGAGCCTCGTGGCGTTTGGGGCTTCTGAACAGACATACAGCTTTTACGGACCCATGATGACCTGTATGGGGAACTACGGTACAGCGCAGGCCATTGGCGCCAACTGTACGTTCCGCCGACGTGCGCTGGATTCAATTGGTGGCCACGCCAACGGACTGTCGGAGGATATGCACACGGCTATGCGGCTCCATGCCGGGGGATGGCAATCCGTTTATGTGCCCCTGCCGCTATCCTATGGTTTGGTACCCGCTACCCTGTCAGCTTATTACAAACAGCAGCTCAAATGGGCCAGAGGGACATTCGAGCTGCTGTTTACAACGTACCCGAAGGTATTTGGGGGGTTAACGGGATTGCAACGGCTTCACTACGCCACCCTGCCCCTGTATTATCTGCTGGGTGTGGTACAACTGATTGATTTACTCATCCCGATTCTATCGCTGATGACGATGAAGCTGCCGCTTCAACTGGACTTGCTGTTATTCGGTACGGTTTATATTCCGCTTATGCTGACTGGCTTTCTGGTTCGGCAATACGCCCAGCGGTGGCTGATTGAACGGCACGAAGCAGGGTTTCACCTGGCAGGGGGGATTCTGGCCAGCGGGACCTGGTGGGTATATGTGCTGGGTTTTGTGTACACGCTGTTCCGGGTGAAGGTGCCCTATATTCCTACGCCAAAAGATGACCGGCCCCGCAATCATATTCTGTTGATATTACCCAATTTATTGATGAGTGTCCTGACGCTGTTAACCATTGCGTACAGCATTTATTGGTACGGGCGGTTCGCTCTGAATAATATTTATTTCCAGCTAATGATTGGTTTTGGCTTACTGAATGCCCTCATCCTGATGCTGAACGTGCTGGTTGGGCAGGAGAAAATGTTAGTAGGCATAAGGAATTGGGTAAGCCGCCTATCTGCCCGTCGGGCGCAAGTCTGGAACGTCCGTGTTCGGGTGTGGACTATACGGTATAGCCTATACAAATGGCTCCGCCGGGCTGTTGTCCCGCTTTTTGGGGGTGTTTTGATCCTGACTATTGGGATGGGGGTGTTTACCTATCGAAAGACAACGGGTACCATACCCCAAAATTTACGCTACGCCAACACGCAGCCTTTTTACGTAGGAATGGCTTTGTATCAACACTTGCCAGCGGCTGGTACCCCTGTCTCTTCCCGGCCCATCATTCCTTACCATCTAAACTGGTCGGTTGAGGCCCGGTCTATTATTCCACTCCCACCCAAACTGGACGTACTCAATCAGCTACCCCTGTTATACATCGAGCCAGCGAACATGGAATCCGGTTCGGAAATGGCTGTTCGTGCGTTCCTGCTTAGTATTATCCGGGGTGAGCGCGATGCGGCTCTCCATCGCTTCGTGCTCGAAACGCGGGCGTACAACCGGTTCGTGTTTGCGAGTTTTATGCCGGAGTTTGACAATGTAGCCCGGCCCTGGGGCGTGGAGCATACGGATAACCTAATCCTGTGCCGACAGGCGTGGCAGCATGTAGTACAATATTGCCACGACCAGAAAGCGACTAATATTACCTGGGTGTGGTGCCCTTTTCTACCCTCAACGCTGGTGACGCATTATCCGGGAAACAGTTTCGTTGACTGGCTGGGCTTCAATGTAACGAATGACCCGAGCCAGGCTCCTGACAGGAAAAGTCACTCTTTTGCCGCCCTCTTTCAGCTTTCTCATACAGCCATACGCACGCATCCTGCGTACAGTATTCGTCAGAAACCGATACTTATTACGAATCTGGCATCGGTAGCCGGACCAACGAATACCGTCCAATGGACGAGTGAAGCCATTGAGTTGGTGCAGGAGCGTTATCCAACCGTCCGGGGCGTTATTTTCAGGGATGAAAACGAGTGGCGTACCTACCGGGAGATGCTCGTGTCCGCCAGAACAGATTGATTTACTGACCAGACTTTCGGGTAGTAATCTGAAAGGAGAAGTTGGCGGTTGCTACGTGCTCGTGGGTATCGAACACGTTCACGAACAGCCGATAAGCGCCTGGTTTTTGAGGAAGGCGAAACTGAATGATCGCCAAATCTGAACGGGTCATTAACCCCTGGATGGCTGGTCTGGGAACGCCAACATAGTCGGAACCCGGTTGCGCCCGTCGCTTCATAACCCACTCGTATGTTAGTGAATCCCGTTCGGGGTCAGTTACTTGTATTTCTGCCCGATGCAGGGTGTCCGAAAGAGGGAACGAACGGTGTACAACTGCTTTTCCATTAATCAGTAGTTGTTGCATAACCGGGGCCATATTGGTTGGTTTTGTGCCTCGCCAGAGTTCCTGCATCAGCCCAACCAGGGGTGTTTGCCGTCGCTGCTCATCGAAAATACTGAACCAGGTATGGGTTTCCTCCTGCTTGCTGCCCCAGTAAAATAAGTAAGCTCCCAGGCAGTTAGGTGGCCGGGGGGCAATGTATTGCTGGTAAAACTGACGGACGAAACCTACTTTCTGCTGACTGTTTGGTTCATCGGGAGCACCCCAGGGAGCGGTGGGTACTTCCCAGTAGGCCGGGGCACCGTATTCAGAAATAAGGTAAGGTTTTTTCCAGCCCCCTTCCCGGAAAAACTCGTCCAGCCGGGCGGTCAGGCCGTAGGAGTTCACCGCTAAAATATCAATCTCCGTGCATCGCTCACTCACTAACCAGATGGCCCGTTTGCTATCGGGCGATATAGCCGTGCTGGTCGGATGGCCGGGGTCGAGTTCGTGGACCAGTCGGGCCAACCGATTCACCTCGTCGAAAACCTTAAAATTATCTGCTTCCTGCGCCCATTCATTGCCAACGCACCACATCAGTAGGGCGGGATGATTTCGGTAGCGGAGTATGGTTTTACGAATGCGTTTGTACTGCCGCTCAACGGCTGCCTGGTCGTCATAATCGAAGCCTTCCATCTCGCGTTCTACCCACAGCCCAAACATGACCGTAAGCCCCAGTTTATGGGCTTCGTCCAGAATTCGTCCCGCGTCAATATCATCCCAGACCCGAATGGAGTTGCCACCACAGGCTGCCAACTCCTCCAGATGGCTGATTCCGCCCGCACCTTTTATGAAGTAAGGCTTTCCGTAGTGTAGTAACTGAAAGCCGCTGTCAGTAGAAACAACCGTTGTTGGGGCTTGCCTGATCGTCGTTTTTGATTGTTGTTCGGTATCCTGGCAACCAGTTAACAGGATGAGAAGAGCATAGATACCCGGCCAGGGCAGCAGTTTCCGGAAGCGTACATGGTCAGGCATCATATAGTAATGACTCGTGCTGGCTGATAGGTCACCACTGCGCATAGCTATTTTGGGCTGGTTTTAGATTTTTGCGATTGTTACCTGAGGCTTTATGGTGTTCGCAGAACTGGTACAAAATGTAATACATAACCCGAATTATATAAGCCAACATCAGCGCAAAGGTTGTCTTTTTTTGTTCTGTACCTGAAGGTGGAAAGGAACGCCTGGAAGACAGATATTGTGCTCATAAAGATATGATACCGACGGATAAAATGACCCAGGCCAGTAAGCCTGTTACGAATAAAAAGGCAAATTCAGCATTGGCGCATGAACAGTTTCCCGTGCTGGAAATGAGCTGCGCTGCCTGTGCGGTGAGTGTGGAGTCGATGCTGAACAATACGCCGGGCGTTGCGCAGGCCACTGTAAACTACGCCAACCAGTCGGCCACGGTGGATTATGACCCGAAGGTGGTTTCGCCAACGGGCTTGCAGCAGGTCATACAGTCAATCGGTTATGATTTGGTGGTCAACGTGGAAGACCCCCGGCAGGTACAGCAGGAAGCACAGGAGAAGCACTACGAATCACTGAAGAAGCGAACCATCTGGGCCGCCATCCTTACGTTGCCCGTAGTAATCATCGGGATGTTTCTGATGGAACCGGCCGGAACAGCGGGTTATAAGAACTACCTGATGATGGGGCTGACCGCTCCCGTCGTTTTTTGGCTGGGTCGCTCCTATTTTAGTAATGCCTGGAAACAGGCTCGCTATGGTAAAGCCAATATGGACACGCTCGTTGCCCTGTCGACCGGAATTGCGTTTCTGTTTAGTGCATTTAACACCGTTAACCCCGAATTCTGGTTACAGCGTGGTTTAACCCCCGATGTTTATTTTGAAGCTGCTGCGGTGGTCATTACGTTTATCTCGCTGGGCAAACTGCTGGAAGAACGAGCCAAATCTAATACTTCATCGGCCATAAGGAAATTGATTGGATTGCAGCCTAACACCGTTCGTGTTGTGGAAAACGGCAACGAACGCGACCTGCCCATTGCGCAGGTTCAGGTAGGGCAGGTACTTGTGGTGCGGCCCGGCGAAAAAATTCCGGTAGATGGGCTGGTTGAGTCGGGGTCATCTTTTGTGGACGAAAGTATGATTTCCGGGGAACCCGTGCCGGTAGAAAAGAAAAAGAGAGCCTCGGTCTTTGCCGGAACCATTAATCAGACAGGGGCTTTTCGCTTTACAGCGCAAAAAGTTGGGGGAGATACGGTGCTGGCGCAAATTATCCGGCTGGTGCAGGAAGCACAGGGAAGCAAAGCACCGGTACAGAAACTAGTCGATAAAATTGCCGGTATTTTTGTGCCGATTGTGCTGGGAATTGCCATACTTACTTTTGTCGCCTGGATGGTGTTTGCGGGGGAGAATGCGTTTACTCATGCATTACTTACGTCGGTTACGGTGCTGGTTATTGCCTGTCCCTGCGCGCTGGGGCTAGCCACGCCTACCGCTATTATGGTAGGTGTAGGCAAAGGGGCTGATAACAATATCCTGATCAAAGATGCCGAAAGTCTGGAACTTGGTTACCGGGTCAACGCCGTGGTGCTGGATAAAACGGGAACAATCACGCAGGGTAAACCTACCGTTACGGATGTAGCGTGGCAGGTAGCGGGACCGGAAGCAGCGACATTGCTGCCCGTTCTATACGCCCTGGAATCGCAGTCGGAGCACCCACTGGCATCAGCGGTGGTCGAGAAGGTACGACATGATTATCCGGATTTGACGGGCGTCGCTCTGGATACATTCGAAAGCCTGACAGGGCAGGGTGTTTCGGGTTCTTACGCGGGTAAAACCTATAGTATCGGGAATGCCCGCTCGCTGGCTAACCGCACGATTGTGGCCGATGCTGCCGTACAAAAATGGGCAACGCAGTGGCAACAGGAAGCAAAAACGGTGGTCTTCTTTGCCAACGATCAGCGTGTGCTGGCCATACTGGCCATTGCCGACCCGGTTAAGGAAACATCGTCCGAAGCCATTAATACGCTCAAACAGCGCGGCATTGCGGTCTATATGTTAACGGGCGACAACGAGCAGACCGCAGGGGCGGTGGCGCGGGCCGTCGGTATTCAGGATTACCGGGCGGAAGTACTGCCGACCGAAAAGGCCGATTTCATTAAACAGTTACAGGCAAAAGGCAGCGTCGTTGCCATGATTGGCGATGGGATCAATGACTCGCAGGCACTGGCCCAGGCCGATGTAAGCATTGCCATGGGGCATGGGTCGGATATTGCGATGGATGTAGCCAAAATGACGCTCATCACCTCGGACCTGACCAGCGTACCGAAGGCGTTGTACCTGTCGAAGAAGACGGTGCAGACCATCCGGCAAAACTTATTCTGGGCTTTCATCTACAACCTTATCGGTATTCCGCTGGCGGCTGGTTTATTATATCCAATCAACGGTTTTCTGCTCAACCCAATGATTGCCGGGGCAGCTATGGCCCTCAGTTCCGTATCGGTCGTAACGAACAGTCTTCGGTTGAAGACGGTTAGGTTATAAGCAGACTGCAGATTTCTTGTAGTAAAAAGACGGCCGCGTTGTGGTCGGTCTGAATAAATAAAACGCTAATAAGACAATGGAAACGCTCAATTTCAAGACAACGATCAAGTGTGGTGGCTGCGTAGCTACCGTAACCCCCTTCCTGAACGACATCGAACAACTCGACGGCTGGAATGTAGATACCAACAGCCCCGATAAAATCCTGACTGTGCAAACTACGGATAACCGGATTGGCGATGTAGTAAAGAAAGCTGTTGAGAAGGCAGGTTTCAAAGCCGAACCTATACCCAGACCTTAATGCAGGTAGTAACCAAAACCGGGCCGTTCCATAAGAACGGCCCGGTTTTGGTTAGGTCAACGAAAAGGTACCCCGCCAGCCCTGTGCCTTGATAGGGGTTAACTGTCCGGCTTTTGTTGACAGGCCAAAGTAGTTGGAATCACTGGAGATATACCCAATGGCGGTAATACGCGAGTTGGTAGCCAGTTTTTCAAACGCCTGCGGACGAACGGTAAATAGCAACTCGTAATCTTCTCCTCCGTTCAGAGCCGCTGTTATCGGGCTGATATTGAATTCATCGGCCGCCAGATAGGTCTGGTCGTCGATGGGTAAATTCTCGTCAAAAATTATGGCACCCAAATTCGATTGATGGCACAGGTGAAGCAGTTCGGAAGCTAACCCATCCGACACATCAATCATGGCAGTAGGAACCACGCCGAGGTCGCGGAGTTCGTGAACAATATCGGTGCGGGCATCTGGGCGTAGCTGACGCTGAACCAGATAGGTTCGCTCTTCAGACAGGTTTGGCTGCATCCCGGAGTCGGCCATAAACACCTGCTTTTCACGCTCTAGTAGTTGCAGACCCATGTAAGCCGCTCCTAAGTCGCCGGTAACACAAACAATGTCATTGACCTGTGCTTTGCTCCGATAGGTAATTGCTTTTTTCGGTACCTTTCCCAAAGCAGACACCGAAATAATCAGGCCGGAACGCGAAGAGGTTGTATCGCCCCCCACCAGATCAATGTTATACGCCTTACAGGCCGCTCTGATACCATCGTACAACTCATCAATGGCTTCAACGGTAAACCGACTGCTCAATCCGATACTAACGGTTATCTGTATAGGCAACCCGTTCATGGCTGCAATATCGGATACGGCAAACGTTACGGCTTTGTAGCCGAGATGCTTTAATGGCACGTAGGTAAGGTCGAAGTGAATACCTTCAACGAGCATATCGGTGCATAACAGCCCAAAATCGTCCCCCCAGTCAAACACAGCGGCATCGTCACCGATACCCAGAATCGTTTCTTTGTGGGCTGGTTTTGGCGTTTTCTGGCGTATGCGCTCAATTAAACCAATCTCGCCAAGGGTGTTTAAATCAGTCATAGGGAGAGATAAAAGGTGTGTCCACAGTTAATAGATTATAAAGATAGAGAAAACAAATCATTACCCATAATCTACCAAAAAGCCGCTCCGTAATTACCCGGGGCGGCTTTTTAATGAAAATATAGTTATTGCTATCCTTATGGATTGGTTAACGTATACACATTGGTGGTACCCCCCGTTTTCTGGCTGGCCGATGTTCGGGTGAGTTTCAGATTAGTGTCGTCAATAGAATTGATGGTAAACGTAATCGAACCATTATCGCCGGTGGGGGATGGATTCAGGTTTGTTAATTTGAGGGTGTTATCATCTGGAACAGAATATTGCCCAACGAATACATTGCCGTCATATTCTGTGTACCTAACGGTTGGGGCGGCACTTAAGTCCAGTTTAAAACCAGCGTAATTACGAATGTTATTGGTAGCTCCCTTCGTGTAAACGGTCGTGCTGTTTTCGTCTACCTTGCTGGCGGTCCATACTTTAGCAATGCGTTCTGAAACGGGGGCCACTTTATTGCTCTTGCAGCTCAGGATTACACTAAACAGGGCTAGTGCCGAAAAGAAAGCGATAGATTGAG
Organism: Spirosoma spitsbergense DSM 19989; assembly: GCF_000374085.1. GTDB lineage: Bacteria > Bacteroidota > Bacteroidia > Cytophagales > Spirosomataceae > Spirosoma > Spirosoma spitsbergense. The sequence continues at coordinate 22,538 of NZ_KB893543.1, read as the reverse complement.
TCTTTCTCATAATTAATTCAACTACACAAGGATTAGAAGTGGCTAAAGTTACGCTAATTTTGTTTTTTCCTGCAAAAGTAATGCCTAATAATTCACTCGATTTAGCTAATGGATAGTGCCGCTCTTTATGCCTGATTCGTCACCAACGTATACACGCTCGCAGCTGGCACTGCGTAATGGACAGGATCGCGATAGTATCTGGTGTGCATACCAGGGAATTATCTACGATTTGTCGGCTTCACGACTATGGCGCAACGGAAAGCACTATGAACACTGGGCGGGGCAGGACCTGACCGATGAACTGGCCGACGCACCCCATACCGACGGGGTGTTCAAACGCTTTCCGGTGGTGGGGAAACTTGTATAAACCAGCAGTAGTGGTCATGGGTAATCCTTCATGGTCATGAAGCATGTATCAATTGAGTTAATGACCACACAATTAATTGCGGATAGCGGCTCTACGAAAACTGACTGGCGTTTTTTGGATGCCGATGGTAACGTCCACGCTAGTCAAACGGATGGATTAAATCCATATTATCAGTCGGCTGCCCAACTGGTAGAAATACTGAAAGGGCAACTGCATCTGCCGGTAAACGATGCCCGCATAGAACAACTTTTTTTCTACGGAGCGGGTTGCACTGGGCCTTCTGTAAACGGTATCGTGCGTGATGCCCTGAAAACGCTGGTTCCTGATGCAAGGCAGATCGATGTAAACAGCGACATGCTCGGTGCGGCCCGTGGGGCATCGGGCCATCATGCCGGGATTGTCTGTATTCTTGGAACGGGGTCGAATGCCTGTTGTTACGAAAATGGGCAAATTACGCGGGGAATTCAGTCGCTGGGGTTCTGGCTTGGCGACGAGGGGAGTGGCGGATACCTGGGAAAAACCCTCGTTCGGGATTTTTTTCAGGAACGCCTGCCGGCCGACCTGCATCAGGATTTCCAGACTCGCTACGCGCTCGCCCGGCCTGCGTTGCTCGAGAATGCCTACAAAAAGCCATTTCCGAACCGGTACTTTGCTTCATTCACGCCTTTCCTGTCCGATCATCTGACTCATCCGTACGTTGCGAAACTGGTAACCGATGCGTTTATTTTATTTCTTACTACCTACGTCAAACGCTTTCCGGAATCAGTGTCGTGGCCTGTTCATTTTGTTGGGTCGATCGCTCACTATTTTTCCCGGCAATTGCGTACGGCTGTTGAACAAACGGGATTAACAATGGGTAACCTCCTCAAAGCACCCGCCGAAGGATTGGTTGAGTACCACCGGAATGGATAAATTTCCCGTGTTCGCCGTACCTTTGCCGAACAAAATGAACGTCGGGCAGACGGAGAAGAGGAGGGAAGTCAGGCAGTTTTCTTTGTGCATCCTGTCCTTTCCAGCTGCCCATTGCGTTTAGCATATAGCAACCACAAGAATAGTAATGGCAAACCGGTATTTTTTAAAAGTAAAAGACATTGTTCGGGAAACGCCCGAAGCCGTGACAATCAGTTTCTGGCACCCCATCAACGAGGAAGTACGCTATCAGCCCGGTCAGTTTCTAACATTTTTACTTAACATCAACAATCAGAAAATCAGGCGGTCCTATTCAATGGCATCGTCGCCCCATGTCGACGTATCGTTGTCGGTATCCGTAAAGCGGGTGCCGGGTGGCCTGGTCTCCAATTATCTCTGCGACCGTATCCGGCCCGGCGATGTGCTGGAAACCCTGGAGCCAATGGGTACATTCACCCCGAAACTGGACTTGCAAAACCGCCGTACTATCATCCTGATTGGGGCTGGTAGTGGCATTACGCCCCTGTTTTCGATGGCTAAGTCGGCGTTGCACGTTGAACCCAACAGTCGGGTGTGGCTCATTTACGGAAACCGCAATCAGACATCTATCATTTACAAAGCGCATCTGGATGCGATGGAGCAGGCATATGGAAAATCCAGGTTTCAGACAACGCACGTACTAAGCCAGCCATCGGCCGGTTGGACGGGTGCCGAAGGACGCCTGAATCAGCATACGCTCACTACGTTGCTGGAAGAAATGCCCGCTGCCGACCGTGAGAATGCCAGCGTTTATCTATGTGGTCCTGATGGAATGATGGCCGAGGCCCGTTCGGCACTGGCACTGGTTGGCGTTTCGGCCGAACATATTCATAAGGAGAGTTACGCTACGGCACCAGTAATGGCGGGCGATGTAGTAGAAGAACCCTTCACGGCTGCCGATAGTGGCACGCCTGAAGTAACTGTACTATACGAAGGCAGCGAGTATAAGTTTGCCGTTGCTCCGCACCAGACCATTCTGGAAGCAGCTCTGGACCTGGATATCGATTTGCCCTATTCCTGTCAGGCGGGTATGTGTACGGCCTGCATGGGTCGGTGTATATCGGGCAAAGTAAAACTGGACGAGGAAGAAGGGCTGTCGGAATCAGAACTGAAGGCAGGTTATATACTCACCTGCGTAGCCCACCCCGTTGGGGCCGATGTGGTGATTGAGATTGAGTAAAAGATAGCGTCAGGTTTTTGTCATGCTGAGGTACGAAGCATCTTAATATTCACTTATTTACTCGTCAAAGGACATTAAGATGCTTCGTGCCTCAGCATGACAAAAAACTATGGTTTCGGTGCTGGTTTTGGTATCGCAGGCGTGGCAATTTTTGGGCGCGGTGCTCCGGGTACCGCTGGAGATGGTATCGTTAAGCCATTCGGATGGGCGGGCGGGGTAGGCGCAATGGCAGGCCGGGGTACGCGGACCGGGCGAGGGCCCCTGGCGGGCCGGGGTGTTACACGAATGTTCATAGGTGGCATGGGTGGCACGATGAGCGCCATTTTATCGCCGTACCTCCCCATTTGGTCGGATAATTTATCCAGTTGATTTTCGAGATGTTGGGCTTCCTGTTCAAGCTTTTGCATCGGTATTTTAAGTTCCTCCTGTTTAGCGTTCGACTGCTCCATTTGCCGGTTCAATTCCTCCATGCTCCCTTCCAGCTTCTTGATTTCTGGTTCGAGTGCTTCTACCTGCTTTTCAACCTCCGCCTGACTTAATTTCTGCTTCTCGTTATTGTATAATAACTTCTGATGCTTCTCAATCAGCGCGTTCCGTTGCTCCATCAGCTTGTCTTTCCGCCAGTTTAATACTTCGTTTTGCCGTTCAACTTCCTCCACGGGAAAACGAAGTTTTTCTATTTGGAGTTGTATCGCCTGCATCTGCCGAGAGCGTTGAGCCATTAACTGGCTTAGGCTGTCCATCTGACGTTGCTGGTAACGGCGTACTTCATCCGTATTTCCTGATTTGACCACATTGCCTTCAACCCGATAGAAAATGTTGGTATCTACCGACGCCATTGCGTCATTGATAATCTGGTTGTAGTTTATCGTCTTTACTTCCTCCAGAACATTGTCAACATCAACTGGGAATACGCCCGCCGAGTTAACGGCATCGAACGCGGTTTTTATGATAGTGTTGTAGTCAATTCGGGCTGAACCTTGTGCATTTAAGTCTGTGTTTAAGTCAGTATTCAAGCCTGCGTTTACCGCATCCATCCCGCTCTCAAACGCATTGTTTTTCTCGATAATAGTCAGCAGAATATCCCGATCGGGCTGCTTGACGGTGTCGAGATTGAGTTGACCCGCCATCACCCGGTCAAGTTGGCGTTGCAGACGAGCCACCCGGGTTATGGGTAACTTCTGGCCTTTCCAGATGATGTAGCCAATCCGCTTATTATCCACCATGCCGTACTCTGAATTGGAATCAACCGTATGCTTTCGGGTTGAGTGGGCGGGTTTTGGTTGTTTGGGAGCGGGTTGCTGTTGCTGCACGGCGTACACCGATACACTCATAAACAGGATAGTGGCCAGCGTCAGGCCTGCCAGACTACTATTCGACACGAAGGGGCGCGTGGGCACACCCAATACCCGCTGAACGCGGTGTAATAAATGCTGCCGTTTTGCCGCAAATGCCATAGCCAGTACGGGCGTTTGTGCTGATTGAATCAGCCGTAATTCTTCTACATGGGCCAGTGCCTGCGCGAGTATGCGGCCATTTCCCCCGCAAACCTGCACAGCCAGGTCATCGCAGCAATGTTCACGTTCTTCGCGTACCCGCGCCGACAGCCACCAAAGGGCGGGATGGAAAAAATACAATACTTCCACCACCGATTGTAACAGGTTGACAGCGTAATCGTGCCGCTTGATGTGTGCTAGTTCGTGGGCTAAAACCGCTTCAATTTCACGGGTCGATAAATGCGTGGCCAGACCAAAGGGTAGCAATAAAACGGGTTTCAATACACCCACTACCATAGGCATGGCTATTCGGGCCGACTCCCGAACCTGCACTACCGCCCGAATGGACAACGTAAAACGAATTTGATTGGTCAACTTTAGCCAATGCTGCGAGGCAGGGAGCGTAGCTGTTTTGCTGAGTTGTTGCAGATAAATCCATCCCCCCGCCAGCCGTAGCCCGAACATAGCCACCCCAATCAGGTAGATAAGTACAAACTGACTCAGGTGATTTTCCAGAAATTGCTGCGTTTGCTGATGCCAGGGTATTGACTGAGCCACCGTTTGCCACCGAATCTGTGGTGCATACCAGGCTGCATAGGCTGGAGATAGAGGCTGAGTAGCGGAAACGGGCTGGTAGTACCAGAAAAACGTACCGGCCGAAGCCAATACCTGCGCCAGCAGCGTGAACACACCCACGCGATAGCGGAGTATCCCCGACCGGTGCCGGAGAAAGTAGAGTAGTACCGCAGCGGGTAATACCAGGGCAAAACCCTGCCAAATGGCATGTAGTAACGTCCAGCCTAAGGCATCGGTGATTGGGCTTGTTAGAAAATTATAGACGTTCATGGGAAAATAAGTGGCTTTGGTTGGAAATGAAATCGAAAAGAAATGTAGATACAACGGACCGGCGACACGCCGTAAGTATATAATCAGGATGGTCCTGTAGATCACGCCGGATCATCGGGACGATTCAGATGATCCAGCAGTAGTTTAATCTCGTCCAGCTCCTCCCGAGAAGCTTTATGCTGACCCAGCACCTGCATCACCAGTTTGGACGCCGACCCCCGGAAAGCTGTTTCAACAAAGCGGTCGACCAATCCCTGCTGCGTTGCCTCCTCACTGACGGCTGCCGTGTACGTGTGCGACCGGGCATCCTCCTCGCGGGTGAGCAATCCTTTTTCAACCATAATCTGCATCAGCTTCAGGGCTGTTGTGTACCCCAGATCACGGCTTTGGCTCAGGGCGTCGTGTACCTGTCGCACCGTACTTGGGCCGTTAGTCCAGAGTACATGCAGAATTTCCAGTTCAGCGTCGGTTGGCTTCATAATTCATCTACGAATAATTTCGTAGTAAACATATACGAAATTATTCGTAGATGCAAATGTGTGAACAAAAAAGTGTCAAACGGGATTAAGTTACTACCGGCTAATCTCCGTTTTCTCTCTTTAAAACGGGCCGAAACCTGTACTACCGATGACATCAAACGAAACAATAATTGTACCTACCCGCCCGGCTCGCCTGTTCATTGGCGAAGTCATGACTCTACAGAGTTGGGATGATGTAAAACCGTTTTACGACGAATTACTGAACCGCCCCATCAATACCGCCGACGAACTGAAGCAGTGGCTTATGGACCGTAGTGAGCTGGAGTCCTATCTGTCGGAGGATTTTGCCTGGCGGTACATTCGTATGACCTGCGATACGGCCAACCAGGAACTGGTGAACAACCTGAATTTCTTTATTGCGGAGATTCAACCCCCCATGACTGCCTACGGCAACGACCTGGACCTGAAAGCTGTAAATAGTCCGTATATCAGTGAGTTGACTGATGAAGGGTATGAGGTAATGGTGCGGGGTATGAAGAAAGCCATCGAGATCTTCCGCGAAGAAAATATACCGCTGCAAACTGAATTGCAGACCGAAGAGCGCAAGTATGGAGCCATTGCCGGGGCCATGACGGTAAACATTGAGGGCCGGGAGGTGACCCTACCCGAAGCCAGCGACCGGTTGCAATCCACCGATCGGGCAGTACGGGAGGATGCCTGGCGCAAAATATGGGAACGGCGGTATCAGGACCATAAAGCGCTGGATCAGTTGTTCGACCGATTGCGCGATTTACGCCATCAGATAGCGGTTAACGCCGGGTTTGCTAACTTCCGCGACTACTCCTTCGCGGCTCTTGGGCGATTCGATTATACGCCCCAGGATTGTGTCAACTTTCACGAGTCGGTAGCCGAAGCGGTTGTTCCGCTGTTGGACGAACTGGCTAGTGAACGGAAGAGGAAGTTAGGCGTAAATCCGCTACGCCCCTGGGATAGCAAAGTAGATCTGGCAGGGCAACCGCCGTTGAAACCATTTGCTACGGGGGAAGAATTACTTGAAAAAACCATTAAATGCTTCGACCGGCTGGATAAAGAACTGGGCGATGACCTTCGGATTATGCGGGCTATGGGGCACCTCGACCTAGAGTCGCGGAAAGGGAAAGCGCCCGGCGGTTATAATTATCCGCTCGAAGAGATTGGCGTACCGTTTATTTTCATGAATGCCACCTCCAGCCTGCGCGACCTGGTCACGATGGTACATGAAGGAGGCCACGCAGTACATTCCTTCCTGACCCGCGAACTACCCCTGAAAGCATTCCGTAACCCGCCGATGGAAGTGGCCGAACTGGCTTCTATGAGTATGGAACTCCTGTCGATGGACCACTGGGACGTATTCTTCGATAATCCCGACGAACTGCGCCGGGCCAAACTACAGCACCTGGAATCTATTATCGAAACCCTGCCCTGGGTAGCGACCATCGATAAGTTTCAGCACTGGATTTATGAAAACCCGACGCATACAGATGCTGAACGGCGCGAAAACTGGCTTCGGATTTATACGCAGTTTACCGATACCATAACGGATTGGAACGGATTCGCTTTTTATAAGGAATACATCTGGCAGCGGCAGCTGCATCTGTACGAAGTTCCCTTCTACTACATTGAGTACGGTATTGCGCAGCTAGGAGCCATTGGCGTCTGGCGAAACTACCGACGAGACCCGGCATTGGGTTTGGCAGGTTACAAAAACGCGTTGAGCATGGGTTATAAAGCCCCCATCCGTGAGATATACGCAGCCGCCAACGTACCGTTCGACTTCTCCCGCGATCATATACAGGAACTAATGGCTTTTGTAGCGGAGGAAATCCGTCAATTAAACCAGTAGCTATGTGGCCACCGACAGGGTATAGAAGTAGCTTATTATAACAAATACGCAGCGGATGAAGAAAAAACTAATGCCTAAATACGGTTGACTAAAGACTGTTGCTTATTTTTGCCGAATCAATTAGTAATTAAGTAGCTATGAAACGCGTACTCAACATAGGTCTTTTGGTGGTATCAGTATTGTCACTGGCATCCTGCGACTATCAGAAATACAATACCGTTCGCCAAACCGACAACCGGGCTGAAGATTATAGTTCAGATTACCGTGCTGGTGATGAAGAGGTTTATGGATTAGGCAGGGATTCGGTGGCCGTACAATCACGCTATCAATACACGCCTAACCCCGCTCTGGACGCAAGAACTCAGAAAATTCGCGAAAAACTGTTTGGCGCTGGCACGTCCGGGCAGGGTATATAACGTCTATCGATCGAAAATGTAAAAGCGATTAATCAGTGCATACGTACTGGTTAATCGCTTTTATAGTATGAGACCGCTTACTGGAAAAGCCCTTTCGTTACTACGCCTAATAGACCCGTTGGCTATAATAGGTGTAAATTTTTACGTTACTTTGTTCAACAGTACTGATTCAATAAAAGAGTACTATTTGAATAGCTAATCGCTTTTAAGCAAAAATAGAGACATGAAAATTGCATTAGTTACAGGCTCGGCCGGTTTGATTGGGAGTGAAGCTGTTGCCTTTTTTGCCGATAAGTTTGACCTCATTATCGGGATTGACAACAACATGCGGCAGTATTTCTTTGGCGCCGATGGCTCGACCGAGTGGAACAGGAACCGTCTGGCTGAAGCTTACCCAAATTACCAGCACCGGGCCGCCGATATTCGGGAAGTATCACAGCTGGAGGTGATTTTCCAGGAGTTTGGTACCGATATAAAACTGGTTCTGCATACCGCTGCCCAACCTAGTCATGACTGGGCCGCCCGCGAACCGTTCACCGATTTTGGTGTCAATGCCGTTGGGACGCTCAATATGCTCGAAATGACCCGGCTGCATTGTCCCGAAGCGGTATTCATCTTCACCTCGACCAACAAGGTATACGGCGATAACCCCAATTTTCTGCCATTGATTGAAACCGAAACGCGCTGGGAGATTGACCGGAACCATCCTTATTTTGAGAACGGTATCGACGAGCACATGAGCATCGACCATACCAAGCACTCGGTTTTTGGCGCTTCCAAGGTAGCGGCTGATATTATGGTTCAGGAGTACGGCCGCTATTTCGGAATGAATACCGGCGTGTTCCGGGGAGGTTGCCTGACGGGGCCAAACCATTCGGGGGCGCAGTTGCACGGCTTCCTCTCGTATCTCATGAAATGCGCCATCACGGGCAATCAATACACCATTTTCGGGTACAAAGGCAAGCAGGTTCGCGATAATATTCACAGTTGGGACCTGGTCAACATGTTCTGGCATTTCTATCAGAACCCGCGTCCGGGTGAAGTATACAACGCGGGCGGTGGCCGGTATGCCAACTGCTCCATGCTCGAGGCCATTGCGCTGTGCGAGGAAATATCGGGCAACAAAATGAACTACCAGTATTCGGAAACGAACCGCAGTGGCGATCATATCTGGTACATTTCTGACCTGACGAAATTCAAACAGCACTACCCCGACTGGAACTGGACCTACGACCTTCGGGAAACGATGGCCCAGATTCATGATAGTATGGCGGCCCGATTGGCGGTAACCAAGTAAGTAGTTATTACTGGATTCTGAGGTGGCGAATTCATCAGGAGAATCAGTCACCTCAGAACCATTGTACGCTCCGAATGCCCCACTTCGATACATACCCAATTGCCTATTGGTTACCCGTTTATGCGCTCTGCTGGGCATTGCTCTGGCTGGCCGCCCGGTCATTAATTCAGCGACCGCTTATCGACTGGAAACTGGTTGGGTTACTGTCGCTGGCCTTGTTTTTTCTATTACGGCTTTCAACCATCGTCTTCAATGCGGAAATAAATCCGGACGAGAGCCAGATGATAACGCAGGCGTTTACTCTGTACCACGACCCCGTATACTTCCGGTCGGTTGATGGCACAACGGGGGGGCCGCTGGATAGTTATTTCCTCATTATACCGGGGCTTTTCGGTTTGCCCTTCGATTACGTTACTGCTCACCTCACGGCTTTTTGTCTGGTTGCTAGCTACCTGTGGCTGCTTTTTGTGGTAGTAGGCCGGTGGTTTGGTTCGTCCGTTGCCCCGCTGGTACTATTGCCGTTTGTGTTCATGCTGGGCCTGACCCAGAATGGTGATTTCCTGCACTACAACAGCGAACTGGTTGCGCTTCTGTTGCTCGGTGTGTGCTATTATCTGTACGCTACGCTGCTGCCGCAAAAAACACCCTCTCTGGTTCGCATTGGTCTCATTGGTCTATTACTGGGGATGGTTCCTTTTGGTAAACTACAGGCCATTCCATTAGCCGCTGTGGTAGGGCTGTTTGTATTGCTGGATGTACTGACCCGGGCCCAACTAAGCACGATGGCTAAAGTGAGCCGGGTAATCATACTGGGTGCGGGCAGCCTGGTCTTTCCTGTACTTGTCGTTCTGCTAACAACGGCAAACGGTGTATACGATGATTTCGTCACCTACTACCTGAAAGGGAATTTTCAATACGGTGGCGATACCAATCAACTGGAGAGTTTGCTGCAACTGCCAACATTTTTGCAACGGGGCAGCGAGTTCGACTGGCTGGTCAAACTCATTTTTGGTATCTGGCTGGTAGGTTTCATTACATCGATGCGTCGTGGTATCCGGAATGACCAGGGCGCTTGGCGAATCAGCGGGTTCATCGGCGCTTTATTCATCGCTACCGTGTTTGCCATTACCCGAACTGGTTCTGGCTACGTACACTACCTGTTTTTTATTATCGGTCCCCTGTTTTTTAGTCTGGCCTACGGGTGGCAGCACCTTAGCCTGAACGGGTCTGTCAGTAGATGGATTGGGGTAGGGGCAACTGCTGTTTTCCTTGGTTTATTTGGGGTGCAGGCTATTCAAAACCATCGACAGCAGATTCCTCTCAACAGATACCCATCCGATGGGCAGAATGGTTGGACTGTTCAGCAGTCACCGGTTTCCAGGGTAGTGCGGCAGTATGCCAGACCTGGCGAAAAGCTGGCCGTTTGGGGGTGGCGCTGCGATTATTACGTGCAGGCGAATATGCAGCAGGGTGTTGCCGAAAATCATACGATTCGGAGTGCGTTTGCTCACCCGATGCAGGCCGTTTACAAGCAGCGCTACCTCGATGACTTCCTGCGCTCTTTTCCGCCGGTGTTTGTGGATGCGGTTGGGAGCCAGAATCTTTGGATGAATGACCGAAAAACGCAGGGCCATGAACTGATTAAACCACTCGGACAATTTGTGGCAGTGCATTATAAATACATGGGGCTGGTGAATGATACCCGTATTTACGTTCGGAAGGACAGAATCAATGGCGTTCCAAACGTGGGAAAACCGCTCGCTCACGCTCAATAAATTAGTTTCTTATGTGGAACAAACAAGGTTTAATCTACAAACCCGATGGCACTCAGCCATTCAGCCGTACGCACGCACAGGTTCCGTTTGGCTACCCAATGCCTGATACGCTACGGGTGTATTTCTCCACCCGCGATGAAAATAGTGCATCGGCGGTCTCCTTTGTTGAATTGAATCCCGATAAGCTATCGGAGGTAACGTACGTACATGACAAAGCCTGCCTGACCAAGGGCGAGGTAGGTATGTTTGACGAAACCGGAACGATGCCTTCCTGGTTCTTACCCGTCGACGACGAAATCTGGTTGTACTACACCGGCTGGAACAAAAGCGAAACGGCCAGCTACCGGTTAGCCATCGGACTGGCTATCAGCAAGGATGGCGGATTGACGTTTGAGCGGAAATATACCGGCCCCCTCATGGACCGGTACATCTTCGATCAGGTATGGGTGGCGCAGCCCTGCATCATGCGCGAAGAACAGGCCGATGGGTCGATGCTCTGGCGGATGTGGTACCTGTCCTGCACGAAGATTGAAGTCATTGACGGACACCCGGAACCGTTCTATGATGTGAAGTACGCCGAATCCCACGACGGGCTGGACTGGAAACGAACGGGACAGGTCTGTGTCAGTTACGATGAATTTACCGATGCCATCGGGCGACCAACGGTGTATAAAGAAGGGAATTTGTACAAAATGTATTTTTCCTACCGGAATGCGACCAACTACCGTACCGATGTGCAGCGTAGTTATCGGATTGGCTATGCCGAATCGGAGGATGGCATCAACTGGACCCGGCGCGATGAACTGGCCGGTATCGAACGATCGGAAGAGGGGTGGGATTCAATGATGATGGATTATTGTCATATTTTTCCGCACCAGAATCAACGGATTATGTTCTACAACGGTAATGGTTTTGGTGCGTCAGGATTCGGTTACGCTACGCAACCTAAAACTGATTAAGATCAGTCCGGTGGAATTTGGATTTTATGAAGATAGCCACCTATTTTGTAGTAAATCAGTAAGACGACGATCATGAAAGAAGTAGCAAAATATCTGATAAAAGTTGATGCCGAATTTAAGGATGGCCGGATTGTACCGGAAATTCCGTACGATGAGGTGATGAAACTGGTGAACGAGCCGAACATAGTCATCATTAAAACCGGCATTCCCGAAGAAACCTTACGCAGCGTGATTGCTGCTACCCACGCCTGGGCGTTAAAAACACCCCTGGCCGAAGCCCTCGATCCGTTCGACAATAACCAGCATAAACAACGGCTGCACATTGCCAAAATTCAGCAGGCTCCGCAGTTGTTTCACGACCATACGTTTGATGCTATCCTTGACCTGGAGGAGCCAACCCAGCAGACGCTGATGCAGGTATTCCAGCCGATGCGTACCTTCTGGAACAGCCTGACCGGTAATAATGAAGAATACGGGATCCGCAAAGGCCAATCTTATTTTCACCCGCAGGTAACGCATTACCCACTGGGTGGCAGCTTTTTCGGACGGCACTGGCACCCGCTCAACCCGCAGAAAGTAGGGACTATTCTGGCCCTGAATCAGTACGGGAAGGATTACTCATCGGGTGGTACAGGTTACGTTATCAACGATCATATTGTAGAAACGGAAGGCTACCAGGACATGGGCGACCTGATTCTGTTCCGGTACGATTTACCCCACTGGGTTAGCCCATCGAGCTTTGCCGACCGGTTTAGCTGGGATGATCCCGCCGGGCGCTGGGTGGCTATTCTTCCCTTTTACGACCCCTGGGCCAAACCCGCCGAAAAAGACGAACCTCAGGGCTGGAAGGCACAAATCCAGTCGGCCAAAGAGGTGACGGTTTAACAGTTTATAGTTTGACGTTTATAGTTGCGCGGTGCGGTTTGAACTGGCTTTAGGTCGACCCAGACTGCACCGCGAACTACAAACTACGAACCGCACCGGCGGCCCGGATCAAACTACAAACATCAAATTTATCCCATGCCTAAAGTCAGCGTACTGATTATTACCTATAATCAGAAGAAATTCATTCGGCAGGCTATCGATAGTGTTCTGGCGCAAAAGACTACGTTCCCTATCGAAATTTTAGTTGGGGATGATTTCTCAACGGATGGCACGCGGGAGATTATTCAGGAATACGAACGCCAGTACCCCGGTCTTGTCATTGGCGTATTGCACCCGCACAACATGGGCAAAAATGGGGGAATCAATTTTCTGGAAACCCTCAAGCTGGCCAAAGGGGAATATTACGCGCTGATAGATGGGGACGATTACCTTACTGATCCGTTCAAACTCCAGAAACAGGCCGACCTGCTGGACGCGCATCCGGATTACTCCATGACCTTCCACAATGCGCTGATTACCTATGAGGATGGTAGTCCGTCGCACGTTCTCAATGGACCGGACATGAAGCCGTTTTATACGGTCGATGATCTGATTGGCGATGATGAAATCTGGTTTATGGCTACGTCCAGTACCTTGTACCGGAACAACATTCGCGAATATCCGGCCTGGTTCCGGGAATCGTCGAGTGGTGATATTCCGCGATTGATTCTGAAGGCCAAACTGGGTAAGATTGGCTACATTCCCGACGTGATGTCGGTATACCGGAAGAACAGTGCGGGAGCCAGTTTTCACGATAACTATCAGAACGAGGTTTTTCTGCGCAATCGTATTCAGATGTATAGTGACATCAATCAGGAACTTAACTATCGGTACGACACCGTTCTGCGCCGGAATATGGCCCGTTATTACCGGATGATGCTCGATGCCAAACAGTTTGAAGGGAGTTATTTCCGGAGGGCGCAGATTGCCATGAAGTACCTCTACATGGCAAAACCCGGTTGGCGTGCTGCCAAAGATGTCATTAGAAAGTATATTGTGCCGGAGCCGGTAGCTAAACTATACAGTACCCTGCGCCTGTTGCCCTATCGGTAGTCATTCACCCTAATAGCGGGACGGCCCGCATATGATCCTCTATGAAATTAAGCGTTGTTATACCCGCCTACAACGAGGAAGAGTCGTTGCCTCCCACGCTGCGTATTCTCTATCAAACATTGTCTAGACACGGAATCGACCACGAAATCTGTGTGACAAATGATAACTCAAAGGATGGTACATTGCGTGTTCTGGAACACCTGGCTGCTACAGAAATCCCAACGCTGGTCTATTACACTAATCCGGGGCCTAATGGGTTTGGGTATGCAGTGCGGTATGGTTTAGAGCGTTTCTCCGGCGATTGTGTGGCGGTATTCATGGCCGACCTTTCCGACGACCCGGAAGATTTGGTGAAGTTCTATCGTAAAATGCAGGAAAGCGGTACCGATGCCGTATTCGGCTCCCGCTGGGATAACGGGGGGAAAGTGATTGACTATCCTGAATTGAAGAAGATTATCAATCGCATCGCCAACTTCATTGTTCGGATGACGATGGGTATCAAATACAACGATACCACGAACGCGTTCAAACTGTACCGGCGTGAAACCATTGAGGGGATCAAACCATTCCTGTCTCCCCACTTCAACCTAACCGTCGAACTACCCCTGAAAGCGATTGTTCGGGGCTATACGTACGAAGTAGTGCCCAATAGCTGGACGAACCGGAAGTATGGGGAATCGAAACTGAAAATCAAGGAGATGGGCAGCCGTTACTTCTTTATCCTGATGTACTGCCTGATTGAAAAACACTTCTCTCAGGGCGATTTTCGGAAAAAATCGGCTACCGTTCCCCCTCAAACGGTAAGCCGCTGAGCGTCGACCTACCCGATGATACCCTTCAATCCGGGAATCTGGTAAATGAGCAGCGTTTGAACGATAGCCCAGAGAATCCCGCTGATGAGCATGTACAGAATCAGTCGGCCGGGTTTTACGCCAAACGAGACGGCCAGAACGGTACCGCCAATGGGTGTCAGTATCAAGGGGGTCAGTAAGGCAATGCCTATCATGCCCGACCGTCGCCAGACGCGAATGGCTATGCGAGTTCGTCTCGTAAATAGTCGGGCGGGTTTGGAGCTGTAGTGTTGCCATAAAGCCTGCAGAGCGGCTCCGGCATAGGTTATGGCTACCACGCTGATCATCATGCCGATGGTAGTGCAGAGAGCCGTTTCCAGCCATGACAAGCCCAGTGCAGCGCCCGACAGTGGCCCGCCCAGAAACTTAATAGTACTGGCAATAATAACGGACGCGTACTTGGCAACGGGCATGATGATGAAATTATGCAGGAACAACGTTGTAAAAGTATCCGTTGTTTGATTAAGATGCCGCTAATTCTTCCAACTTATCCTGGCCCACCCGCTTACCAGTACAACGGCCACCTGCAAACCATTCTCCCCAGCCTTACGCGGTTGGTACGCAACGTTACTTATGAGCGCGAACGCCTGACGTTAAACGACGGTGATTTCGTTGATCTGGACTGGATCGACAGGGCACAGAAGAGATTAGTTATCTTGACGCACGGACTGGAAGGCGATAGCAACCGACAATACATTCGGGGAACGGCCAAACTTTTTTCCGACCATAATTATGATGTACTGGCCTGGAATTGCCGGTCGTGCAGCGGAGAAATGAATCAGGCATTCCGTCTGTACAATCACGGTGAAATCGGCGATTTTGGTGAAGTGATTACCCATGCCCTGAAGACCAGAAACTACCAGAAAGTAGTGCTGGTTGGCTACAGTATGGGCGGTAATATCACCCTGAAATACCTTGGCGTTAATGGCCATCAGGTTCCCGATGTAATTAAACGGGGCGTTGCTATTTCGGCTCCTACCGATTTAGGAGCAAGTGCTGTCCTGCTCGATCAGCCATCAAATCGGTTCTATCGGAATCGGTTCAGGAAGAAATTACTGGTCAAGATAAACCAGAAAGCTACCCGCTTTCCCGGACGGCTGGATATGAGTAAACTACAGCAGGTGAAGCAATGGCGCGATTTCGATGAGTTTTTCTCGGCACCCGTTAACAATTACCGGGATGCCGATGATTTCTACAACCAGGCATCGGCCGTCAATTTTATGGCTGGTATCACTATTCCGACGCTATTGCTCAACGCTCAGAATGACCCGCTGTTATCACCCGAATGCTCGCCAGACTGGTTGGCCAAAACCCACGAACATATTTTTCTGGAAACACCCAGAACGGGCGGGCACGTTGGTTTTCAGGTGTCAGGAGATAGGCATACGTATGCAGAACGACGGGCACTGGCCTTCGCCGAACAATAGCTGCGAAAAATGCTATCAAATGCACGTATGATGGCTACGCTGCCAATCCCTTATGACAGAGTACGGATAAGGTCGTTTATCTGATTGATTATTTTGGTATTATCCGGCGTATCGATATCCTGCCCTACTACCTGATAACCGGTCAGCAGTATTTGCGTGTCCGGGAAAGTAGCAGCCAGACGATTTACGTAGGGCTGCACATTGTGGTTTGATAGTGATGAGGTAAGGACGGTAAAGATATAGTCAGGTTTGTGCCGTTCGTAAACAAGTTTCAACTCATTGAACGGAAGGTTCTGCCCCAGATAAATAACCTTGTTTGACCGGGCTGATATAATATAATTGGCAAATAACAGACTGATTTCATGGTATTCTCCTTCCGGGAGAAACAACAGATATTTATCGCCATTTGCCCGCTGATTGCGTCTATTTTCCTCAATCGCTACGATGAGTTTCTGTCGGATCAGGTTGGTAATAAAATGCTCCTGAGCGGGGCCTACTGTATCGGTTACCCATAAGACACCAATACGATTCAAAAACGGATAGATGATATGAATCATCGTGTTCTCGAAGCCGAATCGCTGAATATTACTGGTGATAATTTGCTCGAACCTATCTTCATTGAAATCAAGCATGGCCAGCGTAAGCGCCTGAATCTGATCAGGGTAGCTTAGCTGTTTATCGGTAACCGTAATGACCTTGCTGTACAGATCATCCAGAGATAATTTCGATATATCTGAGATTTTATAGCCGTTGTCTTTCAACATCGCTATGTTCAGTACCAGCTTCAAGTCCTGATCATCGTAAGCTCTAATATTGGTATCTGACCGCTGTGGGGCTATAATGGCGTAGCGTTGCTCCCAAATACGTAGCGTGTGAGCTTTAATCCCCGAAAGTTGTTCCAGATCTTTGATTGAATACGTACTCATAGTAAAGCCAATTAGTAATCTGTTAACGCTGGCTCCAGCTATTTTGTTCAGTCTTTGTGTTCAAACGTTAAACAAAATTTAAGAATAGATAACGGTCATGCGTTTTTCGCTGGAAACTATATACTGGCATGAACTAATGAATGGGGAAAACAAAAAAAGCCCTGACAACGTCAGGGCTTTTACCAGGGTGAAAGACGGGGCTCGAACCCGCGACCTCCGGAACCACAATCCGGCGCTCTAACCGACTGAGCTACAATCACCGTTTTTGGGAGTGCAAAAGTAATAAATAATGGATAATGTACAATGAATAATTTACTATTAACCCGCAAAATTATTCATTGTACATTATCCATTATCCATGTAGAATTACGCCTGTTTGGCTGTTTGATAGCGCTTTTCAGCAGCAGCCCAGTCGATTACGTTAAAGTAAGCCGCAATGTAGTCTGGACGCTTATTCTGATATTTCAGATAATAAGCATGTTCCCAAACATCAAGTCCAATAACAGGGAAGCCCTTCATCTCGGCAATATCCATTAAGGGGTTATCCTGATTGGGTGTCGATGTAACGGCCAGTTCACCTTCGGGGGTTACGATAAGCCAGGCCCAGCCCGATCCAAAGCGAGTGGTTGCTGCTTTGGTAAATTCTTCTTTAAAGGTAGCGAAGGAGCCAAATTTTGTATTGATGGCATCGGCCAGCGTACCCGTTGGTTCGCCACCACCGTTGCCCGAAATAGTGTTCCAGAACATCGTATGGTTGTAATGACCACCGCCATTGTTACGAACCGCAACGGGTGCTTTACTGATATTTGCCAGAATATCGTCGATTGATTTGCTTTCCATGTCTGTACCGGCAATGGCATTATTGAGGTTCGTCACGTAAGCGTTATGGTGCTTGTCGTGGTGAATTTCCATCGTTTGCTTGTCAATATTAGGTTCAAGCGAGTCACTGGGATAGGGAAGGGGATCTAATACAAAAGCCATTATATTGCTTGGTTAGAATGAATGATTATTCGGTTAAATTAACACGTCGACAGTGGTTTATGTTCTTAACCGGTCGAAAAACTTTGAAAGCAACGCTTTGCTTTCCTCAGCCAGTATGCCCGTTTCAAGTCGGGTTTTAGGGTGTAGTAAGGAAGGCTGTATGCGGCTGTAGCCCCGCTTCGGATCGGATGCGCCAATGACCAGTCGACCCAGCTGCGCCCAGAATAAAGCGCCTGCGCACATCACACAGGGTTCCAGGGTTACATAAAGCGTGCAATCAGTCAGGTATTTACTGCCTAAGTAATGTGCGGCTGCCGTAATGGCCATCAATTCGGCATGTGCCGTAACATCGCTGAGCTGCTCGGTTTGATTACGGGCTTTCGCGATGATTCTGTTTTTGCAAACGACCAGTGCACCAACGGGGATTTCCCCATTGTCAGCGGCTTCTTCGGCCAGTATGAGCGCCATTTCCATGAAGTACTCGTCAGGCATAGGTATTGATTCGGCAATCAGCCACGACCCGGCTGATTGCTTACTGTTTTATCACTTTACGAATGGTTTGCCGGTCACCAATCTGAATGCGCAACAGGTACAATCCATTGGGTTGCGTTGTCAGGTCCAGTTCATTGACCCGGTCCCGGGTAGTCCGCTGCAGAATGGGACGCCCACTCGCATCGGTTAGTAGCAGGGTCGCTGGTTGCCTGGTCAAAGGTAAGTCTAATTCAACCATAAGCGTTGTGGCGGTAGGAACCGGGTAAGTTCTTACCAGAGGATCGAGCGGATTGTCGATCACGCCCAGCAGGGGTATTACTATAATGGTAGCCACACCGGAAACGGGGCCGCTGCCACAGGCATTGCTCACACTCGTTAGCCGGTAGGTCGTGGTTTGCGTAGGGCGGGCTTCCAGAACATAAGGGTTACTGCCCACTGTAGCCGAATAACTGCGGAGGCTGTCCGAATATACGATGGCCCACGGCCCATCGCCCCCCAGCGTCATGGTCAGGTTGACCGGCATGGCTTCATAAATGGTTTGTGAACCCGTTAGTACGGCGCTGGCCAGGGCACGTATGGCTAGTAGGGTTGGACTATTGCTGCCGACGATACCGATTTCCGGGTTGTTGGCTTTGACTCGAACAAAATAGTTTCCTCCGGGCAGCGTAGTGGGCAGAGTAGCGGTCACCGGCGAACTCATAGCCGTGGCGGGTAAATCATATTTCTTTGTAGTGTCGACCAGACTAACCAACTCAACGTTGAACGTATTGCCGGTGTTGAATGTGCCGGTGGTGGTGAAAGGCACGGAGAGTGACCGGCCAACGCAAAGCGTAGAAGTTGTTAGTATACTGGTTTCTATGGTGGGTACACGAACACTTACCTGAGCCGTGGCCGGACTGCCGGGTAACCCTACTCCACAACCATTCGTAACCGTTTCGACCTGGTAGATGGTGTTTCCCCGGGGCAGCACCGAAATAGTTGTGTCGGCTGTGATAGAACTACCGCTGTATCCCCCGGTGATGGTGTACGTGAACGGCCCGGAACTGGTAAATGTTAGCCGGAGGGGGACTTTTTGGCCCAGATTCGTACTGGCAATAGGAGCAAACAGGGCCAGGGTAGGTGGTGATGTAACAACCGCTTTGATGGTTGCACGTGGACTGTAGCACCCATTGGTCCCAATCTGATACACGTAAAAAGGGTCGCCACCAGGCACTACATTGGTATTCAGGGTCGAGGGCGTAGGCGCATCGGTGGTAATCCGCCCGTACGGGTCAATCCACTTCAACTGACTACCCGTTTCGCCATTGGCTTGCAGTGGAACTGCTTTGGCGTTTACGCAGTACGTTACAACAGCCTTTGGCGTAATGGGGGCAGGTAAGGTGTTGACGTTAACCTGGATAGTCGCTTTAGCTCCTTCACAGTTGTTAACGGTCTGACTAACCTGATACGACTGGGTGCCAGCCCGGTCGAGCGAAGGAATCGGGGCGTTAGGGTAGGCGTTGCCATCGGGATTGTACCATCTTAGATTCTGTCCGCTAGCCGTTAAGGGAATAACATTTTGTGGGGGCTGGTCCTGCTGCGTCTGGCAATACGTCAAGTTCGATACCCCTGGCTGGCCGGGCAGGGGGTTGATAATGACTGTCAGACTGGCTTTGGGACTTTCGCACCCCTCGCCGGAGGTTTGGGTCACTTTATAAACCTGGTTCCCTACCGTACCCGTGCCGGGTACAGGAGTGACCCCCAGGAGATTGTCTGCCCCGTCGTACCATTTCAGCCCTGTGCCATTCGCCGTCAGTGCCTGAGCCGTACTGTTATTACAGAAACTAACCGGGCTTACACCGGGCGCACCGGGCGTTGTTTTGACCCGTGCCCGTATGGTGGCCCGCCCCGCAGTACTTCCCAACCCCGACTCGCACCCATCCAGTGTTTGACTAACATAGTAGGTATACGTTTTATCGACATTGGTAGGAATCGCCGGGGGAGCCGCAGAAGCCGTACCACCCGATGCATTCTCGCCATACCAGTTGAGGGTCGCATTCGGAACCGGCGTGGCCGTCAGCGGGACAGCCGGGTAATTCTGGCAGAAACTCACGTCCTGAACAGCGGGTAAGCTGGGGGTTACTTTAATAGTAACCGGAATGGCACGAACGTAACTCTCACACCCATTAACGGTTTGAGTAACGTAGTAATTTATGCTACCTATAAAGCTGGAACTGGTAGATGGTACCGTTATTTCCGTAGCCGGATTCCGGTTCGTGGAATCCGTACCGTACCATTTCAAAGCGATTCCGTTGGCTACCAGCGGAGATGCGGTTTCGGTTTGGCAGTAAGTACGAGGGGGAATGACTGATGGCGGAACAGGGACGGCGTTGACAGCAACGGTAATAGAGGCTCTAGGGCCTTCGCAACCGCTTAGCGTTTGACTGACGTAGTACAGGGTTGAGCCTACGGTGGTAGTGGCCGGGGGGCCGGGATTAGGGGTTGCTGTGCCTCCCGTTGCTGAAGTTCCGTACCAGTTAAGTGTGGCACCAGCGGAGGGTGTCGCCACCAGGGCATAACCGGTTCGGTTCTGACAGGCAGTAATGGGGGTTGTGATGCCTGGAGCAAAAGGAGTTGCTTTCGTGGTAACGCCAATTGCAGCTCTGGGGCCTTCACAACCACTTACGGTCTGACTGACGTAATAATTGACCATCCCTGCCGAACTAGTGGTGGGTATGGTGGCTGTTGTTGAAGCGATTCCGCCTGTTGCTGCCGTTCCGTACCAGTTGAGTTTACCACCATCAGACGGTGTCGCTACAAGGGCAACAGCAGCCTGATTCTGGCAATAGGTAAGCGTCGTCGTTGTCGGTACGGATGGGGCAGGGTTTATAACCACGGCAATACCGGTTCGGGCGCTTTCGCAGGTGCCCACGGTTTGGCTTACGTAATAATTTATTGTACCGGCAGATGTTGTGTTGGGTACTGTTGCTACTGAAGAGCCAGTACCACCGACGGCAGCTGTACCATACCATTTCAGGTTCTGCCCGGTTGCCGTTAGCGATGTCGCCACTGCTCCGGCGCAATAGGGGGGCGGGGCAGTAGCTGTTGGGGCGGCTGGTGCGCTGTTTACCGTTACAGTCAGGCTGGCCCGGAGGCTTTCGCAGGAACCTATGGTCTGGCTTACGTAATAAACAGTAGTACCGGCGGTTTTTGTAGAAGGAGTAGGGGCAATGGAAGAGCCTGTACCAGCCGATGCCGACGTGTACCAGGTAAGTGTAGCACCGGGTAAAGGCGTCGCCGTTAATGAGGTAGCAGACTGACCGATACAATAGCTGACGGATGATACACCGGGGGTATTGGGACCTACTGATACGTTGACCGTAATAACACTACGGGCACTCTCACAGCCACCAACAACCTGGCTAACCGAGTAGGACGTTGGACCTGCCGATTTGGTGTCGGGGGTTGGGGCTGTGGCACTCGTTGATGTGCCGTCTACTGCGTACCATTTCAGCGTACCTCCTGTCGAGGGAGTGGCTGCCAGCGGAGATGCGACCTGGTTCGTACAGTACGTTATGGGCGTTGTTATACCCGGCGAAACCGGAACATTAACGGTGAGGGAGGACAGACTGGTCGAGCCTGTCTGAGATGGCGTGCTGGCTATTACCCGCACCCGATAGCCAGTACCCGCGCCAGTCGATGAAGGGATTGTGGCATTGATAGTACCGGATGTTACGCTGGATAGTGTGCCAATTACCACCGGTTTTATCGGGAAAACGCCGGTTGCATCGGAGAGTTGTGCCGAGAAGGTATTTCCAGCCGCAAAGGACGCAGAAACAGTATACGCAATAGAAACGGCTCCACCGGCACAAACGCTGACCGGGCTAATCGTCCCGGTCGAAATAGTCTGAGCCGTACTGCGGGTAGACAACCCGGCAATACTCAGGCAGATGAATAGATAAGCGTAAAGTGTACGTCTCATATAAAAAATGCTCATTATAACGTATTGCAATGATGGTTTAGATTACCCACTGAGGCACAGAGTAATAGGTTCTCCAGCCAATTTTTCGAGAATACCTGCCCACTCGCCCGTGAGGCCGGACAATATAAACTCGGCTCTTTTTTGCGCACAGACGGACTACTCGGCGTAAAATTGTACAGCAACGCAAAGCCCCGCACATGGGCCGTGGTTGTGCTTAGACTCGCATGAAAATGACCGCAAGCGTACACATGCCGTGTTAACAGACGCATCACCCGATC
>NZ_KB893542.1 GCF_000374085.1 Spirosoma spitsbergense DSM 19989 | reverse complement strand
ATCGTAGGATAAGCCATTTTTCAGCTGAAACAGGATGAAAAACAGGCAGTCCGGGTAAGTAGCTAGCTTGAGTTCTACCTCAATATTATCGGCTAACTCGTTGATGGAGAGTCCATGAATAAACTCATAGGATTCGCCAAAATGGTAAGCCAGCAAGTGAAACTGCTGACTGGTCAAGCCGGTAGTCGCTTTCCACTGGCGGTCATTACAAATATGTTGGTAGCTAAGCATGAATGAGTAACTTAGGTTCAAATCGGCGGGNTCCCTAAAAGACCCTAACTGACTGAAAGTCAACTTACACCAACTCTAATGTAGAATGAACAATGAATAATTTTGTCAGCAATTAACACCTCACTATTATTCATTCTACATTATTCATTTTACATTCTCCTTATCAATCACTTAATACAATATGCTCGTCGGCCACGAGCGGGGCACCCACCATTTTCAAATAAACCTGGGCCAGCATCACCATCGAATCGCGGGCGTACTGCTCAATGCGTGACCAATCGTGCTCGCGATAATACACTTCGCTGGTGCGGTCGCCGGTCCATTCGAGGGGGCGGGTTGGTATGTTTAGTACAGCCGCCAGCAAATCGAGCGGCACAAAATGACGTTTGTCGCCAAACTGCCACTGCTCAAGGGTGTCCTTATGTGGAATTTCCCAGGGTTTCTTACCCGATATCTGCAACGCATGTGGCAATGGCAACCCATTTACCATCAATCGGCGGCAGAGATATGGAAAGTCAAACTCCTTGCCGTTGTGCGCACACAGGGTAAGTTCGCCGGGTGGGTATCGGTTGATGATGGTCACAAATTCCTGAAGCAGGGCCACTTCATCATCGTAACTAATCAGTTTGACTTTCAGGTGCGGCTGATCCGTATCGTCAAAGAATAAGCCCCCTACCCCAATGCAAATAATCTTGCCAAACTCGGCGAAGAACGATGCCCGCCGGTCGTACCAACTGGCAGCCGAGAGATCGTCATCACCTTTGAAGTAGCGACTTTTTTCTTCCCACTGCCGCTGCAGGCGGGGTTCTACCGACAGGAGCGATGGCTCACCTGCCACCGTTTTGATGTCAATAAACAACAGGTTTTTAAGCCGACGTTTCCAGGTGATGGGTTGGGGCATAGGATTTAAACGGTCATTCGTGCAAGATTCCCTCTAAACCCAGAGCTGGAATTTTCACAAGATGCTGCTCGGTAATACTATCAGGCACGAAGATGAATTTCTTATCAAAAATCTGCTCGTCAATAAAGTAACTCACCCAGTACTCATTGTTGAGATGAAAAACGTCGGGCATGATGGTTTCAACCACTTCATGCGCCCCCGGCTGAACCTCAACGAAAAAATGACGCAACGTAGAGGTCTTCTGCTCTTCTTCGTTTTTCTGCCCGTATCCTTTCGACGTAACGAATACAGTTTTTATGGGCACGTTATTCTGATTGATTAAGAAAACATGCCAATCGTAATCACCGATTTCATTGTTTTTTCGGGCAATTACTATTTGTACTCCCTCAACGGGCAAGAAGTTAATGTCTTTTTTCATTACAAACCGTCAATGCGAAATGAACAGAAAGCCGTATTGTCAATAAGCCAATACTAGTCATTCTTACTTTCCTACCCATTCATCCCGTCAATTTCCATATCAAATAGGTTGGCCATGTGTCGCTGAACATGGTGGGATACCTCATTCAGAGGCACTTCGTAACCCAACTCAACAGCCATCGAGGTAACTGCCTTGTCGGTAATGCCACAGGGGACAATATGGTCAAAATAACGCAGATTTGTATTCACATTCAAGGCAAAACCGTGCATGGTTACCCAACGGCTGGCTTTCACACCCATCGCACAAATTTTACGGGCATTCCCCTCAGCATCGTTTCCCAGCCATACACCCGTTAATCCATCTATCCGGCCCGCTGCAAGTCCGTAGTCTGCCAGCGTCAGAATAATGCTTTCTTCCAATAACCGCATGTACCGATGAATGTCGGTAAAAAAATTATCCAAATCCAAAATTGGATACCCCACCAACTGACCAGGGCCATGATAGGTAATATCGCCCCCGCGCCGGATTTTGAAGAGCGTTGCTCCGAGTTCAGTGGCCAGTCTGTCTTCATCCATCAACAGATTTTCGGCGTGGCCGCTCGTACCCATCGTGTAAACGGGAGGGTGCTCGCAAAACAATAAATAGTTTGGGGTGGGTTGCTGCTCCTCGTCTGTACGGGAGCGGTTCAGCAGTTTCTTGTCAACGATTGTAGCAAACAGGCGTTCCTGCTCATCCCAGGCAGACTGGTACTCGATCAATCCTAATTCTCTAATGCCAACCTGTTTATTAATACGCCTGTTCATCACATCCTGGAAGTGAAAGCCTTCCGTTCCTGTACTAACAAACAGGCCGGTAAGTTTCGTTCGGATTGGCGTTATTTGTAACCTTAGAGCGAAAAAATGGCGCAACACAACGAGACCGGAAAGCAGGGCGAAGCAGAAGCAACCCGATATCTGCGCGAGCAGGGCTACGAAATCATGGCCCGGAATTACCGCTACCAGCATGCCGAAATTGACTTGATTGCCAAAAAGGGAAAGCTATTGGTGTTTGCCGAAGTAAAAACCCGAACCAACCTCAGTTTCGGGAACCCCGAAGAGTTTGTTTCCTACACAAAAGCGAAACTGGTTATGAAGGCGGCCGAGCACTATATTTTCGCGACCGATTGGCTCCACGACATCCGATTCGACATTATAGCCGTAACTATAGCGGGTAATGAACTACGAATAAAACATATTGAAGATGCCTTCTTTTAAACCGACTCCTGCGTCGTTTTACCGATTGAAATAGTGGCTAATCAATAAATTATTTTACTGATTAGCACGTTATTAGTGAGCATACATCGACACATCAATAAACTTACATGAAAACAAGTATTTTTGGACGCCTGGCCCTGATTATCGCAGTCGGTAGTCCCCTGTTTCTGTCTTCCTGCAAAGAGACAACTGATGGCGTAATGCCCGTAACTTCTTCAACGGGTGTAGCCACAACCAGCGAGGTAAACGATTGGATTCTTTCCAATATGAAATACAATTACTTCTGGACGGATAAAATCCCGGCTAGTACGGACAAAACATTAACGCCCGATCAATACTTCCTATCGTTGCTCTATGACCGGAACAACACCGCTAATTCCGACCGCGACCGTTTTTCCTGGATTCAGCCAAGCGCCGACGATTTGAAGGCTTCATTAAGCGGCCAGTCGAAAACAACCGGTATGGAATACAAACTATACTATCGGGACAATACACAAACGGGCGTTGTAGCCTCTGTTATTTACGTCTTGCCGGGTTCGCCAGCCGCAATAGCCAGTATCAAACGGGGGGACATCATATCAAAAGTAAATGGGCAGTCTTTGACCGGTACGAATTATCAGGATTTACTTCAGAGCAATACCGATAGCTACACGTTTGGTTTTGCCAGCCTTGTAAACGGTACATTGACCGATAATACGCAGACGAAGCAGGTTACCGCGCTGGTTTTTCAGCAAGACCCGGTTTTGCTTGATACCACGTATACCATTGGCGGCAAAACGATTGGTTATGTCGTCTACAACCAGTTTATTCCGGGTGCTTTGAAGACAGACGGCACTACCAGCAATACGTACGATCTTAAGCTGGACAATATCTTTGGCAAGTTTAAACAGAAGGGCGTTAATGAGCTGGTGCTCGATCTACGCTACAACCGGGGGGGGTACGTCAGTTCAGCCACCAATCTGGCCAGTTTAATTGGCCGGAATATTGATGCCTCCAAAGTATTCTATACCCAAAAGTGGAACAGCACCGTAACGGCGGCCTATAACAAAGACTACGGCGTAGGTTGGAATACCAAAAACTTTGTACCCAAGGCAACTAATATTGGCGGCAATTTAAGCCGTGTTTATGTTCTTACCACGAGCAGTACGGCATCTGCCAGCGAATTGATTATCAATGGCCTACGGCCTTTCATGACAGTTAACACCATTGGTACAACCACCGTTGGCAAAAACGTTGGTTCCATTACGATCTCTGATGCCAGTGGTAAAATAAAATGGGGAATGCAGCCCATTACGTTCAAATCGGCCAACGCACAGGGCTTTACGGATTATGCCGGTGGTTTTACCCCAACGATAGAAGTAAAAGAGCCATCGTACGGCATGAAAGCTTTCGGTGACGTAACAGAAGTCATGCTGAGCGAGGCTATCTTCCAAATATCCGGTACACGTATGGCACGTCGTGCAACCTCTACGGAGGTTACCCAGCCAAGTTTATTTTCATCCATTGACAGCAAAGCTGGCGGGGGTAATATGTTTATTAGCGGTAAGCCCTTTTAATAGACAACGTTAAAATTGTATTATTTTAGTCCAAAAGCGGCCTTAAAGGCTGCTTTTGGCGTTTTATACTGTAACTTTAGCCTTAACAAGTTGCCAGCACTATGTATGAAAAGAATGTAGGTACCAAACAAAAAGCGTTACGTATCAACCTTGACCGACGTATTTATGGCTCTTTTGCCGAGATCGGGGCGGGTCAGGAAACAGCCGCTATGTTTTTTAAGGCAGGCGGTTCATCCGGAACAATAGCCAAAACCATGTCAGCCTACGACATGACGTTTAGTGACTCCATTTACGGCGTGGAAGAAAGCGGCCGGTACGTAGTTGAGTCGCGGCTAGTAAAAATGCTTAGTAAAGAGTATAAGCTGTTAGAGAAACGATTAGCCGAAAAACGTGGTCCTGACACTACGTTTTTTTCATTTGCCAATACCGTTGTTGCCCTTAATTACCAAAAGACGAATGAAGCACATGGCTGGATTGGCTGCCGCTTTCAGTTAAACCCACAGGCTGGCTTTAATGACGTAATTATTCACGTCCGGATGCTCGATAATGAGAATGTTCTACAGCAACAGGCATTAGGCGTTATCGGCGTAAACCTAATTTACGGGTGTTATTTCTACGCTAAATCGCCCGAAACGCTGGTACTGTCGCTCATGGATGACCTCGCCCCGGAGCGCATTCAGATTGATATGATTCGCTTCAAAGGCCCCGATTTTGCGGATGTAGACAATCGGCTTATGAGTTTGCACCTGGTTAAGAACGGCTTTACTGATGCCGCCCTGTTTGGAGCCGACGGGCAAGTATTACAACCCTCTGAAGCCCTGTATAAAAAGCACATTCTGGTTATGCGCGGACGTTTGCGTCCAGTTACGAATGTTCAGATGGATATGATCGAGAACGGCTTAAAGCAGTTCAATGCAGAACCTGACGTAGACGAAGGCAGGGTACTATCCATGGCCGAGTTAACTCTCCATAATCTAAAAGCAAACGAGCAGGGAATCGATGAGAAGGATTTTCTGGATAGAGTCGATATTCTGTGTTCGATGGGGCAGACCGTAATGATTTCCAATTACCTGGAATATTATAAGCTTGTCGCTTATCTGGCCCGGCTAACCCGGCTAAAAATTGGGTTGGTTATTGGTATCCCCAACCTGGAATACATTTTCGAGGAGAGCCACTACGAGTTTCTGCTGGGTGGAATTCTTGAATCATTTGCCACATTGTTTAGCCGGAAAGTAAAGTTGTTCGTCTATCCAACGCTGAAAGAGGGAGCTATTTATACCTGCAACGAATTCAAACTGCCCCCTACTCTGGAACCCTTGTTTCAGTACCTGGTTCGGAATGATAAGATTGAGGATATCACCGACTTTAACGAGCAGAATCTGCACATCTCAACGGATGGTGTGCTTGAGATGATTCAAAAAGGAGAAGACGGTTGGGAACAGATGGTTCCAGATCGGGTGTCTGAGCAAATAAAGGCCAATTGCCTATTCGGTTATCCCTGCGAAGTGGACTACGTACCCATTGGTCAGCAAGTTCGTAATCAGCAGGTAGAAGAGCAGGAACAGGCTATATCTCAGTGATTTGCTATAGTGACAATAAAAAGGCTCCGTTGATTAATCAACGGAGCCTTTTTATTGTAGCCCGAGAAGGGCTGTAACCTAGCTAATCCAGATTAATCCAACTTAATTTTATCTAACGGCTAACTAATTGAATATCAGAAATAATAATTAAGAAATTACGCTAATTAGCTGATTTTTAAATATGCGTTTTTAGGATTGATTAAGCCATTCCGTACACCAATCCGTACACACCCTTATATTTGTTGTACGGAATAAACAAACATAGTGTATGGCACGCTCCACAGATTCACCCGTTACCTACCTACTTCGTGACCCAAAAGCAAACAAGGCTACGCCCATTAACTGTATCGTTCGGTTCAGCAATACCCGTATTAACGTAGGGACCGGTCATAAGGTCATACCGTCTCACTGGAACACTAAAACCAGTCGGGTAAAGAATGTGGTCGATGCCACGGAGAAAGATGCTACAAACAACTTTCTTGATGGCCTGGAAGATGCTGTAAAGTTTATTGTCAGTGATCTGAAGTCAAAACGCAGCCTAACCGTTGAGGCAGCCCGGGAACGGATAGATGCTTACCTGAAGCCAGAAGTAAAGCCAGCCGTAAATAATGATGGTTCTTTCCTTGCCTTCATTGATCACTTTATAGAAACAGCCCCGCAGCGTGTCAATATTGAATCAGGTAAGCATATCAACCCTCGAACTGTCCAGAAGTATAACACCACCGTTAGAGTGCTTAGAGAGTTCGCCACCACCTACAAAGGCAGGTTAGACTTTGAAGCTATCAACTTGGAATTCTATGATGCCTTTACTGCCTACCTGACTAAAAAGGAGGGTTTAGCCGTGAACACAGTAGGTAAGTACGTTCAGGCATTGAAAGTGTTCCTGAATGAAGCAACGGCCAAAGGGATAAATACTAACCTTGACTATAAGAGCAGCCGTTTTAAAGTGCTGAAAGAAGATGCCGACAGTATCTATCTGACAGAACCGGAACTACAAAGGCTATATACTTTCGATCTATCCAAACAGCCCCGGTTAGAACGTGTCAGAGACCTTTTTCTAGTCGGATGTTATACCGGCCTTCGTTTCTCTGATTTCACCGCTATACGGCCGGAACACATCAAAGATGGCCTGATACGGATGGAGCAACATAAAACGATGGGTAAGGTAGTTGTACCCTGCCACCCGATTGTTACGGCCTTGCTGGATAAATACAGTGGCCACTTGCCACAGTCTATCAGTAACCAGAAGATGAATGACTACCTGAAAGAAGTATGCCAGTTGGCCGGAATGACTAGCCATGAAGGTAAAGGCATTACAAAAGGTGGTGTGCGTATTATTCGCTCACTGGAAAAATGGCAGATGGTTACTACTCACACCGCCCGTAGGTCATTCGCTACCAATATGTATTTGTTGGGTGTACCTGCCATTACCATTATGAGGATCACTGGCCACCGTACAGAGAAAGCGTTTATGCGATACATCAAACTGGATGAGGAACAGCACGCTAAAATCATTGCCTTACACTGGCAGAAACAGTTACAGGGTACACCGTTTACTATTGCAAGCTGATAACGCGTAACAAATACCGTAAACTGCCCACTCAACAACAATCGAAGCCACTACTTGTAGTGGCTTCTTGTTTTGATAGATTACTTACTTGCCCTAAATCCTATTTGATTCAGAAGTGAAAAAGACGTGCCTTCGTTTACACTGACACCCTTTAAAACTTAAGCCTACCTAATGACCTTTGTCCATGTTCAAATTTAAACAATGCGAAACATGGAAATGATATTGATGCCAGCCGATCAATTGCGGATAATGATGATTGAAGCGGCCAGTATTGCACTAAAGCAGAACCCTCCCCAAGTTACTCAGGCCATGGAAGCCGATGAATTACTTACTCCTGAAGAAACTGCCAAAATACTTAAAGTATCAAAAGTTACAATCTGGCAGTGGTCTAAACCAACGCCCGGTATTCTTAACCCCCGACGCATAGGCAACCAAGTGAGGTATTTGCGGTCTGAGGTTATGGCAGCAGCTCGGCAAAAGCGAGGCACAATGATAGGCTGATTATTTGAATAACATTGACTACCAGACCCGTATCACCTGTTAATTAGCCTACGCCATGATAAAGACCATTGACACTACCCTGATAGGCTACTATAAGAAACGGAACAGCACAGAGGGTGTTGATCTTTCCTTTACTGAATTTATTAACGCGGTAAGAACTGGCCCTGAATGGAAAAAGCATTGCTTATGGGTGCGTGAAGCCGTGGATGATAAAGCGGAATATGACAAGCGGAAAGCGCAGTCTGCCTGTGTGATCATCGGTGGCACCTTCGATGGGGAAAAGAAAGCGGAAAACTTACGGGATCCATCGGGCCTGCTGGCTGCTGATCTGGATGTGCTGAATGAACGAACGGAAGCCATCAGGTTTCAACTGGCACAGGATCCTTACGTGGTGGCCGTGTTTAAATCCATTGGTGGCCGTGGGCTGTGCGTAGTATTCAAAATAGACAGTGGCCGTTTTTTAGAAAGTTTCAACGGCATAGCTGATTATCTGATCACCAAATATGGCCTGGTAGGAAAGCAGTTTGATCCATCCAGCAGCAACATAAACCGACTTCGTTACATCACCCATGATCCAGAAGCGTACTATAATCCTAAAGCCAGGCTGTTTGCCAAATACCCACGGAAGGAAGCCAAAGCTGAAAAGCCATTCAAAAAGTACATTGATTCTGATACCAACATCAGCCACATCATTGAACAGATTGATGCCAGGGCTGTGGATATTGCACCGGGGTATTCGGAATGGTACAAAGTAGGATGGGCGTTAATCAGTGCCTATGGTGAAGGGGCACGGGGGCTGTTCCAACAGATCAGCCAGTATAATCAAAATTATGATCCTGATGAAGTTGATAAGAAGTTCAATTACCTGACAGCCACCAGGCCACAGCGGATCACGATAAGCACCTTTTACTATTACTGTAAGCTGGCAGGCATTGACATAATGACACCAGCCACAAAGGAAGTGGTAAGCCTGGCAGCTATGGCAAAAAAGAACAAAATCCGTGATGCTGATGAAGCACTGAAGGGCATTCTAAAAATGACTGCCTACACGGAAGAAGAAGCCAGGCCCATTGTTGAACAGGTTTATGCCAGCCCTGAAGCGTTCGACATTGAAGAAACGCTGTTCGATCAGCTTGAACTGTTTCTGAAGCAAGAATACCCGATGCGGCGGAATGAAATTTCCCGATACATTGAAAATGAGGCAGGGCGTGGATTTATTGACGAAGACTTCAACGGGATATGGGTACATGCCGTAAAGATATTGGGCGAAAAAATAAGTGATAAAATGGTGAATAAATTGATTCATTCATCATTTACACCCACGTATAATCCACTAAAAAACTTCTTTCAGGAGAACAAAAAACGTAAGCCAGTAGGCGTAATCAAAGCTCTTGCTGCCACGATAGAAACCAGTAGTGGTTTTGAAGATAATTCATCCTTCCCCGATTATGCTGAGTTCATTATTCGCAAATGGCTACTAGGCATGATATCAGCAATCTATGATGAACATTGTCCGCTGGTCCTCGTGCTGACTGGCAAAAAGGGCACGGGGAAAACAGAGTGGTTTCGTCGCCTATTACCTCCTGAACTCAAACGCTACTTTGCTGAAACAACCTGGCCGATTAGTAAGGATACGGATCTATTAATGTCAGAGAACATTATCACGTTCAATGACGAGTGGAAAGGTAAGACCGTGAAAGATCCCGAAACTCTTAAGGGGTATGCATCTATTGATCAATTCACCTTACGGGAACCCTATGGTAAGTCGATGGTAAAGCGTCGCCGGTTGGCTCTGATGTGCGGGACATCAAACCCAACTCAGATTATCAGCGACCCTGATAATAACCGCAAGATTGTAGCAATCAATATTAAGTCTATTGATTACATAGCCTACAACGCTATTGATAAGGTTGACTTGCTGATGGAGGCATACCATGCTTACACGGATGGTGAACGCCATCACTTGACTAAAAACGACATAGAACGGATTGCTAATGAGGTGAGGGGTTTTGAAGATTACTCACTAGAGCATAATCTGATCACTGAGTATATCCGAATGCCAAGCGGTGCAGGAGGTGAAGATATGCAACGACTAAGCACCACTAAAATCATGCTCTATCTGGAAAACAAAGCTAATGGCCGAAAACTATCTGAAACGATGGTAGGCCGCGAATTGGCCGCACTTGGTTACGAAAAGAAACGCTACCGAGGTGATGACAGCAAACGTTTATACGGCTACGATGTAATTTTTGAAGTGTAGCTGTCCCTGCTTATAGGCTTGTCCCTACTTGTGTCCCCTGTTTTTTAAAGGCAAGGGGGGACAGATAAGCAGCAATGAATCAACTACTTATACCCTCTGTCCCTACTTACCCTACTTTTTTTAATAAGGATATATTACAAGAGTAACAGGGTAGTCATATACTATACATATGGTAATCATATATACACTATATGTACAAAGTTTGAAAAAGCCGATGAATGTAGGGATGTAGGGACATGTCAGATTAACTGTTTAATAGTCAATAAGTTAACTGTCCCTGTTAAGTAGAATAAAAGTAGGGACAACCCAGGGACAACAAGAAAAGTGAGGACACTCCTAAAGCAAAATAATCAAACTGAAATTACACAAAACAAATTCTTTATGAGAAAGGCCCCAAAATTACCCACGTGCGAGCACTACGAAATATACCTGGCAAATCCGGTAGCAGTGCTGTTTCGAAAGGGAACAACGAATCAAACAGAGCCTTGCCCCTTTTGCGCTCAGAGCCATAAACACGGCTTTCCTGACGGCCATCGAAATGATCACTGTGGCGATAACATCACCTTCCGGAGTACACGATGGGGGCTACAGGAAGTGAAGCTTACACCCGATTCCATAACTGCAAAAGATGGTACGATCCTGAAACGGGAAAACGGCTACATTATCAAAACTAGACCCGATCATGGAAAAAGTAAACCACGAATTAATCAGCCTGGCCTTAATCGTAGTCGAGGTGCTAGACAGACGAGCCAAAGCCGGAAGTCATAAACCGCCCTGGCAGGATTTTCAGAACGGCAACGGTGTGAATATAGGCATAGACGTGGAACGGCTCATACAGAAGGCCCAACGCATCTTGCAAATGAATGTGTCTTAATCAATTGTCACTAATCAAATCTCAATAAACCAATGAATGATAAGCCTGCATTACCCGCATACCTAGTAGAAGTAAAAGAGTTGTTAACCGGCAGACAACAGCCGCAACGCACGTTTAGCCCTGACCCGTTCCTGTTTACGGCCCGGCAAGCAGCTTTTCAATATGCCGCGCTAGTGGTAGCTAAGAAAGAAGCGCATGAAGGAGTAGATGTTATTATCAAACTGGTTGAATACGACCGTACTCAGATACCTAATGCTTATACGGTAATCGCAACCGTCTTTCACCAGCAGTTTGCAGCTAGTACGGATTTGAATGTACTGACTATTGATGTAACGTTAAATGATGAAGCGTTTAACTCCCCCAAAGCCGTTTGGAACAGCTTAGGCGAAATGACTTGTGAATATGAATACTATCATTCACATGGTTATGATTCGGGCTTTGGCTATGCAGTCCTGAACCTGGAAGGATTAAACAAACACCTACCGGAAATCAAAAAGTTATCAGCCTTGTCAGATGCGCAGCGAGATGCACACTTAGCCACAATCCAACAGCCAAAGCCCTACAGTTCATTCTATATGCTCTATGATGCTTTTGCTCATGCCGCAAATCTGATTAGTCACTACAATAATGAGTATGCCAGTGATGAAGGAATACTCCATTTCAGACTAGGGTTTATGCCTCCACAGTAAGCAGTACTTTCTAATGTCAGAAAAAGAAGATGGAACAGAAATCAAAACGAGGGGCACCAACAAAGTATAAGCCCGAATATGCTGAAGAAGCACGTAAATTTTGCCTGCTTGAGGGAGCCACCGATGAAGAGTTAGCTACTTCGTTTGGCGTATCAGCCAAGACCATTGACAACTGGAAAATCAAATATCCTGATTTTTTACGGTCAGTTCAAGAAGGGAAAAAAATTGCTGATGCCAATGTAGCTGAAGGCTTCTATAAACGCGCTGTAGGCATTGAATTTACGGAAGTGACCCGTGAACTCATTGCTAATGAATTGACTGTGACAAAGGAAGTAACGAAGCTGATTCCACCGGACCCTGGGGCTGCTTTGAACTGGCTGAAGAATAGACAGCCAGCCAAATGGCGGGATAAGGTAGAGGTAGCTCATTCGGGTAAGATTGAAACCAATGACCTCAGTCACCTCAGCGATGAACAATTGAATCTGCTATTGAGCGAATTACAAACAAAAGTGAACCGTGATACCAATCAGCCCTGACAAAATCCGATTAGAGCAGGTCTGTAGGGAATTAGCCCGGCGTGACTTTAGCCGTTTCGTTCAACAGATAAAACCTGATTACCAAATGACCTGGTTTCATGGCGTGATCTGTGAACGGCTACAACGCTTCGCCCGGAAAGAGATTAAAAAACTGATGGTGTTCATGCCACCCCAAAACGGGAAAAGTGAAGTGGCTACCCGGTCCTTTCCCCCTTACCTGTTTGGCCTGAATCCGAATCTACGTATAGCCGTACTAAGCTATGCAGCATCGAAGGCCAAGAAGTTTAACCGGGAAATTCAGCAGCGATTGACTAGCCCACGGTACCAGGTTCTATTCCCCGCTGTTCGGCTGGCCAGTGCTAGAGATGAAGCCGTTGCCCGAACAACCGAACAGTTTGATCTAGTAGGTTATGATGGCTCCCTGAAGTCAGTAGGTAGACAGGGACCATTAACGGGCGATCCGGTTGATGTAGCCATCTTGGATGATTTACTGAAAGACCGCTTAGAAGCCCAATCCCTGACCATTCGTGAAAACGCCTGGAACTGGATTGTTGATGTAGTGGAGACCCGCTTTCATAATGACAGTCAACTATTATACGTCACTACGCGATGGGATGAAGATGATCCGGCTGGCCGTTTTCTGGAACGTGATGGATACCGATCCGTAGACAATCCCAGTGGTTGGGAGGTTGTTAGTTTTGCGGCTCTCAAAACGGCGGACATAGTACCTTATGACCAACGTCCAGTAGGAGCTGCTTTGTGGCCGGAACGTCATTCCCTGGAACGGCTACAAGCTATTCAGCAAAATAGCCCACTCACCTTCAACAGCCTTTACCAGCAAGACCCTCGCCCCTCAACGGATGCAATGGTATTTCCTGACTGGATTGAAGTAGATGAGTTTCCCGCTTGTGATGTACAGTTTGCCGGGATGGACTTTGGCTATTCCAATGATCCAACCACTCTGATTCGAATTGGTATCAATGGCCGGGATCTGTATTTAGATGAATTGATCTATGAAACAGGCTTAACGAATCCGGCTATTTTACAACGGGCATACCTGGCTAAAGTAAGTCGGTATGAAGAAGTGATTGCCGATAATGCTGAACCGAAGAGCATTGAAGAAATCCGGCACGGGACCATCCTAAGTAGTGGTGAACAGCTTGCAGGTCTCAATATCAAAGCCTGTACAAAAGGACCAGGGTCAATCAATGCCGGAATACAAAAATTGAATGAATACCGTGTACACTATACCAAACGGAGTCTCAACCTTCGCCGTGAAATTCGCAACTACCAATGGATAATGGCTGGTGGAGTAGCCACCAATACACCCATTGATGCTTACAATCACGCACTAGATGCTGTTCGTAGTGCAGTCTATACCAAATACACTACCCCAATGAGCGGACCAAGAATTACCCGCCCAATCCGGAAAAATACGAGCTATTTCAGTCGTTAATATTCACCCATAAACACAACACCAAGATCATGCAAGACGGATTATACCTAAAAGATACCTTTGTTAGTGAAGTAGATTTTTCGTTGACCTACCAGGGTAACGACCTCACGAAACCGGATGCCAGAACAGCCAGCTATTCCAATACCTTCACCCTACCCGATAGTCTAACCATGCGCGATCTGATGCAGGGAGGGGAGCAGGTTGACGCGGCCGGATTGAATGAGTACAGGCAACTACCCGCCAAAGTTATTGATGAGGGTGAAGTAATCTTTTCGGGAATCGCTGAATTTGTCAGTTTTCAGGCAGGCTGGAAAGTAAACCTGTTAGATAGTCTGATAGGTTTTTTCGATGCCATTGCAGACAAACCACTAACCGCCCTCAACCTTTCCCGATTAGACCACCCCTGGACACTGGAACACATCAACGAAATAGCCGGTAGCAGTGAGGGAGTAGTTTACCCCCTGATTGATTACGGGGGAATAGATGCCAGTGGTACTGTTCCCTATGATACTACGTGTCCGGCTGTTTACGCAAAGACCCTGATTGGTCAAATGTGTGCAGAAGCAGGTTACACACCAATAGGGGACTGGCTAACGGATCCGCTATTCCTGCAACTGGCAGTGCCGTTTGTAGGCAGTGACCCAAAGGCACACGATCAACAGTGGATTGACGACCGTACAGCACGCGTTACAGCCGATGGAACCACCAACAGCATAATACTAAAGAACGGCAGCCCGATCAACGTAGTGTTACCCCTGGCAGTGGATAACTTACCGTTGGATGACTTCACCCAGGGAAAGCTAAAGCCGTTCAAAACGGACAGATACGCTTACGTCTGCCTGAACAGGATGAGGGTAAATGTACAGGCCCAAATTCTGTTTACCAGTATTACCAAGTTTGGCGCAGCAGAAGTAAGATTGATTCTTGAACGCAACGGCCAACCCATTGCAGAAGATTACTACAGTGTAGCCGGTTATTCAGATAAGTTGGACACACCCGAATCATTGCAGATTGATGAAGCCATAGACTGCCAGCCAGGTGATGAACTAACCTTACGGCTAACAGGGAACAGCCGTACCACCCTGGCAGACTATTCGTATTATTTCAGTCTTGCC
Source organism: Spirosoma spitsbergense DSM 19989 (assembly GCF_000374085.1). Classification (GTDB taxonomy): domain Bacteria; phylum Bacteroidota; class Bacteroidia; order Cytophagales; family Spirosomataceae; genus Spirosoma; species Spirosoma spitsbergense. Next base: position 63,622 of record NZ_KB893542.1, on the reverse strand, counting down.
AGTGGTGAAGTTTGGGCTTCATTCGTGCCTGATGCTACTGTACGGCTTGGGGACATTTGGCCGGTTGCGCCTAACCTGCCTGATGTATCCTGTAGTGATCTGGCATTGACCCTAGCCAAAATGATGCAGGGTACTTATGAAGTCGATGAACGGCGCAAGACGGTTGAACTCGTTCCACTGGATACGGTAATCGATAACATTCCACTGGCTTCTGATTGGTCAACCAAAATTGATGAAAGCACAGAGCCGGAAATTGTTGTACAGTTTGAGGGATACGGGAAAGCCAACCTTTGCAAATGGAAGGAACACGATCAAAAGGCTAACATTGGTTATGCTGATGGAATCCTTACCAGTCCCGCCCTCACCAGTCCCAAAGAAGCCACCTTATTTGAGTTGCCGTTTATGGCCTGTATCGAATCAGGTAGCGTTATTGGTGGATATGGCAACCCGATACAGATTCTTACCAGGTCGTTAAGTGGAACAGGGGAAAACAAGACCATCAATAAGATGGATGCAGCCCCAAGGCTTATCCTGATGGAGCCTGCAAAGGTTGCAACGGTACAAACCGAAACACTTTCAGCCAGTGGTGATGTGGTAGCCGTACCCATAACATTAACCGGTTGCTGGTTTGCCAAACGTCCGGCCGGTATCCGAACGGATGCCAACGCATTCAGTCTGGCTTTTTCTCCGGTATTCGGCCAAAATGAGCAGCCACTAATTGACCGCTATTTCAAAGCACTGCAGCGAGTGTTGAGGAAACCAAAAATGCTGAATACCTCAATCTACCTGCAACCTGCCGACGTTGCCAGCCTGAAACTTTCCTTACCTATTCGGCTGCAGAAAGTTCGTATTGGCAGCCTTGATGTAAACGACAATTATTTTTACCTCAACCGGTTTGGCCCTTACCGATCCGGCCAACCTGCAACGGCTGTTTTGATCGCTGTATAAAAGGGAACCTCAACAGAGAGAAGCCCTAGCAGTCTAAGTCTAAAAAGTTAATGAACTATTTCACTCAACTCATTAAGAACATCCAGCACTATCAATTTTTTATCGTTTCTCTCCTTTATGAATTCTTTAATCAACTCGTTTCGATAAGAATCACTTATATCACCAATCCCTTTAGGCCCGCGCTTGGGATATATGTATAGCGCGACTATTTCGCCAGCTTCATTATTGGCTGCTGCAATCAGCCGAAAACCACCTGATTGGCCAATACTAGCAGATGAGTTAGCAATACGTATCTTCAATATTGAATATTGCCCGGCTCCGCAAAGTCTAGTATTGGGTTTTTGAGACAAATGCTCTATCGTTGATCCATTAAGTTCATTGCAAATGTCATTTGGACATGAACCGTAGTGGTTTTTATATCTTCGACTAAGCTTTTTTAATGAATTTCGAAACGTTGAGGTAGAGGATACAACCAAGCTTATAACTGGCTTAAGAGTGATTGTAATTCGGCATCAAGAGGCATTTTGTCATGAATAAGAATAAAGTCATCAATATTCTCCTGCAACTGGCTTGCCTCGTCTTGAAATCTTTCAACTGTAGATAACATTGCATCTTTAAGCTCACTTTCGCCAAGAGAAACTAAGTTACGATTACACGCTTCAAGTAGAGTCCTCATGGCTGGTAAAAGTCCATAAGCCTCATCCTGATTGTTGTTGAATGCGATAATTGTATTCTCGTTTAATACCCGTAGGTGCGAAGTAATTTCTTCAAACCTACGCATCTGCTCATTGGCGCGATCTAAGTACTCATCACAGCCTTTTTCGGGACTGCTCAATGCTTGATTAGCACTATCGTTTTCCTTAGTAACCCTCTGTATAGTATCCTCTATTTCCTCAACCATATATGTAGTTTTTGCACGTAATACATAAAGTCTGGTACAAAAAAAGTATGTATACATTCAAATAAACGATAATATTTATTAACAGTTTGATACAATACAACATTTATTTTTTAGGATTATTTGGGCTAAAATACCTTTTTACGTTCTTCTCTTTTGCACTTTTCACATACGATTACCCTCTTATGAAAAATATTTTCATCGTTATACTTGTTTTATAATAAAAAGTATAGTATATATAAAATACGCGCGCGCGCAAGACATACATTCATTTGAAAATAGCTTCTCACTATTAATATTTTATCAATTCTAGAACGTAATCAATTTACGTTCATGTCTCTCCTGTATTATCTTTGATTTCTTGATGAATGCTACAAATCAAATCTTGCCAGTATCCAATCTAATCCACTCTCATCCCAAGCAATTGTTGCGCGTTCTGCTACACATTGGACAGTAAATCATAATCTGTTCGTCACTCCACCTCCCTATTGAACGGTAAAGCGTATACGTGACTTTGTATAGGTACTAAGTCTAAAAAGTATCAGTTCACTTTTATAACCGCTATTACCATGTCAGAAATTAAGCAGAAAGTAAGCCAGCAGATTCGTGATGCCAGAAAAGCACAGGGTATGACCCTTAAGCAACTGGGAGAGAAGTTAGGCGTTGCAGAATCAACGGTTAGTTTGTACGAAAGCGGTAATCAGAACCTCACGATTGAAACCTTACAGAAAGTAGCGGATGCACTAAATGTTGACATCACTACTTTTTTCAAATAGTTCATATACTTTCTTTGTATATATACAAAGTTTGTGTAATATTGGCCTATCAATAAGAAGCAGGAAAACCCCAATGCTAGGACTTGGCGGAAGTAGCAAAGGGGCCAGTGTTACACTTAAAATTCTACAATCAAATGAACACCGAGCAAAACTACGCAGGTCAAACAGACCACGCAACCACCGCAGTACAACGGGCGCAAAGCTTAGGTCAATCCGTTACCCAGGCAACAGAGCAGCCAGCCGCCAACCTTGACCGGGAATATCAGTCACTTTACCGGCTTGTGAGTAACTTTCTAATGGAAGCTGGTACATCCGGCCCGGTTGATCTGGTTAATGGCTTACTAATGGATTCTGTAAACCATTCAGCAGGACTTGACCCCGAAGCGGATCACGAGCCAACAAAGCAACACACCGTTACCCAGGCTGATTTAAACCGGATGTTCAGTGCAAACCAGTTAACCGGATTTCTAGTAAGACTTTCGGAACAGTGGCAACATATTAACAGGCTTCGCAGTGAATCCATGAACGGTTAAGAACCCTCAACAGCGTGAAGCCCTGGCATAAGTCAGGGCTTTGTTTTTTTCTTCCTTGTTACTTTCCCTGATGCCAGCCAGTTGTCTATTTCACTTTTCATGTACCATCGGTACTGGCCTTTTTTAAAGCTGTCCAGGCCCAGTGTCCGGTAATACCTCAGCGTTTCGGCATCCCGCTTTAAATAGGCACAGGCTTCATCTTCATTTAATAGCTGGCTTTCCCGTGCCTGTTCCAGTGCCTGCCGTGTTCTGGCCAGTTCGCTGGTGGCTTCTGCCAGCGTGTTCATTAGGGTTCCCAGTAATTGGCCTTCGATAGTGAAAGTCATATGAAGTTTAAGGTGATTGATTCACAATGTACTACGCCCGTATTTTTTGGTACGGTGATGAGGACTAATAAACAAAGTCGGTCCCTCATTTTTTACCTCGCTTGGTTAAGAGAGACTAAGAGAGTTTAAGAGACGCAAAGGTTTCCGTTCTAAATTCGTCACTTTTCCAAGCAAGCACTAATCTTCTGAATATCAGCACCTTGCTTTGTTCTTTCTTATTCTAAGCAAGTAAGACCAAAGATAACGCATTCAAGTTCTTTCACCCCAATAGCATTTTAGCAGGCTTAGAACGCCACATTTTTTTTTCGAAAATATTCTATTCCGTACACTAACCCGTACACCGCTTGAAACGAGAAAACCCTAACCAACTATTTTACAGTTAATTAGGGTTTTTTCTTGTAGCCCGAGAAGGATTCGAACCTCCACAAACAGAACCAAAATCTGTCGTACTACCCTTATACTATCGGGCTGTTTTTGCAATTGCGAGTGCAAAGATAACGGTTACCCGGTGTCAAAAACAAATACTGATTCAAAAAAAAAGGGCATGTTGTGATGCGAACAGTCTTATTCGCTGATTCACAAGAGATAATACCTTACTAAATTCCCGTAACGGGAACAGCAGGACTAATCTTTTTAATCAATCCCTGAAGCACTTTACCAGGGCCACACTCTAAAAACCCGGTAGCTCCATCGGCCACCATTCGTTCTACCGACTGTGTCCAGCGCACAGGCGACGTAAGCTGGGCAATTAGATTGGCTTTTAACTGCTCTGGATCAGTTGTAGCCTGTGCGTTCACATTTTGGTAAACCGGACAGTGGGGTGCCGAAAAGAGCATGTTCTGAACTGCTTCGGCAAATTCCGTTCGGGCTGGCTCCATAAAAGGCGAGTGGAAGGCACCACTCACGGCTAATGGCACAACACGTTTGGCGCCGGCCGCTTTCAGCCGCTCTTCAGCCAGTTGAATACCAGCCGCACTTCCCGAAATAACGACCTGACCCGGACAGTTGTAATTGGCAGGGACGACAATTTCCTCCGTTATAGCCGCACATACCTCTTCAATGACAGAATCGGCCAACCCCAGTACGGCAGCCATAGTTGATGGAGTTAATTCGCAGGCTCGCTGCATTGCCGTTGCCCGAACGGATGCCAGACTCAACCCGTCTTCAAAGGAAAGTACGCCCGCAGCCGTTAGTGCCGACAATTCGCCGAGTGAGTGCCCAGCCACCATCGAAACGTCGAACCGATCAGGGGCAAAAGAGTCGGACGTCAGGGCAAGCACAACACCGTGCAGAAAAACAGCTGGTTGTGTATAGATAGTTTGCTTGAGGTCATCGTCCGTTCCTTCAAACATAATAGAGGTCAGACTATAGCCAAGTATCTGGTTAGCCTGTTCAAAAAGCTGGCGGGCAGCTTCCGAGTGTTGGTAAAGGTCCTGCCCCATACCCCGAAATTGCGAACCCTGTCCAGGGAATACGTATGCTTTCATGTAAATACTAGTTGGTGATTAAATCCAAGCAGGTGCAAATTAGAGCCATTATTGACGTTGTTCAAAAAGGGAAAGTGATGTTTAGCCGTAAAAATCTTACCGTCAGTGATTTATAGCCGGGAGAAAAAAGAACCGTTCAGGAATCTGCTCTGTCGTTCATTATTTTTTAAAAAGTTGTTATTCGTAAAACCATTAAATCAAACAGGCTGTTGAAAAAATACAGGGTTTAGTTATTTGGTTTGCGTGCAAAAATAAGTTACAAACAGCGTGATAAAGGTGCTTAATGTTGTTTCCCTGCCGTTTGTGATTTAGCTTTGACGCGCCGTTTAATTAGGCTTCTGTTCAATTATTTACACTAAAATTTCGTGTCGTTCACCATATGGCTTGGGTAACACAAACACTATCCAGCTCGCTTGGCCGCAAGGTCATTATGTCACTGACAGGGCTGTTTCTGAGTAGTTTTTTAATTATTCACATGGCTGGCAATTTGCAGCTATTTAAAGGAGATGGCGGTCGCGCCTTCAACGAGTACACGTACTTCATGACGCACAACCCGCTTATCATGACAGTTTCGTATTTGCTTTACACGTCTATTCTGGTCCACGCACTGATGGCGTTTATTCTTACCCGCTATAATCAGTCGTCCCGTCCCGTCAAATACGCGTACAGCAGGCCCGAAGCCAATAGTGATTGGTCGTCGCGCAACATGGGTATTCTGGGAACTGTACTGTTGTTGTTCATCATTATCCATATGCGTACGTTCTGGTACGAAATGCACTTTGGGTCAGTACCCATGGCTGAATATGATGGTAAAGAATACAAAGACCTTTACTCAGTTGTGCAGGCAGCCTTTGGCGAACTTTGGTACGTAGTATTGTACGTTATATGCATGGTAGCTGTAGGATATCACCTGGCGCATGGTTTCCAGAGCGGTTTTCAGACGTTGGGTATCAGGCACAGGAAATACACGCCCATTATTGAGTTTCTGGGTAAATATTTCTTTGCCATTATCATACCGGCGGCTTTTGCCTCCATGCCTATTTACGTGTATTTACAGGTTCACCATATAATCTAATTAGTAAATGGGCGAATGATTGTCTCATCCTGTCATTCGCCCATTCACACTTCACAATTGAATTATGAAACTGGAATCTAAAATCCCTGCAGGTCCGCTAGCCGAAAAATGGTCACGGCAAAAGTTCGCATTAAAACTGGTCAATCCAGCCAATAAGCGGAAATACGATATAATCGTAGTAGGAACGGGTCTGGCTGGCGCTTCAGCAGCAGCATCGCTGGCAGAACTGGGCTACAACGTCAAAGCGTTTTGCTTCCAGGATAGTCCCCGCAGGGCACACTCCATTGCGGCTCAGGGAGGAATCAATGCGGCTAAGAACTACCAGAATGACGGCGACAGCGTGTTCCGGCTATTCTACGACACCATAAAAGGTGGTGACTACCGTTCCCGCGAAGGTAACGTACACCGGTTAGCCGAAGTGAGTGTCAACATTATTGACCAGTGTGTAGCGCAGGGGGTTCCTTTCGCCCGTGAATACGGCGGCACGTTAGCGAATCGGTCTTTTGGTGGAGCGCAGGTTTCCCGTACATTTTATGCTCGTGGCCAAACAGGTCAGCAATTGCTGTTGGGTGCCTATTCATCCCTCAGCCGCCAGGTAGCTAACGGAAAAGTCAAATTGTATCCTCGCACCGAAATGCTGGACCTGGTTGTTCAGGATGGTAAAGCACGGGGTATCGTTACCCGTAATCTTATTACGGGCAAAATAGAATCGCATTCAGGGCATGCAGTACTACTTTGCACCGGTGGATATGGTAACGTGTTTTACCTGTCAACCAATGCAATGGGTAGCAATGTTACGGCGGCCTGGCGGGCACATAAAAAAGGAGCGGCCTTCGCCAATCCCTGCTTTACCCAGATTCACCCGACCTGTATTCCCGTATCCGGTCATTACCAGTCGAAACTGACCCTGATGTCGGAATCGTTGCGGAATGACGGACGAGTGTGGGCACCCAAATCAAAAGAAGATGCGGAGAAAATCCAGAAAGGTCAGATGAAACCGACCGATTTGGCTGAAGCCGACCGGGATTATTTTCTAGAACGCAAATACCCTGCTTTTGGTAATCTCGTGCCACGCGATGTAGCTTCTCGAAATGCCAAATATGTCTGCGATGAAGGCCGGGGCGTAAGTAAAACGGGACTGGCTGTTTATCTGGATTTTGCCGATGCAATCAAGCGTGACGGTCAGAAAACGATTGAGGCCAAGTACGGCAACCTCTTTGAGATGTACGAAAAGATCACTGGCGAAAATCCGTACGAATTGCCAATGATGATTTACCCCGCCGTTCACTACACGATGGGTGGCTTGTGGGTAGATTACAATCTGATGACCAGCGTTCCGGGTCTATATGCCCTCGGCGAAGCTAATTTCTCCGACCACGGTGCCAACCGACTTGGTGCTTCAGCCCTTATGCAGGGCTTGGCTGATGGTTACTTCGTGATTCCTTACACTGTTGGTGATTATCTGGCAACTATCGGTCCAGCGGACAAGATTCCCGTTGATTCTCCCGTCTTTAAAGAAGCGGAGGAAAAAATAAATCTTCAGATCAACCGGCTTTTATCCATTAAAGGAGAGCGACCTGTAGATGAACTGCACAAGGAATTGGGTCATATCATGTGGGAATACTGTGGTATGTCGCGTAATGCAGAAGGATTGCAGATTGCCAAGCAGAAAATCCAGGAGTTAAAGAAGGAGTTCTGGTCGAATGTGAAGATACTGGGCGGACCAGAGGAGATGAATCAGGCTTTGGAGCAGGCATCGCGTGTAGCTGATTTTATCGAGTTAGGCGAACTGATGATCGATGATGCGCTGAACCGGAATGAATCCTGTGGCGGGCACTTCCGGGAAGAATACCAGACGCCCGACGGTGAAGCACTTCGTGATGATGCCGATTATGCCTACGTAGCCGCCTGGGAGTTTCAGGGTGAAAATATGCCCGAATTACTCAACAAGGAAATGCTTGAGTTTGAAAACGTAAAACTGACACAAAGAAGTTATAAATAAATGATGGATTTATGATTTATACTTGCCCGTCGCATTAGTGGACTGGCGGCAGTAAACCATAAATCCCGGCGGGGAACCGCATAAATCCGTCAAAAATGAAGATCAATTTAAAGGTCTGGAGACAAAAGAGTAGTAATGCGGCCGGAAAACTGGTGGAGTACCAGCTAGACAATGTCTCAGAAGACATGTCATTCCTGGAGATGTTCGACGTATTAAACGATTCGTTGACCCGGAAAGGAGAAGACCCCGTTACTTTCGACCACGACTGCCGGGAGGGCATCTGTGGTATGTGTTCGATGTACATTAATGGCCGTCCCCACGGCCCCCAAACGGGTGCGACCACCTGTCAGCTACACATGCGGTCGTTTAGCGATGGCGATACCATTGTGGTAGAGCCCTGGCGGGCGCGGGCTTTTCCGGTCATTAAAGATTTGATGGTTGACCGGACTGCTTTTGACCGCGTTATCCAGGCAGGTGGGTATGTATCGGTCAATACCGGTTCTGCACCTGATGCTAACGAAATCCTTATTCCACGTAGCATTGCCGACGAGGCAATGGATGCCGCAGCCTGTATTGGTTGTGGTGCCTGTGTGGCCGCCTGTAAAAATGCATCAGCAATGCTGTTTGTGTCGGCTAAAGTATCGCAGTTAGCCATTTTACCGCAAGGTAAAGCCGAACACAAAGAGCGGGCAGAACGTATGGTTGCACAAATGGATGCTGAAGGATTTGGAGCCTGCTCGTTTACGGGTGCCTGCTCTGTTGAATGTCCAAAATCAATTTCGCTTGACCATATTGCCCGTATGAACCGTGAGTACTTAGGTGCCCAGTTAACTACCGAAAATGTACAGGGTTGATTGAGTACTGCCCCCATAAATGAACAAATCCCGGTTAGTGTTAACCGGGATTTGTTCATTTATGGGGGAATGAAGGATTATCCACAGTCCTGATAAATGGAACATAATTGCCCGACAGAAGCCTGGTTGATAAACTTTCTTTAAAATATTTTTTCTTTTCTCCCGGCAATTCTATACTTTTGCAGTCCCAAACTCAGAACAACGAGTTGATGACATATGAAGATGAAGGTCTACAACAGAAACCACATCTGACTTTTCGGCAAATAAACCATGCACGGCTTGGCTTTATGTGTCATTCAAGGTCAGATGCTGTGCATCCGGCCTTTTTTAATGTCATTTCCGGGCCTGATTGTTAAGCACATATAGGATTCTCCTGATTATTTGCCTACATTTGCGGCCCCATTCAGCGATTTGAATCGGGGAATATTTACCTAATTTTTTACCTGCTTACTTTAAACAAACAAAAATGTCTGGTTTAATTGGCAAGAAAATCGGGATGACCAGCGTGTACAATGCGGACGGGCAGGCTCTGGCATGTACAGTGATTGAGACGGGTCCCTGTGTCGTAACACAAGTTCGTAGCATCGAGAAAGATGGCTACACAGCTGTGCAGCTGGGTTATGGCGACAAGAAAGAGAAGCACAGTAACAAACCGGAGATTGGCCACTTTAAAAAGGCTGGTACTACCCCCAAGCGTAAACTGGTCGAATTCAAAGAATTTGAGCAGGAGTTAAGTTTGGGAGCAACACTCACGGTTGCCGATGTATTTACTGAGTTGGACTTCGTTGACGTTGTTGGCACAGTGAAAGGTCGTGGTTTCCAGGGTGTTGTAAAGCGTCATGGATTCGGTGGTGTGGGTGGTCAAACCCACGGTCAGCATAACCGGGGTCGTCACCCAGGTTCGATTGGTGCCTGCTCCTTTCCGTCGCGCGTGTTCAAAGGTATTCGTATGGGTGGCCGCATGGGCGGTAACCGCGTAAAGGTTCAGAACCTGCGTGTCTTACGGGTTATGCCTGAGCAGAATTTGCTCGTTGTGAGTGGTTCGGTTCCCGGAGCTAAAAATTCATACGTTATTATCGAGAAATAGGTCATGGAAGTAATCGTATATAACAGCAAAGGCGAGGACACAGGCAAAAAGGTCACTCTGCCGGAAGAGGTTTTCGGAATCGAACCGAACCAGCACGCGATTTACCTCGACGTGAAACAATACCTGGCCAACCAGCGTCAGGGAACGCATAAAGCGAAAGAACGGGCTGAAAATGCTCACTCGACCCGCAAACTGAAGAAACAAAAAGGTACGGGCGGTGCGCGTGCAGGTAGTGCCAAGTCCCCTGTATTTATAGGTGGTGGTACTATTTTTGGCCCACGTCCCCGTGATTATAGTTTCAAACTGAATAAAAAGGTGAAATCGCTTGCCCGTCAGTCGGCATATGCCGTGAAAGCAAAGGCAGAAAAAATTTCGGTTATTGACAACATCACAATTGAGGCACCCCGCACGAAAGATTACATTCAGTTTCTGAATGATCTGAACCTAACGGGCCGCAAAACGTTACTCATCCTGCCCGATGTGAACCTGAATGTTGTTCTATCCAGCCGGAACGTACAGAAGGCAAAAGTAACTACCGCTTCGCAGGTAAACACCTATGACCTGATGAATGCCGATCAACTGCTTATTAGCGAAGGAGCTTTGTCAACCATTCAAACCTTGTTCGACAAATAAACCATGAGCATACTGAAACGACCAATCGTCACGGAGAAAATGACGGGCCTGAACAAGCAGGGGAAATATGCTTTTGAGGTCGAATTGAAGGCCAACAAACTCGAAATTGGCAAAGCCATCGAGAAAATGTACGGCGTAAACGTTGAAGCTGTTAACACCTTCCGTGTGTACGGAAAGAAGCGCAGCAAGAATATCAATGGACGTGTTGTATCGGGTAAGACCCCAACTACGAAAAAAGCAATCGTTACGGTTGCAGAGGGCGAAGTAATCGATATTTACGCAGACCTGTAAACCGAGCCTAGCTCTACCAATAAATCAGTCATGGGAGTTAAAAAACTAAGACCAATAACGCCGAGTACACGTTTTCGCGTGGCACCCGACTTTGCGGAAATAACAGCCTCCAAGCCAGAGAAGAGTCTGCTGGAGCCCATTAAGAGAACCGGTGGCCGGAACAACGAAGGTCACCGCACTATGCGCTACATTGGAGGAGGTCATAAGCGGCATTACCGTATTATTGACTTCAAGCGCGATAAAGTCGGCCAGACAGCCGAAGTTTTGACTGTAGAATACGATCCAAACCGTTCGGCGCGTATTTCTTTAGTGCAATACGCCGATGGCGAGAAACGCTACATCATTGCACCACAGGGTATCACTGTAGGTCAGACCATTCAGTCAGGCGAAGGTGTTACGCCCGATGTTGGTAACGCAATGCCTCTGTTTGCAATGCCTATCGGTACTATCGTTCACAACATTGAACTGACACCAGGAAAAGGCGGTTCGATGGCCCGTTCGGCTGGCACATACGCTCAGTTGGTTGGTCGTGAAGACAAGTACGCTATCCTGCGTTTGCCTTCAGGCGAAACCCGCCGGGTCCTGAGCGCAGGCATGGCAACGGTGGGTTCTGTATCCAACCCGGATCACATGAACGTAGTAGTGGGTAAGGCTGGCCGGAGCCGTTGGTTAGGTCGTCGCCCCCGGGTTCGTGCCGTGGTTATGAACCCAGTCGATCACCCAATGGGTGGTGGTGAAGGCCGGGCATCCGGTGGACATCCACGTTCGCGCAATGGACAGTTTGCCAAAGGTCAGAAAACCCGTAGCAAGAACAAGGCATCTGAAAGCATGATTATTAGCCGACGCAAAAAGTAACAGATAAAAATGGCACGTTCACTCAAAAAAGGCCCCTATATTGATTTCCGTCTGGATAATAAAGTTCAGACACAGAATGACTCGGGCAAGAAATCGGTCATCAAAACCTGGTCGCGTCGTTCGATGATTTCGCCGGATTTTGTAGGCCACACCTTCGCTGTTCACAACGGCAACAAGTTTATTCCGGTTTACGTAACGGAGAACATGGTTGGTCACAAACTTGGTGAGTTCTCACCAACGCGTAACTTCCGTGGACACACCGCAAAAAAAGACAAGGGCAAACGATAAGTAGTTTACGGTATTCGATTTACGGTTTTAGCGAACTGTAAACCGTGAACCAAAACCGAAAACCAAAAAAATGGAAGCAGTAGCAAAACTTAAAGATGTGCCCACGTCGCCCCGTAAGATGCGGTTAATCGCCGATCTGATTCGTGGTCAACGCGTTAGCCGGGCGTTGGGCCTGTTGAAATATCAGCCTCAGGCTGGTGCCGACGTGTTGCAGAAAGTGCTTTTGTCGGCCGTTGCCAACTGGCAGCAGAAAAATGAAGATGAGCGGATTGAAGACGCTGACCTTTATGTAAAAACTATTTTTGTTGATGGTGGTCCCATGCTGAAGCGTTTGCGCCCGGCCCCCCAGGGTCGTGGTCATCGGATTCGGAAGCGTTCCAATCACATCACCATCGTGGTTGACAGCGCAGCGCAACCCCTGTTGGAATCAGCAGAAGCAGAAACCCCTGAAAACGAGAATTAAGAGATGGGACAAAAGATAAATCCAATTGGCCTGCGACTTGGTATAGTTCGTGGCTGGGAGTCAAGCTGGTACGGAGGTAAAGAATTTGCAGAGAAACTCGTTGAAGACGAGAAGATCCGTAAATATGTAGCCGCCCGTATCCCTAAGGGTGCCATTGCACGGGTTGTAATCGAACGCACCCTCAAACGTGTTACTCTTACCATTCATACGGCACGTCCGGGCATTGTTATTGGTAAGGGAGGGGGCGAAGTAGATAAGATCAAAGAAGAATTAAAAAAGATCACGGGCAAAGATGTCCAGATCAATATATTCGAGATCAAGCGCCCGGAAGTTGATGCGAAACTGGTTGGCGAAGCAATTGCTCAGCAGTTACAGGCTCGTATTTCGTTCCGTCGTGCCATGAAGCAGGCTATTCAATCAGCTCTTCGGGTAGGTGCACAAGGTATCAAAGTAAAAGTATCAGGCCGTTTAGGTGGAGCAGAAATTGCCCGCTCGGAGCAATATAAGGAAGGACGTGTCCCTCTGCACACGCTTCGTGCTGATATTGATTACGCTATTTCTGAAGCACAAACTGTATATGGTAAAATCGGCATTAAGGTGTGGATTTTTAAAGGTGAAGTGTACGGAAAACGTGATTTATCCCCAGCAGCAATGATGAGTCAGGCACAGGCAGGTGAGCGCTCTACATCATCAAATGATCGTGGAGATCGCCGTGGCCCTCGTGGTGACCGTGATGGCAATGACCGCGGTGGTCGTGGCCGGGGTGAGCGTGGTGCAAATGACCGTGGTGGCAACCGTGGTGGTGGAGGCCAGGGCGGTGGTAACCGTGGTGGCGGAGGCCAGGGCGGTGGTAACCGTGGCGGTGGAGGACCAAGACGATAAATTCAGTCAGGTAGTCAATCAGTCTGTCAGTCGGAAATTAATAGAAAAAATTTGTTCCCCGACTTAATAACTGACTGACTCAACTACTGGCTAACTGATTAACTGATATTGAGCTATGTTACAGCCAAAAAGAACAAGATTTCGCAAACAGCACAAAGGAAGGATTCCAGGCATTGCGTCACGCGGCCATGAAATTGCTTTCGGTACATTCGGTATCAAATCGCTTGAGCCTGGCCGGATAACCGCCCGTCAAATTGAAGCTGCCCGTATTTCCGTAACCAGAGCAATGAAACGCGAAGGTCAGGTTTGGATTCGGATTTTCCCCGATAAGCCAATTACCAAGAAACCGGCTGAAGTACGGATGGGTAAGGGTAAAGGTGCCCCTGAGTATTGGGTAGCCGTAGTTAAACCCGGAACGATTATGTTCGAAGCGACAGGTGTTGATCTGGCAACGGGAATGGAAGCCCTGCGTCTGGCCGCACAAAAGTTGCCCGTTCGGACAAAGTTTGTAGTCCGGCGCGATTATCAGGAGCAAGGCGAAGAATAGTATCCTTAAGCGACGAACAAGATGAAAAAAGAAGATTTGAAAGGGTTATCGGCTGATGAGTTACGAACTGAAATAGGTACGGAACAGGATCGCCTGCTGAAACTAAAGTTTGCGCATGCAGTATCTCCCATTGAGAACCCAATGCGCATCCGCGAAAGCCGCAAACGGATTGCTCGCCTGCACACGGAACTGACAGTTAAATCGCAGCAAGCCTAATAAGAAACGACGATGGAAGAGCAACAAGCACCAGAACCGCAGGAAGAAGTAACTACACCAGTGGTAGCAGAAACAGCACTACCCGAGGAAGCAGAAGCTCCTGTGGAAGCAGCAAAAGAAGAACCGAAAGCAGCCACTCCAACAAGTGGAGAAGCAAAGTCGGTATCTGAACGGAACGCCCGGAAAGAGCGTATCGGACGGGTGACAAGCAATAAGATGCAAAAGACGATCACTGTTGCCATTGATCGTAAGGTAAAGCACCCAATGTATGGCAAGTTCATGAACAAGACGAAAAAACTGACTGTTCATGACGAGAAAAATGAGTGTGGTATCGGTGATACTGTTCGTGTGATGGAAACCCGTCCCCTGAGCAAAAATAAGCGTTGGCGTTTAATCGAAATCATCGAAAAAGCGAAGTAAGCCATGGTACAGCAAGAATCAAGATTAGGAGTAGCCGATAACAGTGGCGCTAAAGAAGTGCTTGTTATCCGCGTCCTGGGCGGTACGGGTAAGCGGTATGCATCAGTCGGTGACAAGATTGTCGTGACGGTGAAGCAAGCCCTGTCGTCCAGCAGCATGAAGAAAGGTACAGTGTCGAAAGCTGTTGTTGTTCGGACAAAGAAAGAAGTACGTCGGAAAGATGGATCGTATATTCGTTTTGAAGATAACGCAGCGGTGTTGCTCAACAACAATGACGAGCCACGTGGTACCCGCATTTTTGGACCCGTAGCCCGCGAATTGCGCGAGAAGCAGTTTATGAAAATTGTATCGTTAGCCCCGGAAGTATTGTAAGCCATGGAGAAGAAAATAACGCTACCGAAACATAAATTCCACGTAAAGACGGGCGACACAGTCGTCGTTATTGGTGGAAACTCGAAAGGACAGCGTGGAGTAGTGCAGGAAGTTATTGTAGAAAAGGACCGTGCCCGCGTAGAGGGTGTAGCCATGATTACTAAACACCTGAAACCTACCGCGTCTAACCCGCAGGGAAGCCTGGAGAAAACGGAAGGTTCAGTTCATATCAGTAATTTGAAACTGGTTGATCCCGCTACAGGCGAACCCACCCGCACTGGTCGCAAACTGAACGACAAAGGCAAACTGCAGCGCTTCTCCAAGAAGACGGGCAACTTCATTCCTGATCGGTCCGCCGATGCGGGTCGTAAATAATAAAGGTCGAAAAAGATGGCAACGCCAAGACTGAAAGAAAAGTACCTAAGTGAGATTGTACCTCAATTGAAAGACAAGTTTCAGTATAAGTCGGTTATGCAAGTGCCGCGTCTGAACAAAATTGTCATCAATAAGGGCATCGGAGCCGCTGTTGCCGACAAAAAGTTGGTTGACGTCGGTGTAGATGAACTGACGACTATCACAGGCCAGAAGGCTGTTCCGACAATGTCGAAGAAAGCCGTTTCTAACTTCAAACTGCGGGAGAAAATGCCCATTGGTGCGAAAGTTACGCTGCGTGGTGTGAAGATGTATGAATTCCTTGACCGGTTGACAACGGTAGCGTTGCCACGGGTTCGTGACTTCAAAGGCATTAGCGATAAGGGATTTGATGGCCGTGGCAACTATACGTTTGGCGTGCAGGAGCAGATCATCTTCCCGGAAATCAGCATCGATAAAGTAGCACGGATTTCGGGCATGGATATCACGTTTGTGACAACTGCTAATACCGATAACGAAAGCTATGAGCTGCTGAAGGCAATGGGAATGCCGTTTGCTAAGAGTGGTAAATAATAACCGACACAAAGGCTAAAATAATGGCAAAAGAATCAATCAAAGCACGAGAGCGGAAACGTGAAGCGTTAGTAGCCAAATATGCCGTGAAGCGGGCAGCTCTGAAAGCCGCCGGTGACTATATCGGTCTTGACAAGCTACCTAAAAATGCATCGCCTGTCCGGCTGCATAACCGTTGTAAATTAACGGGTCGTCCCCGGGGTTATATGCGCAAATTTGGTATCTCCCGGGTAACATTCCGGGAAATGGCATCAGCGGGTAAAATTCCAGGTGTAACAAAGGCGAGCTGGTAATTCCAGTTTCCATTTCTATTTGCAATTCAGTTTCCGTAATTTTGCGAACTCTCTCAAAAACAGGGGTTTGTAAGTAACGCAACGCTAAGAATGAATACAGATCCAATAGCAGATTTCCTAACTCGTGTTAGAAATGCCATCCGGGCCAAGCATCGGGTTGTCGAAATCCCTGCTTCGAATATAAAGAAAGAGATTACCAAGGTTTTGTACGACAAGGGGTTTATCCAGAACTATAAGTTCGACGATAGTACGCCACAGGGCATCATCAAAATTGCGCTGAAGTACAATCCAACGACGAAGCAACCCGCTATCGTTGACCTCCAACGCATCAGCCGTCCAGGATTACGCCAGTATCGGGGTGCCGACAACCTGCCGCGTATCCTGAATGGATTAGGTGTAGCTATCATCTCAACTTCTAAAGGTGTGATGACGGATAAAGAAGCGAAGACATTGAATGTCGGCGGAGAGGTATTGTGTTACGTATATTAATTCGAACTGAACGATGTCACGCATAGGTAAGAAACCCATCGCCCTCCCAAGCAACGTTACGCTGTCTGTTGACGCGCAGAACGTAGTTACGGTGACAGGGCCTAAAGGCACCCTGACCCAGTCGGTTGATCCGGACATTTCGGTAGCAATCGAAGAAGGTCAGATACAAGTATCCCGCCCCACAGAGCAGAAACGCCACAAAGCATTGCACGGCCTGTATCGCTCCCTGGTAAGTAACATGGTACAGGGCGTAAGCGAAGGCTATAAACTTGATCTTGAAGTTATCGGGGTTGGTTATAAAGCTTCCGTTACAAACAACATCCTCGAGTTACAACTTGGCTATTCGCACAATGTGTATGTAGCAGTACCGGGGGAGATTAAAGTAACTGCTGTAACAGAGAAAGGACAGAACCCCAAGGTATATCTGGAAGGTTCGGACAAGCAACTTCTTGGCGACGTAGCGGCTAAAATCCGCTCACTGCGTAAAGTAGAACCTTACAAAGGCAAAGGTATTCGTTTTGTTGGTGAGCAAGTTCGCCGTAAAGCGGGTAAGTCCTCGTCTAAAAAATAAAGTTTATTGTTTGAAACTTGATCGTGCAAAAACGCTACGATCAGGTTTCAAACAACAAGCATCAAATTACTTAAACGCCTATTTGGTCGGAATCAAATAAGATGGCAACGAACAAGCAAGAAAGAAGACAACGGATTAAATACAGCATCCGTGCAAAATTGTCAGGTACGGCTGAGCGCCCCCGCTTATCGGTTTTTCGCTCAAACAAAGCGATCTACGCCCAACTGATTGACGACATAGCCGGTCGTACATTGGCAGCAGCCTCGTCAGTAGAGTTGAAAAGCGAAGCAGAAGGCAACACGATAGAAACAGCGAAGAAAGTTGGTCAGCGTCTGGCCGAAAAAGCAGTTGCGCAAAATATCAGCGCAGCCGTGTTTGATCGCAATGGTTACCTGTATCACGGTAAAGTAAAAGCATTGGCCGATGCAGCCCGTGAGGGTGGCCTTAAGTTCTAAGCATTAACTGCGAAAAGATGAATATCAATTCAGCAAGACCGACAAAGTTTAACGAAGCTGACCTCAAGGAAAAGGTCGTAGCTATTAATCGTGTCGCGAAAGTAGTAAAAGGTGGTCGCCGGTTTAGTTTCTCGGCAATTGTCGTCGTCGGCGATGGTAACGGTGTTGTAGGTTATGGATTGGGTAAGGCCAACGAAGTAACAGATGCAATTGCCAAAGGAGTAGAAGATGCCAAGAAGAACTTGGTACAGATTCCCCTCTTAAAGCGCACAGTACCTCATGAAATGGAAGGTAAGTTCAGCGGTGGTTTTGTCCTGCTGAAACCAGCCGCTCCGGGTACGGGTGTAATTGCCGGTGGTGCTATGCGCGCCGTCCTGGAATCTGCCGGTGTGCATGATATCCTGGCGAAATCAAAGGGATCATCAAACCCACACAACGTGGTAAAAGCTACGCTTGATGCGTTATTGAAAATGCGTTTGCCACACCAGGTAGCATTTCAGCGTCAGGTAAGTTTGGCAAAAGTATTTAACGGTTAACAAACGGAGCAACAGACATGGCACAAGTACGCATTACGCAGGTTAGCAGCACTATTAAGCGGCCGTTATCTCAGAAAAATGCCATTAAGTCGTTAGGCTTGGGCAAAATCAACCACAGTGTCGAATTGGAATACAATGACTCGCTGAAAGGTGCGATCAATAAGGTGCAGCACTTAGTGAAGGTTGAAGAAATTTAAGTATCTTTGCGATTCTTTTGGTTTTCAGACCGTTCTAACTATCTGTCAGAGACGTTTTGAAAGACTGAAAGAATCATCTTTTTAATAATATAGACATGAATTTAAGCAACCTTAGACCGGCAAAAGGTTCCGTCACAGAGCGCAAGCGAGTCGGACGCGGGCAAGGATCAGGCATGGGCGGGACGTCTACGCGTGGTCACAAAGGAGCGCAATCGCGCTCAGGTTATAGCCGTAAAACGCACTTCGAAGGTGGCCAAATGCCGCTACAACGTCGGGTGCCGAAGTTCGGTTTCAAGAATATTAACCGCGTCGAATACAAGCCTCTCAATCTGGATTCCATCCAAACGTTGATTGATGAAACCAACGCAACTGTAATTGATATGAATTTTATGCTCCAGCATGGACTGGTAGGCAAAAAAGATCTTGTCAAGGTTTTAAGTCGCGGTGAGTTGAAAACTGCTGTTGAAATTCACGCTCACGCGTTTTCGGCCAGTGCCATCGAAGCTATCGAAAAAGCAGGTGGGAAGGCAATAGTGCCTACAAAAGAAGCGAAAGAAGAAGCAGCTAACTAAGTTGTGATTGTAGTAACGACCGACCTACTTTTATGAACCGACTCATCACCACGTTTAAGAATATTTTTGCGATTGACGAGTTGCGGAGTCGAATCCTCAACACGCTACTGTTCATCACGGCCTTCCGTCTTGGTTCAGCTATTGTGTTGCCGGGTGTCGATCCTAACAAACTAAATTTGAATCCTCAGGGGTTACTTGGTTTGTTAGACACTTTTTTGGGTGGAGCATTCAGTAAAGCGTCAATTTTCGCACTGGGTATCATGCCGTATATTTCGGCATCGATTGCCATTCAGCTACTCACACTTGCACTTCCTTATTTTCAGAAGATGCAAAAAGAAGGTGAGTCGGGGCGGAAGCGGCTGAATCAAATTACGCGGATACTAACTATTGTAGTTACTGCGGTGCAGGCTCTGACTTACGTCCGTACAACAATTCCGAAAGAAGCGTTACTGATTGATCAGGGGCTGTTTACCATTTCTTCCCTATTCATTCTTACAGCAGGTACCATATTTTGTATGTGGCTGGGAGAACGAATTACGGATAAAGGAATCGGAAACGGTATTTCAATGATTATCATGATTGGAATAGTTTCCCGGCTTCCGGGTGCGTTGATCGGCGAACAACAGTCGAGAGGGTCAGGCGGTATTCTGATCTTCGTTCTGGAACTGGTAGCCCTGTACTTTGTGGTTATGGGAGCAGTTGTACTCACCCAGGCCGTTCGTCGAATTCCGATTCAGTATGCCAAACAGGTTATTGGGAATAAAGTAGTAGGTGGACAGCGTCAATATCTGCCACTGAAACTCAACGCTGCGGGTGTGATGCCAATTATCTTCGCTCAGGCGCTGATGTTTATCCCTACGTACGTAGCTGGGCTGTTTTCGGAGAAAAGCGATTTTGCGGCTGGTATACAAAACGCTTTTCAGAGCTATACAACGTGGCAATACAATGTGCTGTTTGCTCTACTGATTATCGTTTTCACGTTCTTCTACACAGCTATATCGGTTAACCCGGTTCAGATTGCTGATGACATGAAGCGGAGTGGTGGATTTATTCCGGGTGTAAAACCAGGATTTCAAACATCCGAATACATTGGTACTGTTCTCGACCGAATCACATTACCAGGTGCTATCATGCTGGCCATTGTGGCTATACTACCAGCCATCGCTAACATATTTGGGATGACCAGTGGGTTCGCCCAGTTTTTTGGCGGTACATCACTCCTTATTATGGTTGGTGTAGTGCTTGATACGCTTCAGCAGATTGAAAGCTATCTACTGATGCGTCGGTATGAAGGCCTTATGAAATCAGGCCGTCTTCAGGGACGTACGAGTAGCGAAACGGTAGCAGCTTAAACGAAATGGCTGGTTCTGACAAAAAAGATAAAATGATTTATTTCAGAAGCGATGAAGAAATCGCTCTGATAAAAATCAGTTCTCAGGTACTTGGGAAAGCGCATGCCGAAGTGGCTAAGATTATCCGGCCTGGTATAACAACGAAGGAACTGGACATAGTGGCTGAAACGTTTATTAAGGATAATGGTGGAACCCCTTCATTCTTAGGTTACAACAAATTCCCAGCCTCGCTTTGTATTTCCGTGAATGACGTAGTGGTTCACGGATTCCCAAGCCGTTATGAGCTTCGTGATGGTGACATTGTATCGATTGATTGTGGCGTTAAGTTAAACGGATACCATAGTGATAGTGCTTATACGTATCCGATTGGCGAAGTAAGTCCTGCTGTGCGCCGATTGCTTAGCCGAACAAAGCAATCCCTTTACGTTGGTCTTGAAAAGGCTGTAGAAGGAAATCGAGTTGGTGATATTGGATATGCTATTCAGACCTATACGGAGAAATTTGGTTATTCAGTTGTTCGTGAGCTAGTGGGTCATGGGGTTGGGCAGGATTTGCACGAAGCTCCTGAAGTTCCTAACTACGGTAAAAGAGGTCAGGGACCGCGATTGCATGAGGGAATGATTCTGGCAATTGAACCGATGATCAATTTTGGAAAGAAAGGAGTTGTTCAGGAACGTGATGGCTGGACAATTAGAACGGTAGACCACAAACCTTCAGCGCACTTTGAACATACGGTGGCCGTGCGGAAAGGGAAACCGGAAATCCTGACAACCTTTGAATATATCGAA
This sequence comes from Spirosoma spitsbergense DSM 19989, assembly GCF_000374085.1. Lineage (GTDB taxonomy): Bacteria > Bacteroidota > Bacteroidia > Cytophagales > Spirosomataceae > Spirosoma > Spirosoma spitsbergense. The sequence goes on along the minus strand of NZ_KB893542.1, from coordinate 42,471 downwards.
GAAGTTACCGCCAATACAAGCCTGATGGTCGATAAAAATGAACTGATGGCAGCTTAAAGCGAATATGGCAAAGCAGAATTCTATAGAACAGGACGGTATAATTTTGGAAGCATTGTCAAATGCAATGTTTCGGGTCGAGTTGGCTAACAAACATGAGGTAATTGCTCACATCTCGGGCAAAATGCGGATGAATTACATCAAGATTTTGCCAGGAGACCGCGTAAAGTTAGAGATGTCGCCTTATGACTTGAGTAAGGCAAGAATTGTTTATCGGTACAAGTAACAGTTTGGCATGTACAATTTGAAGTTTGACCTGACAAAGTCAAGCGTTAAACTTCGGAGATTTGGATATCAAACGAAACCAAAATCATGAAAGTTAAAGCGTCAATTAAGAAACGCAGCGAAGACTGCAAAGTGATCCGGCGGAAAGGGAAGCTGTACGTGATCAACAAAAAGAATCCCCGTTACAAACAAAGACAAGGATAAGTATGGCACGTATTGCAGGTGTTGATATTCCAGACAAGAAGCGTGGCGAAATTGCGCTGACGTACATCTACGGCATTGGTCGTAGCCGAGCTAAGAAAATCCTGACCGACGCTGGTATCAGTGTCGATAAGAAAGCTAGTGAGTGGTCGGACGATGAAGCGAGCGCTGTGCGTAATGCTATATCGAACGAGTACAAAGTAGAGGGTCAGCTTCGTTCAGAAGTTCAGTTAAGCATTAAGCGCTTGATGGATATCGGTTGCTATCGTGGGCTGCGTCACCGTAAAGGTCTACCAGTTCGTGGTCAGCACACAAAGAACAACTCTCGCACCCGGAAAGGGAAGCGGAAGACTGTTGCTAACAAAAAGAAAGTAACAAAATAATTAATCGGTCGCTCATCGTCACAAGGTTCATTTGTGGTCATTTAATAGCTGAATGGCAAGTAATGATAACCCGTGACACATTGACGATTACCTACAAAAGATGGCTCAAGCAAAACGCAAAGACAAAGCGAAAAAGCGGGTGGTCGTTGTTGAACCTGTTGGTCAGATTCACATTCGGGCTACGTTCAATAACATCATCATTTCGATCACAAACATGAATGGCCAGGTTATATCCTGGGCATCAGCAGGTAAAATGGGCTTCCGGGGTTCTAAGAAAAATACCCCCTATGCTGCTCAGACTGCCGCGTCTAACTGTGCTGCCGTAGCCCACGATCTGGGAATGCGCAAAGCAGAAGTGTTTGTTAAAGGTCCCGGTTCAGGCCGTGAGTCGGCTATTCGTACCATTCAGAACTCGGGTATCGAAGTAACGACAATTCGTGATATTACCCCGCTGCCGCACAATGGATGTCGGCCGCCAAAACGTCGTCGCGTATAATTTACGGATGGCATGAATAGGGGCAGGCGACATTTAGTTGTGTCTGTCCAATGTTTCACTTTATTCATTCATTGAAGAATGGCACGTTACACAGGCCCCAAAGCCAAAATTTCGCGCAAGTTCGGCGAGCCCATTATGGGACCGAGCAAAGCGCTCCAAAAGAAAAATTACGGACCGGGTATGCACGGCCGTGGTCGCAAACGGAAACAATCCGAATATGCGTTACAACTTCTGGAAAAACAAAAGGTAAAGTATACCTATGGTATTCTGGAACGTCAGTTCCGCGCACTATTTCACCGGGCACAGGTTCGTGAAGGAATCACGGGGGAAAACCTCCTCAAATTGTGCGAAGCCCGTCTTGATAATACGGTTTATCGTATGGGTATTGCTTCTTCCCGGCGGGCAGCCCGCCAATTGGTATCGCACAAGCATATCATCGTAGATGGCGAGGTTGTAAATATTCCTTCTTATTCGTTAAAGCCCGGCCAGCTGATCGGCGTTCGGGAAAAATCGAAATCACTGGAGGCTGTTACATCTAGTTTATCAGCTCGTAGTACGAAGCGGTATAACTGGGTTGAGTGGGATGGTCAACAAATGGTAGGCAAATTTATCAGCTTCCCGGAGCGTGACCAGATTCCAGAGAACTTCAACGAGCAGGCCATCGTCGAATTGTATTCGAAGTAAGCTTTACCAGCAGAACCCGTTTTGGGTTTTGCTGGATTTCTATAGTTTACGGTTTAAAGTCGATTGGTTTTCGGTAGAAAGCTGGTCTTCAGTCCAAGTGAATACCCAGAACCGAAGTACTGAAAACCGTAAATAAATTTCAGTCTTCACGCCAGGCAGAGAACTGCTGTTAAAATACGAAACGTATGTCAATTTTAGCGTTCCAAATGCCCGACAAAGTCGTAGTGGAGAAAGCTGACGACTTTCACGGGGTGTTTGAATTTAAACCCCTCGAAAAAGGATATGGTGTAACAATCGGTAATGCGCTTCGTCGCATTCTGTTATCATCCCTGGAAGGATACGCCATCACAAGCGTAAAATTCCCGGGTGTTCTACACGAGTTTTCGTCTATCGAGGGCGTAGTTGAAGACGTAACGGAGATCATTCTGAACCTAAAAATGGTTCGCTTTAAGAAGATCAACGATATGGTCGACAACAAAATCACCGTCAACATAAAGAAACAATCGGTTCTTAAAGCGGGTGATATATCCAAATTTTCTCCATCCTTCGAAGTGCTGAATCCAGAACTGGAAATCTGCCACATTGATGATACGAGAGATCTGGAAATGGAGATTTTCGTGGAGAAAGGTCGCGGATACGTTCCGGCCGATGAACCACGTGCCAATGAGTTGCCGTTTGGGCACATCCCTATCGATGCTATTTATACGCCAATAAAAAACGTAAAATACAGTGTTGAGAACACCCGGGTTGAGCAGAAAACGGACTACGAGCGTTTGTTGCTGGACATTGAAACGGACGGGTCTATTCACCCAGAAGAAGCTTTAAAGGGAGCCGCTTACATCCTGATTCAACACTTCATGCTTTTCTCGGACCAAACGATGACGTTTGAAACGGCGAAAGCAGAAGAAGAAAATGTAGTAGACGAAGAAGTACTGCATATGCGGAAACTTCTGAAGACGTCATTGGCAGATCTTGACCTGTCAGTAAGGGCGTATAACTGTTTAAAATCAGCTGATGTACGGACGCTGGGTGACCTTGTCCGGTTAGAGATTTCGGATATGATGAAGTTCCGCAACTTTGGAAAGAAGTCACTTACGGAGCTTGAGCAATTGGTTGCCGAGAAAAATTTAACGTTCGGTATGGACGTTGCAAAGTACAGATTAGACGAAGACTAAGCTAGTTTGTGATTTGTAGTTTGTGGTTTACGGTTCGTGACTACAAACTACAAACTACAAATCCCAGCGGGGAACCGCACACACTTACTATAATGAGACACGGTAAAAAAGATAATCACCTCAGCCGCACACACTCGCACCGCGAGGCAATGCTGCAAAACATGGCTTCGTCGCTGATCCTGCATAAGCGTATCGAGACAACAGTAGCCAAGGCCAAGGAACTTCGCAAATTCGTAGAGCCAATTCTGACCCGCGCTAAGGATGACACCTACCAAAATCGTCGTATCGTATTCAGGTCGTTGAACGACAAAGAAACGATGAAAGAACTGTTTGGGATGGTGGCGGATAAAATAGCTGCTCGTCCAGGCGGTTACACACGCATCATCAAATTAGGTAACCGGTTAGGCGACAATGCCGAAACCTGCCTGATTGAGCTAGTTGATTTCAACGAATTGTTAATCGCTGCTGCCGCTGAAAAAGCGACTGCTACAACCAAAACTCGCCGGAGTCGTCGGGGTGGTAGTGCTGCTAAGCCCGTTACAACTACAGAAACCCCGGTTGCAGAAGCTACCGAAACGGAAGCACCTGTGGTTGAAGAGCAGCCATCTGCCGAAGTTGTTGAAACCGAACAAGCGCCTGCTGCAACGACAGATAAGGGCGATGACTTAACGAAAGTTGAGGGAATCGGTCCTAAAATAGCTGAGTTGCTCAATAACGCCGGCATTACTACCTTTGCCCAGTTGGCTTCTGCAGAAGACGAAACCGTACAACAGGTTTTGGTTGATGCAGGTCCACGGTTTAACGTACACGATGCAACAACCTGGAATGAACAGGCAGCCCTGGCCCGCGATGGCAAATGGGATGAGTTGCAGGCGTTGCAGGATCGTTTAAAAGGTGGTAAAGAAGAATAACGAATTGACTTATAAAAGCGTCATATTGAAATGGGTTAACCGCAATGGTTAGCCTTTTTTTTTAGTCTTTAAAGCCGAAGAAAGTATACATGAAACATACGCAGCAACCTGAAGCACTACTGGTTTTACAGGATGGAACAGTTTACCGGGGTCTGGCTCTTGGTAAAATTGGTACAGCCGGTGGCGAAATCTGTTTTAATACCGGCATGACCGGCTACCAGGAAATTTATACAGACCCCTCCTATTATGGCCAGGTAATTATAAATACAACCTCACATATTGGTAATTATGGGGTATTAAATACGGCAGAACAAGAGTCCGGTGGAGTAAAAATACGGGCTATGGTCTGTAATTTCTTTTCTAATATCCACTCTCGCTATACAGCCGACGGGTCATTGCAGGATTACTTTGAGCAGGCCAATATTGTTGGTATCCACGGAGTCGATACACGTCAGTTAGTGCGTTATATCCGCTCGAAGGGCGTAATGAACTGCATTATTTCGTCGGAGATACTTGACCCAGCCATACTGCTTGCCGAATTACAGAAAGTTCCGGATATGGATGGCCTTGAACTTTCATCGGAGGTTTGTACACAGGAAGCCTATGAACAGGGAGACCCGGAAGCAAAACTTCGTGTGGCTGTGCTGGATTTAGGCGTTAAGCGGAGCATTCTGAGTAACTTTAATCAGCGGGGTGTATTCTGCAAAGTATTTCCTGCCCGTACATCGCATGCTGATTTAGCAGCCTGGAAACCCAATGGCTACTTCATCGCTAATGGCCCCGGCGACCCGGCCGCTATGCCTTACGCCGTAGAAACTGTCAAACAGGCATTAGATACGGATAAACCATTATTCGGTATTTGTCTGGGACATCAGATTCTTTCATTGGCTAGTGGTATCTCGACTTACAAAATGCATAATGGGCACCGGGGCCTGAACCACCCGGTTAAAAACCTGATTACCGGTCATTGTGAGGTGACTTCACAAAATCATGGTTTTGCCGTTAAAGCCAACGAAGTAATGGACATGGACAATGTGGAACTCACGCACATTAACCTTAATGACAAAACAATCGAGGGTATACGGCTGAAAGATAAACCCGCTTTTTCGGTACAGTACCACCCCGAATCATCTCCTGGTCCCCATGATTCGCATTATCTATTTGACCAGTTCATCGGAATGATGCAGGAGTAAAAAAATGAGGCTTGGGGAAACTCAGGCTTCTTTTTTATACAAACGATAGATTCGTTACACGCTAAATCTCCTTTCGCCAGAACTGTCGGCTCCAGATGCGTTCAAAAGGCCAGTTTCGTGCTCGAAGCGCGATGGGTAAATAAGCATGTGCCTGTTTACCTGTTTGCTGATAATACGCGTCATCGTCCGTAAGGATTAGTGATTCATAGGCTTCATGCGATTTAATGGTCAAATCGGCGAAAGGGAGTTCCGATTGCCAGTTAGAATGGTTAGCGGCCAGTTTAGTTTTTAATAATGTAGTGGCGATCAGTGTCTGTTGTGGTTGGGGAATCGGCTCAAACTGCCCCTGCGCTACATTGAAGGCATACATTAGGTAGGATTTGAGGAGTTTAGGCCCTTCATTCGCTGTATTAGCTACGTTAAGTTGTTCTGGCCACAAACTCGTGACAACATACACCCGTTCCCGCGCGCGCGTAATCGCCACATTTAGTCGATTTTCGCCCCCACGCATATTCAGACTCCCGAACTGCATCGATAACCGGCCACGTTCATCAGCTGCATAACCAACAGAAAAAATAATGATGTCACGTTCATCACCCTGTACGTTTTCAATATTTTTGACAAAAAGTCCGGGTGGCAATTCCTTCTTATTCTTTGCCAATTCTACCCCTGCTATACTTTCCAGCATATCCTGAATTAATTGCTGTTGCTGGTAATTGAACGTTACAATGCCAACCGATCGGCCTGGTAATTCGGTACCTATCTGGTCTAATATCTGAAGGACAGCTTCCCCTTCAATCGGATTCGTGTTCTGTTGCCACACACCTTTGACGTTGTGGTAGCGAATAGCAGGCTGGTGTTGGTTGATTTCATCAAAGTGGGGTAATAGCGTGAGTTTACTTTGATAAAAATGCTCATTTGAAAAGGTAATCAGATCCAGTGAGCGACTGCGGTAGTGTTCAGTCAATGATAGTTGTGGCAGATTCTGAGCCGCCAGTTCCAGCAAAGACTCTACCTCCAGAGCGGCTGGTATTTCTTCGTCTGGCTCTGTATCGTCCAGACGAATACGGTATAAATCACTAGGGCGAAGTTGCTGATTGTCGCCCGTAATAACAACATGGCTGCCCCGAGCCATGGCCGGAATACCGTTTTCAGCAAAGCACTGAGAAGCTTCGTCAAAAATAACCAGATCGAACAGATCCTCACGGAGGGGAAACATGGCCGAAACCGACTCAGGCGAGGCTAACCAACAGGGTACCAATTTAAATACCTCGTCGGCAAACATGTCCATTAGCTTACGTACTGGCCAGACATTACGTTTTTTGGTCGTTTGATGTAACAGATCGCGGTATGAAACTACGTTGTTCAGTCGATTGAGCGTTAAGTTTCGATACGTCTGTTCGCGAAGTTTAACTAACAAAATATCCCGGCTCAGCGATTGTTTCCGTACAATACTCTCCTGCAATTGCTGCTCCCACTGACCCATTTTGAGTGAAGATACACTTCGCAATTCCGGATGTAACATTTCGAGATGGTCAAGCCAGGCACAACGGATATTTTTTTGAAATAACACTGTCCAGCTTTCTGGAGATTGATCAGCAAGTCGCTGAATTACTGTTTTTTCAACTTCCGAAAACCCATCATACAACCGGTCAGACTCGACTATTAGGTCAAAATCGTTCCTAAGCGATTGCCGAAGCGGTTCAACACAATCGTTTTCTTCCCACAGTTTAAGCAGTTGATTTGTAGTCAGGTATGCTTGCGCATCTGTTTGTTGCCGGGTTATAGTAGTGGACAGGGTCAGAATCGTTGAAACATCGTCAACAAAGGCCATCTGGCTTTTTTTCCATATAGAAGCAGGGAGTTGACAAAACGATTCCAGGGTATTTATGCGTTCAGTCAGGTGCTGGGCACGCCGGAGTAACCGCATTCCTTCGGGCGATTCTGCGAGTGATAAATCAGCCAACAGCGGTTGCACTTCGTAGCGTATCGCTTCCAGCTTAATTCGCTGATTAACCCTGATCATCAGGGTTTTTAAATCCTGTTCCGAAGTAGAAAGCCCATTGGACGCTAGTACCTCCTGTAGTTGAGCTTTACCCGAATTCCGGAGCTGCCACCAGTTCCACTGTATCCAGGAAGAACGTACAGCTAACGCCCCCGCCAACAGATCGCGAAATGCGCGGAGATCGGTAGTAGATAATGAGTTTTCTGGACCAGGCAAGGCCAGCGTTTGTTCCCAAGCGTTGGCCAACTGCTCTATTCTAGCTTCGGCAGTCGTTAAGACAGAATGGCTGGGATTGTCTCGTAGCTGATTGATAACTTTCCATACTGCTAGTGTATCTGGCGATCCGGCATCTATCAACGTTATAATCGAAGTGATTTCACAATCGTGAGCCTGCCAGTTAGCTAATTCACTAAACGAAAGGGTTTTACCCAATACTATTTTACACCGCTCATTAGTATTCCTTCGCAATTCGTCCCAACTAACAATACGCTGGTCAATTTCCCCTAAATCACCATTCGTGAACTGAGAAAAACACACTCGTTTGGCCCAATGATGTCCAGCGCCTACCCGTTGCTGATACGCTGCGTAATCGCTCAGTCGACCAGCAAAATCATCCATTTCTGCCAGATTAAACTGCTGATATACTTCATTCAATAGTAATGGCGTATGATTAGCCGTAGTGGTCAGGTATAGTTCTTTAGCAGAAAGACCGCACTCATTCGTATCGAATAAAGCCGTTTTAAATACCTGTAACTCAGCTACCGTTTCGTCAATCCGGCGGCTCTCAACATCAAAATCCCGCTCAAGCAATACCGCATTCAGGCTATTATTCAGTTGCCGATAAACATCTATCTGGCTTATCTGGGCAGCAATTTGAGCGTATAATACCCGACGATCATCCTGGAAATCATGTATCAGAGCCAGAAATGGAGCCATTCCTACCTGCCGTAGTCGTTCCTGTACTACATCGAGCGCAGCCCGTTTCTGGCATACGAGCAGCACTCGTTTTCCCGACGCAGCGGCATCGGCCATAAGGTTAGCAATTAGCTGTGATTTTCCCGTTCCGGGAGGTCCCTGAACGACTAATGACTGACCGGCTTTTACGGCTCGTACGGCTGCCTCCTGCGATGCATCCATTGGCAGGGGCGTGTGGATATTTTTTTCCGGTAGGAAGGGAAAAGTGATAGGGTGGGAGATGGTATCGGTTTCTTCTCCCTGCTCCTCCCCTTCCTGCCTAGCTATCAACTCATCATAGTCCGGTACCAAAAAGGAGCCAGCCTGGGGAAATATGCCCAATACGGCTTCCGGATAGAGTTTCAGCTCACCGGTACGCTCCAGTTGTGCGAGGTCTTTAGCTGTTTGTTTGGTAAAATACTGGAGCTTGTCAGTAAACAAGTCCTGGTTGAAGTTGATTTCGAGCGGGGTAGTTTTGAGCCACTCGTACAATTGTGTGCGGAAAGTCAATGGATCGCGATCAAAGTCATCCATTGCTTTCTCCACTATTTCATCGGGCAGTTTTACCTGATTGAACTGGCCATAAGCCAGTGCTAAGGTGGGGTTCAAAAAAGCCATCTCATCACCCCGGCGCGTAAGTTTCCAGAATTTCCCCTGGTGTGAAAGCTGAACCGGAAAAAACAGCAACGGCCCGTGAACGACGGTATCATCCATGAATTTACCTTTCACAAACGGCCAGCCAACATACAAATCCTCTGTGCCGCGCTCCTCTTCAATAAACCGGGCCGTACGGTTAATTTGACGAAGTTTACGGCTCACCTCATTGCTACGCCCCTGCCGGGCATCCAGTACTTCGCACAACGTGACCGATAGTTTCTGACTTATCAGATCTGCAATCAGCGTAAACGACGGTTTGTTAAGCAGAAAATCCGTTTCGTGGAGATCCAGAAACTGACGGGCAGGCAGGCTAGTCAACAAAAGCGAACGATTGCGACTGCTCAAGTTAGTTAGCCGTCGGCGAAACGTTTTAAGAACAGACGTAGAAATTGCCGGGCGACCTTGCGAAGTTTTCACGGAATTTTAAGGACTTACAGCATTATAACGTAAAACCCAGAAAATCGTCTAAATAGTAGAAATCCCATTGGTTTACCATCCCACTTAGGCCTTTTTTTCGGGAATCAACCACGAGGCAAGAATACTAACACTCAAAATACCAACGATAATGTACAACGAATAAACGGGTTTAAAGCCCTGATCAGCCAGCCAGTGTTCGGCCAGCATCTTGACACCAATGAATGTTAACAACACCGCCAATCCTATCTTCAGGAAACGGAATTGACTCATAATACTCGACAGGAAGAAAAACATGGAGCGTAAGCCCATGATGGCGAATACATTCGAGAAAAAGACGATGTACGGGTCCTTCGTGATGGAAAAAATGGCAGGTATAGAGTCAACAGCAAAAACCAAATCCGTTACGGCAACGACGATAACAATAATGAACAGGGGCGTTACAAATACTTTCCGGTCAGACTTCCGCCGGACGAAGAAATTATCGGTTACGTTACGCTGGTATACGTTCAAGTATTTACTGACAAACCGAACGACAGGATGCTCATTTGGATCAATTTTTTCATCTTCTTCTTTTTGAAAAAATAGCTGAATACCTGTGTAGACCAGAAAAGCACCAAACAAATACATAACCCATTCAAACTCCTGAATCAGTGCCGAACCCACGAAGATGAAGATAAAGCGCAGGATAATGGCACCAAGAATACCATACACCAGAATCTTTTTGTAAAACCGTTCCTGAACACCGAATGAGTTGAAAATAAGAATAAATACAAAAATATTATCCGCCGAAAGTGAATACTCAACCAGGTAGCCTGTTATGTATTCGAGGGCCATATTATTCTGAAAACGAGCGAGACTTGCCGGAAAATTACCTGCTACAAACTGGACGTGGTCGGCATACATATCGCGCACTTCCTTTAATCGGGCAAACGTGTCGATTCCATGAACCAGATACCCGAAATCCTTAAGGAAGAAATAAAAGCAAATAGATAAAGCGACCCAGATAGCACTCCATATAGCAGCCTCTTTAAATTTGACAACATGACTTTTTTGCTTCGAAAAAAGGCCCAGGTCGACGGCCATAATAAGAAGAACAAAGGTTGCAAAAGCAAGAAAAAATACCGTTTCGCTTGAAAACATAATTGAAAAATGTAGAGCCATTTAAGGCCTGAAATCGACAGTGCTGCAAATTATGAAACAAATCTACGCCCAATATGACCAAGGAATTGGCTGAGATTACTAAAATTATTGGCAGACTGCTATCGACCGCTTAATTTTACCCCATGTTTAACGACAAGAAAGTAATTGTGGTGATGCCAGCCTACCGGGCAGCACTAACGCTGGAGCGAACCTACCGTGAAATTCCGCTTGATTTAGTCGATGATATCATTCTGGTTGACGATGCTAGTCCGGATAATACCGTAGAAATAGCCCGAAATCTGGGAATCCGGCACGTTATCCGGCATGATAAGAATAAAGGATACGGTGGCAATCAGAAAACCTGCTACGCTAAAGCAGTCGAACTTGGTGCCGACATCGTCGTTATGCTGCATCCTGATTATCAGTATACGCCGTTATTACTGCCTGCTATGATTTCTATCATTGGCAATGGGTTATATCCGGTGGTGTTTGCCTCTCGTATTCTGGGGAAAGGAGCATTGAAAGGAGGAATGCCCATGTATAAATACGTGGCAAACCGCTTTCTGACACTAACGCAAAATGTACTCATGAATCAGAAACTATCTGAGTACCATACCGGTTATCGGGCTTTCTCAGGCGAGGTACTTCGTAGTCTGGACTTCACCCATAACTCCGACGATTTCATTTTCGATAACGAAATGATTGCCCAGATTTTCTACAAAGGGTACGAAATCGGCGAAGTCACTTGTCCAACCAAGTATTTTGACGAAGCATCATCCATCAATTTCCGGCGTAGCTCCATTTATGGCCTTGGCGTTCTACGGACCTCAGTACTTTACTTCTTTACAAAACTGGGTCTGATGCACTGGAAGATTTTAAAATAAGTAACGTAGTAACGGAAGTAGCCCAGCCAAAATATTTTGGCCGGGCTACTTCCGTTACGAAACCCCTCTTTTACAAGTGAATAGCCTCACCATAGGCGGCTTCAGTAGCGTCCTTGATGGCCTCCGACATTGTTGGGTGCGGGTGAACAGTTTTTAGGATTTCTTCGCCCGTTGTTTCCAGTTTGCGAACAGCTACTACCTCGGCAATCATTTCGGTCACGTTAGTACCGATAAAATGCGCCCCCAGGAACTCACCATATTTGGCATCAAAAATCACTTTTACAAAGCCTTCCGGCGCACCGGCTGCTTTAGCTTTGCCCGATGCCGAGAACGGGTACTTACCTACTTTTAATTCGTAACCAGCTTCACGAGCTGCTTTTTCGGTGTAGCCCACCGATGCTATCTCGGGCGTGCAATACGTACAGCCCGGAATGTTGTTATAGTTCAGTGGCTCAACGTGCGGTTGGCCAGCAATCTTCTCTACACAGATAATGCCTTCGGCTGAGGCTACGTGCGCCAGCGCCTGCCCTTTGGTACAATCGCCAATGGCGTAGTAACCCTCTACGTTAGTACGGTAAAAATCGTCCGTAACAATTTTGCCCCGATCAACGGCAATACCCGTTTCTTCCAGGCCAATTTTTTCGATGTTAGCAACCACACCGGCGGCAGAAAGTACAATGTCAACGTCGAAGGTTTTTTCGCCATCGGGCGTTTTTACAAATACTTTACAACCCGCACCGCTGGTATCTACCTTAGTCACCTCCGACTTTGTGTAGATGTCGATGCCCAGTTTCTTGTACTGCTTGGCCAGCTCTTTGGATATGTCTTCGTCTTCGACGGGCACCACGTTTGGCAAAAATTCAATGATGGTTACTTTAGTACCCATGCTGGCATATACGTAGGCGAATTCGACCCCGATAGCCCCAGAACCAATGATCAGCATCGTATCCGGCCGCTTTTCCAGCGTCATGGCTTTTCGGTATTCGATTACTTTCTTTCCGTCGATGGGTACGCTGGGCAATTCGCGGGCGCGCCCCCCAGTGGCGACAATAATATGCTTAGCAGCATATTCGGTGGCTTTACCTTCCGCATCGGTCACGTCAATTTTTTTGCCGGGCTTCAGTTTGGCAAAACCGTTGATGATGTCGATTTTATTCTTTTTCATCAGGAACTGAACGCCTTTGCTCATGCTGTCGGCTACGCCCCGGCTTCGCTTGATAACGGCACTAAAATCAGCTTTCGATTCGCCCGAAATAGTAATACCATAATCAGCCGAGTGCTTGATGTATTCAAAAACCTGCGCTGATTTTAGTAGTGCTTTGGTGGGGATACACCCCCAGTTCAAACAAATACCACCGAGACTTTCGCGTTCAACAACGGCGGTTTTCAAACCCAATTGCGAGGCCCGGATAGCAGCTACATAACCGCCTGGCCCGCTACCCACAACGATTACATCGTACTGTGAAGCCATTTTTCTGTTTAGTTGATTTTTGTCAATCCGGCGATAAGGGCAACCTGAGGTGAGTTAAGCAGTCATTCATCCTTTCGCCTGTATGTTACACTTACTCCCTCTGTAAAGAACGCAAAGGTAGACTGAAAAGTTGACAAGTACCGGCCATGACTAAATCTACCATACTCAGGTTTAACCCAATTTAACAGCACTTACACGAATCTCCTTTTATGACTATCCAGTCGTGGTTTACGATATAGTTTAACTGAAATTACTGCACCTTTTGGTTACTTTTTGCGTATTTTTGAGGTATCTGCCTTCATTAGCTCATGAACAAATTCTGCTTCCTGTTAGTATTTTTACCCTTCTCGCTTTTTGCCCAGACAATCGTTGTTCTCAAACCAGACCGTGTTTTTGATGGTGAAACCATGCACGAAGGCTGGGTCGTTCGCATAAAGGGCGATAAAATTGACGCCGTTGGTCCTGCGAACTCTTTTCCTGCAAACGGCGCCAACTCATCCGATGCTTCGGTAATGGAACTGCCGGGAACAACGTTAATGCCCGGCCTCATCGAAGGCCATTCTCATTTATTACTGCACCCCTACAATGAAACCCCATGGGATGAACAGGTATTGAAAGAAGCGCGCTCGTTGCGGGTGGCACGGGCCACAGTCCATGCCGAAAAAACACTATTGGCCGGTTTCACCACCATCCGTGACCTCGGCACCGAAGGAGCAGATTATGACGATGTAGGCTTGAAACAAGCCATTAATGAGGGTATAATTCCTGGCCCGCGCATGATTGTTGTAACACGAGCACTCATTGCTACGGGCAGTTACGCGCCCAAAGGATTCAGTCCTGATATTGACGTGCCACAGGGTGCCGAAGAAGCCGACGGACACGACGCTCTTATAAAAGCAGTAAGAAGACAGATCGGCAAAGGGGCAGATGCTATAAAAATATACGCCGATTACCGGTGGGGATTGATGGCCGAAGCCCGACCAACGTACACGCTGGATGAGATAAAACTAATTGTGGAAGTCGCTAAAAGCAGCGGTCGGCCAGTTATCGCTCATGCCAGCACTGCCGAAGGGATGCGTCGCGCCATTCTGGGTGGTTGTGAAACGCTTGAACATGGTGATGCCGGAACGCCCGAAATCTTTGCCCTAATGAAAAAACAGGGAACAGCCTTATGTCCGACGCTCGCGGCAGGTGATGCCGTGAGTCAGTATCGCGGCTGGAAAAAGGGACAGGAGCCTGAACCAGAACGTATCAAACAAAAGCGGGCTACATTCAGGCAAGCACTGGATGCGGGCGTAACTATCTGCGCCGGTGGAGATGTAGGTGTGTTCAGCCACGGTGATAATGCCCGCGAGTTAATAATGATGGTCGATTACGGTATGAAGCCGCTTGACGTGTTACGTTCAGCAACCTCCGTTAACGCCGATGTGTTTCACCTTGCAGACAGGGGCCGTATAAAACCCGGCTTACTAGCCGACTTGATATTAGTAGACGGTGATCCGCTGAAAGCAATCGCCAGTCTCAAACAGATTCGGGTTGTCATGAAGGGAGGGATTTTCTACAGGAAATAACCGAAAAAACTTATTGCCTAAATCACCCGTTACCTCTTAATACAAACGTAACACGGCTTTTTTGCGACAAAATCAACTGTCGTTTGGATTTTTAGTCTAATTTCGCCCGGATGGTCTTGTTGCGAAGCAAAGTCAGTATTTATTACCCCAGATTCATTCTACCCTATCTTCTTATATGGCAAACTCTGCTGATTTAACCGTCGATGGTAAAACCTATTCATTTCCAACATTGGAGGGAACTGAAAATGAAAAAGCCTTCGACATTTCTAACCTACGCGATCAAACTGGTTATGTTACCCTGGATCGTGGCTACAAAAATACTGGTGCCACTAAAAGCGCCATCACCTTTTTAGATGGCGAGAAAGGTATTCTTCAGTACCGGGGTTACTCAATTGAAGATCTGGCCGCTAAAGCATCTTTCCTGGGCGTCGCTTACCTGCTTATTTATGGTGAACTGCCCACGCAGACTCAATACGATAAATTTGAAAGCGATATTCGGCACCACACAATGGTGAATGAGGACATGCGGAAAATCTTCGATGGCTTTCCGGTTGATGCTCACCCGATGGGCGTTTTGTCCTCACTGGTAAGTGCCATGAGTGCCTTTTATCCGGATTCAAATGATGAAGACAATACGGACCTTCACATTATCCGGTTACTGGCGAAATTGCCAACCATCGCTACCTGGTCTTACAAGCGTTCGAAGGGGCACCCAATGAACTATCCACAAAATAAGCTCGATTATATACAGAACTTTCTGAATATGATGTTTGCATTGCCGGTTGAAGACTACACCGTTGATCCGGTAGTGGTTGAAGCCCTGAATGTACTGCTTATTCTGCACGCTGATCACGAACAAAACTGCTCTACCTCTACGGTACGGCTGGTGGGTTCATCGCAGGCAAATATTTATTCGTCTATTTCGGCGGGTATAAGCGCTTTATGGGGACCACTTCACGGCGGAGCCAATCAGGAAGTAATTGAAATGCTCGAAAACATTAAGGCCGACGGTGGTGATGTTAGTAAGTATATAGAGATGGCCAAAAACGCCAAGTCGACTGGTTTCCGGTTATTTGGTTTTGGGCACCGTGTTTATAAAAACTTCGACCCACGGGCCAAAATCATTAAAAAGGCCGCCGATGATGTACTAAGTAAACTGGGTGTCAACGATCCCATACTGGACATAGCCAAAGGCCTGGAAGAAGCAGCGCTGAACGATGAGTATTTCGTATCGCGCAAGCTGTATCCGAATGTTGATTTCTATTCGGGTATCATCTACCGTGCGCTTGGCATCCCGACAAACATGTTCACGGTCATGTTCGCCATTGGCCGCTTACCTGGCTGGATTGCACAGTGGAAAGAAATGCGGGAGAATAAAGAACCTATTGGTCGTCCCCGCCAAATATACACCGGTCCTACTCACCGGGATTTTGTACCGGTTGAGAAACGATAGTTTTGAGAACAGACATCTATCGAAAACAAAAGCGGCAACTCTCACAAGTTGCCGCTTTCGTTTTCGATAGACTTTATGCAAAAAAGTATGAGCACTGACGCCTTCCTTTCTCGAATATGTACGCTTAACTAATCATCAATTTCGCCCTCGTCGTCGTCTTCGGTGGCGGCAAGTACGGGATCAACCAGAGCATCGTCATCTGTAGCGATTTTTGCCCGGATTTTCCCTTCAATTTCGTTCATCAGTTCGGGATTGTCGAGTAACAGCTCCTTTACGGCATCACGGCCCTGCGCCAGACGGCTGGTACCATAGGAAAACCACGAACCTGACTTCTTGACAATCTCCATCTCGACACCCAGGTCAAGAATTTCTCCTACTTTAGAGATACCCAGACCGTACATGATATCAAATTCAACGACTTTGAAGGGAGCGGCCATTTTGTTCTTCACCACCTTAACTTTCGTGCGGTTGCCCACTACGTTATCAGTTCCTTCTTTAATTTGGCCAATACGGCGGATATCAAGCCGAACCGATGCGTAGAATTTGAGGGCATTACCACCGGTTGTTGTTTCGGGGTTACCAAACATCACGCCAATCTTCTCACGCAACTGGTTGATAAAAATACAGCAGCAACCTGTTTTGTTAATGGTACCCGTTAGCTTCCGTAAAGCCTGCGACATCAAACGGGCCTGCAAACCCATTTTACTCTCGCCCATTTCGCCTTCGATTTCGGCTTTGGGTACGAGGGCAGCAACGGAGTCAATAACGATAATGTCGATAGCGCCGGAGCTGATCAGGTGTTCGGCAATTTCGAGTGCCTGTTCCCCATTATCGGGCTGTGAAATCAACAAGTTTTTCGTGTCGATGCCCAGCTTTTCAGCGTACACACGGTCAAAAGCGTGTTCGGCATCAATGAAGGCAGCCAGACCACCCGCTCTCTGTGCCTCGGCGATGCAGTGCATCGTAAGCGTTGTTTTACCGGACGATTCCGGTCCATAGATTTCAACGACGCGACCACGGGGCAGACCACCGATGCCGAGGGCTATATCAAGCCCAAGAGAGCCAGTCGAAATAACGGGAACATCGGAAACTTTCGTTTCGCTCAAGCGCATAACGGTACCCTTACCGAATGCTTTGTCAAGTTTCTCGATGGTTGTTTGAAGGGCTTTTAATTTACTGTCATTAGCAGATGCTGTGGCTTGCGCCGTATCTGATTTCGCCATGTTAGGATGGTTGTTTAAACAGTTAAAATTACCCAAAAATGGCCAGATTTCCTAGCTATTTTTGAAAATAGAAAACGGGATTTTATCCGTAATGTTTAGCTACAAAAAGGCACGAAAAAACCCTGTCAATGACCTAAAAACGAGTCAATTGACAGGATTTAAAATAACCCAAACTACAACGTATCAACGCGTTCCGGCTGCTGTGCAGGGGCAGGTTGCGGCATTTCAGGCTGTGCCGTTTGTGGCTGAGGCTGAACGGGCTGCGGTTGCCCCGGCTGATAGCCAGGGTAGGCGGATGAATCACCATATGGACGCGTAGGCGGGCCTACTATTTCTACCCCTGTAATGTAGTATTTTGTTTCCCCATTCCAGGGAAGCTTCATTATTTTCTCTTCGTAATGGAGCGTTACCCGCTGTCCGGTTTTAACAGCATCCGTAATTTGTTTGGCTACCGCTTCATCCTTCACCGAAAAATCAAAATACTGGGGCGTCAACGAACCGGTTTCACCCGAAAAGCCGCCCACATTTAGGACACCTTCGTAGGTTTTGAAGACAAAACCACGTCGGCTAAATTTAGATACTGTGCCGGCCCGTTCACCATCGCTATAGCTCCAGCCAGTTAAGGCATAGAGAACACCAAAGACAATTAGTAAAAACAATAGAAAATACAGTAGCCCGCGCATAGATAGGGTTGGTTAGTTTGACTGCGATTTATAAGTCTACAAATAGACAAAATTTTCTGATAACTTCCGTTTCGGGACTATAAAGTCCATGAATAATTCATGAAGTCTTATACCATTCCCGTTCCCTCTCTTACGTTTTAGCCTGTATTTCGTTACTTTGCAACGAGGTTGGCTATTCCATGCAATGGCCTGGTAGTCAAACCTGAAAAACCGGTACGCCGGAGCGATAAATTTTTCATTGTTAATCTTTCTTATTTCTTTACGATGAGTACCATTCAAAGCATTCATGCCCGACAAATTCTGGATTCACGCGGCAACCCAACGGTGGAAGTAGACGTGCGTACCGAAAATGGGTATCTGGGCCGTGCTGCCGTTCCATCAGGCGCATCGACCGGTACCCATGAAGCCGTCGAACTTCGCGATGATGACAAAACTGTGTATATGGGAAAAGGCGTTTTGAAAGCAGTTTCTAACGTTAACGAACTGATTTTCCCGGAGTTGGTAGGCATTCCTGTTTTTGAACAAAGTATGATCGACAAAATCATGCTGGAACTGGATGGCACACCCAACAAAGGTCGTCTGGGAGCAAATGCCATCCTGGGAGTGTCGCTGGCAGCTGCTAAAGCAGCCGCACAGGAAGCCGGTTTACCACTATATCGTTACATTGGGGGTGTAAATGCCAATACCCTGCCCGTACCGATGATGAATATTCTGAACGGTGGTTCACACGCCGACAATTCCATCGATTTCCAGGAATTTATGGTGATGCCAGCTAACGCAGCAAGCTTTTCGGAAGCACTGCGGATGGGTACTGAAATTTTTCATACGCTGAAAGGCGTTCTGAAAAAGATGGGCCTGGCAACCAACGTGGGTGATGAAGGTGGTTTTGCGCCAAACATCAAATCGAACGAAGAAGCGATTCAAACCATCATGCAGGCCATCGAGAAAGCAGGGTATCGCCCCGGCGAAGATGTCTGGATTGCTATGGATGCTGCCTCCTCCGAGTTCTACGACGCAGAAGCAGGCGTTTATCATTTCAAAAAATCGACGGGTGATAAACTGACGTCGTCGGAAATGGCTGGTTTCTGGAAGGATTGGGTTAGTAAGTACCCTATTATGTCTATTGAAGATGGTATGGCCGAAGACGATTGGGCGGGTTGGAAGGCGCATACCGACGAACTGAAAGGAACCAACACCCAACTTGTAGGCGACGACCTGTTCGTAACCAACGTAACCCGTTTGCAGGAAGGCATCGACAAAGGCATTGCCAACGCTATTCTGGTGAAAGTGAATCAGATTGGCTCGTTAACCGAGACGATTGACACGGTCAATCTGGCAAAACGTAATTCATACAAAAACATCATGTCACACCGTTCCGGCGAAACCGAAGATGCTACCATCGCCGACCTGGCCGTAGCCCTCAACACCGGTCAAATCAAAACGGGTTCTGCGTCCCGCTCCGACCGGATGGCAAAATACAACCAACTACTTCGGATTGAAGAGGAATTAGGCGAAACTGCCTATTTTCCAGGACTTAAATTTTGATGAATGAATAGTGTAGCGTGGACAGTTAAGAATAAAAAAAATCATTGAATTGTTCTTCTTCACTGCTCACGCTACACTATTCACTATTTGCTATGCTCTACCGTCGTCTTCTGCGCTACCTTCGTAATTTCTATGTCGCTACCGGCCTGGGGCTTTTGGTATGGATGACGTTTTTTGATGCAAATGACCTACCTACTCAAATCCGGAACCGGTGGAAACTGTATGAACTGGATGAAGAGGCCAGGTTTTATCAGGAAAAAATTAAAGCAGTTCAGGACGAACGCAGAGAAGTGCTGGGTAATGACCAGCTACGGGAGAAATTCGCCCGGGAAAAATACCTGATGAAAAAAGAAGGTGAAGACGTATTCGTGATCGTCGACGAACACAATGATCCGTTAGAAAAATAGCGCGGGGCTTAGGACATGGGGTATAATCCACACCTCGCCCCCAAAACCCCATGCTCAATATTCTCTTCGTTTGTTATGGTAATATTTGTCGGTCGCCGGTAGCGGAGGGAATTTTCCGGCAACTGGTGGCCGAAGCAGGTCTAGAAGAACAGATAAGCTGCGATTCGGCGGGAACGGCTTCGTTCCATATTGGGCAATTACCCGACAGACGCACCCGCGAAAATGCTCTCGAACATGGGTTAACGCTGACGCACCGCGCCCGGCGGCTTACCGGCGATGATCTGGCTCAGTTTGATTATTTCGTGGCTATGGATGAAACAAACCTCGAAGCCATCGAAAAGTTAAATTATCGCAGTACAGGGCTGTACTCCAATGATACGATATTCCTTTTGCGCGAATTCGATCCGGATGTGAGCGATCAGCCTAACGTGCCAGATCCTTATTACGAAGGCACGGAAGTTTTTGAAGAAGTGTACCAGATAGCCCTCCGATGCTGCCGACAATTGCTAGCTTATATAATGAACCGGGACGTCCAACCGGAGTGAAAGTAGCTGAGAAACCACTCTTTCACTCCGGTTGGGCGTCCCGGTTCGCTCTGTCACTCTTTCACCCTTTCATTCTTTAGAAATTATGAATAAAAAAGTCATTCTCATTATCCTGGACGGCTGGGGTATTCCGCTTAAGCCTGAAGTATCGGCCATTGAATCGGCCCATACGCCGTTCATGAACTCACTGTATCCAAAATACCCCAACAGTAAACTCGAAGCGTCAGGCCTGGCCGTTGGTTTGCCAGCGGGTCAGATGGGGAACTCCGAGGTAGGCCACATGAATCTAGGCGCCGGCCGGGTCGTGTATCAGGATTTAGTAAAAGTCAACAAAGCCGTAGAAGAGCATACACTCGATACCGAACCTATTTTGGTCGATGCACTGACCTATGCCAAAACCAGTGGCAAAAAAGTCCATCTTATCGGTCTAGTGTCAGACGGTGGCGTTCATGCACATATTGAGCATGTGAAAGGGCTGCTTTCTATTGCTCATGCGCATGCCTTAACTGACGTATTTGTTCATGCTTTTACGGATGGCCGTGACACAGATCCAAAAGGTGGCATCGGTTACCTGTCTGATCTTCAGGCACACATGGCAACTACAACCGGGCAGATAGCTTCGGTGGTGGGTCGTTATTATGCTATGGATCGGGATAATCGCTGGGAACGCGTTAAAGTGGCTTACGATGCTATGGTGAAAGGGGTAGGAGAAAAAATAGCGCCTGACAATGTAACAAAAGCACTTCAGGAGTCGTATGATGCCAATGTAACGGATGAGTTTATCAAACCCCTCATTGTCACCAAAGCCGATGGTTCGCCCGTAGCTATGATTGAGGATGGAGATGTAGTGCTGTGCTTTAACTTCCGCACCGACCGGGGTCGGGAAATTACACAGGCACTTACCCAAAAAGACTTCCCAGAGCAGGGTATGAAAAAGCTTGCTCTTGACTACATCACGATGACTAACTATGACAGTGAATTTGCTGGCGTGAAGGTTATTTTTAATAAGGATAATCTCGAAAAAACCCTGGGCGAAGTCATTTCCGAAGCAGGTCACAAACAGATACGGATTGCCGAAACGGAGAAATATCCGCACGTCACGTTCTTCTTTTCGGGTGGTCGTGAAGAACCGTTTCCAGGCGAAAAACGACTGCTCTGCCCCTCGCCCAAGGAAATGACCATCTATGATGAGAAAGGCGAACCAACCGTTGTTCCCGTAAAGACGTACGACCAGAAACCCGAAATGTCTGCCTTTGAGATTCGGGACAAAATTATTCCTGAACTAGAGAATGAAGAAACGGATTTTATTTGCCTGAACTTCGCCAATACCGATATGGTAGGCCATACGGGCGTATTTGAGGCTGTCGTCAAAGCCGCTGAAACCGCCGACGCCTGCGCTAAAGCCGTTACGGAAGCCGCCCTTGCTCACGGATATGCAACCATTATCATCGCTGACCACGGCAATGCCGAATTCATGAAAAATGACGACGGAACCCCAAACACGGCGCACACCACGAATCTGGTACCCTGCATCCTGGTCGATAAGGATTACCATCCAGTTCTGAGTGAAGGTAAACTGGCAGATATAGCCCCAACCATTCTACAACTGATGGGTATTCCACAGCCACCAGAAATGGGGGGAGTGAGTTTAATTAAAGAATAAGAAGAACAAACCAAAAAGGGCCGTACCGATTCTGTCGTGTACGGCTTTTTTGTGTCCATTCAGTAGTAGACAGTACTACTTGTTCTTTAGGGAGGAGAACTAATACAGGCGCGCGCTTTTCGCAATATGCAGATTGACACCTCCCTACAACCCACCGACCTTACATCAAAACTTGCCCGCTTCTGGGAAGTCTCGGGCCAGAAAATTCATCTGATTGATAAAGAATACGATGGATCGAAAGGCTCTCCCGTTTTTACAGTAGCAGGAAACTATTCGACTCGCGGCTGGACGGAATGGACACAGGGCTTTCAGTTCGGCTCCGCTATTTTACAGTTCGATGCTACCGGCGATACCAAGTTTCTGGAAATGGGTCGCCAGAAGACGCTGTCGGTTATGGCTCCGCATATTAGCCATATCGGTGTACACGACCACGGATTCAATAATGTCAGTACGTACGGCAACTTACTCCGCCTGATGCGGGAGGGGCGAATTGCGCAGAATGACTGGGAAGCTAATTTTTATGAGTTGGCCCTTAAAATATCCGGGGCAGTACAGGCCAACCGGTGGACCTCAATCAAAGAGGGCCGGGACGCCGGCGCGGGCTTCATCAGTTCATTCAATGGGCAACATTCCCTGTTTGTCGACACGATTCGTTCCTGCCGGGCATTAGTACTGAGTCATGCGCTGGGGCATGTGTTTCAGGGAGAGGGCGACGTAAAAATCAGTCTGTTGGAACGTGCCTTACAACACATGAAAGCCACCGCCGATTACTCAGTCTTCTACGGAGAAGGACGCGACGCCTACGACTTGTGGGGCCGTACCGCCCACGAGAGCGTATTTAACGTAAAGGATGGCAATTTTCGCTGTCCCAACTCTCAACAGGGATACTCAGGCTTTACGACCTGGACACGGGGTTTGGCCTGGGCCATGTGCGGCTTCGCCGAAGAACTGGAATGGCTTGCGACTTGTGATGAAACTGACTTACAAGCTTTTGGTGGGCGCGATTCTACCGAAGCCTTTATGCTGAAAGCGGCTACCGCCACCTGCGATTTTTATATTGACCATACACCAACAGACGGTATTCCCTACTGGGACACGGGCGCACCGAATCTGTACCGTTTAGGCGATTACCTAAACCACCCCGCCGACCCATACAATGATTTTGAACCCGTGGATAGTTCGGCAGCGGCCATTGGCGCACAGGGATTGTTGCGATTAGGCCACTACCTGACCGGAAAAGGCAATACGGAACAGGGCCAACGGTACTGGCAGGCAGGCTTGACGGTACTCAAAACATTGTTCACCGAACCGTATCTAAGCACAAATCCAACACATCAGGGGCTGATTTTACACTCCATTTATCACCAGCCTAATGGCTGGGATTATGTGCCGCCCGGTAGCAAAATTGCCAATGGAGAATCGAGCATGTGGGGTGATTACCATGCCCGTGAGGTAGCACTATACCTCCAGCGAATTATCCGTAACGAACCCTATTACACCTTCTTCAATCGGATTGCCGCACCACGGATTGCCGAACCAAAAATTACTGAATCGCCGATCGTCTGACCGTAACTACCTTAATGAGCGAGAAATATAAGCCCCAATTTCCCCGCATGGCCCAGTTAAAAACGGCTGCTGACCTGCGAACATACCTGGATAAGAACGACATTGACCTGCTGTTTGACGATACCCTACTTCCTCCTGCTGAAAGCCCATTTAATCAACCTATCCCGCTTAAATCAGGTAAAACAATTGGCAATAGCCTTTGTATTTTGCCGATGGAAGGATGGGATGGTACTACCGATGGTCGGCCAAGTGAGTTCACAAAGAGCCGCTGGAAGAAATTCGCCATCAGCGGAGCCAAGCTCCTGTTTGGTTGTGAAGCGGTAGCCGTTTGCCATTCGGGCAAAGCCAACCCAAACCAGTTGGTATTAAATACCGAAACGTTTCCTGATTTTGTCGAGTTACGCCAGTCGCTTCTACGCGATCATGAAGAAGCATTTGGGCAAACGGATGATTTATTAATTGGCCTCCAGCTTACACATTCCGGGCGTTTTTGCAAGCCCAATAGTCATAAGATCTTTGAGTCGAAGATTCTGTACAGCCATCCATTTCTGAATAGCAAGTTCGGCATGGCTGCCGACTACCCGCTGCTTACGGATGCTGATATTGACCATATTATTCAACAGTACGTTGATGCGGCTGTGCTGGCTCAAAAAGCGGGTTTTGATTTTGTGGATGTAAAACATTGCCACGGCTATCTGGGGCACGAGTTTTTGAGTGCGATTAATCGGGAGGGACGCTACGGAGGTTCGTTCGAGAATCGAACCCGGTATCTGCGGAACATCGTGGCCGGTATCCGGCAGGCAGCACCAGGGCTGGAAATTGGTATTCGCCTGAGTGCGTTTGATATGTTACCCTTCAAAAAAGGAGCCACGGGCACGGGTATCCCCGAAAATGCGGAGCAATATCCCTTTGCCTTTGGGGGCAACTCTACTGGATTGGGTATTGACCTGACGGAGACAAAGGCGTTACTTTCGCTGGCCGAATCGCTCGGCATACAATTAATATGTATTACCGGCGGTAGCCCCTATTACAATCCACACCTGATGCGGCCGGCCCTGTTCCCTCCTTCCGATGGTTACCTGCCCCCCGAAGACCCGCTTCTGGGTGTAAAGCGGCAAATCGACGTAACAAACGAGTTGAAACAGGCTTTCCCTGAACTGGTAATCATTGGGTCAGGCTACTCATATCTGCAGGAATGGCTACCCAACGTTGCGCAGTATGTGTTGCGGAAAGGCATGGCCAATAGTGTAGGCTTTGGGCGTATGGTATTATCGTACCCAACCATGCCAGCCGATATGATTGCCGGTCGGGCACTAGTCCGAAACCAGATTTGCCGAACGTTTTCCGATTGCACAACGGCTCCCCGGAATGGGCTGATTTCGGGTTGCTATCCGTTAGACCCGCTTTACAAGAAAAGACCCGAAGCTGAGCAGCTTAAAGAATTAAAAACCAGCTTATGAAAAATGGCGAGGAACGCCCCGTCGCCTTCATAACGGGCGGTAGCCGGGGTATTGGGTACGGGATTGCTGAGCAGTTAGCAGATGCCGGTTTTGACCTGGCCATCAACGGTGTTCGACCAGAGGAAACCGTTCGGGAGGCATTGGATACCCTCAGGAATCGTGGTAGCAACGTGCTGTATTGCCCTGGTGATATTGCACTGGCAACGGCTCGGAATGACATGGTAACCGCCATCAGGACTCATTTCGGGCGATTAAATGTGTTAGTGAATAATGCCGGAGTAGCTCCCAAAGAGCGAAAAGATATTCTGGAAGCGACCGAAGAAAGTTTTCAATATGTGCTATCCACCAACCTGCATGGGGCGTATTTCCTGACGCAGGCAGCCGCCAACTGGATGATTAGTCAACGGGCGGAGCAAGCCGATTTTTGGGGTTGCATTATCAATGTATCATCAATTTCGGCAACGGTTGCTTCGGTGAACCGGGGCGAATACTGCGTAGCAAAGGCAGGTCTGAGCATGGCTACCCAGCTATTCGCGGTTCGGTTAGGCGAATATGATATACCGGTTTATGAAGTGCGGCCGGGCGTAATTAAAACGGATATGACAGCTGGTGTGACGTCTAAATACGATTCGCTTATCGAAAATGGTCTTTGCGTACAAAAACGCTGGGGTTTCCCAAGCGACGTGGGGAAAGCCGTAGCATCGCTGGCAAAGGGCGACTTTCCCTACTCGACCGGACAGGTTATTATGGTCGATGGCGGCCTGACCCTACCCAGGCTATAAGTAGTTCAGTCGGGATTTTTGGTTTTACTATTACGTTAACCCTCAAGCAGTTCCTAAATCAGTTACACTCATGGACTTAAAACAAGTTTCCCGGCGCGATGTCCTCAAGGCAGGTGCTGTCGGCTCATTGGCAGCCATTGGCCTGCCCACCTACATTCCGGCGCATGCGTTTGGCGCTAACGACCGCGTGCGGATGGCTGTCATTGGAATTAATGGTCGCGGTAAAGACCATATTCAGGGGCTTTCAAAGCAAAAAGACGTGGAAGTAGTTACCCTGTGCGATGTCGACAGCGATGTTTTACAAAAAGGGGCGGCAGACTTCGAGAAGAAATACAACCGAAAAGTACTGACGATGACCGACCTTCGGCAGGTCTACGACGATAAAAATATTGATGCCGTAAGTATTGCCACGCCGAACCACTGGCATGCACTGGCAGCTATCTGGGCCTGTCAGGCGGGCAAGGATGTCTATGTTGAGAAACCCGGTGCCCATAACCTGCACGAGGGGCGTAAACTGATTGAGGCCGCTACCCGTTACAATCGCATTGTCCAGCATGGTGTACAGTTACGGAGTTCAGTAGCCATCCAGGAAGCCATCAAGCACCTGCGCGATGGGCTGATTGGCAACGTGTACATGGCCCGTGGACTGGTCTACAAATGGCGGCCCGATATTGGCAACAAAGGCACATCGCCCGTACCAACGGAACTGAACTGGAATATGTGGCAGGGACCGGCGCAGGAAAAAGAATTCAGCAAAAATTACGTACACTATAACTGGCACTGGTTCTGGGATTACGGCAATGGTGATATTGGGAACCAGGGCATTCACGAAACGGACCTGTGCATGTGGGGACTTGATGTAGGATTTCCTGAAGAAATCACGTCGGCCGGTGGTAAATTCCTGTGGAAAGACTGCAAGGAAACGCCAGAAACGTTGTCATCTGTATACAAGTATCCGTCTCAGGGTAAGGTAATACAATTTGAGGTTCGGCCCTGGATGACCAACAAGGAAGATGGCGTTGAGATTGGCAATATTTTCTACGGCGACAAAGGCTACATGGTTATCAATGGCTACTCCGATTATAAAACCTATCTGGGAAAAGAACGGGCACCCGGTCCGGCCCGCAATGAAGGGGGCGACCACTACGCGAATTTTATCGAAGCCGTTCGGTCCAGAGACAAGTCGAAGCAAAATGGGCCAGTCGAAACAGCGCACCTTTCGTCAGGTATCGCACACCTGGGCAACATTGCTTACCGGCTGGGTCGTACGCTGCACTTTGACCCAAAGAATGAAGTATTCGTAGGTGATAAAGAAGCGAACCAGATGCTTACCCGTAAGTACCGCGCTCCTTTCGTAGTACCGGAAAAGGTGTAGATTTTATTTTTGGAAGGTATAAAAAGACGGAAGGGACTGTTGCAATAACAGTCCCTTCCGTCTTTTTATACCCTTTTATAGCCGTTACATATCGAAAAGAATCCGGGTGGGGTCTTCCAGAATCTGCTTCACGCGTACCAGGAAGCTAACTGATTCTTTCCCGTCGATGATACGGTGATCGTAGGACAGAGCCAGATACATTATAGGCCGAACCACAATCTCACCGTTAATGACGACGGCCCGCTCAACGATGTTGTGCATACCCAGAATGGCCGATTGAGGAGCGTTGATGATAGGAGTCGAAAGCATCGAACCGAACGTACCGCCATTCGTAATCGTGAAGGTTCCGCCCGTCATCTGGTCGATGGTCAGCTTATTGTCGCGGGCAAGACCAGCCAGCCGGACAATTTCCTTTTCAATACCGGCAAAGCTGAGTTGCTCGGCATTCCGAATAACCGGGACGACAAGACCACGCTCCGTTGAAACAGCAATGGAGATATCGCAGAAGTCATTGAAAATCATCTGGTCACCATCAATCTGGCCATTCACCGCCGGAAAATCCTTGAGCGCAATGCAAACGGCTTTCGTAAAGAAGGACATGAAACCAAGCCCTACACCGTTTTTCTCCTTGAATTTGTCTTTGAATTTATTCCGCAAATCCATTACCGGCTTCATATCTACCTCGTTGAAGGTAGTCAGCATGGCCGTTTCATTTTTCACGGCTACCAGTCGACGGGCAATGGTCCGGCGCAGTGAGGTCATTTTCTCCCGGCGCTGGTTGCGACTTCCCGGTGCGGGGCCATCCGTTGCCGGAGCAGATGCAGTTGGAGCAGTCGGTTTAGGTGCTGGAGCTGGCTGGGCCGGGGCAGCAGGCTGAGCCGGGGCGGGCGATGCTTTCATCGCATCCTCTTTCGTTACGCGACCGCCAACGCCAGAACCCTGAACCTGCTGGGCATCAACGCCTTTCTCGTCCAGTATCTTGGCGGCTGCGGGTGACGGGTAGTGTGCGGCATAACTACTGCCGTTCTGCCCGTTAGCCGACACCTCGGCGTCTGGTACCGACGTTGCCGATTGGGGAGCCGATGGTGTTGTCGGAGCCGATGCGGCAGTACCCGTTTCAATTTTAGCAATCAGGGCACCAATGGGCAGTGTTTCGCCATCCTGAGCCATGATACGGAGTATTCCGGCGGCTTCGGCTGGTAGTTCAAAGGTTGCTTTATCTGATTCCAGCTCGCAAAGTACCTCATCCAGGGCAACCTGATCGCCATCTTTCTTACTCCATGACGCGATGGTTACTTCAGTAACGGATTCACCCACCGCTGGAACTTTCATCTCAACGACGCTGGCAGCCGATGCGGCAACGGGTGCCTGTACTGGCTCAGCAACGGACTGCATGGCAGGTGCAGGTTGCGAAGCCGGGGCTGATTGCAGTGCTTTGGCTTTGGGTGCTTCTGCCTTTTCCGGTTCAGAAGCGGGTGTAGCAACAGGCGCACTACCATTATCGTCAATTGTGCAAATGCTGGCTCCAATGGGCAATACATCGCCTTCCTGCGCCAGAATGTGCAGAATGCCGTCGGCTTCAGCTGTTAACTCAAAGGTTGCTTTATCGGAATCGAGTCCACACAGAACGTCATCCATCTTTACGTGGTCACCCTCTTGCTTATTCCAGGTACCAACAGTTACTTCAGTAATGGATTCCCCCACGGGAGGAATTTTCATATCAACGGCCATTTCGCTATAGTTTGTGGTTTGTCGTTCGTCGTTTGAGGTTCTTAGTCCCCGTTTAAGGAACAACAAAAGTCAAATAACAAACGTCGAACTGTTTTTATTCAAATGCTCTTCGAACAATTTCGGCTTGCTCCTGAGCGTGTATTTTTGGATATCCAGTAGCGGGTGAAGCCGCAGCCTTACGGGAAATAATTGGCAAAATCATCCCAACACGCAGTAGGTACGTCCAGGCGCCCATGTTCTCCGGTTCTTCCTGAACCCAGAAAACTTCGGCTTTCTTGTATTGTGCTAGTATCGCATCCAGTTGTTTCTTGGGCAACGGCGCAATCTGTTCCAGCCGAACAATGGCAACATCGTCCCGCTTGTCAGCCTGCTGTTTTTCCAGCAAGTCGTAATAGATTTTGCCCGTACACAGCAGGACTTTCTTCACCTTTTTCGCTTGTGCATACGTATCATCCAATACTTCCTGAAAAGAGCCTTTTGTGAGGTCTTCCAGCGGAGAAACGCATTTTGGATGACGCAACAGCGACTTTGGCGACATAATGATCAGTGGCTTGCGGAATTGCCAGGCCAACTGCCGACGCATAATATGGAATAGGTTGGCGGGGGTGGTTATGTTCGCTACCACCATGTTGTATTCTGCGTACAGTTGCAGATAGCGCTCCGGCCGGGCATTTGAGTGTTCAGGACCCTGCCCCTCGTACCCGTGCGGCAATAGCATCGTAACCCCATTCCCGATACCCCACTTCGATTCGCCAGCAGCGATAAACTGGTCGATAATCAACTGGGCACCGTTTGAGAAATCGCCAAACTGCGCTTCCCAGATTACCAGAGCATTAGGTGTAGCCATCGCGTACCCGTACTCAAAACCCAGTACGCCATATTCCGACAGCAACGAGTTATACACCTGAAATTTTTCCTGCCCTTCCTGAATATAATCGAGGGAAGAATAGGATTCATTGGTTTCGGAATCGTGCAATACAGAATGGCGGTGCGAAAACGTGCCTCGCTGTACATCCTGACCACTCAACCGAACAGGTTTTCCCTCAATCAGTAGGGAACCGTATGACAATAGTTCAGCCATACCCCAGTTCACCATTTTGGTATCGGTGAGCATGGCTTGCCGGTCTTTCAGCAACTTGTCGATCTGCTTTAACGGCTTAAACCCTTCCGGTATTTTCACCAGCGCCTTGCCAATCGTTTCCAGCACCTCGGCAGGAACCCCTGTTTCGGGCGACTGGTCAAAATCCTTCGGCTCGCTGAATCGAAGCTCGGCCCAGCCGAGGTCCAATCGAAGTGGTTTGTATGGAATTTCAGCCTTTTGCTTCACCCGGTCGAGCCGGTCCTGCAACTGCTGCTTAAATTCCGTATCCATGCGCTGCGCCAACTCAGCGTCTACATCGCCACGCTTGATTAGAATCTCCTTATAAATTTCGCGGGGGTTCTTATGCCTGTCGATGATGTTGTACATCGTTGGCTGCGTGAACTTCGGCTCATCGGCTTCGTTGTGGCCGTACCGACGGTAACAAACCATGTCGATAAACACATCCCGGTTGAACTTCTCGCGAAACTCAACGGCTAGTTTAGCACAGAAAATTACGGCTTCTGGATCATCGCCGTTGACGTGGAAAATTGGCGCGTCAATGATCTTAGCAATGTCTGAACAGTAGATGGACGACCGGGCGTCATCAAAATCGGTGGTGAAGCCAATCTGGTTATTAATCACAAAGTGAACGGTGCCACCGGTTTGATAGCCCGCCAGTTTCGCCATTTGCGTTACTTCATATACAATGCCCTGCCCTGCTACGGCTGCGTCGCCATGAATCAGGATGGGCATAATCTTGGTGAAATCACCTTTATATTCTTCATCGGCCTGCGCCCGAACGAACCCTTCCACTACCGGATTCACCGCTTCGAGGTGGGAAGGGTTAGGGGCCAGTTTTACGCTAATCTTTTTACCCGATTTCGTTTTTGTCAGGCTTGAATAGCCGAGGTGGTATTTTACGTCACCGTCGCCCTGAACCTGATCGGGCACGTTTCCTTCAAATCCATCAAAGATGGACTCGTAGGATTTTCCCAAAATATTGGCCAGTACGTTCAGTCGCCCCCGGTGTGCCATACCGATCATCACTTCCTCCACGCCCATATCGGCCGCCTGACTAATGATGGTATCGAGTGCAGGAATAGTTACTTCACCCCCTTCGAGCGAGAACCGTTTTTGCCCCAGGAATTTTGTAGCCAGGAAGTTTTCGAAAACGGTGGCTTCATTGAGTTTCTCAAAAATGCGCTTTTTTTCATCCAGCGACGGCATGAAAACCAATGCTTCTTTTTCAATTTTATTCCGAAGCCAGTTTTTAACGTCCAGTTCGCGGATGTACATGTACTCGAACCCAATATTGCCCGCGTAAATCTTACGTAGTGACTCCATGATAACACGGAGCGTGGCAGACCCGATGCCCAGTAATTTGCCGGATTCGAAAACGGTATCTAAATCCGCATCTGACAGCGCGTAATCAGGCAGGTCGACGCGAGGTTGCCGATCTTTACGCGCTCTGAGCGGGTTAGTTTTTGCCAACAGGTGACCACGGGAACGATATGCCTTGATTAAACTGGCAACCGATACTTCCTTCTCTGCATGAGTGGCATCTACCGGTTTCGTAGCCTGCCCATTTCCGTTGGCAGAAACGCCATTCTGAGCCGTTGAAGCCGTTTTTTCATTGGTTTTTTCATTGGTTTTTTCACCGTAAGCGAGTGAAAACTCAAATCCTTTAAAAAACTGTTGCCAGCTTTCGTCAACTGTCTGAGGGTCTCGCTTAAAAGACTGATAGAGTTGATCTACGTAAGCGGCATCGGAGTTGGCAATATATGAGTACTGATCCATGACGGGGCGCGTCGTTGTTTTGACCCGCAAAGTTAACTTATCACTGACAGAGTTAGCCCAAAAATTATTGTTTTTATCCAACCTATAATCTACGTTGGCACACTTTTGTATGAAATAACAAAAAACGTGGCCGTTTCGATTTACTTAGGTCAGATAAATTTCGTTCACTACGGACAGTTATCACCCAACCCATCGTTAGTTTCCTAAACAGCTCAATAGCGGCTAAAAATGCCCTCCAAACCGGTATAGTAGTAGACTATCACTACTTTTGCCCATTAACTTTCCTTCATTGATGCGGTCAAGTACTTACCTCTTTCTTCTGATTTTCATTTTAGGATGGGCTGGTTGTCGTCAGGCAAAGCCGGTTGCCACCAAGAGGCCGCCGGTTAGTCCTGCCCGTCCGGCGATTGCCGCCACCAAACCGGTTCCTCAAAAACCAGTAGTTGTCAAACGCCCACCACCAAAGCCGGTGCCGCCCGTCGTTGAAACGCCCGTAGAACCGGTTGAGTTTGATGAAGTAACCGACCTTACACCACCTCCGCCCAAGCGTGAATTCCGGGCTGTCTGGATTGCTACGGTCGAAAATATGGACTGGCCCAGTAAAAAAGGCTTACCGGTTGCCGACCAGCAGCGCGAGCTTATCGAGATGTTCGATATGCACCAGCGAATGGGGCTCAATGCGGTCATTTTTCAGATTCGTTCGGCGGCCGATGCTTTTTATGCGAAAAGCTCAGAGCCCTGGTCAGAGTGGTTAACGGGTCAGCAAGGGCTGGCACCGGAGCCATTTTACGACCCAATGGAGTTCATGATCGATCAGGCTCACCAGCGCGGACTCGAATTTCACGCCTGGTTTAATCTGGACCGGGCTACGTTTGGCAGATCGTCAAGCATAGCACCCACCAATATTATTTATCGGAAGCCGGAATGGATACTGACCTACGGTGGACGCAAGTTATTCAATCTGGGCGTGCCCGCTGTTCGCTCCTACATTGCCGGCATCGTGGCCAACGTAGTGCGCGAATACGATGTAGATGGTATTCATTTCGACGATTATTTTTACCCCTACGCCGAACCCGGCCAGACACTGAAAGACGATGACACGTATAAGTCAAGTCCCAATCTCCTGCCCGGAATGACCAAAGGCGACTGGCGACGGGATAACGTGAACCGACTCGTTGCCGAACTCCGGGACTCTATCCGGGCCAACAAGCCCTGGGTCAAATTCGGCATCAGTCCATTCGGTATCTGGAAAAACAAGAGCAATGATCCCGAAGGTTCGGCCACTAATGGCGGGCAGGCCTATTACGACAACTATGCCGACACCCGGAAATGGGTGCGCGATAGTTTGATCGACTACATTGTTCCCCAGGTCTACTTCAGTTCGGAGTTTGGCAGGGCACCCTACAAATCGCTCGTAGAATGGTGGACGCGGAATTGCACCAATAGCAACTGCCAGTTGTACATTGGGCATGGAGCTTACCGGGTTGGGCGAGGTTCTGAACGTGACCCCGGTTGGTGGCGACAGACGGAGTTCCCGAATCAGATTCGTTACAATCGGGATCAGCAGCTTGTTCAGGGGAGTGTTTTGTTTAGTGCCCGGCATTTAAAACTCAATCCTCTGGCCATTCGGGACTCACTACAAACTAATTTCTACCGCCACTTAGCCCTGGTACCTACCATGCCCTGGCTCGACAGTATTCCTCCCCTGCCGCCCCACGATCTTAAAGCAGCCATGACCCCCGAAGGTATAGAGTTGTTCTGGCAACAAGCGGCTGAAGCACTCGACGGCGATGTGGCAAATGGTTACCTTGTCTATCGGTTTGAGGGGCAGCGGCCACGCCTGCGCCTGGATGATCCACGTTGCATTGTAGCGCACTGCATTGGGGAAGAAACAACCCGGTACATAGACAAAACGGCCGATCCTGCCAAGAAATATGTGTACGCGATAACGG
The DNA here is from genome assembly GCF_000374085.1 of Spirosoma spitsbergense DSM 19989. Lineage (GTDB taxonomy): Bacteria > Bacteroidota > Bacteroidia > Cytophagales > Spirosomataceae > Spirosoma > Spirosoma spitsbergense. The sequence continues at coordinate 8,784 of NZ_KB893542.1, read as the reverse complement.
CGTTAGACCGGTTGAATAACGAGAGCCGGGAGGTTGTAGTGAAGGTAAACGCGCAACGCTAACCCGGAGATTCAGCTTGCTCCATCACTTTCCCCATAGCCGTCTCTATTGATTCTGCATCAGGAAAAAACTGAATCAATTTCAGCAGAATACCCTCAATAACGATATCAGGACAAGAAGCACCACAGGTAAGAAGCATTATAACGGGCCGGATAGCTGGTATGAAGTTCTCCGTAACAATTTCCTGCTTCTTGTGGCTATCAAAGTGGCGAATTAGTGTATCAGACAAGATCTTCTGTTCTGATTCTATAAAATAGGTTGGTAGCTTTTCTTCGCAAAGTTCAACAATGTGCGACGTATTGGAGGAGTTATACCCACCCGCTACAATGGCAAAATCGGCCGGATGTTTTAGCAGGGCGTAGGTAGCGTCCTGGTTATCGTTGGTGGCGTAGCAAAGAGTGTCGCGGGTATTGGCGAAATGCGTTTCGTCCATCTCTCCGGTTGAACCGTATTTGTTGACCATCACCTGTTTCAAATAATCGGCAATACCCTGCGTATCCGAGGCCAGCATGGTTGTCTGATTGACTACACCAATCCGTTTCAAATCACGAGTCGGGTCAAATCCAACGGAATATTGCCCGGCAAACTCCGTGTAAAAATCAGTGGCAGGCAGCTCACCCGTGATGTATTTGGCTAATCGCTGGGTTTGGGCCATGTCGCGCACCACAACCGTTGGGGCGGCTTCTTTGCTATGCGAGAAGGTAGCGCGGGTCTCTTCGTGACTGGGCTTTCCGTGAACGATAACCGTGTAATTTTTCTGACCAATCTGGCTGGCTTTATTCCAAACCTTCTCCACAAATGGGCAGGTAGTATCGTACCGGGCCACATCAAGTCCCAGCTCCGACAGTTGACTCTGAGTTTCCAGTGTTGTGCCGAAAGCCGGGATAATCACAACATCATCCGCCGTCAGTACCGACCAGGGAATGAGTTGGTTTCCCTTTGTGTCCATAATAAAATGTACCCCCCGTTCCTGTAAATCGGCATTAACATCGGGATTATGAATCATCTCACTAAGCAAATAGATTTGCTTGCCAGGATTTTCGGCAATGGCTTTGTACGCAATCTCAACGGCATTTTCAACCCCATAGCAAAAACCGAAGTGCCGGGCAATCAATATCCGGATTGGGCCGAAATCAAGCAGTGTGGGCGTAAAGTCACGCTTAAGTTTATCCCGCTTCCGGCGAAACTCTTTCAGTGGGGTAATGATGCTACTACGGTAATATTCGGGGATATCGAACGATTTCATAGATAAAGTTGGTGAGTCGGCTAGTCGGTGAGTTTATCAGTCAGATAAGCAACAATGTCTTTTTTACCTTTGTTCACTGCTACTATCCCGTATCCACCAACTCAATGACTCCCTGACTGACCAGCTGTACTGTTATGCCCAAGAAACTGTTAAAGTACAAAAATTACGATGTTCACAGCATCACCACCCGAACGACTGATTGTCGGCAAAATGCCAATATTGCTACCTGGGTGATGCAAACGGCAATGGGCGGTACTCATCTCGTAGTGGCTCTGTACAAACCGGACTATACCATTGAACTTGCTCGGGAAAGTGGCCTCCTAAACGTTAACCTGCTGACAACAGACCAGACTAGCCTGATTCGGAAGTTGGGGCGTCAGTCGGGCCGCCCTGAACTGGGCCAGACGAAGGATAAATTTAAAAACCTGCCCTATGAACTGGATGAGCGGGGTTGTCCTTACCTGACCGAAGCCGTTGGCTACGCTCAGTGTCAGGTATTACACACCACCGATGCCGGCGACCATGAGTTATTTATCTGCAAAGTACTGAAGCAGGTTGTTTTAAATCCTGATAAAACCGTACTGACGAACCAGTTTTTGATCGACCGAAAAATAGTACGGGGCTAACTGGCGAATAATGGCCATTTGTTATCTTGCATAATCACCAGTCTTCCTTCTACTACACTATGCAAACCGTTCCAAACCAGGCCGTTGCCAATTGGCCTTTGTGGCGTAAACTCCTGTTTCGCTTCTTCTTCATTTACCTCGTCCTGTATATGTCGCCCTGGTTGTGGCTGGGCAGCTTACCCGTGTTTGGTACCATTGCCGAATACTACGCGCTGGGCGAAAACTGGCTGGTCAATCTGGGAAACCAATACCTTTTTCATATCAAGGAGGTATTGGTACCGCTCAACGGAAGTGGAGATACATCATACGGTTATGCGCAACTATGCCTGTTTTTGACTATCGCCGGTGTAGGAACTATAATCTGGACGATACTGGACAAACGCCGAAACTATGCTGTCGGCTACTATTGGCTACTGCTGGGAGTCCGTTATTATGTGGCACTTTATGCGCTGAGTTATGGTATCGTCAAATTGTTTGGACAGCAAATGATTTTTCCGACGCTTAGTGCGTTAGCTACCCCGCTAGGCGATTTTCTGCCGATGCGCTTCTCCTGGTTTTTCATCGGCTACTCAGCACCTTACCAGTTTTTTTCGGGGTCTGTAGAAGTCATTGCAGGGTTGTTGCTGTTTTTTCGACGAACCAGTACGCTGGGTGCATTCGTAGCCACCAGCGTTTTCTGAATGTAGTGATGATGAATTTGTGTTATGATATTCCTGTAAAATTGTTTTCTATTCACCTATTCCTGATGAGCAATCTACTGTTGCTGGGCGATGCGCAACGGTTGATCAACTTCTTCCTGTTGAATAAACCAACGCAACCAGCTGCCCGCATTACGCTGCCAACCCGATGGATGCGGCACACACGAATAGCGCTGAAAACAGCCTTCATCTTTCTGTTCGGGGTATTACCGGGCTACCAGATTTATGAAAGCCTGGACAGCCCTGAGGTTCGGGCAGTCATGAAATCCCAAATCCTCACTACGGGTATATTTGAGGTTGAGCATTTCGAGGCTCCCGTAGTAGACAGTCTGCGCTGGAAAGATGTGATTTTCGAGACCAGCAGAACAGGTAGTATTCAAACCAGCGATACACTGCTGCAGCAACGCTATCGCCGGGGTTATTTCGCCTATACGCTGGATTCTGCGAAGCACACGATCGCGTTCAAAAAATTTAGTCGTGATTCAATTCCGCTGTTTACCCTGAACTATACTATGCCGGATACCAATCACATTGTATTGAATGGAAAAATTCGTGGTAATTCGGCGATGATTGCCCTTAAACGGCAGAAACGCCATTTCCAATTGGCTGAACGGCAGTTTCACTGGTTGTCGGAAGCTAATCGGTAGCCTGAATTACAACCACTTGCCGACAGAGAATCGGGCGAGAATATCATCCAGATACTCGCGCGAATTGGCTAAGCGGGGTACTTTGTGCTGACCACCAATTTTACCCCGATGCTTCATCCAGGCATAAAACGTTCCAGGCCGCACAACGTGGATGCGGGGGCGTTTTAACACTATATCGTTGTACCTTTTGGCATCGTAATCGGAGTTGATTTGCCGGAGTGTTTCGTCCAGAATCCGGTTGAATCGTTGCTGGTCATCAGGTTCCTGAGTAAACTCAATCACCCATTCGTGGGAACCGTTTGCTCCATTGCTCATATAGACCGGACCAGCCGTATAATCTGAAATGATGGCACCGGTTGCTTCACAGGCGCGGGTAATGGCTGTTTCGGCATTTTCCACGATCACTTCCTCACCAAAGGCATTGATAAAATGTTTGGTTCGTCCGCTTACTTTTAGCCGGTGCGGGTATAATGACGTAAACCGAACCGTATCACCCACTCTATACCGCCAAAGACCACCGTTGGTTGAGACAACCAGCGCATAGTTTTTGTCCAGCTCAACTTCATCAATGGTGTACGCTTTTGGAAAAGGTTGTTCCGCATCCTTCAAAGGAACAAATTCGTAAAAGATGCCGTAGTCGAGCATGAGCAACATTTCTCCCACGCGGCTCAGATCGTCCTGAATGGCAAAGAACCCTTCTGAGGCATTATACACTTCCTGATATCGAACCGCTGCCGATGGAAAAACCTGTTGCTGAAACAACTCCCGATAGGGCTGAAAATTGACGGCCCCGTGCATCATAACTTCAAAATTAGGCCACACCTCCAGAATATTCGATTTGCCGGTGTAGGCCAGGATTTTATCAATAAGCACCATGCCCCAGGTAGGTGTGCCCAACATACTGGTCACATTTTCCTGGGAGGTGATTTCCGCCATCCGTTCCAGTTTAGCTTCCCATTCATCCATCAGGGCAATATCGATGGATGGTGTACGGATGTACTGGGCCCAACTGGGTAGATTTTTCATTACCACGGCCGATACATCGCCGGCCGCACTATTTGTACCATAGGGATTTTGGTGGAGACTCCCGCCAATGGAAAGCCCTTTGCCTTCAAAGGCCCGGCTTTCAGGATTATTGGCGATGTAGAGGGCCATCATATCCTTACCCCCTTTGAAATGGCTTTCGTCCAGTGATTCAGTGGTAATGGGAATGAATTTACTGCGGGCGTTCGTTGTCCCGGAAGATTTAGAGAACCAGCGAACGGGCGATGGCCACAGCAGGTTATTTTCCCCCTTCATGACCCGCTCAATATACGGAAACAGGTCTTCGTAACTCGATACGGGAACCTGTTGCTGAAAATCGTGGATAGACCGGATGGATTTGTAATGATATTTTTTCCCCCACTCCGTCTGTCGGCCCGACCGGATAAGCTGTTTAAAAACGGTATGCTGTATGGCACCAGGGTTTTGCATCATAGCCTCAATGCGCGGCAGTCGCCGTTGCAGAAGCCATTTGAGCGTGGTGTTGAGGACAGTCATGGGGCTAAAATACAATAAACCAACTAAATTAAAGTGGTTACCTGTTAAAACTCAATCCAATGGTTTAGGTTTATAATCCAACGGCCCGGTTGGGATAATCAGTAATCAGGCCATCAACACCCCACTCCTTCAATCGGATCATATCATCCCGCTGATTCACCGTCCAGGGGATAACCCTGATGTTTTTTTCGTGTAGCCGGTTTATCTTGTCCTGACTAAGCAGTTTAAAATAAGGGCTATAGATGTCGGGTTTGAAACCCAGCTCCTCCAGGTTCTTTTCCGGGCTACGCAGATTTTCGACCAGAGCCGACAGCCGCACATCGGGGTATTTCCCCTCCTGAACGCCTTTCTTCCACTGTTTTAATACGGCGAAGTCAAAACTTTGAATCACTACCCGCTCGGGCGGTAGCTGTTTGGCAATGATTGCCCGTACCAGGTCACAGAAAGGTGCTGGTTCCGGCTGGCTTTTGTTGTATTCAGACGGTTCACTTTTCAACTCGATGTTATACGAAAAGGCAGGCAGGTTTTTAGCTTTTCGGTAGGCTTCTGCCTGTGCAATCACGTCAACGAGGAGTGGTTTGTAGGTTTTTAGTTTTTGCTGTTCAGGATAGGCTGGGTTACCATTAGAACCTGTATCATATTGTTTGATATCGACATAATTCATCTGGTAGAGCACCAGGTCTTTCTGCTCTTTTTTGTCGACTGGCGTTCCATCGGGTTTGATACTGAAAGCCGCGTTGAAGTACGGCTCATGCGAAACAACTACCTGCCGGTCTTTACTGATAACCACATCCATCTCAAGCGTTGTTACGCCCAGATCCAACGCTTTCAGGAAGGCTGGAATGGTATTTTCGGGCATCAGCCCCCGGCACCCCCGGTGACCTTCAATATCGAACGGTACGGGTGCAGAAGAAACAAAGGCAGTAGCAATCATGCAAAGTAATAGTAGACTGAAGCGCATATACCTTACTGGAATTGGGGCCTAAAAATACACTTTCTTTTTAAGTTCAGCTTACCTCCGGGCTTGTTCGTCAATGTACAATCCATTGTAACCAGTATAAACGGCTTATCATCCAATGCTACGGTAGTAATTCACTTTGCAAAAAGAATTACTCTGGCGGTATAAGAATACTTTTTATTTGCTGAATGCAATGGTAAACTTGCATACCGAAAAATCTGCTTCCCTTTATTTCCTTATGCGTTACGCAAAAGCTATTGTCCTTCCCGTTTTCACGCTTTTACTTATTTGGGCACTAAACCGCTCCTGGGGCAGCGTTCCCGCTTTTGGGCCTCTACTGAGTCCGTTCGTTGGTTTCTGGCAAAATGCGGAGTCTGTTAACACATCGGACGAAGAAATAAGCCTGAGTGGCACAAAAGCACCCGTTACAGTCATTATTGATGATAAAGCCGTTCCACACGTGTTCGCGCAGAATGACCATGATGTCTATTTCGCGCAGGGTTACCTGACTGCCCGCGACCGGCTCTGGCAGATGGAGTTTCAGACTCATGCCGCAGCCGGGCGGGTGTCGGAACTGGTGGGAGAGCGGGCACTGGAGCTGGACCGTTACAACCGACGTCTCGGCATGGGATTCGGGGCGGAGAAATCCGTAAAGGCGATGATGCAGGACCCTCGCTCGCGCGAGTCAGTTGAAGCGTACACGGCCGGTGTCAACGCCTGGATTAGTCAGCTAAAACCGGCGCAATACCCACTAGAGTATAAACTACTCGGTTACGCTCCGGAACCCTGGCAACCCATCAAGTGCGCGTACTTCCTGAAATATATGTCGGGGGTGTTGGCGCTTGGGGCCGATGACCTCAACATGAGCAATGTTCTTCAAAAAGCTGGGCCCATTGTAACGGCCGACCTGTTTCCCGATTATCCCTTTCGGGAAGACCCAATCATTCCCGTTGGTACGAAGTGGGATTTCAAGCCGGTTCACATCCCCGCTATTCCACCCGCTTCGGTGTCGGCTGTTGGCTCGATAAGTATGAACTGGGCAGAGCATGACCCGGCCATTGGTAGTAACAACTGGGCTGTTGGGCCGCAGAAATCAGCCACTGGCTATCCTATTCTGGCCAATGACCCGCATTTGACCCTGAGTTTACCCTCCATCTGGTATCAAATGCAGTTGGTAACGCCAACCATGAACGTGTACGGCGCTACGATGCCGGGCGCACCGGGCGTTATTATCGGCTTCAATAAGCAGGTAGCCTGGGGTGTTACCAATGTCGGTGCCGACGTACTAGATTTTTATCAGATTCAGTTTCGGGACAACCGCCATCTGGAGTACTGGCACGACAACCGCTGGAAGCCCGTTACCCGCCGGATAGAGCGGATAAAAATTAAAGGGCAACCAGACAAAGTCGATACCATATTATACACCCACCATGGGCCGGTCATGTACATGGAAGGGCAGAAACCTTTCGCTAAAAACGTGCCGGTGGGGTACGCTGCCCGCTGGATTGGTCATGAAGAATCGAACGATTTCCTAACCTACTACCTGCTCGACCGGGCCGCTAACCACGCCGATTATCGTAAGGCCCTGAGCTATTATGGTGCCCCGGCACAAAATTTTGTGTTTGCCGATGCGGCTAAAGACATCGCTATCTCGCCAAATGGTCGTTTTCCGCTGAAGTGGAAAGACCAGGGCAAGTTTTTGCTGGATGGCACAAATCCCGCCCACGACTGGCAGGGGTGGATTCCGGCCGAACAAAATCCACACGTTAAAAATCCACCCCGGGGGTTTGTCAGTTCGGCCAATCAGTCTTCTACCGATACAACTTATCCGTACTATATCAACTGGCAGTTTGCTCCCGCCGAGCGTGGCACGCGCATCAACCAGCGGCTGACAGCGATGCAACAAGCGACTCCTGACAGCCTGCGCATGTTGCAGAATGACAACCTGAATTTGCGTGCCCAGCAAGCCCTACCCGTTTTTTTACCCTATGTGCGAACACAGAAGCTTACCGCCGAACAGAAAAAAGCGGTTGATATCCTGAAAAAATGGCATTACAACCACGACATTGCTGAAATAGGCCCGACCCTGTTTACCGAATGGATGCGGCAGTATATGGATGGTGTTTGGCGGGACGATTTTCCCACTACCGATAGCACGACGTTGCGGTATCCCAGTTTTGACCGGACGCTCCAGATGGCCGAGCAGGACCCCACTGCCCATTGGTTCGATAACGTAACCACCCCTGCCCGCGAAACAATTGGCGACGTATTGACCCAGACCCTACAACTGGCAGTTGATTCACTCGCCCGACAGCACGGGGCCATTGGCGAATCGTGGCAATGGGGGAAACATAAAGCTACCCGTATTGCCCACCTGGCCCGACTTGATGCACTCAGTGCCCTCAACGTCCAGATTGGCGGAGGAGCGGGCATTGTAAACGCCACCACCGAGCGAACGGGACCTTCCTGGCGCATGGTCGTTGCTCTCGGCCCGCAACCGAAAGCGTATGGTGTATATCCCGGCGGGCAGTCGGGCAATCCGGGTAGTCCATACTATCTGAATATGCTGGAAACCTGGCGAACCGGGCAACTAAATGAGTTGCTGTATCTGCAATCGGCCCAGGATAAAAACCCGGCTATTAAACGGCGTATCACCATTAAAAAGTGATGCAGACTTTTTAATTCAGTGTTATTTCTCCGCGATATTACGTACCCAGTAATAAATTATAAGGAATGCTGATAAAATAAGGTGACACAAATTTTGTAGTTTTGCTCGCAGCTTCTATTTCCGCTCATGGCTCACTNCTCTGCCTCCATCGAACAAGCCATTCGTGACTTTTATGCCCGTCTGGCCGAAAAAGATAAACGCCATTATGCTGCCCTGGAAGCCCAAAAAATAGGCTATGGCGGCAAACGATACATCGGCTTTCTGTTGAGTATTTCCCAAAGAACCCTCAGAAAAGCTTATCACGAACTCAGTCAACCCGAATTAATGAACCAAATCCCACCC
>NZ_KB893541.1 GCF_000374085.1 Spirosoma spitsbergense DSM 19989 | reverse complement strand
GTGATTAAAAACGAGCACACCAAAGAGCAGATGAACGCCCTCGATGATGAATGGCTCAACAACAAGGGGCCAATTATGACCCTGGCCGAAACGTTGGCGTATGCGGCTGAAAAAGCCAAAAACCGGGCTACCGGTGCGTCCTGAATCAGCTCACCCTTTTTTCTTCCCCTTGACGCGCGGTTTCCCCTCTAGTTGATTCGCTTGGTTAGATAAGGCTTTGGCTTGCTCGGCAGCCTGGGCCGCTAGAGCCCGTTTCTCGTCGGCCTGTTCCTGCTCGACAACCCATTTGCTCACCCCGGCCGGATCCTTGGCGAATAGCCCTTCGATGTAGCTGTAAAAATTGGGGTCTTGCTGCTTAAGGTAGCGAACGCGCCAATCCGCCGTCCAGTAAGCTGCTCGGAACTGGTCTCTCTCCCCTTTCCAATCCAAAGCTAGCCAACTCAACCCGGCCACCAGGACGACCATCAGCCCGAACATATACCCACCATAGCGAACGTATTGACTCATTGTGTAGTCCGGGCGTTGACGGATTAATTGCTTCACTTGGCTCAGTTCCTCCCGAACCTGCGCCAGCTCACTGACAGCCACAGGAGTCGGGGGAGCACTGGTTAATTGCTTCTCCAAAGCACTTACCACTTCCGCCAGTTTATCCAGATCATCCTTACTGGCTAGCTTACTGACCGACTCCGTTAGCTTTTCGACGTCGGTCAAAATGCCCTCCAGTAACTCGCCCACTAAATCACCACTGGGCGGGGTTTTCTTGTTTTCCATCTCACATGCTCAGGCCACGCCCGCGTTTAAGCTGTTTCTCTTCGTTTTGCGGGCTTATCGTCAATTCTTGGGCCTTCGCTAGCTCCCGCTGCCGCGTAAGCGCTAAAGCTCGTTTCTGGGCGTTTAAGCCTAGCTCTTGCTGAATCTGACCCAAGCCTAGGTTTTGGTGCAGCTTGGAGCCTTTGAAGGCCACCCGTAAGGCTTCCCCGTTTTCGTCCTGGCTTATTCGCTCAAAGCTC
>NZ_KB893540.1 GCF_000374085.1 Spirosoma spitsbergense DSM 19989 | reverse complement strand
TTACGGACCAGGAGGTAAGCATACAGCAACAGAAGCTGCCGTTAGGCCGTAGTTACAAAGAAGTGTTTATGAAGCGCTTCCGGTTTGGCCAGTAGATTCCCGATGGCAGCGGTTCCTATTGCTCACTAATTTCTTGCCCTACGAGCAGGATAAAAGGATCCCTCGCCTGGCCCGACACTGTTCAGAAAAACCTCCGGTTGATTATTGGACAAGACATCTAGCTTCCTGTACGACGCTCAAACCCGTAGCGAGCCACGGAACCCTCTGCCACCATAATACGATTCTGCGCCGTTATGATACACAAACACACGGCCGAAGCGGAAATCAGCAAAGATGGCCCCACCAAGGTTTCTAACTACTTCCGGTGTTTTCAGCCAACTTGATGTTTTCGTGTCAAAATTTCCCAGGGTCTGCAATGCCTGATATTGTTCTTCTGTCAACAGGTCAATGCCTATCTCAGCCGCCATTTCAACTGCGCTGTTTTCCGGTTTATTGGCTTTCCTTGACTCCAGCGCTTCATGATCATAACAGATACTTCGGCGGCCTTTCGGACTTTCGGCGGCACAATCGTAAAAAATGTATTCGCCTGTCTTTTTATCGTAACTAACAATATCCGGTTCACCACCCGTTCGTTCCATCTGATCGAGTGACCATAGCTTCGCTTCATTCGCTTCCAGCTTTGCCTGTAGATCAGCCCAGATAAGACCTTTATGGCGGTTCCTGTTTTTTTTAAACCGGGCCTTCAATAAGCCCAGAAGTTCTTCCTGTTCTTGGGTGGAGAGTTCCATTTTTAAGCTGTTTATTTATGAATTAACGGCAACGATTCTTCGATCGACGGGTCTGAAATACCACGATATCACTGTCAGGACCAGTAAGAGCAACGACGGAAAGTTCATTTATAGAACTACCTGAAACGATACGGGATATGGTTGCTCCCGACATGGTAAAGAAAAAGCCGGCATAAGCCCATTCCTTTACTAGAGTTGGTGTAAGTTGATTATGAGAGGGTTAGATTCCAAAGGCCCGCACAGACGCCTAACAGTCTGTCTAACACCGCAGTTACTTTCAGCCGA
>NZ_KB893539.1 GCF_000374085.1 Spirosoma spitsbergense DSM 19989 | reverse complement strand
CTAAGAGTGGCCGCTGGCAATTGGTCAGAGACCGCCTAAATTTAGTTGACAACGACTAAGTCAACTTAAGGCAGGTAGTTTTGAAATGCACCTATAGCGGAGGAACCGCATTGCCAACTTGCTGTTGTTGAAACCCAATACTTCCTTTAAATTCGAACCAATCCGGAAAGGACTGTAATCTAGCAGCTTCTCTAACAGATAGGCCCCGATTCTGAAACGGATGCACAAGCATGTTTTTACGATAGTTGCCAATTACAATAGATGGTTTCTCTGGATGGAGTCTATGGTAAATACCCGTATGGCAACGTGTGGAGTCTTTATAATTCTGCATTAAATTGAGTGGAATATTTTGCCAGTTTCCACCTGGGGGTATATGCTTATATCTTTCGAGTACTAAAGTGGAGTTATTACTTACCTGATGGTTTGGAGAAATAGTTAAATTCCCCCTTAATTCTTTTGCATAGTTTGAAATTGGACCTTCATTATAACTACGCCAATTTTCTTTCGATCCAGCTATTAGTTCAGGCAAATCACTTATAGCATCAGAAACCTTTATTGGGTTTAACAAAAAAGCTTCTGGGAAACTAAAGAAATGGCCTTGTCTAGATGCCACTGCAAAAAAACGAGTTCTTTTTTGAGGAACACCATAATCCATTGCGTTCAATCTTTTTGAACTTACTACATATCCTAATGAAGTCAACTCTTCATTGACTTTATCTAAAAAAAAACCATCCTCTGTTTCAGTAAATCCCTTTACATTTTCAAATACAATCCATTCGGGCAAAGGGTCAATTAAACGTATTATTCGTATAAACTCAGAAAATAGCCAATTATTATTATTTTCCAAACTACGTGTTCTTTGGTTTGAGGTGGAAAATCCTTGGCATGGGGGACCACCAAAAACAATTAACGGTTTGTTCTTAGTACGTTTTATGGGAAGTTTTTTTAGATTTCTAATATCTTGGCTATAGAGTTGGGTTTTGGGAAAATTATGCCTGTATGTTGGGGTGCAATTCAAATTGTCGCAACCATGTCGTAGCTTAGGGCATGCCTGACGAACACTCCCTGCCCTTCACCGAAGAAGAATATGTGGCTTTGG
>NZ_KB893538.1 GCF_000374085.1 Spirosoma spitsbergense DSM 19989 | reverse complement strand
GGCAGCTTTGTAGGTTTGGCGATCTCAAAGTTCGCCATTCCGGTGCTTTTTCATGTAATGGGATCAGGTCTCAAAGGGAGCCATGCAACAAAGCCAAAGATGAAGTAATACCTTTTGTAAATAAAAACTATAAAACTTCAAATGAAAAAATACTATTTGGACATTCGTTTGGAGGTTTAATGTCTGTCTATTGTTTATTTATGTATCCTGAATTATTTAATGATTACATAGCAGTTAGCCCATCATTATGGTGGGAAAATGAATTTATGATACAAAAAGCAGATTCTCTATTTAAAATCAAAAATTATACAAACAAAAATATTTTTATAAGTGATGGAACAGAAGATCCAAATTTTAAAATCGTACCCAAATTTGATTTTTTGCTACAAAAAAATAAGCAATCGGGATTAGAACATAAATATACTACTTACAAAAATGAAACACACGATTCTCAGTTAATTAAAGCAATACCAGACGGCATAAGATTTATAATTGAAAAATGGAAACCTTCGAAAACAGATACAACTGCTGAGATGGTAGTAAAGTTTTATGCAAATCGTTCAAAGCAAAGCGGTTTTCAAGAATTACCACCAGAACAGTTGATTAATACGATGGGATATACTTGTTTAAGTAACCCAATTAAAATTGACGAAGCAATCAAATTTTTTGAATTAAATGCAAAAAATTATCCAGAATCATTCACTGTATTTGATAGTTTGGGCGATGGTTACAGTGCAAAAAAAGATAATGCGAAAGCAATCAAGGCTTACAAAAAGGCAATTGACATAAATCCAAAATCAATGGAGACTATTAAAAAATTGAAAACATTAGAATAAAAACGGCAGCTAACATTAGGTTTGGCATTATTGGGGCTTGACGAATATTGCCTCAACATTTGTTCTTTATTGTGCTTTAGTTTGGGCAGGATGTTATAAATTTGGCTTATGAATAAAACATCAGCAATATTGCAATTGTCAACTTCTGTTATGGGCTGACGGAACTCGAATTCCCCAACAACGCCAAGCCTTTTTCGTTGTGTGCTATGCGACCGACAACCAAACCATTCATAACATTCAGCCTATGTCCTGAATGCACGATAGATTCGGGCAAACAGAATAATGTTTGGTAGCTGGGGGGGTGGCCGACATTCGTACGAAATGTTCCATGGAGCCACTTCTGAACAGTAAAATAACCCGAGTAACTACGATGGATAAATTACGTTGATTC
>NZ_KB893537.1 GCF_000374085.1 Spirosoma spitsbergense DSM 19989 | reverse complement strand
CCCAGCCGATAACCTTGCTCCTTCATCAGCGTTAGGCGGTGCTGCTGCTCCATCGCCCGTAGTAGCTTCTCGGACCGACTAAAGTTATGGCTGTCGCTGACCGTGTGCCCGTCGTTGGCCACCCGGTTGGCAATGATGTGAAAATGCGTGTGGGCGGTATCGTAGTGCTGGATCACCACGTACTGCGATTGGTCCAGGCCCATCCCTTTCAGGTAGTCCGTCGCCACCTGCTCAATAAGCTGCGGTTCCCGTAGAAGCCGGGCCTCGTCCTGGGGATCGAAGCTGACCGCCGTGTGCCAGACGCTGCGGCTAAGTTCCGGATTAAGCATAGCCTGACGGGTGAAATCGGCGACCATCCCCTTTAGCTCGTAATCGCGCACGCCCTGACTTAGTAAAACCTGACCTTTGCCTAGTTCCACTTTTTCCATGTTGTACTGACAGCAACCCTTGAAGCTGCGGCCAACGCTGGTTTTGGCGATCATCCCTCGGCGGATTTGTTTAGGAGTTGACTCAATTGGTGCAGCAGCCGATTGGCTTCAATGGCAATACTGCGGATACCATCGGCATTGGCTTTATGAGCGATTTGGTTGAGATTGCTCCCTAACCGGGCCACCTGGTTCAACGTCTCGTTCTCCTGGGCAGTCAGCCGGGCTTGGGCCTTGCCGGTAAGCACCATTTGCCGACCGTAGTCCGACAGATTCAGGCCCGCTTTCTCAGCTCGTTTACTCAACGCTAACTTCTCGATCTTGGTCAGGCAAACCGTGATCTGCTGGTCGCGTTTGGTCACGCTGGGCGGGCGACCACCCTTCTTTTTAATCGGTTCAGACGGATTCATAGCGAACAAAGTGAGCGGGTTTTGTACCCCCGACAGTCGGAGGGGGGACAGCCGTTTAAGCCCGGAAAAACAACGCGCAGCGGAGGTTTTTTAGGGCTTAAACATGGCTGGCTACTCAATCAGACCAGCAAAGTTAGCACGCGCCAGCTTTTTCGCAAACGAACCTGTAGTGTGCTTAGAAATAAAGGTGTAAGACTTGATCGATGACGGTAAACGTCACCACTCGATCTAGGTTGTAAGGCTGGCCACCGACTTGAATATATTCATGACCAAAACTCCACTCTTCACTTTGATCATGAAGTTTAGAGTCACCAAAACGACAGATATTAATCTGTTTAATTTGATGCTCGTTAATCAAACGCTGTAGCCGCTGGACCATACGTTCACCTGGCATTGGAAAGGGAAAAGAAGAAGTCT
>NZ_KB893536.1 GCF_000374085.1 Spirosoma spitsbergense DSM 19989 | reverse complement strand
CAAACGGATCAGTTATGGGCTACCAAATTTCGCTCATCTTCGGCTCAGAGTACTAGCCCAAGCCATCTGACCACAAGAATTGTCAGAGTACCAATTAAGTTGAGGTATTACGTTAAACACGGTTTCCTTTTAAGAGTAGCTGGTTTGATGGTAAATCCGCTAATGTGGTGTCGGATTTCGGAATCGTACCGGAAGATATCAGCAGAAGACGGGGTACCTAACAGCAAAAGCCACATCGGTTGACTCCGATATGGCTTTTGCTGTTAGGTACTGATGTCGGTGGTCAGGCTACACTGCCAGCACTTTCATATAGTCTGCGTCATTTTTCATACTCACCATAACCGGGCCGGGGTACTCCTCCTGCTCGACCAGGAAATACTTGATACCACTGTCCATAGCGACACGCAGCGTCTTTTTAAAGTCTACGCTACCTTTACCCAGGTCATTCTGAACGGGCTTACCGGCATTCATGGTATAATCTTTTACGTGGCAAAGTTCATACCGCTTACCGTACTTTTTGAGGTGGTCGGCGGTATTAACACCCGCTACGTCAATCCAGCATAAATCCAGTTCAAACATCACGTACTTTGGGTCGGTATTAGCCAGCAGGAAATCCTGCGGGAGTTTACCATCCAGCGGCCGGAATGAATAGTCGTGATTGTGGTATCCGAATTTCAGGCCCGCTTTTTTCACCTGTTCGCCAACGGTATTGAATTCGTCGGCAATTTTCTTCCAATCGTCCCAGGTTTTCTGCGGACCTATGTACGGACAAAGCAGGTACGTCAGGCCCGCATCGTGCGCCATTTCGATACTCTTCTTCAACTGGTCGGGCTTTTCAACGTCGCCCCGGTAGTTGAAGTGCGTACTTACCATTTTCACCCCCAGCCCATTCAGAAATGATTTAATCTCTTTAGGCTCCATACCCCACAAAAACCCCTGTGGGCCGCTGTAGCTTTCAAACTGCTTATATCCCATTTGGGCCAGTTGCGTCATGATGCCTTTAGGGTCCTTCGTTATCACGTCCCGAACGCTATAAAGTTGAGCACCAAACGGGCTGATCGTCCTCGATGGCGCGTTAGCGAATAAGGTTGATTGACTAAGGGCAAAAGCACCAGCCGTGAGCAGGCCGGACTGTTTCAGAAAATGACGTCGTTGCATAGTTACTGAAGTTACGCAGGGTCAATGTTTAACAAGAGATTCTTTTGTTGGAGAAACCGGAGTTCAGCTAAAGCTGCCTGAATGGCTTTGATAT
>NZ_KB893535.1 GCF_000374085.1 Spirosoma spitsbergense DSM 19989 | reverse complement strand
GCCAACAGCACACGTCGACATAAGTAA
This sequence comes from Spirosoma spitsbergense DSM 19989, assembly GCF_000374085.1. Lineage (GTDB taxonomy): Bacteria > Bacteroidota > Bacteroidia > Cytophagales > Spirosomataceae > Spirosoma > Spirosoma spitsbergense. The sequence goes on along the minus strand of NZ_KB893535.1, from coordinate 1,234 downwards.
CCGTCTGCTCGCTTCCGGTGAATCTGAATGGGCCTTAGCTGCTTAAAAGATCTCATAGTTCGCGTTAAGTTTTAGCTATTTTTGTTCTTTCTACAGATAAAATAAAGTTGTACGATGAGAGCCGAGACCAAACCCTCTATTACCATTGATAAAGCCAATTCTAAAAGCATTATTGAGTTGGCTGATCAGTATATACCCAACGGTAAATTTAAAGGGTTGATCAAGTTACTCGAACCGCACGAGCAACCGCCCGGCGGCCCGGCCAAAATTGCTAAACGCGGCTAAGTACTCTGTCGGCTCAAAATTGCTCTGCTCTAACCAACTATAACTTACCTGCTGGACACCAATGTGCTGATTCTTTTGTTGACCAAAGAATACAACAGACTCAGTAAAAACCAGTTAGGGATTCTCAATGATAAGGCAAACAACTACCTGTTGTCGCAAGCTTCGTATTATGAAATGGCTATTAAACTCCGGCTCGGCAAATTGGAGTTTGATTTGAGTGATGTGGAAGAATTTCGTCGTGAACTCTCCATTCGTATGCTCAATCTGGAAACCCTTCATTTTGCCATGATTCACAATGTACCCAAAGTCACCGACGACAAGGGTAAACCTCACGGTGACCCCTTTGATTTGTTAATTCTGGCCCAAGCACAGTAGGAACGATTGCCCATTCTTTCGACCGACAGATACTTTCCCAAATACACAACTGTAACGGTCATTATCTAATCAATTAGCCCCAACCACCGGGGCGGCTGGCCTGTCGGCGGCAAGCAGGAAAGTCCATTTTCAACTGGCTAAATCGGGGCATTTCCTCTGTCACACGTAACCCGCCCAGCAAGCCAAAACCGCCCTGCCAGGGGATGTACAACTTGTCGCTAAAAGGTTGACATGCACGCTTTCTTTAATAGAGTTGATGTGAGTTGATAGTCAACGGTTTATGAATTCGATAGCGTCTCAGAATTGAATAGTTAGCTGGTGAATCTGTTAGCTTTATTTGTAGCCAATTCTCAGGCCGTTTAGATCCATCAAAAACAGTCTATTTTTGCTAAGTAATTGATAATGAACTTATATTAACTCTAACAAGTATATGTACGCCAAACTGCGGAACTACTTCTCTCTGTTTATCAACTAGTTATAGGGTGCAATTCAAAATGTCGCTATGCGGCCATCGCATAGTTGATTGGCTCAATCTGCTGACGAACCAAATTCCATCGGTTGCTCATCAGGCAAA
>NZ_KB893534.1 GCF_000374085.1 Spirosoma spitsbergense DSM 19989 | reverse complement strand
ACGGGGCCGATTTCTATGATCTATACAAGCGTAGGCTTATAGTTTTCGTCATAATTTCGATCGTCTCGGATACAGGCGAAAATGCGAAGCACAAGCTTGTTACGCACATTGTTAATAACGAGCATTTTGTTCTTGCCCTCCGCTACTTTTCGTTCATAATACGTCTTCAGTTCTTGACAATGTTGTATCGCCGATAAAGCAGCTAAGTGGAGTAAGGATTTGACCACGCGGTGGCCGCTTTTTTATTGGCCATCTGGCTAACTTTAGGCTTCCCTTTACGTTGGCCCGAACTGTGTTCGAAAGGAACAACGCCAGCGTAGCAAGCATACTTTTTGGGATCTGTAATGCTTTTGAACTCGTTGGTTGTAATGATCACTTCGACGGCCGTCGTTTGGCTAATGCCTTTAATGGAAGTCACTCGTTCGAACAGATGCTTGAGTTCTGGGTCGCTCTCAATAACGGCAGCGATTGATTTATCCGTAGCTTTCAAGTCAGCTTTGAGTGCTTTGAGCGAATGGCTACAAGCTTGTTGATTGGCGTTTCGATCTTCTTTACTAATAAATCCTTCTGTATTAGTAAGAGGGGTTTTTAACAACTTAATAGCCTTCATCAATCGGGCACGTTGAGCGGTAAGTCGATCTAACTGGCTGATAACCTGACGAGGTGGTGCCCACAAACGGGCATCTTCTCGGTTTTTGTAGGCAAATAAAGCGATTCGCTTCGCGTCCAGCTTGTCCGTTTTTCCTCGACATAAGCCCAGACTATCTCTAATATGAGCCGCTCGTTCCACCCAAATCGAGGCTTTCTGATAGAGTGCATTTAATAAAGGGTTATTATAAATACCAGTAAACTCCAGGCAAAACAGACAATCAACTAAGTTGACTTTAGTCTGTTTGCGAAGTTCTTTTAGAAATTGAGTAATGCCTTTTTTATCGTTGCTCACTTGCTGATGAAACAAGACTTTATTAGAGACGACAACGGCAAAATCAAGTGTGTCTTTGGAGACATCGACGCCAACGAAATGAGTAAAAAGCATATTTTTGACTTAGTTAAAATGGATATCGACCAACGTTTAACTCAACTCATTACCTTGCTAATGGGTCTGCGGCCCGCATTTCTATTTGAGTTGAAGAGTTAAGAACCCGGTGGGGCTTCAATCGGCCCATAGGTTTTGCCTGGCCCGAGCGCTAAGGTGTCCCACCGGGGTTGGTTTCTCACAGTTTGTGAGGGCTTTAAGTTACACGACTATCTTGGAATCGCACAACGGGGTAAATCTAAAGGCCCGAGCGG
>NZ_KB893533.1:49667-78166 GCF_000374085.1 Spirosoma spitsbergense DSM 19989 | reverse complement strand
GCTTTGATTTAGAAGGGTGTGGCCTAACCAAGCATCATCGCCTTCGTCGGCTGTTGTTTATCTTGTCAATGAGTCTGATTTGGGCCCTTGAAACGGGCGAGTGGCTCATCAAAGCGGGTCATAAAATACCAACCCGCAACTTGACAGGCCGATGCCAAGCGTTGTTTAGTTTATTCCGTCACGGTTTAGATGAACTGCGCGATAGAATCCTTAAAGGCCAACCTGTTGGCCACCTTGTACCACTTTTGTCCTGTACTTAGGCGCTTGCCTTATGTTGTTTGTGAGTTCTGTAAAATGCGGTGCATAATTCTTGCTACCTTCACCAATAAAGCTTGACGAAAGTATAAGTCATGAGAATTTTATTAATTGAAGATGAAGTAAAACTTAGCTCGTTTATTCAGAAAGGCTTGAGTCAGGAGGGGTACCGTGTTGATACAGCGTTCGACGGGCAGTTAGGCCTATCGATGGGGTTAAGTGAAGAGTATGATCTTATTATTCTGGATGTAAACTTACCCGTCCTCAATGGCTTTCAGGTTTGTCAGCAACTCCGGGTTGAAAAACCACAGGTACCGGTACTGATGCTAACGGCACTGGGTAGCCTTAGCCACAAAAAAGAGGGGTACGGAGCCGGAGCCGATGATTATTTAGTGAAACCCTTCGAGTTTGACGAACTCCTGCTTCGGGTTCGGGCCTTGTATAAGCGCTACCGTGAAGTAGGGATACACCGAATTTTACGGGTAGGAGATTTGGCCCTGAATGTAGCTACCAAACAGGTTCAACGGGCAGAACGGGTTATTGATCTTACTGCCCGCGAATATGCCCTGCTGGAATACCTGATGCTCAACAAAGGCCGCATTGTGTCTCGCATTGATATTGCCGAGAAAGTGTGGGAACTCAACTTTGATACCAACACCAATGTTATTGATGTCTATATCAATTACCTGCGTCGGAAAGTGGATAAAGGTTTTGCCGTGAAACTGATTCATACAGTCGTTGGCATGGGTTATGTGATGGACGAACGAACCCGCTGATATGCTAATCCGTACCCGCCTAACGCTCTTCTTTGCGGGCCTGATGCTGGGTCTTCTGGTCCTGCTTTCGGTGGGGATTTATGTGTTTGACAAGCAAAGCCAGGAGAAACTATTTTACCAGCGATTGCAACGCAAAGCGGAAGCCACCGCCGAAGTGTATGTACGCAAACATCGCCGACTCGAAGAAACCGATAAGATCCTGTTACTTACCCAAGAAAAGCAGCATGAAGCCATTTACGATGAGGCTAACCAGATCATTTATTCGAGCGGTCGTTATAAATATTATCCGGTCACAGCCCGTTTTCTAAATCGTATTCGTACTAAAAGAGAGGTCACGTTTTCGTTTGAGGATAAGCAGGGCATCGGGAAATTTTTTCAGAAAGGTGATGATCGGCTTATCATTATCGTGACGGCGGAAGATACCTTCGGACACCAGCGCCTGGAGGCCCTGAAGAATAATCTTCTGGTAGTTAATATACTGGGGGCGGGCTTAGTCATTGCGCTGGCCTGGTTGTTTTCCGACCGGTCACTTCAGCCCGTCCAGCACCTACTTGACGATATCCGGCAATTATCACTGGTTAATCTGCACGGTCGATTGCCAACAGGAAACGGTCGCGACGAGATGGCCAGCCTGAGTAGTCAGTTTAATCACCTGCTCGACCGGCTTGATGAGACGGTCCGTCAGAATCAGACTTTTGTCACCAATGCCTCGCACGAGTTACGCACCCCCCTGGCCAACTTGCTGGGCACGTTGCAGGTGTCGCTGACTTATGATCAGCAGCCTGATATGATAAAAGCTACCCTGCAATCGTCAGTAGAGGAGGTACAAGCGCTTATCCGCTTAACCAACGATTTACTCCTGTTAGCCGAACTGGGCGTAGAGAACCAGGTCCAAACCCTATCTTTTGACGATTTTTTATTAGTCGAACCGCTGTTGGATGCTGTACAAATGGTGAGACGACAATACCCTCAGTACCCCATTGAAGTGACCTTACCCGATGATATTGATTGTTGTCAGGTACCGATCCACGCCGATTTGATGGTGATTGCCCTAAGTAACCTGATGGACAACGCCTGTAAATATTCAGCCCCAGACCAACCCGTTAAAGTAGCCTTACAATCAGTTGAGCAAGGTTTTGAATATACTATTCAGGATTATGGTATTGGTATTCCTGCTAAAGCACTGCCGCATCTATTTACACCGCTGTTTCGGGCTGAAAATGCCCGCCAGGTGCAGAAAGGAAACGGTGTCGGATTGGCATTGGTGCAGCGCATTGTTCAACTTCATGGGGGCACGGTGAAGGTTGAGTTGACAGCCGAAACGGGTACGACGTTTCTAGTATGGCTTCCCGCCAGGAACAAGGCAATAATTTGAATTTTATAAACCAACTCCAATCCGGGGAATAACAACTTATCAAATCTTTTTAGCCAGTAACGAACGGAGTGGTGGTCTACAACTACAACACCTGATTTTAAAGAATCCGGCTGACTTTGTCATCTGTGCCGGTGAATTCACGTATCGCAGGGAAAAATTTATCAGGTAAACCATATAATAGGATCAGCATTAGAACTTTCTAATTCATGACCAATGTCATTCTAATCTTCAAGCCCGACGTTTGATGCGTTCAACTGTATGAACACTCCGGCATGAGACGTTTTCTTTCGGTAATCGTTTGTAGTTTGTTTTTACGGGCTGGTCTGATAATGACGGTAGCCGCCCAGCCACCATCCAGGGTGCCATCGCTGAGTGATGCGCTGGAATTGAACCGACAAAACGCGCCCGCCATTCAGTCACGTCAGCGATTAACTCAACAGAGTACGTTTAGGATTGAAGAATCCCGGCTGGCCTACCGGCCCAAAGTCATTGCCCAGACCCAGGCAATTTACGCCACAACCAATCAGGTCCGGGGGGCGTTCTTTCCCAATGCTGGCTCAGCCCCTTCACTGGAAGGTGGTATCCGGCCCAACGGAGCGGGTGGACAGTTGGCCAATGGGTCCCCACTGGTCTGGTCGAGTTTCACAACCCTGTTTTTCGATTGGCCCCTGGTTGACTTTGGTCGTACTCGCAGCCAGGTGGCTGTGGCCCAGGCCAACTACACCCGCCAGCAGGCTGCGCTCACTAATACGACTTTTCAGCAACAGATCGAAACAGCGGACACTTATTTGAGGCTGTTGAGTAACCAGCAGCTACGACAGGTCGAGCAGGCTAATGTTGAGCGCCAAACGAGACTTCAGCAAATCACCCTTGCCCACACCCGCCCGGGTCTGCAACCCGGCGTGGATAGCGCACTGGCCGAAGCGGATCTGGCCAAAGCCCGGTTGCAACTGCTTAACGCCAGCCAGCGGGAAATTAGCACCAAATTTCGCTTAGCCGAATTGACTGGTTTAGCTGCCGATAGTATTACTCTCCAGGCTTCGACAGCGTTTCAGAACCCGCCCGCTAACCTGACGCTGACCACCGAAGCCCTTAGCAGCCACCCGGCCCTGCTACTGCAACAGGCGGATCTGGACCAGGGCATTCGGCAGGCCGAAGCAATCCGGCATTCTCACCTACCCGCGTTTCGAGTCATTGGTGCCGGATTCATGCGCGGCTCCGGCGTAGGGGATAAAGAGTCCGACATCACTTACAACCGGAATTTGGGAGCCGGACTGCGGCCCCGGGTGTTCGATGCCATGATTGGCGTCGCCATGCTTTGGAAACTATCGGACATTATTAGTGCGAAGCGAGGTTATCAGGTGCAACAACAGGTCAATCAGGGCCATTATGCGAATCTGCAAGTGACGCAACGCCAACTGCGCCGGGCGTTTGATACGGCGACTCTCCGCTACCAGACCGCCCAGCAGTCACTGGTGGATGCCACCACCCAGAAGCTGGCCAGTCAGCAGGCCTACGACCGCACGGTAGCCCGTTATCAATCCGGGCTAACTTCACAGATTGAGTTAAGTCAGACGAGCTTTTTGCTCAATCAGGCCGAGATCCGCCAGCAGCAGGCCATCTACCAAAATTGGCAGAGCCTGCTGGGCAGGGCGGCTTCGAGCGGTTCACTGACTCCATTTTTACAACTGATTCACTAACCTTATCCGCGTTCAGGCGATGACCAACCGATTGATACAACAACTAACGCTAACCGCTGGATGGCTGCTGATTGGAGCCCTGTCAGGGGTTTATGGGCAAGCAGCCACCCCGCCGGGTGGTACGGCTATGCCCCTGACCCTGACCCAGGCACTGGACCGGGTGCAGCAAACGTACCCCAGCATCAAAGCCCGGCAGGCGCAGGTTTCCGCAGCTCTGTACGGGGTAAAAGAGCGCCAGGCAGACTACCTGCCCCACACGATTTTTCAATCCCAGGCGCTCTACGGCACCAGCAACCAGGTGCAGGGCACATTTTTTCCAAATGAAGGCACGGCTATTCCCATTGTGGGGGCGATTAAACCGGCGGGTAATACGCCCGACATGGTCTGGACCAGTTTTGCCACGCTGCTGACCGACTGGGCCTTTTTCGATTTTGGCAAAGTCCGCTCAACCGTGCAGGTGGCGCGGGGAGAAGTTGCTACCCAAAAAGCAGCTTTGACCAATGAGATTTTTCAGCAGCAGGTACGCACCGCCGATGCTTATTTGCTGACGCTGGTCACCCATGAACTAGTGCAGCAGCAACAGGCCAATCTGACGCGGGTGGAAACCTTTCGGCAGATGACCACCGCCCGGGCTCAGTCGGGCCTTCGACCTGGGGTTGATTCTTCTCTGGCGCAGGCCGAGGTGTCCCGCGCCCGGTTGATACTCACCGAAGCCCAGCAGGCTGAGCAGACTCAGAAAATTCGCTTAGGGGAACTCACTGGTCTTGACCCCGCTGCGTTCAGTGTCAGTCAGACCGCCTTCTACGAAACCCTGCCCGCGACGGTTGCCGAGGCAACCTATATTGATAACAACCCTGTTCTTCAAATTGGGCAGGCCGAAATCCTGACTACCCAGGACCAGGCTAAAGCAGCCCGCCTAAGTTGGCTCCCTTCGTTCCGGTTGCTGGGCGCGGCCTGGGCCAGAGGATCCGGTCTTGATAACGTCAAAGCTGCCGATGGAAATCTTATTTACCACAAAGGGCTGTGGGATGGGGTGAAATTTCGGGCTTATGATGTGATGGTCGGACCCGTGCTCTATTGGGAGTTGTCTAACTACTGGCGGGCCTCGAACCGCGCTCAGCAATTCCGTTTGCTGGGGCAGAGTCGTCAGTTCGATCTGGACGAAGAGCGGTTGGGCCTAAATCGCCAGCGCGAAACAGCCAACCTCGACTACGCTTTTGCCCTGGCCAGCGTGACTAACGCCGACCAGCAGATCCGGGCCGCACGGGGTGCATATGAACAGTCGCTCAGTCGCTATAATGCCGGACTAACCGGCGCGCTGGAATTAAGTCAGGCGTTTGCCATCCTGAACCGGGCTGAAATCGACAAAGCCGTATCGACGGCCAGCGTTTGGCAAAGCCTTTTGAAACAGGCAGCCGCTACGGGTGAATTAAGTGCCTTTACCAGTAAAACAACCGACCGATGAACCAACTGATCTCCTCCGCTCTGTCCAAACCCGTCACTATTGTGGTGTTCGTACTGGGCATTCTGGTCTTCTCCATCATGGCTGTGATGAGTATTCCGGTAGATATTTTCCCCAAACTCAACGCACCGACTATCTACATCGCCCAATCTTATGGAGGGATGATGCCTTCGCAAATGGAGGGTTTTGTCGCTACGCGCTACCAGAATCAGATGCTTTACGTATCGGGTATAAAAGATGTGGATGTGAAAAACGTGCAGGGACTCACCCTGGTGAAGTGCTCGTTCTACGAAAACACCAACATGGCCCAGGCCGCCGGGGAGGTAGCCAATCAGGTCAGCCGCGTGATGGCTTACCTACCTCCTGGTTCACAGCCACCTGTCGTGGTTCGCTTCGATGCCTCCACGCTGCCGGTCGGACAATTAGTGTTCAACTCCAAAACACGGTCGCTGTCAGAAATTCAGGATTTGGCTTCGACCAAAATCCGGCCCCTGCTGGCCAAGATTCCCGGTGCCTCATCACCCCCACCCTTTGGGGGCAACGAGCGGACGATTGTGGTCAAGGTTGATCCCGACAAAATGCAATCCTACGCGCTTACGCCCGACCAGATTGTGCAGTCCGTGGTGAAAGCCAACCAGATTTCTCCTGCCGGGGTGGTTCGGGTGCGGGACTATACGTACTTGACACCCTCGAACTCGGTAATTGATAAGGTGAGTGAATTCGCCAAAATCCCGCTTAAACTTGGCAGTGGCCCGACAGTCTTCCTGGGCGATGTAGCCACGGTGACCGATGCGGCTGACCAGACTGTAGGGTATGCCTTAGTAAACGGCAAGCGGGCGGTCTATATTCCCGTCACCAAAACGGGAGATGCCAGTACCATGTCAGTGGTGAAAGCACTCAAAGCTAAACTTGCTGAGATGCAAAGCCTATTGCCCGACGACGTTAGGCTAAGTTATGAATTCGATCAGTCAGTATACGTCTCCAACGCGGTCAGCGGGCTAATGAGTGAAGGAATTACGGGCGCACTGCTGACGGGCCTGGTAGTGCTGCTGTTTCTGCGCGACTGGCGCTCCTCGCTCATTGTTGTGCTGACAATTCCCATCGCGGTACTGGCCGCTGTGATGCTGTTGAACGCAGCGGGTCAAACCATCAACATCATGACTTTGTCGGGTTTGGCCTTAGCCATCGGGATTCTGGTCGATATGGCCACCGTGACGATTGAAAATATTCACCAGCACCTGGAAATGGGCAAGACCAAAGCGCGGGCGATTTACGATGCCTGTCTGGAAATTGCCTTCCCCGAATTCCTTATTTTAGTCTGTATCCTGGCCGTATTTGCCCCTTCGTTTCTGATGACGGGCATTCCCAAGGCCATGTTTTTACCGCTCTCGCTCTCCATCGGCTTTGCCATGATTGTAGCGTTTCTGCTGGCCCTGACACTGGTGCCGGTGTTATCAAACTGGTGGATGAAAACCCATAAAGGCGAACACCATGCCGCCGTGCAGGTGCTGGATCGGCAGGAGTTCGCCGAGGTTGAAGCGCACCAACGCTACGAAAAACTCCATCCCGAGCAACTAAAAGGCTTCGAGCGCATCAAAGTGAGGTACGTCTCCACGGTAAGTCGACTCCTAAAACACCGGTCGTTGGTGATCGGTTGCTATGTGCTGGTCACGTTCGGGCTGACGGGCTTTCTTTTCACCCAGATTGGGCAGGACATGCTCCCTAAAAGCAATGCCAAACAGTTTCAGGTGCGCGTTATTGGTCCCCAGGGGCTGCGTATTGAGCGAACTGAGCAACGAGTGCAGCAGGTACTATCCATTATTGACCAGCTCGCCGGGCGCGATAATGTGGAGATTTCGTCCGCCTTTGTGGGTATGACTCCCTCAACTTATGGTACCAGTAACCTCTACGTGTTTAATTCAGGTCCGCACGAAGCGACGTTACAGGTTGCCCTGGGCGAAGGATTTGCCGGAAATATGGACGTTTTTCGCGACAAATTGCGGCAGGAAGTACACAATAGGATACCAGGCGTGAGTATTTCGTATGAACCGATTGAGCTGACCGATAAAATCATGAGCCAGGGCGCTTCCACGCCCATTGAGGTGCAGGTAGCAGGCAAAGATCTCACCGATGGACAGACTTACGCTCATCGGCTTTTGGATCGGCTCCGACAAATCCCCTATTTACGCGACCTGCGGATCAAACAACCCCTGAACTACCCCACGCTCGATATCCAGATTGATCGTACCAAAGCCGCCCAGTTTGGCCTGACCGCCGATGATATTGCCAAAAGCCTGGTAGCCGCCACTTCGTCAAGCCGCTTTACGGCCAAAAACCTCTGGCTCGATCAGAAAACGGGCTATGCGTATCAGGTGCAGGTGCAACTACCCGAATATGAAATGGGATCGGTCGAAGATATGGAAGCTATTCCGCTGGTCAAAGGCCAGCTCCGCCCGACACTGGGCGACGTGGCTACCATCCGGCGCACCACCGTGCCGGGCGAAATCGACCGCTCGGGTCCGCGCCGGCTTGTGACCGTCTCGGCTAATATTTTCCAGAAAGACCTCGGCACGGCTTCGCGGGACGTACAGTCTGTTATTGCCGATTTAGGGACTCCACCCAAAGGCACAACGGTTGAACTGCTGGGCGTAGCACAACTCTTGACCGACACGCTCGGTAGCTTACAGACGGGGCTGGGTTTAGCCGTGATCGTAATTCTATTAGTGCTGACGGCTAACTTCCAGTCCTTCAAGGTGGCCTTCGTAGTACTCTCGACGGTTCCGGCGGTGCTGGCCGGGTCGCTGGGACTGCTGGTACTAACGGGCAGTACACTGAACCTGCAATCATACATGGGCATCATCATGTCGGTGGGGGTATCGGTGGCGAACGCCATCCTGCTCATCACCAACGCCGAACAGTTGCGTTTAGAATACGACGATTCGACCAAAGCCGCTCTGACGGCCGGGGGTATGCGGTTACGTCCAATTCTGATGACGTCGCTGGCAATGATTGCCGGGATGATTCCGATGGCATCCGGTTTTGGCGAAGCAGGCGATCAGTCGGGTCCGCTGGGCCGCGCGGTGATTGGTGGACTGTTTTTCTCGGCCATTGCCGCCCTGCTGATACTTCCGGTCATTTTCGCTACTATCCAACGGAAGACCACCATCAAATCGCCTTCGCTCAATCCCAACGACTACGAAAGCGTGTACTATGATGGAATTGATCCGCTCAAAAAAGAACTCCTAACTACGCATCCCAACTAAGCCAATCTGCCCAGTACCCGGCTTCCGTCACTGTCGCCATACCGGTTCCCGGCGGCAGTACGCAACGGAGCCGGGTAGGGCACCAACTCAAAATGAAGATCATGAAAAAACTCCTGTATAGAATTGCACTGCTGGGTAGCACGGCCCTGTTAATACCCGCCTGTTCGTCCTCCCCGTCGGAGAAAAAAGCACCCGAAACGGCTGAGGTACAGGAAGCTGCATACGAAACTGTGCCCGTTGTGGCCGAGCAGCGCAGTAAACAACTCCAACTGCCGGGCGAGTTTCTCTCGCACTACGACGTAGCCCTGTACGCCAAAGTGAACGGATTTATCAAAACGCTGCGCGTGGATGTGGGCGACCGGGTTCGGCGCGGACAGATCCTGGCCGTGATGGAAGCCCCCGAACTGGAAGCCGATGTAAACCGGGCTACAGCTGATTTGCAGGCCGCCAAAGGTCAGCTTAGTCTAAGCAAAATAACCTACCGAAGGCTGGTACAGGCTGGTCAAACAGCCGGGGCTGTTGCGCCCCAGGAAATTGATTTAGCGCACGGTAAACTGCTGAGCGACAGTGCTGCCCTGATGGGTAAAGTGCAGATGGTGACAGCCGCCCGGCAAATGAAGCAGTACCTAGTCTTAACGGCTCCCTTCGACGGGGTCGTTACGGAACGTCTGCTCAGCCCCGGTGCGTTTGTAGGCCCCTCCCAAAAAGACCCGCAACCGGTGCTCAAACTAAAAGAAGTCGAACGGTTGCGGTTACAGGTGACCGTCCCCGAAGTATATGCCAGTCAATTACGCCAACATACGCCCGTGACGTTTACAGTTGGGGCCTTTCCAGGCCAGACCTTTCGGGGGCAGGTGGACCGAATTTCCTACAACGTTGAACGGTCGGTGCGGGCTGAACTTATCGAAGTGGAAGTCAAAAATCCCGCTCTGAAGCTCATGCCAGGCATGTATGCCAATGTTGACTTTCCCGTTCAGCGCCAGCAAAAGAGTTTGTATGTCCCCAAAACGGCGGTCGTGACCTCTATGGAAGGCAGTTATGTCATTACCGTACAGGGCGGAAAAACGCATTTTGTTCCGGTGCAAATGGGAAATGAAACCGACCAAACCGTAGAGGTGATCGGAAAGTTAAAACCCCAGGAGCCGATTTTGGCCAAAGCCTCCGACGATATTCGTGATAATACATCGGTTAAAACCGTTTCGGGACCCATTGTCGCCAGGAAATAGATTGGTCACCCATGCTCCGAAACGGGTTTTCGGGCAGCGTGCGGGAACGTTCGGTTACCGTATCATTAAGCCGAAGGATACACCGTTCCCATTCGCCACCACCTGTATGATTAGGTTGACGACTAAACGAGGGGAACAGCGAAAACCTGTGAAACACTCACTTAAACGAATGTGCTAAATTTCTTTCGTATCGACTCCCCACTTCGCGCCATCGCTGGACGGCTAAAGCCGATTTGTTTCGCATCGGTACGTTGGCAATAACCTGGTGTGGTCTTTGTTTCGCCCTAAGTTTTATGATCGGGTTTCAGGTTATCACCTACATCTTTCAGCAGGAGGGCAGGCCTACGGGGGATGCGAAATCACTATTATATGTCTTATTGGTAGTGCTGGCTACCCTGCCCGGTTTCTATCTTCCTTTTTATAATAGGCAGTGCTACGTTATTTTAATAGGCAGGTGCCCTGCAGTTTTATGAACGTTTGTAAATCTGAGGTACTGTTTGCCTGGATGATACTACTCGGTTGGCCACAGATGATAGCCGCACAAATTCAGGTTTCATTTCCAACGAATCGAGCCGTTATTCAACGGACTACCGGCAATTCAGCTACCATCCGGATCAATGGTTATTACACATCCCCGGCTATAAATCGTATTGATGCCCGGGTGCAGGCACGGGACGGCCAGGGTCTGTCGTCTGACTGGATGACTCTACAGGCTAACCCGCAAGGAGGTATATACGCTGGTGATTTAACCGTGCAGGGCGGTTGGTATAACCTGGAAGTACGAGGCATGAACGATGATCAGCCAATAGGTAGTACCACCATTATCGAGCGGGTCGGCGTGGGTGAAGTATTTATTGTTGCAGGGCAGTCGAACGCACAGGGAATATATGATGATATGCCCAGTGCCAGCGATGATCGGGTAAATAGTATGAACTACTTCGATGCCAGTCAGAGTCAGCAAGATCCTCCGTCAGCCAGTTTTGGCCGTTTTACTCACCTCAACCAGGGCAATAGGCTCACACCACGTGGCTTGGGAACCTGGTGTTGGGGAAAGCTGGGGGATCTGTTGGCCCAACGATTGAACGTGCCTATTCTGTTTTTAAATGCGGCTTACGAAGGAGCAGCGATCAAGAACTGGCGGGAAAGCATTGAGAAGGGCCGTTCCAAAAGTATTTACGCCAGCGGCTATTATTATCAGGATGGTCAGCCCTATGCCAATCTCCGCATCGCTTTGCAGTTTTTTGCGAATATGCTGGGCGTGCGCGCTATACTGTGGCAGCAGGGAGAAGCCGAGAATTTTATCCAAACAACATCGAGCGCCTATGTCAATGACTTACAATTTATTATCAATCGCAGTCGGCAGGATTGCGGCCAGTCTATACCCTGGGTAGTCGCCCGCGTTTCCTATACAGGTGATGCCATTGGTAATCGTCCTGAAATTATTACCGCTCAAAATCAGGTGATTACTGAAACACCAAATGTATTTGCAGGCCCTCAAACCGATGCCATTCAAATTCCCCGACAACGGCCACCCCGCACGGCGGCGACTTTCGATGATGTCCACTTCGATACCAGTGGACTCATTGACTTAGCAACCGCCTGGAATAACAGTCTGAACAATGCTTTCTTCGGGGCTGCTCGACCTAAGCTTCCCGCACCGGCACCAACCATTTCAGTATCCTGCGCCGGCAATAATCAGTTGATCATCAGGCTAAATGGTGAGTTTTCGTCGGTTAACTGGAGCTCGGGCGAAAACGGTCAAACCCTGGTTAAAGGAGCGGGCGACTATCAGGCAAAAGTGAAAGATAACGCGGGGAATGTCACGTTCTCGCCCGTAGTGCGCGTCGCTAATGCGCCCGTTATCTTGGCAAGTGGACCGACCACGTTCTGCGCGGGGGGGAGCTTGAGTTTATCGTCAAGTTATGAGCTGAATAACCTCTGGACCACTCAGGCAACTGACAAAACTATTGCGGCTACCCGTTCAGGGAATTATGCCGTGCGCTACCGGGATGTAAGCGGCTGCGACTTCACCTCTGCACCGGTAGCCGTACTGGTCAATCCCCTGCCAGCCACTCCTAGTCTATCATCCGAAAAATCAACCACACTCTGTGAGGGCGAGCACACGACCCTTACAGCTAACGTGGGCAATGTTCAATATACCTGGAATTCAGGTCAGAACTCCCGTAGCATTGACGTTACAACGGCCGGAGCCTATACGTTGCGGGTAACGGATCAAAACGGGTGTACATCACCTCTTTCACCAGCCCTTTCTGTTATCGTCCATCCATTACCCGCAATGCCGACTGTCACCACCAGCGGAGCTACCACGTTCTGCGCCGATCAGCGGGTAACCCTGATGGCATCTCCGGAAGAGATCTATAGGTGGAGTACCGGCCAGACAAATCAAGCCATTACCATCAACCAGTCGGGGATATATACACTTCAGACCTTAAACCGCTTCAACTGCCTGTCGACTCCCTCAGCCCCCATTACGGTGCTGGTCAATCCCCTGCCCCCCGCCCCCATCCTGACGGCAAACGGCCTGACTACATTTTGTGAGGGCGGCCAGGTTAGTCTAACAGCTGGTAGCATCCTAAAACCTTTTTGGACAACGGGTGACTCAACGCAGACTATTTTCGTGAAGCAATCCGGCACATTCACGGCAAAAGTTCGTGATCAGAACGGCTGCTTCTCCCCATTGCCGACTGGACTTGCCGTAGCCGTAAAGCCGCTACCTAGTGTACCAACTCTCAATCAGGTAGGCACTTATACGCTGGAGGCTACCAGTGCGCCACCGAGCGATTATTACGATTGGTATCGGGATGCCGATTTTCTACCGGTGCAGACAGCTGTTATTAAAGCTACGCGTTCAGGTGCCTACTCGGCCCGTGCCTTTATTCGGTATAGCCCATCGCTGACCTGCGTCTCTAAGCCTTCGGGCGTATTCAATTTCACCGCTGATGAGGCCAATCGAGGGCTAAGTGTCTACCCTAATCCCAGTAGGAATGGAGATCTCACCCTGGAAACGATAAACAATCTGAGTAATGCCGTCGTAAGCCTATATACCCTAACGGGGCAGTTAGTACGAACAATACCCGTTCCCCTTTTTGATGAACGAATACGGCTAAATTTGACTACGATGCCTCCCGGCCAGTATATTTTACAGGTTAAAGCCACTAATTTTAACGTAGCTAAGCGGCTGTTGATTGGATTATAAAATAACGCGAACTATGAGATTTTCTCGCTGATTGTGAGCCAGTTGACGTGCCATAGGCACGTAATGTTTGTAGAAATAGGTTCCCTTCTCCAATTGGCGTGCCGTAGGTACGCAACCGGTAGCCATTGTTGCGTACCTACGGCACGCCAATTGGCTCAAAAGGGCATTTCTCTATAAACATCCGACCACTACGTGGTCAAAAATCTCATAGTTCGCGTTAAAATAGTTTATTGGGTACTGATTTATCTCATAATTCGATCATAGAGGTTGTTTAATGTTTCACGCGAAGTGAGAGTCGGTCAGCCAGTGCTGTGGCAAGCTATCAAACTTTGTTGCTCCCAACATTTGGCAACACAAACGCAAAAAGCCCATCAGGGCCATTATCAATGCCATTTTGTACGTAGGGCAGTATTCCTTGGCGAATGATGCCTGATAACTTATCCGACTGGCGGCTGGAGTACCATATAGCTTTAGACATCTCAAAACTAACCGGGTCGCCGGTGCGATACCTCTGCTGAAGCATCTATTCATCAACCCTCTGGAATCACTACCTATTTTCTTTACCGTTTAACCGCCATGCGATTTGTTCACCCATCTGTTTTAACTGCCTTTTTCTGGTTGCTAAGTCAGTTAGTGGCTTCTGGTCAATCGTCACTGGATTCGCTATTAACCACGTTAGTTACCAATAACCCCTATTTGCGGGCGGGCCGCTCATGGGTAGACTCCTGTCAGGGGGTGAGCAGGCTACCTGATTCCGGAACAGCTTTAGGTAGTCTATGCCCGTCGACAGCCAGCAAACCAATCTGCCAGTCACGTCAGGAGATGGCAATCAGCTACCAGGCGTTGCACCTAAAGATTTATCGGCAAGCCAGACTGACGGGCCTTGAGTTAATTTACCAACGAAAACGACTGGGCGAATTTATTAACCGCCAGCAATTAATTCATCAATTTTCAGAGGCTCTTTTGTGGCGTAATCTAACGACATTAACCAATTTGGGCGAATCTGAAGTGAGTACCCTATTCCTGGCACTAACCGAAAAGCGTTCTCAAAAAGAGATTGCTATATGTCGACTACAAGAGGAACTGGATAAACTAAACGGGGGTCAACCAATCAGTGTGCCCGATACGATCTACCCCATTCTGCCACCGGCGAACGTATTATTTGGTGGGTCTAATGTCTCCAGTTTTATTTACCCAACGTATGAGGAATGGCGGGATCGATATATACTTCTAAAAAGGGTACTGAATCTGTACACCGATTATTTGAAGACAAGGCCATCCTTAGGGTCCATGATTTGGGAAGTAAGGATGGGCCAATTAACCCCCAAAGGCTTTATCGCTCATTTCGGCAATGTCAATGAGTTAATCGATTCGCGCATGCGAACGGAGCGGGATTTGCACATTGCGGCAACCTATTTACTAGGCTACGTACGAAAGCCATCTCAGTTATTGCCGGTGTCTATAGGTGGCAAGCAGAAGCGTCTCACAGCTAACCCGTTGATTAATAAGCGCTGAAGGTAAATCAATTTATCTACTCTATGGTCATTCAGCAGCGGAAAACCTGTCAATTAGGTAACCAGACACTGGTTCAGTTTGGTAAATGGAGCATCCTTTGGGCATTGACCTTGCTGAGCTGTCAGTCAACAAACCTTCAGGTATTACGGTCACCGCATGAGTTAACGAGTACCTTGGGGCAGTCGTGGGTAAAAACATTCCGGTCAAAGCCCCGTAAGCATCAGGTGCTACTAATTGATCGAAAAAACCATCACTGGTGGCTACCGGCTGAATCCGTCTGGGGCTACCAGACGGATAAGGGTGCAAGGTACCGTCTTTTAGGGGATGGTGAGTATGAAGTGATGCAAGAAGGCCCCCTGATAATCTACCGAAACCACCCCTGGGGAATTTCTGCCGGAAACTATTACTATTTCAGTTTAACGCCCAATAGTGCTATTTATAATTTAAGTAAGCGAACCTGTCGGAAGGTTTTTAGCCAGGACGGTTGTATGCTGACCTTACTGAATCAAATGCAGACGGGCCGGTTACTTGATACCGATGCCTACGGTTCTTACGGATTGGTCAACGCCTATGCCTATTGTCATTTTCGGCACTTAACGGGTCAGTAGATGAACTCACCGGGTACCTGCCCTCTCACTCATCGGCTATTCGCTGCTGAAGGCTGATAGACGAGGCAACGTTAATTAGACTTGATGTAAGTTGATATTCAGGCATTTACAAAATTTGTAACCGCTTAGAATTGAATAAAATCTTCGAGAAAAGATTAGCTGCGCATTTAAGCGATTCTCTGGCTTTTTAGACTGATCAAAATTTGGCCATTTCTTTCAAGTCCTTGATAATGAACTTACATCAACTCTATTATACGCAGACAGTTATGTTTACTACTGCCTGACTGATTGAATTAGCCAATCAACTGATCTGTATATGAGTTAAAAGTACATGCGCTTAAACGAAGAAGTAGTACTCTTTTTTACAGTCCTTAAATGGCTTGTTCTATCCACGTTCATTGGCTGCGTGGTTGGCCTGGCTGCTTCAGGGTTTATCACCTTTATTCACTATATAATTGAAGCCGGCAATCGCTACGAACATGTGTTTTACCTGTTGCCGCTGAGTTTCTTTTTGGCCAATGTAATCAGCCTGTTCGTGTTCAAAAACCACTTGGGAACGGATGCCTTGATTGCTGCCATCAATAAAAACCACGGTCGGGTTGAGGGTAATTTTATCCCCACCAAAATAGTCAATGTGTCGCTGATTCTGGCTACGGGCGGCTCGGCGGGTAAGGAAAGTCCCTGCGCACAGATCGGGGCGGGCATTGGTAGTTTGTTTGCCTCACTATTCCGGGTGGACAATGTGGACCGGCGGAAGATGGTGCTTTGTGGATTCTGCGCGGGTTTCGCCTGTGTGTTTGGGGCACCCATCGCCGGAGCACTCTTCGGCATCGAGATTCTGGCGGTCGGCGTTATTTTATATGATGTATTGTTGCCTGCTTTCGTCGCTTCCCTGACGGCCTATCAGGTGTCGTCGGCACTGGGCATAACCTTCTTTTATTACCCGCTAAACTTTGTTCCTGCTTTCGGGCAGGACTTTTTTCTACGGTTGCTGGCGGGGGGTATTTTCTTTGGGCTGATTGCCTACGCCCTGATTGGAGCAATCCGGCGGAGCACCGCATTGACGGCGGGCCTTGCCCTCTGGCGACCGCTGAAAGGGCTGCTGGGCGGTGCGGTGCTCGTGGGGTTGACCTTACTGTTTGGCCGCGATTACCTTGGCCTGGGCCTGAGTCTGATGGAGGGTTGTATCAAAGGTAAACCCGTAGTGGCGTATGCCTTTCTGCTCAAAGCCCTGTTTACAATCATCACCCTAAGCATCAGCCGTAGCGGCAGCGTCATTACGCCGATTTTATTCATCGGAGCCACGGCAGGCAGCTTCTTTGGCCATCTTACGGGGGGCGATCCGGGCACATTTGCCGCAATAGGCTTTGTGAGCGTCCTGGCCGGGGTCACCAACGCCCCGATTTCCACCAGCATTCTGGCCATTGAACTGTTTGGGACAGGGGTGGCTCCTTACGCGGCCGTATCGTGTGTAATCAGCTTTCTGTTATCCGGTCACCGCAGCCTGTATAGCAGCCAGATTCTGGCCATCAGCAAATCACAGGGACTGGCGGTGGAGTTAGGTCGTGAAATACAGGATACCCAAACCATTAGCAAACCCCTTCGCTTTAGCGGTTGGACCCGGCTCCGTTGGTGGTGGCGCAGGCGGCAACGCTCATAACACTGCTCATGCCGATAAACAAGTGATTAACGCCGTACACTAAACTCCCTCGAAAAGCCGCTCCCTAGTCCTGCTGGCGCGGCTTTTTGATGCGGTGATTATTTCGGTACAGTCGGTTGGAAAGGGAATAAAAATCCTATTTCACTCCCCCTTTACAACCTGGCCAGTCTCAGCCGGAATCGGAGGTTTATCTGGACGGTTTCAGTAATGGCTTTACATAACCTATATCCATTGAAAGTTCCCTGACTGGTATTTCAGGAGTTTGTTTATCGTTTCGTCACGGGGCGCACAATTTCGTTGAGCAGAATGGTCAGATCGTTATTCATCAGCCGGATCTCGGTTTCCATCTGTCCCAGCATAGCCGCCCGGACCGTCAACTCTTCGGCCGTGTACGTACCGCTTTCACCAAAATAAGCCACCTCCCCAGGGGTGTGAGACCGTGCTTTTTTGGCCCCCGCATCCAGTGATACCAGCAATTCCCAGCGGTTGCGCAGGGCGTCTGCCTGCGAAAGATTACTGGTAGACTTTGGCTGGTTAAGGTAGTACCAGACCAGGGGCGCAAATACAATCGATGTTTCGGGCCTGGTCCAGATGTCGCGTAGCGGGTTTCGCGCATGACCATACTCCGCTCTTGGGAACCTCTGGCGGAGGGCCAGTACACCTAGCCCGCCTTCTCCTACACCACCGGCAATATGAAACCAGTCGGCGGTACGCGGTAGTTCGTGCAGGTTCAATAGACTGGCCCCAATAATAGCGACGGTCCCGATTGTAATGGCACTGATGGTCATGCGTTTTTCCCGAACGTTTTCCCGCCGGGTCAGCAGGGTAGCCGTCAGGGTGGCCCGCTTGGTATCACAATCGACCAAAGCAGCCGCGGTAGCGATGTCAAAACTGGCGAGTTGAAGTTGGTCGGATAGTTTCTGCCGCAGGGTCAGGTAATCGGTAGAAACTGGCTAACCGGGCTTTTGCTGTTGTTCCAGGCGGGTTAGCTGCTCCAATACGGGAGTCAACTCCACGGCCTGCCCCATACCTAGCCCCCGTTCGCCGTAGCGATGCCGGAGCAACGAGTCATCGGGCGATCCGACTACAAGCTTGATGGGGTGAAAGACGTAGCCCGACATGCCGCTGGAGTCGATGACGCAGTTGTCGCTGGCTACCCGACTCAGGGTAGAACTAGCCTGCCGACTCGACAGGCAATTGGTGAACGAGATAGCTAGGAAAAGCCCGACGGCCGTTAGCTGGATGGAATGAACGTACCGTGTTCGCATGGTTCGATAAAGTAAAACGTTATGTTATTGTTGGGTATTTGGAGTAAAAAAAAGGGGTCTACTACCCGGCCAGTAATGGACCATCTCATATTGCACCGATTCGAACGCGCTGGCATCGACACTGGAACTGCCCCGGAACGAATGTTCATGGCGGCTGTCAAAAACAGCAGTGAGCCCAGCAGCAGCGCGATCAACGCCGTCAGAGCGGTTTGGTGGACGAGGATATCCGCCACGAAAAACCAGGAAATAGCCACGTTGATCAACGCTCCCAGATTAGTGACCCATCACAGCACTTCGGGCAGATCGGCCTGATCGCCCCGTAACCGAAAACGGTGAGCAATGAGCAGTTCATTGAGTTGATTGATGGCCTGTTCGAGTACCACCTGCATCCGGTGCGTAGACGGAACAAAATTGAACAGAGGATTTTTGAACGAACGGAGAATTTTACTGCTCTCCTGAGGTACCCGGCCTTGATGATGGGCGGTCCAGTCCTGCTGAATAACGGATTGAACGTACGCCTTTAATTCCTCCTCGTAGGGCGGTTGGTAAGTAGCCATGTGCTGATACAGGGCTGCGGTAAGGGTGGCTTCTTCATCTACCTGACTCGACAGGGATTGGAAGTTACGCCACACACCGGCCGCCACCAGACCCAGCAGAATGCCGTAAATGACACCCGAAGACCCAAGAACATAACTCACCAGATCGTTATGTTCGGCTGGTGACATCGCGCGGGACCTAACCCAGGGGCCAAGCAATAGCCAGCCAGCGAGAACAGCAGGGTGGCTCCGCAGCAAAAAACGAAGAACAGCCAGTTGGGCAGGGTATAGATCCATTCCATGAGTAGCGCCGGTTAACGAAAGTGATAGGCTGGTTTGAGGGGAGCGTACTGCAGGCTGGTCAGCCAGCGTACCAGTGGTAAAGCCAAATGACGCCCAGGGTACACAGTAGGGGGATGGTCATCACCAGGGCACCCAGTTGGAGGAATGCCCACGCACCGACCGACTGCCCCTCCCGTCGTAGCGCGACCAGCCAGAGGATGGTGGCCAGCGAACCTGTTACCGACAGGTTAGGGCCCAGGTCGATACCAATCAGGATGGCACTTTTAATGACTTCAGGTACCGCCCCGGCCTGCACCACCGTACCGGCAATGAGTCCGGTGGGCAGGTTGTTGATCAGGTTACAGGCCAGGGCCACCCCGAGGCCGCTCAGCCAGGTGGTTTCGGTAATTGAATGCGCTGTGCTTGTGCGCAGCAGGGTAGTCAGGGTTTGGATGATTCCTGTGGTGGTCAGGGCTTCGACCAGCACGAACAGACCGGCCACCAGGGGCAGTACCCCCCAGGAAACATCCCGGATAACGTTCCACGGACTTTTTCGAGCCCGAGCCAGCACCAGCACCGACGTAAGAATACCCGTAATGGCTGTGGGTAAACCCAGGGGCACTTCAAGGGCGGAAGCAACCAGCAGGATCAGGGCCGTAATACCAATTCCGATGAGGGCCAGCCGCCCACCCGCCGACAGGTGGGGTATGGGGTTGTCCGTTTCGATGGTTTCGGTTAGCGCGTTCCGCTGGGTAAAGCGCAGCATCACGAACGTAACCGCGATGGATACGACCGAGGGGATGGTGTATTGAGCTAGCCAGGCCAGCAGTGGGGGCATGTGCGTGCCGTAAATGACCAGGTTGGCCGGGTTGGAGATGGGCAGCACGAACGAGGCTGCATTGGCAATAAAGGCACAGATGAACAGGTAAGGCAGCGGATTTTTGACCCGGGCGGCTTTGACGGCTGCCGCTACAGCCGGAGTCAGCACCACCGCCGTGGCATCGTTGGACAGGAAAGCGGTGACGACTATTCCCACCAGGTAGATCAGCCCGAACAGGCGCCTTGCCGACCCGTTGGCGCGTTTGGTGGCGTGGGCCGCCAGCCAGTCGAATAGCTTTTCGGCCCGGGCAGTTTCGGCCAGCAGCATCATGCCCGTCAGAAACAGGTACACGTCGGTACCGTTGGTGATCCCCACCAGGCTTTCGGCCGGTGTGATTAGGCCCAGTACGACCAGCAGAATAGCGCCCGCCATGGCCCAGACGAATTCCGGGATGTTGAAGGGACGGATGATGACCCCCGCAATGGACAAAAAGACAATAAGCCAGATAAAAATAGGATGCATCAGGACGTAGTTTGTGCGAATAGGATCGGGGAGAGGATGGGATTGGCCTGCGCGGTTATCATCTGGTCAGTGAATGCCGCCCAATTCAACGACCCCGGTTGCCGTTCTGTTCCCCGGCCTGAAGGCTATGGGCATCAGGCCGGGGCCAGCGCAGAAGAGCCGGTGGTATCGCAGGCCGATTTGAGGATAGTGGCAAACCCCAGCCACAGCAGGATGGATACCAGCGCGAAACTGCCCAGAATTAGAAACGTCGTTGAGTAACCAATCTGCTGGGCCATCCAGCCTCCAATGGCCGGACTCAGGGAAGCCCCTAGGCCCTGTACTGTCATAACGGCACCCTGCCCGACATTGACCCGCCCGGTTCCGTTGAGCAGGTGGGCCACCATACCCGGTACCGCCACACTCTGAAGACCTGCCCCGATGCCATCCAGTATCTGCACGGGATACAGGCCAACCTGATTGGTCAGGTAAGCCGCCATGAAACCGCGCAGCGGCAGGGCCATGAAGGAGATGAGCATGACCAGCCAGAAGCCGCTCTTCTCGGCCATCCGCATGGCCAGCAGGGACACAACGATCATGGCCAGTTGGGCAATGATGATCGTCATGGCCACAAATTCGGTGGCGTTGCCCGTGTTTTTGCTGGCAGCTGCCAGTCCATACAGGGGCAGCATGGCCCCGTTGCCGAGGTGAAAACAGGCCAGAGCGGCTGCCAGCAGCAGCAGGGGTTTGTTTTTGAGGAGTACCTGAAAGCCGTTGGCGTCGGAGGTGCCACCGGTATTCTTTTTTTCGGGTAGTCCCCGGGCGGCATCATCGTCAATAGCCTCGCTGGGAATCAGCAGGACCGATATAATAGCTAATACCCCGAATAAGGCGGCCAGGATAAAAACGGCCGGCATGCCATAGCGCATGCCCAAGTAACCCGACAGGGCGGCACCTGCCACATTGCCTGCGTGGTTGTAGGCCTGATTGTAGCCGTTTTGCCGATTAAATCCTGCTTGCCGTACCATGCCCAGGGTGATACCCACCACCCCCGGCCCAATGGCCGAGCCGGCAATGGCAGTGGCTACCTGCGAGACACTGACCAGCCAGAAATTTTGTGACAGCAGGATAATACCCGAGGCCAGGGTGGTAAACAAAGCCGCCACGATTACGTACGTCTTTTTGCGTTTAGTGGCGTCGATAAGGGCTCCGGCGGGGGCCGTCATCAGCATTCCTGCTACCCCGCCAATGGTCATGACGGAACCGATCAGGCCACTTTTCCAGCCGTGGGCCAGCAGGAATATACCCAGAAAAGGACCAATGCCCGCCTGTATATCGGCCATGAAAAAGTTTAGGGCCTGAAGCGGCCAGATACCCCGGGGTTTGTTTGGACTATCGGCTGGTGGTTGAGTCATGCGTTATGCGTTCTTGATCGGAAGTCGTGCTAAAATAAAGGCCTAGGATGGGCTGTAACCGCTGCGGATTGACCCGTCTCCTGTTGACAGGGAAGGCATTTTACCCTTTTCATTAGATATTATGAATCGGGTCTGTCTGCCCACCGATCATGAAAAACAATGCCATGATCGAACTGTCCAAACTAACAGCCTGATTGGTAAGTGTGTTTAGAAAAAAGCGTACGGACGCCACGTGCCGGTTGTTGGTACTTTTACTCACTTGTGGGGAAGTGGTGTGATTCTGTTCAACAGATAACCAGTAGACCCGATAGTTCATACGGCCACCAACCGCCTTACGTCCAGTGCATGACCCACGGGAAGATAGCTGATGGACTATTTTTTTAATCAGAAAGATTCTCCCTGCCTTGGCTCAGCGGTGAAGAAAAGTAAGGCTATCCGTTTTGTCCCTTCCTTGATAGACGAGTGTTCAATAACCCCGGCAGGTCATAGTACAGACGGTTAGTGGTCTGATAGCAGTGAGGTACGTCCCTGTTTTACGAAGATCTGCCTTAGGTAGTTACCGTAGCTACACGTTAGTTACGTCCTGGTGTTGGGTTTCCGTTAAGTTGAAACGTGATCCAGTCGGTTCATAGTTGCCTGATTTGATGACCCTACAAATTTACCGGCGCTGCATGAAGACGAGCTGAAGAGGAGATTAAATTTTCTTCAGGATTAGGATTGACCCGGTCGAACCGATCCGGTAAAATACATGTCCCGGAACTGGTGATTTTGGGCCGAAGTGTAGCACGAGAAAAGCCCAACGGCGGCCTCACAAACTACTGTGCAGATACATTCTTTCGATCCAGTAGCCTGCAAGTAGTGGAAGGGGCTGGTCACTTTATTTAGTGCTCAAGAATTATAGTTTACAATATTGCCATTCCCAGTTGTCCCGATCCGAACTGGAGGTTTGAGTGAACGATTTTCAGCATAGTTATTACTGATACAAACCATTCATTGATAGCAAAATAGCGAGTCCATTAAATAACCTCAGATATCCTTTTATTGACCGAAATGGCCTGATGAATAAGGGGGAGAGCTATACGGAATTAAACAGGTAAGTTGCGTAAAGAAACACGATGCAATCTACATCAGAAGCTTGACGAAGGTTGTCGAGCTATTTTTTGCCTTAAGGAAATAAGGCAGTACTGTACCAGCGAAAACACTAGTTTTTTTATCCAGCAGCCATTGACTCGATCACTTGCGCTTTTGACTTTGACAGCGTTTCATTACACGCCATTGCTTGACTAGTTCACCTTGCATATAGTTCGCTTGTTCGGGACCGGGCCGCCGATTCGATATAGTAATCACAACGGATCAGCGGCCCGATTTGATTGGTTATTATTCTTTATCGCTTGCTAAAACCGATTTCCTGGCGGCCGCGTATATGATAATAATGCCTCGGCCAAGCAATGGATTCTCTGCTCCGGTAATTGAATTTTATCGTCCGAATTTCCCGCTCAGCCAGCGTATTTTCATACGAATCATATTGTTCAGTAATACTGATGACAATCTGGCTTTTCCCAAGTAAACCAGTGTGCTCATGACGGCAATGTCAAATGTCACAGCTACAGATCGTCCTGGTTTGAATGGTGAATTAAGTGCTGTCTTGTTTTGTTTTGACATGCACTCCGGGTTTAGCTCTCAACGATTTAGCTTGGTCAGTAAAGGGTTGGCCTGCGTAATAGCCATGATGCTCTGTTTCTCTACGCTGGCACAAACCCAGCCTGGTGCGGCCCAACCCTACGCGGCTTCGGTGAAACACTATGGCCCCGAGCAGGGCTTGTCGCATCGGGAGGTAAACGCCATTTTTCAGGACCGGCAGGGCTTTATGTGGTTCGGCACCAAGTTGGGGCTTAGCCGCTTCGACGGTCAGAAGTTTACCACTTACACTAAAGAGCGGAATGGACTCGGTTTTGACGATATACAGTCCATTGCCCAGGATGCCGACGGGATTCTATGGCTCATGGGACCTTACGGTCAGTCGCATATCACCCTGTTCAATCCACTGACCAACAAGGCAATTTCTTTTAACGACAAGTTTGGGAAACAACGCTCCTCAACTTTATTCGATTTCCCCCAGCGCCTGCTCAGCAGCGCAAGCGGTACCGTCTTTTTTACAAACAATCAACCCGCCCGTTTACTATCATACCACCCGGCATCGGGGCTGCGGTCCGTTTCCCTGCCGCAGTTTAAGCAACTGGTCGTCTTTCGGGCTACTGCCCGTAATACCGTTTGGGCCGTTGCGGATGACAAACATCTGCTTGAACTAACCCTGGATGGGCGTATCGTGCATCAGTTTGACCATTCCCTGGGGTCGATTAGCATCTGTTTTGGGCAGCAAAACGCCGGTATTGAATTTTTCTATTTTATCCCTTACCCGGGAAAGGAATCATCTGATGTGTTTTATAGCGTAGACGAGTTGGGTCAACGGCGAGCGTGGCCACCATCCCTGCTGAATTCGCTCAACCGACCCCTTTATCCGATTTGTTACGCCTTTGACCGTACTGGCTTAGTGTGGGATGGGATGAGTTTGCGGGATTCGACCAGCCGAGCCGTTCTGACCATTGCCCCTCAGATACCCGGTGTGCCGGTTACTAACCGAAGTTTTTTCCGTGACCGGAATGGACTGTTTTGGCTGGGGACCAGTTTTGGTGTCTATCAGGTCAAACTGGCTAAAAATAATTTTCATCGGTTATTTTATCAGGAAACCGATAAGGGTGCCAACATGGCTCCTATTCGGGGCATTACCGTAGCAGGCAATCAGGTCTTTGCCAATCTGGAGAACACAGGGCTGTACACCACCAACTGGCTGGGCGGTCCACCAAAGAAATTGCCCCTACTAGCGACTAATCCTGCCAATGCCCGCGCGTACGGGTTAGCGCGGGATGAGCAGGGGACCCTCTATGCCAGCATCAATGATCAACTCGTTCACTACGCCCCACCTACCGGAGCCCGTTCTAGTGTAAGCCTTCCTTATGGGTATATTCTGTGGACCCTTCACCCATTTGGTCCGGACCAGTGGCTTTTAGGTGGTCAAACTGGGCTTCTGCTGTTTGACACAAAACGGGAGCAGCCACACCCATTTACGCAGTACAATCAGTTTACCGAACTGGCCCAGGCCCATATCCTGCACATCGCTCCCGACCGGCAGGGGCTTTTCTGGCTATGCGCCAGTACGGGCTTATACACCGTAGATCCGAAAAAAGGCGTAACGGCCCGGTACTGGAGCGGGGGAGAGGGCCGTTTGTACCTGCCCGCCGAGAGTTATCAGCATTTTTACCAGGACTCCCGGGGTATTTACTGGCTGGCTACGGCCAACGCGGGACTCATCCGGTGGGACCGTCGGCAAAACCAGCATCGGCAGTTCCGGCGCAGCGAAGGCTTATCCAACGACAATATCTACGCCGTGTATGCCGATAAGCGGGGCCACCTCTGGATGAGCAGCGACTATGGCATCATGCAGTTCGATCCGGCCCGGTTTACGACCCGGTCTTACTTTGTGGAGGATGGCATTACCAACAACGAGTTCAACCGGATTGCGCATTACCAGGATAAGGCCGGCCGGATTTATTTTGGCGGACTCAATGGCATTACGGCCTTCGATCCCCGTGATTTCCAAACCCAGAAACCAGCCGCCGGGCTACCCCTGCGCATTACGTCGTTTCGCCAGTACGACAATGCGACGGATACGTTCATGGATAAAACGGATGAAGTGGTCAGGACGAATACTATCACCATTCCACCCGGTGACCGTTCCAGTGTGCTTGACTTTGCCCTGCTCAATTACGCCAACGCCGAAAAGAACGTCTATGCCTATCAGCTTACCGATATTGATACCGAATGGAACTACCAGACGGAATCCTCCCTGCGGTTGAGTAACCTACCTTACGGCGACCATCGGTTGTTGATCAAAGCGCAGGCCGCCGACGGGCAGTGGTCGGGCAACACGCTGGCGATAAACCTGCTGGTAGTGCGGCCGGTTTATATGCGCCCCTGGTTTCTGATAGGCATGGCTCTGCTGGCAGGAGCCGGTATCTGGGCGTGGCTGCGATGGCGGATCTGGCAGCACCGGAATGAACAAATCAGGCTACAGCGGGAGATTCAGCTAGCCACCGCCCGTATCGAGGCCGACAAAGAAATCATTGAGCAGCAGGCCCGGGATTTGCTCCGGCTCAATGAAGTCCGCTCCCGGTTTTTTGCCAATATTTCGCACGAGTTCCGTACACCCCTTACGGTTATTCTGGGTATGGCCGCCCAACTGGAGAATTACAAGCCGACGGCACCACAACCTGTGGTTCGGAAGGCCGCCGGGCTGATTGAACGCAGCGGGATCAATCTGTTGCGGCTGATCAACCAGATTCTGGACCTGTCCAAACTGGAAGCCGGTGAGATGCAGCTGCGCCCGGTGCAGGCCGACTTGGTGGGCTTTGTCCGGTACGTGGGCGAATCCTTCCAGTCGCTGGCTCAGGCCAGGGGTGTTCAATTGCATTTTCTGTTGGCGGAAGCCCCCTGCGAAGCGGATTTTGATCGGGATAAACTGCAGGATATCCTGTCCAACCTGCTGACCAATGCCTTAAAGTTTACCCCCGAGGGCGGGCATATCTACTATCAGTTAAGACTGCTGGATACCTGGCAGCCCCTGAGCGCACAGGGTTACTACGAGGAACTTACCCCTACAGTCTATGTGGATGGCCCCCGGCTGGATGGCCCCCGGCTGGATGGCCCCCGGCTGGATAGCCCCTGGATTCAGTTCAGTGTCAGGGATACCGGACCGGGTATTAGCCCGGCAAGCTTTCCGAAAGTCTTTGACCGATTTTACCAGGAAGATACTCAGTCGGCTTCATCGGTTAGCGGTACCGGCATCGGGCTGTCGCTGGTGCGGGAACTGGTGCTGCTCATGCACGGTGGACTGGCCGTCCGAAACTGGTCCGGCCGGGCCACGAATGGCCTGGAGGGGTCTGTACAGGGAGCCGAGTTTGTGGTCAGTATACCGCTTACCCATGAGGCTCAGCCAATCCAGGCCGGACCTGCCGGGGAGCCGGTGCCCGCAGCGATACTGGTCAGCCCAGACCCCATGCCGTTGAGCGAATCAGAACCGGCATCGTCCGGCAATGGGCCCGTGCTGTTACTGGTGGAGGATAATGACGATGTGGCCGACTACGTTCAAACCTGCCTGGCAGCCGATTACCGGGTAATTCGGGCCGAAAACGGGCAGGCCGGTATTGACCTGGCCCTGGCGAATATACCTGACCTGATTCTGAGCGACGTGATGATGCCCCTCAAAGATGGGTTCGAACTGTGCGATACACTCAAAAACGACGAACGCACCAGCCACATCCCCATCGTACTGCTTACCGCCCGGGCAGCTGTTAGTGACCGGATGGCCGGGTTACGGCGCGGGGCCGATGCCTACCTGGTCAAACCCTTTCTACGGGAAGAATTACTGCTTGTACTGGGGAACCTGCTCCAGACCCGGCGGCAGTTGCAGACGTACTACAGCCAACTGGCGCTGGGCGGCATCCCGCCGGGCCACGCCAGGCAGGGCATCCGGCTGGGTGGCACCCAGCCGGATGCCCTGCCAACCGAAGCAACTCCGGCTGCCGTGGTGGATGCCCTGGAAGATACGTTTCTGACGAAGCTCCGAACCACGGTAGAAGGGCAATTGGATAACCCCGAACTTTCGGTAGACACCATCTGTCTGCAGTTGGGTATGGGCCGAACTACCCTTCACAATAAAATGACGGCGTTGACGGATATGTCCATCAGCCGCTACGTGCGCACCCTGCGTTTACGAAAGGCGCAGGCGCTATTAACCGTTTCGGCACTCAACGTTTCGGAAGTGGCCTATGCCGTGGGTTTCGATAATCCAAAATATTTTAGTCGGCTATTTTCCGAGGAATTTGGCATTTCGCCCGGCAATTATCGCCAATCGGCTAGGGGCTGAACAATAGTGCACCTTTTCGGAACAATAGTGCACCTTTTTTAAATCGGATCCCCCTACTCTTGCAGGGCTGTTTTATAGCCACTAACCCACTCAGCGTACGGACTATGCACTTACTTTCTACTTTGTTCAATAACACACAACCCACTCAGGGTTTCTTCCTGGGCTCGGTCATCCACAGAAGCCCGCAGCGGCAAGACTCCACTGGGCTGGCTTCCGGCTCTCGTGCCCTATGTATGTTGCTGGTCCTGATCAGCCTGAGCGCGTGGGCCCAGTCGAGCACTAACGGCACCACCGTAGCGGGGGGCAATGGAGCAGGCTCCGGCGCCAATCAGTTGAATAAGCCTACTGGTGTATATGTGGACGGGGCTGGGGCGGTCTATATGGTCGACGAGTCCAACCACCGCATCCAGAAGTGGGCGGCCGGGGCCACCAGCGGCACTACCGTAGCCGGGGGTAATGGAGCAGGCTCCGGCGCCAATCAGCTGAATTCACCTTTTGGCGTATACGTGGACGGGGCCGGGGCGGTCTATGTGGCCGATAGGGGCAACAACCGCATCCAGAAGTGGGCGGCCGGGGCCACCAGCGGCACCACCGTAGCGGGGGGCAATGGAGCAGGCTCTGGGGCTAATCAACTGAC
>NZ_KB893533.1:49249-49572 GCF_000374085.1 Spirosoma spitsbergense DSM 19989 | reverse complement strand
GTGTATGTAGACGGGGTCGGGGCGGTCTATGTGGCCGATAGCGGCAACAACCGCATCCAGAAGTGGGCGGCCGGGGCCACCAGCGGCACCACCGTGGCCGGGGGCAATGGAGCAGGCTCCGGGGTTAATCAGCTCAATTTACCTTATGGTGTATACGTGGACGGGGCCGGGGCGGTCTATGTGGCCGATTTGTCCAACAACCGCATCCAGAGGTGGGCGGCCGGGGCTACCAGCGGCACCACCGTGGCCGGGGGCAATGGACGAGGCTCCGGGGCCAATCAACTAGATGATCCTACTGGCGTCTTTGTGGACGGGGCCGGGGC
>NZ_KB893533.1:0-47979 GCF_000374085.1 Spirosoma spitsbergense DSM 19989 | reverse complement strand
GTGGATGGGGATGGCGACCTGGACTTCTTAGTTGCTAATCAGAACAGTGCCAGTGTGAGTGTGCGCTTGAATGACGGCAGTGGTAACTTCAGTGGTGGCTCCAATATAGGGGTGGGCACTAGTCCTTATAGTGTAGCAGTGGGGGATGTGGATGGAGATGGCGACATGGATATCTTAGCAGCTAATAATAACTCTAACACGGTGAGTGTGCGGCTCAATCAACTACCACCCCCTACCATCACCGGCTTTGCCGCCGTGGACAACACGGTGTGCGTGGGTAGTCCCATCAGCTTTACCGCCACGGTAAGCAACGTGACGGGCGCCTACGCCTTTACCCTCTCCAACGGCAGTAGTACCACCATGGGCAGCGCTAGCGGCTCGGCCTTCAGCCAGAGCCTGACGGCCAGCGGCAATGGCCCCCAGAACTTCACCCTGAGCGTGGGCGACAACGGCTTCCAGGCCATGGCCCAGACTTCGGTGACGGTCAATGCCCTGCCCCTGGCGGGCCTGACCAACAACGGTCCGTTGACCTGTGCCCAGACGTCCGTCACCCTGACGGCCTCAGGGGGCAGTTCCTACACCTTCAGCGTGGGGGCTACCCAGATCGGCACCAGCAACCGGGCCACCATAAGCAGTGCGGGCAGCTACTCGGTGAGCGTGGGCGACGCCAACGGCTGCGTGAGCACCACCAATACAACGGTGATGAGCAACACCGCCGTGGTGACGGTAAGCAACCCCACCACCAGCACGGCTACCATCAACACGCCCTTCAGCCAGAGCTTCACCGCCAGTGGTGGAGTGGCTCCTTATACCTACAGCCTGGCCAGCGGCAGTCTGCCCCCGGGCCTGAGCCTGAGCACGGCCGGGGTGCTATCGGGCACTCCCACCCAAGGGGGCAGCTTCACGCTGGTAGTGCGGGGGCAGGATGCTAACGGCTGCGCTGACTTAGGACCCGCCTACATCCTGACAGTCAACGCCACGCCTACCATCACGGGCTTTGCGGCTGTGGACAACAGCGTCTGCGTGGGTAGTCCCATCAGCTTTACCGCCACGGTAGGCAACGTGACGGGGGCTTACGCCTTTACCCTCTCCAACGGCACCAGCCCCCTGAGTGGCACGGCCACGGGCACGGCTTTCAGTCAGGTACTGACGGCCAGTGGCAGCGGCACCCAGAGCTTCACGCTCACGATAGGTGACAACGGTTTCCAGGCCACGGCACAGACTACCGTGACAGTCAACTCCCTGCCCATCGCGGGCCTGACCAACAACGGTCCGTTGACCTGTGCCCAGACCTCCGTCACCCTGACGGCCTCGGGGGGCAGCTCCTACACCTTCACCAACGGCAGCGGTCAAGTGTTGGCCGGCAGCGGCAACACCCGGATGGTGAGCAGCGCGGGTAGCTACTCGGTGACGGTGGGCGACGCCAGTGGCTGCGTGAGCACCACCAGCACCACGGTGCTGAGCAATACGGCGGTGGTGATGGTGAATAACCCTGCCACCAGTGCGGCCACCATCAATATGCCTTTCAGCCAGAGCTTCACCGCCAGTGGCGGAGTGGCTCCTTATACCTACAGTCTGGCCAGCGGCAGCTTGCCTGCGGGCCTGAGCCTGAGCACGGCCGGGGTGCTATCGGGCACGCCTAGCCAGGGCGGCAGCTTCACGCTGGTGGTACGGGGGCAGGATGCCAACGGCTGCGCTGACTTAGGACCCGCCTACATCCTGACAGTCAACGCCACGCCTACCATCGCGGGCTTTGCGGCTGTGGACAACACGGTGTGCGTGGGTAGTCCCATCAGCTTTACCGCCACGGTAGGCAACGTGACGGGCACCTACGCCTTTACCCTCTCCAACGGCACGAGTCCCCTGAGTGGNACGGCCACGGGCACGGCCTTCAGCCGGAGCCTGGTGGCCAGCGGCAATGGGCCTCAGAACTTCACCCTGACAGTGGGTGACAACGGTTTCCAGGCCACGGCACAGACTACCGTGACAGTCAACTCCCTGCCCATCGCGGGCCTGACCAACAATGCCCCCCTGACCTGTGCCCAGACCTCCGTCACGCTGACAGCCTCAGGAGGCAGTTCCTACACCTTCACCAGTCCGGCCGGCAGCGTGCTGGCCGGCAGCGGCAACACCCGTACCGTGAGCAGTCCGGGCAGCTACTCGGTCACCGTCAGCGACGCCAACGGCTGCGTGAGCACCACCAGCACGACGGTGAGTCAGGACAACTCCGTGCCCCCGGCCAGTCTGTTTAGTTCGGGCACGCTTACCTGCGCCACCACCAGCGTGACCCTAACGGCCAACACCGGGGCAGGGTTGAGCTACCGCTTTAGCAGCGGAGCCACTCAGATCGGCTCAACCAACCAGGCTACGGTCAGCAGCTCGGGTACCTACTCGGTGACGGTAACGGGGACCAACGGCTGTTCGGCTACGGCCCAGACCACCGTCACAGGGGATCAATCGGTGCCCACGGCAAGTCTGACTAACAACGGTCCCATCACCTGCTCTATGACCAGCGTGACGCTGACCGCTTCGGGTGGCACCAGCTACCGCTTCAGCAGCGGGGCTACCCAGATTGGGTCAAGTAATCAGGCTACCGTCACCACCGGCGGCCTCTACTCGGTCACCGTCACCAACGCCGGCAACGGTTGTTCGGGCGTGGCCAGCACCAACGTCAGTTCCAGTACGGCCCTGCCCACGGCGACCATCAGCGGCAATACGACCGTCACCAGCGGGGGCTCGACCACGCTCACCGCATCGGGGGGCACCTCCCAGACCTGGTCCACCGGACAAACTACCCCCAGCATCATCGTTATGGCGGGAACCTACTCGGTGACCGTCACCAACGCCAGCGGCTGTAGCAGTTCCACCAGCGTGACCGTTAGCACCGTCAATTCGGCCCCGGTGGCCACGGCCAACGCCAACCAGACGGCCACCGTGGGCGTGCCCTTCGCTTATACGGTCAACGCCTTCACCGATGCCGACACGCCCAATCAGCTCACCTACAGCGCCAGCATTAATCCGGCCAATGGGTTTAGTTTCGATCCTAACAGTCGTGTTATTTCGGGCACACCTTCCATGAGTGGGGTGAGCAACGTGACTGTCACGGCCACCGACCCGGGGTCACTATCCGCCAGTACCAGCTTTACCATTACGGTAAACCCGCCCCCGCCAACGCCGGTCTTCAGCATCACGAGTGTCACGACGGTGAGTTGTCAGGTGCTTTCGG
The DNA here is from genome assembly GCF_000374085.1 of Spirosoma spitsbergense DSM 19989. Taxonomy (GTDB): domain Bacteria; phylum Bacteroidota; class Bacteroidia; order Cytophagales; family Spirosomataceae; genus Spirosoma; species Spirosoma spitsbergense. Next base: position 44,753 of record NZ_KB893533.1, on the reverse strand, counting down.
CCGGGCAGCGCCGGGTCACCTTCAACCCCCGCTACGCCGGGCTGGATGGTAGTCCGGTGAGCTTCTCGGTGGTCAACGAAATGCTGCCGACGACGAATCCGGGGCCTTACACGCTGAACCTGTACACCGACAATTCGGTCATCACCCTACAGGCACGGCAGAGCGGGGCCTCCACCAGCTTCGCCTACAACTGGCTCTCGGCCTGTAGCTCCTCGACGGCCAATACTCCTCCCACGGTAGCGAATCCGGTGCCACCCCAGTCGGCCACGGTGGGAGTGAGTTACACGCTCTCACTGGCCAATGTGTTCACCGATGCCGAAACGCCCAATGGCCTGGTGTTGTCGGTAACGGGTCTGCCCGCGGGGCTGAACTTCGTGGCTCCCTCGACCATCTCGGGCACGCCCTCGATGTCGGGTGTCTCGACAGTGACGGTGACGGCGACTGATCCGGGTAGCATGAGTGCCAGCACCAGTTTCACCATCACGGTGAGTCCGGCCGCCGGTACGCCACCCCCGCCAACGGGCACCTTCAGCATCACCAGCGTGCAGACCATCAGCTGCCAGGTGCTCTCAGCGGGTCAGCGCCGGTTGACCTTCAATCCGCAGTACGCGGGCCTGAACGGAGCCCCGGTGAGTTTCTCGGTGGTCAACGAACTGGCCCCCACTACCAACCCCGGCCCCTACAGTCTGGACCTGTACACGGATAACCCGGTTATCACCCTGAGAGCGGTGCAGAGCGGCATCAGCAGCAGCTTTGCCTACAACTGGCTGTCGGCCTGTAGTTCCTCGACGGCTAACACCCCGCCCACGGTGGCCAATCCGGTGTCGCCCCAGTCGGCTACGGTGGGTGTGGGCTACACCCTGTCTTTAGCGAATGTGTTCACCGATGCCGAAACGCCCAACCAGTTAACCTTATCCGTTTCGGGCTTACCCGCGGGCCTGAACTTCGTGGCTCCTTCGACCATCTCGGGTACACCGTCGATGAGTGGGGTGAGCACCGTGACAGTAACGGCCACTGATCCGGGTAGTATGAGTGCCAGCACCAGCTTCACTATTACGGTGAATCCAGCGGGCGCTACGCCACCACCAAGTGGCCCCTTCAGCATCACGGGCGTGCAGACCATCAGCTGCGAAGTGCTTTCGGCGGGTCAGCGTCGGGTGAACTTCAATCCGCAGTATGCGGGTCTGGATGGTAGTCCGGTGAGTTTCTCGGTGGTCAATGAGATGCTGCCCACGACGAGTCCGGGTCCGTACGTACTGAATCTGTACACCGACAATCCAGTCATCAGTCTGCGGGCGGTGCAGAGCGGGGTGAGCAGTAGTTTCAGCTACGGCTGGCTGGCGGCCTGTAATCCGGGTGCACGGCTGGGTGTCAGTCCCGAAGTACCGCTGAAGGTTGTGGTACTGGGTAATCCTGTGGTGAGTCAAACGGTCGAAGTGGAGGTGTGGGGCGCCCAGGGCCAACCGCTGCGACTGCACCTGACCGACGAACGGGGTCACCTGGTGAGTGAGCAGTCGGTTGGAGAAGCCGGGATGGTGGAGCGTCAGACGCTCAACCTGGGCCAGACCCCGGCAGGAGTGCTGCTACTGCGGGTGAGTACGTTCACCCAAAGCCTGACACTCAAGCTGCTCAAAGTAGAGTAGGTCTGGTTCTTCACCAGAGTGGTTCACAAAAAAAGCCGCGTTCCTCCAAGGGAGCGCGGCTTCATTGTTGGTAGGATGCTAAACTGGGATGGCTACGGACACCGGGAGACATGGCGGTTTTAGCGTTGTATGTGGGTAGGTCCGTAATGTGCGCGGTAGTCCCCGAGGCCCGATAGGATTTGGAGGATTTTGTGGACGATTTTTTGATGGCTGTTAGTAATACAACCCATTCATTGATAACAAAATAACGAGTTCATTAAATAGCATAAGTTACCCTTTTATTGGCCGAAATCAGCCGGTTGAGTAGGAGGGGAGCGTGTACGGAAATAAACATTGATGTCACATAAGGAAAATGCTCCGCAACATCCACCAGAAGCTTTGTGAGGGTGTTTTGAGCTATTTATTGCCTATATGAAGCTGACCAGTACTGTACGCCGAAAATCACTACAATTTCTCGGAACGGCGGTTCAGGCAAATTACTTGACTATCATCCAAGTCGTGCTGAAACTTCAGTAGCTGCTCTTTGCAAGGCTGTAATTATTTCCTGCTCTTTTGATCTTGAACAGCGGAATTCCGGCAGAAAAACGCTGAGTCCAGCCACAACCCCGCCCTTCGCCCAAACCGGGACAGCATACCCTTTTACGTGCCTGTCTTTGTGGTCAGTAAAGACGATGCCTTCCCGTTTAATGCTCTCCAACTGCATTTTCAGGACTTCAGTGGTAATTACTCCCGGCCACAAAGCCTCCGTCGGTAATCCATTCAGGTCAATGAATCTTTTCAGTTCGCCCGGATTTAAGTACGCGATTAAAAGCCGCCCGCTTGCTGTATCATACACGTTACGTTCCGAATGAACCTGCACCTGAATATCGTGCCGGGAATTGACTACGTTCAGCGTGTAGCGTTTGTTGTTCCGCAAAACCCCCAGAATGCAGGACTCGCCTAACAAGGTTGTAAGCCGCTCCATTACATCCTGCGATGCACTGATGAGTTCCTGTCCGTAGGCGTTCTGATTGGTTAGCTGGAAGGCGGCTGGCCCCAGCCGATACCCTTTCTTGGTGCCTATGTGTTCCAGATACCCTTTGTGGACGAGCGTCTGGATGATGTTGGCAACCGTCGACTGGTTCAACGTCAGCTTCTCGGAAATTTCCGTGAGTGTAAGCGCGTCTCCCCGACGCTCGGCAACCAGTTCTATGATGTCGAATCCCCGAATAATCACCTGTACCATATTCTGAAATGGCTTCTGCGTTTTACTGTATCAATATGAGAGTAAATGTATGACTATTTTGCCTAACTACATCAATGTTGTGGTAAATCAGTAAATGGCAACATGATATGAAAAATATTTTTTACTGTAATAGATTGATTAATAGAATTTTATAAAAGTTAGTCTCTGATTATTGCAACTTTATTTGCTATTTATTATATCACTCTATAATATTGTATCGTGGTAGTATTAAATATCATTGTTGTAGTAAAACTATGAAAAAGAAATACGAAGGATTCAAATGGGGGCTGGTTTGGGCATTGATGTTGCTCATTCCGGGTATCTCGCTGGCGCAGGTTGTCAGCGGCAAAGTAACCGACGAAACCGGTGGGGGCCTGCCCGGAGTAAGCGTGGTGTTAAAAGGTACGACTACAGGCACCACCACTGATGTTTATGGGCAGTACAAAGTTTCGGCATCTCCCACGAACACGCTGATTTTTTCGTTTGTCGGCTACGGAACCAGGGAGGTACTGGTCGGTAATCAGACGACTATTAACACCGTTCTGGCGCCGGACGACAAAACCCTCAACGAGGTGGTTGTTGTTGGCTACGGCACCCAGCAACGCAAAGACCTGACAGGCGCTATCGCATCGGCCAACCTGGTGGCGTTCAAAGAATCGCCGAACGTGAGCATTCTCCAGTCGCTGAAGGGATCACTGCCGGGCCTGACCATCGGCCAGACCAACCGGGCGGGCGACGAAGCCGCCATCAACATTCGTGGCACCTCGACGCTTAACGGCAACACCGCCCCCCTCATTATTGTGGACGGGCTTATCTTCAATGGGCGGCTGTCGGACATCAACCCCGCCGACGTAGCCAGCGTCGATGTACTTAAAGACCCCAGCAGTAAGGCTATTTATGGGTCACAGGCGGCCAACGGGGTTATTCTGGTGACTACCAAAACAGGCCGGGCTTCAACCAAACCAACCATTACCTATTCGGGCAGTTATGCTTCGTCATCGCCTACCGTGAATGCGAAACTGCTGCGCCGGGATGCGTTCCTGGAGAAAATTCGGGACATCAACTACCTGAAGGCCTTCACGAAAGAGTCGGGTTATACCCAGCCGGACCCCGCCTGGACGTTCGCCAACTCCGAACTGTTTCCCATTTCGCTGGCTGGCGTTGCCGCCGGTAACGACTTCGACTGGTATGGCGGCCTGACCCAGAATGGCTCCATTCAGAGCCATAACGTAAGCATTTCGGGGGGGGCGGATAAGACCAACTACTTCATGTCGGGCGGGTACACGAAGGAGAAAGGCTTTATTAAAAACGACGATTACGCCCGCTATACCCTGCGTATTAACCTGGATACCGAGGTGACGAAGTGGCTTACTATTGGAGCCAACACATCAGGGGCATTTACTAATTTCTTTAAAGACTCGCCCGATATGAACTCCATCGTGGGCACCAATCCGCTGGTACTGCCCCGCGATGCCGGCGGAAACTATATCATCAATCCGATTGGCGATTTCAATGTCAACCCGTATCTGTCCGCCGAAAACGACCGTTACGAAGTGCAGAACCGGCTGGTGGGCAACTTCTACGGTATCGTGCGGATTCCGGCCCTGCCGGGGTTCAGCTACCGGGTTAATTTCGGCAACAACCTGAAGTTTTTCAAGAACTATGCCTCCAGCATCTACGGGGCTGGCCAAACGGGGTCGGCATCCAAAAACGATGCCACGCAGTATGACCAGACGCTGGATAACATCCTGAACTACACCCACAGTTTTGGCAAACACAGTCTCAACGCCACAGCCGTGTATGGCTACAATGCTTCCCAGTATAACAACACGGCCGCGTCGGGTACGCAGTTTTCGGACTTGAACCTGTCCTATAACAGCCTGCAGCAGGCTGAAATACAAAAAATATCCTCGTCAGCCTGGAAAGAGGTTTTGCTTTACCAACTCGCCAGCGTATCGTATAACTACGGCGGCCGGTATCTCGTCAAAGCCACCGTTCGGCGGGATGGATTCAGCGGCTTCTCGGCCAATAACAAAACGGGCATTTTCCCATCGGTGGGTCTGGGCTGGGTCATTTCAGAAGAAAAATTCTTCAAAGTCCCCGGCATTGACTTCCTGAAACTCCGGGGCAGCTACGGCGAAAACGGCAACAAGGTGGCCCGGTACAGTTCGCTGGCGCAGGTGGCAGCGGTCGACGCATCGAAGTACGTCTACGGTGATGGCGGGCTGACGGCCATTGGTAGGTCGGTGTCGACGCTGGGCAACAACGACCTGAAGTGGGAACGCACGCGGGGTATTAACGTCGGGGTTGACTTTGCCATTCTCAACAACCGCGTCGACGGTAACATCGAGTATTACAACTCCAATACGAAGGATTTGCTGTGGCAAAAAACGCTGCCGCAAACGTCGGGCTTCGCTAATGTGTTCACCAACCTGGGCCAGCTTAACAACACCGGCTTTGAGTTTATGCTGCATGCACAGCCCGTGCGAACCAAAAACCTGAGCTGGAACGTAACCGTCAACTTTGCCCGCAACCGCAACAAAGTGGTCACGATTCTGGGCGAAGACAAAAACAACGACGGCGTAGAAGATGACCTCGTGGCAAGTGGCCTGTTCATTGGCAAACCCATCGGCACTGTTTACGACTACAAGGTGCAGGGTATCTACCAGTTGAACGACGAGAAACTGGTGGGCTTCCTGCCGGGTACGTACCGCATCGAAGACGTGAACGGAGACGGCAAAATCACGGTTGCCGACGACCGGCAGTTTCTGGGAAACACCGAACCGGCGTATTCGTTCGGGATTCAGAATACGGTTTCCTACGGGCAGTTTACGCTGCGGGCGTTTATCAACTCCATTCAGGGCGGTAAAAACAGCTACCTGAGCGCCAACTTTCCCTACGCCTACAACGGCACGACCGGACAGGCCACCAACGCCAACTGGTTCGATTTCACGGATTTCTGGTCGCCCCGCAACCCTAATGGCCGCTACCCCAACCCGTGGTTGTCTACGCCCGCCGGGGGGCGCGAGTACGTGCAGCGCAATTTCGTGCGGCTACAGGATATCTCGCTGTCATACAGCCTGACCGATCAGGTAGCCAAAAAAATCGGGGCGGCCAATTGCAAAGTATTCGTGAGCGGCAAAAACCTGCTGACGTTCACCAAATGGCAGGGCTGGGACCCCGAAACAAACACCACCCTCTACCCAGTCGGTGGGCCGTCGGGTGGCATCAACACCGCCTTCGGCGTTACGTCGATCAATGCCTTCCCGGTCATGAAATCGTATTCTGTTGGACTCGACATCACCTTTTAATTCCTGAAACGCCATGAAAACCAATATAGTAAAAATAATCCTTCTGGCCGCTGTCCTATTGTTTCAGGCCGGGTGTAAAGAAGACGAGTTTCTGAAAGAAGTGCCGCTGGATTTTTACAGCCCCGAAAATTCGTTCATTACCGAAGGTAACTTTACGGCTGCCCTCACCGATTTATACGCCCGCGTCCGGGCCATTCAGAGCGTGGATGGCGGGGCTAACCTGTACTCCGAAGTGCTGGGTACCGACGTGGCCCTGAACGCCCGCCTGGATCAGTCGCGGCTGGGCAACTACACTGTATCGCTTACGCCCCAGGGCGATATTCCGAATCAGCACTGGATTCGGTGGTACAAGATTATCTCGAACGCCAACACCATCATTGCGCGGGTAAACACCTCGGCCCTGACTGATGCCCAGAAGAAAGTCATCGGTGCAGAAGCTAAACTGTTCCGGGCCTATGCTTACTTCAAGTTAGTGCATCTGTACGGGGGCGTTCCGCTGATTCTCGATGAGATAAACACCCCCCAGAACAACTTTACGCGGGCTACGAAAGAGCAGATTCTCCAGCAGATTATTCTCGACGCAACCGATGCTGCTACCAATCTGCCCGCCATCGATGCGGTAAGAGACGGGAAACTCAGTAAGCCCGTAGCCAATCACGTGCTGGCGGAAACCTACCTTTCGCTTAAAGACTATGACAAAGCCATTGCGGCCGCCACGGAGGTTATCGAGAAGTCGAACCTGAAGCTGATGACCGACCGTTTCGGGAGCCTTCGATCACAGCCCGGCGATGTGTACTACGACCTGTTCCGGGTGGGCAACCAGAACCGCAAGTCGGGTAATACGGAGTCTATCTGGGTTATTCAGTACGAATTAGACGTAATTGGCGGGGCGCTGACCTCGGCGGGTAGTCCCCTGAACAACCTCGAACGGGTAGTCGCCCCGGCGGTTTTCTCTATCGTTGATCCGGGTGGCAAAGCCGCTCTGCTCGACAATTCATCGGCCTCGACGCTCAATAGCGGTGGGCGCGGGGTGTCCTTTGTACAGCCAACCAATTACTGGACGTATGACATCTGGGGGCTTGATCCCAAAATAGACAACCGGAAGCTGGATGCATTTGTCACCGACATCCGTACGTCGCCGTTCAACATTGTCCGGGATTTTGTGTATACCAACCCGGCTTCACCGACCTACCTAAATAAAAGCCTGATTGATTTCCCGGCCCCCAACTGGCTGTCGTCCTCCTGGCGTTGGTACCCGTACCCCTCAAAAGTGACCACCCCCGGTCAGCATCCGGTGGGCGTGGTACAGGACGCGGCCAAACAAACGCTAAAAACCAGTGCCGGGGCTACCTTCCGGGATATGTATCAGATCCGGCTACCCGAAACCATTCTGCTCCGGGCCGAAGCGTACCTGATGAAAGGCAATACGACCCAGGCCGCTGCCGACATCAACATAATCCGTAACCGGGCAAAGGCCAAGCCCGTAACCCCCGCCGAGGTCACGCTCGACTACATCCTGGATGAGCGGGCCAGGGAGTTGATATTCGAGGAAGACCGTCGTATAACGCTTTCGCGAATGGGCAAACTGGTAGAACGGGTGAAAAAATATAATCCGTTGAATGCGCCTAACATTCAGGATTTCCACGCCCTCTTCCCCATTCCGTTCTCCGAGATTCAGGCCAACACAGGTGCGAAACTGGAGCAGAATCCGGGGTATTGATTTGTAAGGTTACCGACGCATTGTAGAGACGCATATTTGCGTCTCACCGCCTAGACGCACTGCCGGATGGCTCTGATGTACTTGAATTGCTGACGCACCTGAGACGCAAGTATGCGTCTCTACAATGCTCAAACGCCATGAAAAACACCTTATTTCTTTTTTTGCTTCCAGTACTGGCAACCGCCCAATACCAGCCTACCTGGAAAGTAGTTGGCTCACTCAACACCCGCGATGCGAAGACCATTGCCGCCAGTACGTGGAGTATCGGGGCCGAAACGCTGGACCGGGATTATACGGATTACCAGTCGTACAAAACGTACCTGGGGCCGCTGGGTGCCAAACGAATCCGGTTGCAGGGCGGCTGGTCGAAGTGCGAAAAAGTAAAAGCGGAGGGCCGCCCCGGAGCCTATGACTGGGCATGGCTCGATGCAGTGATTCCTGATGCGGCCAGCCGGGGAGTAGCCCCCTGGGTTGAGCTCTCGTATGGCAATCCGATTTACGAAGGTGGGGGAGAGGCCAAGCTGGCGGGGCATATTCCCACCTCGCCCGAAGCCCTCACGGCCTGGGATAACTGGGTACGTGCCATTGTGACGCGTTACAAAAACCAGGTGCCCGAATGGGAAATCTGGAATGAACCCGACCTGAACAAAGAACATACCGGCACCGAAATCGCTCAGTTTTATATCCGTACAGCGCGGGTCGTGAAATCGGTGCAGCCCAACGCCCGGCTCATTGCGCTGGGTATGGCAAGCGTAACCAGACTTGATTTTACACGGGATTTTTACGATGTACTCAAACGCGAGAACGCGCTGGATTTGGTCGATGTAATGACCTATCACGGCTACGCGCCTAACCCCGATACGTCGTACCCCCAAATTGAAAAACTCCGCGAACTGGTCTGGTCATACAAGCCAGATGTAGTATTCATGCAGGGCGAAAACGGCGCACCGTCAACGGCCAAACCCATCGGTGCGCTGCGGCAGTTTGACTGGTCTGAACTGACCCAGGCCAAGTGGGACCTGCGCCGGATACTGGGCGATCATGGGCGCGGCATTGCTACCAACCTGTTTACCATCTCTGATATTCACTACGCAGCGGGCGATCATATGGTGGGTGTGAATACCAAGGGCATCCTGGAAACTAACCCCGACAAAACCATCAAGCGGCCCAAACTGGCTTACAAAGCCGCCCAACACGTATTCTCGCTCTTCGACGATCAGTTGGAAACGCAGTTGACTAGTAAGCCAACGCTCAATCAGGAAACGGTCAATGCGTTTGTGTATCGTCACAAAAAAAGCGGGGGTAGCTTAGTCACGCTGTGGAGTAAAGAAGCCCGGCCTGCTGAAGAATACAAGCCCAAACCCACGACTATTTCGGTTGAAGGCCAGTTTAGTCAACCCGTTTTTGTGGATTTGATATCGGGCAAGATTTATGAAATCCCGGAAAGCCAATGGTCGAAAGCGGGGGAAACTTATACGTTCACGTCCATTCCAGTGCCGGATTACCCAGTGTTGCTGGCCGACAAGGCTGCCCTGAACTGACGAACACACCTAAGCGTATGAGAACTGCCGTCTATTTCTGCCTGTGCTGGGCGTTGTTGCTCGTTGATGGAGCCTGTCAAAAACAGGCCGATAACGGCGTTATGCCAACACCGCCCGTTGTGACCCCGCCTGCTGCAGCAACGACCACCCCCGCTGTCTCGAACCTGGTCTTTTACGTATCCGGCACAACCGGTGACGACAGCCGCACCATCGAACAAGCCAAAAACGCGGCTACACCCTGGAAAACTATTCAGAAAGGAGTAAATGCCTTACCCGCCAGTGCTACGCTCATTATTGCGGGCGGGACGTACATCGAAAAAGTGAAAATTCCGGCTTCGGCCAGCGGCACGGCCACCGCGCCTACCCTCATCCGAAACAAACCGGGCGAAACGGTTATTCTCGACGGGCAGAATGTGGGTACTTCCTTTGAAAGTATCGTTGGTCTGAACGGCAACCAAAACCTAATTGTACGCGGGCTGAAAATCCAGAACGGATTCTGGTTTGGTTTCGCAGCAGAGGCCTCGACCAACATCAGTTTCGACAGTTGCAGTACGTTTAACACGCGGGCTTCGGGGATTTACGTCAAAACCACGTCACAGCTTACCATTAGCCGCAATAATGTCCGGAAAGCGTGTCAGGAGCCGGGGCGCGATGCCAACGGAAACGGGGCGCAGGAGTGCATTACCGTAGCCGGGGTGCAAAACTTTACCATCACCCAAAACGAAGTCTGGGATAGCGCCGTCGTGGGCGAAGGCGGTGAAGGCATCGACGCCAAGGGCGGTTCTTTCAACGGCGAAATCAGCGGCAACTACGTCCATGATTTAGCCGAACTTGGCATCTATGTCGATGCGGGCAGTAAAGAATCCTATACCATTCGGGTGCTTGGCAACCGGCTCGTCAGCACCAGTGGCCTGTCCGTTGCCGGTGAACTGGGCGGCCATGCCCGCGACATTTATTTTTATAACAATCTGGTGGTTAACAGCAAAAGCTCCAGCCTGACGTTCCAGTCGATTGGAAACGGCAAATTCACGAACGTGTATGTGGTGAATAACACCTTTTATAACAACGCTCAAAACGGTTTTGCGGGCGACGTATCGAATTTCAGTAAGAACACGGGCAACGGGAATCTGGTGATTCGGAATAACATTTTTTACAACAAGACCGCTAACTACCGCTACTCCATCTGGCACGATATAGCCGGCCCGCACGTCGTTGGCAACAACCTGTATTTTGATTTTAAGCCGAGTGCAAACGGGACTAACAGCTTCACCGCAACCAGCTTAACGAGTGCCGATATACAGGCCGACCCGCAGTTTGTGAACGCAGCGATCAGCGATTTCTCTCTGAAACTAACCTCGCCCGCCCTCAAAAAAGGCGTAATCGTCCTGGTGTCCGGTGCACCCCTGTTTACGACCGATTTTGCCGGTAAATTGAGGGGAGTGTCGGCCTGGGACATGGGGGCTTTTGCCAATTGACAAGAAAAAGCATGAGAAAACAGACGTTCATATTTCTGATTGCCGCGTTGACCACAATCAGCGCTTCGGGCCAATTTATCGACTCGTCTCCCGACCGGGTGAAAACGCCGTTGACGATTAGCTGGAAACGTATCGGTACGCTCAAACCCCGTTCGGCGAAGGACATTGCTTCATCGCGGATTACGGTGGGCTGCGAAACGCTGGACCGCGACTATACAGACTTCGACGCCTACAAGACGTACCTGCCTCCGCTGGGGGCCAAGAAAATCCGGCTTCAGGCGGGCTGGGCCAAGTGCGAAAAGGTGAAGGGTGTCTATGACTGGGCATGGCTCGACAACGTGATCGACTATGCCGTGGCCAACAAGATTGAACCCTGGCTCGAAACCTCGTATGGCAACCCGATTTACGAAGGTGGTGGTGGTACAAATCTGTTGAACAGCCTGATGACCTCGCCCGAAGGCTATGCCGCCTACGACCGCTGGGTGGAGGCAATGGTGACACGCTATAAAGACCGGGTGCGCGAGTGGGAAATCTGGAACGAACCCGATCACCCCATGCAGAAAATCACGCCCGAAACGATCGCCGAGCTGAATATCCGCACCGCCGACATTATAAAACGCATTCAGCCCGATGCCCGAATTGCCGGACTGGCCTTTGCCTCGCATTCAGATACCGAATATCTGGATCGTTTTCTAAAGGTTATCAGCGACAGGGGCAAGCTCAATCAGTTTGAGTGGATTTCATACCACAGCTACGACTTCCGGCCCGAAGGTTCTTACAAAGGGGTGATGGCGTTGAAAGCCGTGATTGAGAAATACTCCAAAACGCTGTTGCTACGGCAGGGCGAAAACGGCGCCCCGTCGGGCTACATTCCGAGCTTCGCCCTCGACAAATACTACTGGACAGAATACACGCAGGCTAAATATGACATACGCCGGTTACTGGGCGACCTGGGCCGCGACATCGAAACGTCGATCTTTACCATCATCGACATTCGGTACGCGTTTAATCAACCAGTGCTAAACATGAAAGGATTAATTCAGTCAGATTTAGACAAAACGGCCATCCGCCCGAAAGTGGCGTATTACGCCGTGCAGAACGTGACGTCGGTGTTCGACAATACGCTCGAACTGGTGCCGAACGCCAACCCGGCGACCACAGCCACTGAGTCAGTTTCTATTTTTCAGTATCACCGGAACGCCGGCCGGGAAAAAGCGGGAAAAAAGCAGGTCGTTACCGTTTGGTTAGACAGCAAAACACCCAACAACCTGTTTCAGACAACGCCCATCGACATCACCCTACAAACCGGTAATTTCGACAACCCGGTCTGGGTGGATATGCTAACGGGTCACGTCTATGAAATTCCGAAAAGTAGCTGGAGTAAATCCGACTCGACCTACACGTTTAAGGCAATTCCGGTGTACGATTCGCCGGTACTGATTGCCGATATATCGCTTTTAAACCTAACCAAATGACCTCACTCGCCACCCTCGATTACGTCGCCATTGTGCTGTACATGGTTCTCATGGCGGGAATCGGCTTGTTTTTTAAGTGGTACGTCAAAGACCTGGCCGCCTACACCAAAGGGTCGGGGGCGTTGCCCTGGGTGGCGGCTGGCATTAGCAACTTCATGGCTCTCTTCAGCACGTTCGTATTTGTGGCTTACGCGGGTATTGCCTACGAACACGGGCTGGTATCGGTTACGGTGCTGACGAGTACGGTACCGGCCTGCCTCATTGCAGGAGCCGTATTTGCCGGACGGTGGCGACGGTCCAACGTGGCCACGCCGGTCGAATACCTCGAAACCCGCTTCAATGCCACGCTGCGGCAAACGGTGGGCTGGGTCGGCATTCTGATGCGAATTCTCGATAACACGGTACGACTCTACGCCATCGGTATTTTTCTGAGTGCCGTAACGCCCCTGTCGCTGCCGATGGCCATGATTCTGTCGTCCGTTATCGTTATCGGGTTCTCGCTCTACGGCGGTTTGTGGGCGGTATCCATCATGGGCACAGTGCAGTTCGTTATCCTGCTGTTCATCTCGTTCATGCTCTTCTGGCTCTCGCTCGACTACGTGGGTGGCTTTTCGATCATCGCCCAGAAACTGCCGCAGCACGTCACCTGGTTCAACGGTCCCAAAGGCCAGTTTTTCTGGCTCAGCGTGTATTATGTCGTCATCATCATCAAATACAACGAAAACTGGACGCTCATTCAGCGATTTTATTCGGTGCGCGACGAAGGCGAAGCTCGCAAAGTCGGCTATCTGACGGCGGCTCTATTTCTGATTACGCCAATTATTTTTCTGGTGCCGCCCATCGTGAGCCGCATCATCATGCCCGACCTGCCCGACAAAGAAATGGCCTACGTTGCTATTTCAAGTATGCTACTGCCGCCCGGCCTGATGGGCGTGATGATTGCGTCGATGTTTGCGGCCACCATGTCGTCGCTCAATTCGGAGTATAACGTGGTGGCCAGCGTCCTCTCAACGGACGTGTACCAGCGGCTTATCAACAAACGGGCAACGGACAAACAACTGTTTCTGGTGGTGCGCATTGCGTCGGTGCTGGTGGGGCTGCTGGTGCTGCTGGGTTCCCTGTTCATCAGCGACATGGGCGGGGCGTTTGAAGCCAACAAGCTGTTTACCGGTATCTTCGCCATTCCCATCGGCATTCCGCTGGTGCTGGGCATCGTCAATAAAAAAGCCACCCCGCGCGGGGCCATGCTCACGGTTGTGGTGGGTGCGCTGACCGGTATCGTACTGAATGCCCTGCCCGGTTATTTTTCGTGGGAGCTGGCTACGACCATCGAAATCGCGGTGTGTCTGCTCATTTTCTTCGGTTCCGGTTTGCAACACTACGGCAATGCCGCTTATCTGGAGCGGGTACGGCTGTTTTTCGAGAAATTAACCACGCCCATCGCTGAGCAGGACAAGCCATCGGTCGATACCGGGTTCGGCAACGCGCTCAAATACTTGTACGCTATTTCGCTGCTGTTCGCTGCCGTACTGTTTATCGGGTTGGGTCTGCCGTACCGGAACTTGCTCAGCGGTGCGCTGTCCATTGCGTCGGGTATGGTGTGCCTGTTCATCGGTGCGGTCATCTGGTGGGCCATGCGTAAAAAAACTAACCCCGAATGACAACGACCATGCCTTTCATTCACGACAATTTTCTGCTCTATAACATAACGGGCCGTTCGCTGTACCACGATGTGGCGGCCCGACTGCCTATTGTCGATTTTCACAACCACATCGACCCCGCCATGGTGGCCGGGAACGCGCCGTTCCAGACCATTCAGGACGTTTGGGTGTCGGGCGACCCGTACAAGCACCGGGCCATGCGGATTTGCGGCATTCCCGAACGGCTCATCACCGGCGACGCACCCGCGTTCGAGAAGTTTGTGGCCTGGGCGAAATGCCTGACAAAGACCGTTGGCAATCCGCTGTTTCACTGGTCGTGCATGGAGTTACAGACCATTTTTGGGATTGACGAGTTGCTGACCGAATGCAATGCCGCCGACATCTGGGAACGGGCTAACGCACTGTTGGTGACCGAAGCGTTCCGACCACAGGCAATCCTGAAAAAGTTCGGTGTCGAACTCCTCTGTACTTCCGACGACCTCGCCGATTCGCTCGAACACCATCGGGCTATAGCCGACCAGAACGTACCGTTTCAGTGCCTGCCCTCGCTGCGGGGCGACAGTATCATCGCCGTTAATCAGCCCACGTTTCCGGCCTGGCTACCGAAAATAACGGAGCAAACCGGCGTGGACATTACTGATCTCGCGACGTTCAAGCAGGCGGTGGAAACCCGGCTCGATTTCTTCGTGGAATGCGGCTGTCTGCTGGCCGACCATTCGTTCGATGCTGGTTTTCGGTACGTGGCCACCGACGAAGCAACGGCCAGGAACCTACTCGACAACGTCCTGAACGGAGCCGCGTTGAGCAGTGAACAGACGGTTCAGTTGCAATCGTATTTGCTGCTGTTTCTGGGTCAGGCATACCACCATCGACGCTGGCGGATGCAATTGCACATTGGCGCGTTCCGTTACACGAGTTCACGGCTGCGGGCGCGGGTGGGGGGCGCGGGCGGGTTTGCCGCCATCGGCCAAACCGCTGATATAGCCTCCCTGAGCTGGTTTCTGGACGATCTGGACAAGACGGAAAGCCTGCCGAAAACGATTTTATACACGCTCAATCCCGCCGATAATGCCGCGTTTGCGTCGCTGACGGGTTCGTTTTCGGAGGATGGCGTAGTGGGCAAAATTCAGTTTGGCCCGGCCTGGTGGTACAACGATCATTACCTGGGCATTACCGAACAACTGACCACGCTGGCTAATTACGGACTCCTCAGCACGGCCATCGGAATGACCACCGATTCGCGGAGTATTTTCTCGATGACCCGCCACGACTACTACCGCCGGATTCTGTGCAACCTCGTGGGCAACTGGGTCGAGTCGGGGCAGTTACCAAACGACGACGAGCTGCTCAAAAACCTAATCAAAGACCTTTCGTACAACAACATAAAATACTGGCTGACTAATGAGTGATACAAGTAAAATAGCCGTTGTAACTGGCGCGGGCGGGACGCTCTGCTCCGAAATGGCGCGAAACCTGGCCGGGCAGGGCTATAAAGTTGCTCTGCTGGGACGTAGCATGGACAAACTACAACGGGTAGAGGCCGAGATAAAACAGGCGGGTGGCACCGCTATTTCCGTGGCTGCCGACGTGGCCGACGAAGCCTCCGTCAAAGCGGCTCATGCCGTTGTCAGCGAAGCGTTTGGCCCGTGTACGGTGCTGATTAACGGGGCGGGTGGTAATCAGATGGACGCGCTGACCAACACCACCGAATTTGACGAACGCGAACTGCTTGACGATGGGTCGGTGAAGGGTTTTTTCAACCTCAGTATGCCGGTGTTTCAGAGCGTTATCGACATCAACACGATGGGGACGGTGATACCGAGTTTCGTGTTTGGCCGCGATATGGCGGCTCAGAAGCGAGGGGTTATTATCAACATCGCGTCGATGAATAGCTACCGACCGCTGACTAAAGTGGGGGCGTATGGCATGGCTAAAGCCGGTATTGCCAACTTCACGCAGTGGCTGGCCGCGTATCTGGCCCCGGCGGGGGTGCGGGTCAATGCCATTGCGCCGGGCTTTTTCCTGAACGACCGCAGCCGCAAAATCATGTTCCACGAAGACGGCTCCCATACGCCCCGCGCCGAGAGCATCATGGGCCACACGCCCCAGAAACGCTTCGGCGAAGCGCCCGAACTGATTGGCTGCATGAACTGGCTCATCAGCGACGAAGCCGCCGGATTCGTCACGGGTATCGTAGTGCCGGTGGATGGTGGTTTCCTCGCCAGTTCGGGCGTGTAAAACAAAGACAACAACCTTTTTAAAAGACGATAGACATGATACACAACGGAATTGACCAGTACAAAAAAGAAGTTGGGATGATGAATCTCGAAAAGGTTATCAAAGAGCGGGAGTACATCTCGACGAAGTCGTTTCCCGTGCCGGACAACGAACTGCTGCTGCGCTTTGAGCAACTTTATACGGGTGCTGTTAACGACGTACTCCGCGAACATTGTTTGCTGAGTCAGGCCCTCCCCAATCGCATTGTGCCGTTGCGCGAGTACCGGACAGTGGCAGGTTTTGCCTTCACGATCAAGAGTGCGCCGAACGCCGTAATCACGGGCGAAATGGCCTTTCGAACCGAAATGCTGGATGCTATGCACGAAAACGCGTTTGTCATCTGGGATTCCAGTAAAGACGAAAAAGCGACGCTCTGGGGCGGGGTAATGACCGCTACGGCCAAAGGAAAAGGCATAAAAGCCGCCTGTCTGGACGGCGGTATTCGGGACACGCACCAGATTCTGGAAGCTGACTTCCCGGTTTTTTACAAGTACCGCATCTCCAACGGAAGCCTGGGCCGTTGCCTGATTACACATTACCAGACCGTGCTGCAAATTGACGACGTAACCATCCGCCCCGGCGATGTGCTGCTGGGCGACATTGACGGGGTGCTGGTCGTGCCGCGCGACATTGCCTACGCCGTGCTGGTGCGGGCTGAAGAGATTCGGGAGAACGAAAAGAAGATTTTTGGCTGGGTGCGCGATGGTGAAACGGTGCAGTCGATTACCGAAAAAGGCGGTTATTTCTGAGCATGACCTTAACCTTCCTCTTTTTCGGCAATCGGCCCGACGAGAAGTGGCAACTGGCTCGGCAGATGGGCATCAGCGAAGCCATCGTCAAACTCGCGCCCGAACTGACTGGACTGCCCGCCCCCGATAACCTCGACTCGCTCCGGCAGTCGCAGGAAATCTACGCGGCTAACGGGTTGCGGATTATTGGGCTGGAGGGCGACCAATTCGACATGAGCCGGATCAAACTCGGTTTGCCGGGCCGCGATGAAGACCTTGACCGCTATTGCCGAATGCTGGAAAACATGGGGCAGTTGGGTATCAGGCTGCTGTGCTACAACTTCATGGCAACGGGCTGGTACCGCACCTACAAAAACCTGCCCGAACGGGGCGGTGCCTTAGTCAGCGGGTTCAATTACGAAGCATCGCAGCAGGAACCCGTCTCAACATACGGTCTGTTTTCGGAAAGTCAGATTTGGGACAACTACCAGTATTTCGTGGAGCGGGTCATGCCCGTTGCCGAAGCCAATGGCATACAGATGGCCCTGCACCCCGACGACCCGCCCATCAGCCCCGTCAACGGTATTGGACGGATTCTGACCTCGGCGAATGCCATGCGCCGGGCGTTATCGCTGTCCGACAGTCCGGCGCACGGGCTGACGTTTTGCCAGGGAACGTACACCACCATGCAGGAAGACGTACCGGCGCTTATCCGTGAGTTTGGTGGGCAGCAGCGCATCTTCTTCGTCCACATCCGCGACGTAGCGGGCCACCCCGCCGACTTCCGCGAGACGTTCCACGACAACGGCCCGACCGACATGTACGCCACCATGAAAGTGTATTACGAAACCGGCCTGAACGTACCGCTCCGCTCGGACCACGTACCGACGATGGCGGGCGAAAGCAACGACCACGCGGGCTACGAAATGAAGGGCAACCTGTTCGGTGTGGGCTACATCAAAGGACTGATGGAAGCTTGCGCTGTGGAGACGAAAACTCAACACCATTAAAATTTTACATGAAACAGCTCCTTTTTCTGGTTGTACTTATAGGTATTGGCTTTCAGTCGGTTGCCCAAACCATCGACACCGGGCCAAATCGCGCTCAATCCTCGTTCAAGACCGATTTGCCGTACCTGGGCAGTGTGAAACCGCGCTCCACCAGCGAGATTCAGGGGTCGAACTGGCTCATCGGCTGCGAAACGATGGACCGCGATTATACCGATTACGATCAGTTCAAAGAATACATTGCCCCGCTGGGGATAAAACGGCTGCGGATGCAGGCGGGCTGGGATAAAACCGAACATACCAAAGGACAGTACGACTGGGCCTGGCTCGACCACATCATCGACGATGCCCACCGGCGCGGTTTTCAGCCCTGGCTTGAAACGTCGTATGGCAACCACAACTACCCCAACGGCGGAGGCTCCAACCTCGGCGCGGGCGTACCCACCTCGCCCGAAGCCTTAGCCGCCTGGGACCGCTGGGTAGAAGCCCTCGTGAAACGCTACAAAAGCAAGGTTGTTGACTGGGAAATCTGGAACGAACCCAACTTCGGCGACAACACAGGAAACACGCCCGAACGCTGCGCGGCCCTCCACATCCGCACCATCGACATCATCAAACGCATCCAACCCGAAGCGCGGGTGTCGGGCCTGGCCATGGGCCACATCGACCTCGACTATGCCGACCGTTTTTTCAAGGTGCTGGCCGACAAAAAGAAAATCAACGGGTTTGCCAATTTCACCTACCACGACTACGTCTATAACCCCGATTCGCACTACCCGAAAGTAAGGCAGTTGCGGGCTATTCTGGACAAATACGCACCGAACATCCCGCTGCGGCAGGGCGAAAACGGTTGCCCCTCGGCGCCCGGTTTTGGGCGGGGTGCGCTCGGCGATTACGACTGGAGCGAACTGACGCAGGCCAAGTGGAACACGCGCCGGATGCTCGGCGATTTGGGTCACGACATCGAAACAAGCATCCTCGGTATCATCGATATGGCCTACACGGCTGGCCCCATTCGCAAACTCAACGTGAAAGGTATTATCCAGTCAGACTCAACAAAGCGGGCCATACGCCCCAAAATGGCGTATTATGCCATGCAACACGTGACGAGCATTTTCGACAATTCGCTGGAGCGCATCAAACACGTCAGCCATTCGCACAACCCCAAAGCCGTTCCCGCCAATAAAGCCGACGTAACGTATTCGCCCAATACCGACCGGAGTTTGGCCGTGTTTGGCTACCGGAACAAAGCCACCCAAAAACAGGTGTTCACCATCTGGTCAGACGACGCAATCCCGGCGGAATCCACCACGCCCCGGCTGTTGAATTTTACGTTTACCAATGCCAACATCGACACGCCCGTTTTGGTGGATATCATTACGGGCGGGGTCTATGAAATCCCGGCGGGTCAGTGGAAAAAAACGGACGGCACCTACACGTTTACGAACATCCCGATTTACGATGCCCCTGTTTTGATTGCCGACCGGAGTTTGGTCCAGTTTGTCCGGCCCTGATTTCGGGTGAAACCGGGAAGTTTGGCTAATCAGTCCCTTTTATACAGATAACCATCTCCCTGCATGAAATACGCCCTGTTCATTCTGTGTCTCCTCGTTGGTCTATCCGTTGTAACGGCCCAACCGGATCGCCGGGGGGGCGGCTGGGCGGCACTCCGCCTTCCGACCGCCGTCAAGCGGCTGTACATCGCCAACGATGACCATACCGACTATATGTGGACGGCCAACGAAGCGACCTACGACACGGCCTTCGTGCAGATGCTCGACTACTACCTCCGGCAAATTGACTCCACCAGAAACAGCCCGCCCGATTTTCAGGCCCGCTTCAACTGCGACGGTAGCTACTGGCTACGGGCCTACCAGAAATACCGTTCTCCGGCGCAGTTCAACCGGCTGATTGCCGCCATAAAATCGGGGCATATCAGCAGCCCGCTCAATACGCTCGTGAGTACCTACGGTGCTCAGCCTACCGAGGCCGTTTTGCGGGGCATGTACTACGCCGGCAGCCTGGAACGGACGTACAAGCTGCGGTTTTCGATGGCGCAGACAATGGAAAACAATACCATTCCGCTGGGGCTGAGTTCGCTCTGGGCCGGTTCGGGGGCGAAGTACAGCTACAAAGGTATTGGCGGGTACGGCAGTCAGATGACAGAAGAATACCGCGACAACCGGCGGCATCAACTTTACCGCTATGCGGGGCTGGACGGGGCCAGCGTGTTAATGAAGTGGTATAATTACAACGAGAAGACCAAAGCTCCGTTGGGTGGCTACGCCGAATGTCGGCTGTATCCGGAGAATCGGCCCGCTACCGTGAGCCAAACCGACGAAATAACGCGGGTTATCGGTAAACTCGATGCGCTCTGCAATACACCAGCATATCCCTTTGCCATTGCCGGGGCCTTTGGGTACGGCTGGGACGACCTGTCTACCTTCCTCTCGGCCCCGTTCATCGAAGCCGCCCGAAACGGCACCAACGACAACCGAACGGTGCGGGTCTCCAACGAGGAGGATTTCTTCCAGGACGTAGCCAAAACCTATCCCAACCTGCCGGCCGAGTCGGTGAGTTACGGTAACGAGTGGGATTTGTACTGTGCGTCGATGAATGAAACTACCGCCAAAGTTCGCCGTTCGACCGAGAAACTGCGCACTGCCGAAGCTCTTTCCGCACTGGTATCGCTGAAAAATCCTTCGTTTGGCAATGACCTCACAACCGCCCGTGACCTGGCCTGGGAGTCGTTCGGGATGTACTGGGAACACAACTGGACCGCCGACGGGCCGGTGAAGCAGCCCGTGCGGGCCACCTGGCAAAACAAGATTCAGCGGCAGATTTCGGGCTATACCGATACGCTGTTTTCGCGCTCCGTCCGGGCGTTGGGCAGTCAGATTCGGAAAGCAGCGGATGCCCGGTTCTACGTCTTCAACGCCCTGAACTGGACACGTACCGATGTGGCCGATTTTGCCTGGGCTGGTACCGGCCCGGTGCGCGTCATCGACGTAGCCACCAATCAGGAAGCAGTGAGTCAGTTGATTACCAAAGCGGGGAAAACCTGCCTGCGGATTATGGCCGAAAACCTGCCGCCGGTGGGTTACAAAGTCTATGAAATCAGACCGGGAACACCGAAATCAAGACCATTGGCGGCTACCGTTACGGGCCAAACCATTCGCAATGCCCACTACCGACTCCGGCTTAGCCCGTCGGGGGCGATTACGGAATTGTACGACAGCCTGGCCAATAGCCGACAGGTCATAAAGGCCCAAAACGGGCGGTATCTGAATGATTTGGGCGCGACCAATCTCAACGACGGCAGCCCGGTAACCATTGAGAATGCCGGGCCGGTGTCGGTAACGCTGAAAGCCGTTTCGCCCAATCCGGTGCCGCATACCGTCCGGATAACGCTGTTTGCTGATAGCCGCACCGGCGAACCGGGCGGATCGCCCCGTATTGAGATTGAAGACAGTATTCAGGCCAACTTTACCGATATGAAAACGTGGGCGTTCTCATTCAACCTGACGAACCCCACCACGCACCACGAAGAGTTGGGTGCGATACTGACCGCCAAAAAAGAAACGCGGGGTGGGCATTATGCCGCCCAAAACGCCCGGCTCGACTGGCAGACGTTCAACCACTTTGCCGACCTGAGCGAGCAAAACTATGGCGTTACGCTCTCCAATCAGGATTGCAGTTTCTTTAAACTGGGCAACAGTAGCGTCGATTCGCTGTGGGAAAATTCGGCCCAGCTCAGTGCGTTGGCGGGCGGGCAGGTCGATACCAAACGCGAAGACAAAGGCGCGCTGGGTATTCGGGGGCAAAACGGCGAAACCAGCTTCGGCTACAGCTTCGCCCTGACTACGCACCGGACGGATTTCGATCCGTTAACCGCGATGAAATTTGCGCTCGAACACCAGAATCCGCTCGTAACCGGCGCAGTTAGTGGTACGCAAACGGGCTATCCCAGTCCCACATTCTCGCTGCTGAAAACCAGCGACCCGAATCTGCTGCTCTGGGCCTTGAAACGGGGCGAAGACGGCATTGAAAATGGCCTGATTGCCCGCTTCTGGAACCTGAGCAACAAGCCGGCTACCCCAACGCTAACGACAACCGTACCGATTCGGCAAGCCTGGCAAACAACGCACATCGAAACCAACGAACGGACACTGAAACCAACGAACACGTCTTTGAAACTCAATTTTCGCCCTCATCAACTCAACACGTACCGGCTTCGGTTCTAAACGGGCCAACGCTGTTTGCTACGCATGAAATCACTCGCGATTGGTATCGATATTGGCGGAACCCGCACCAAAATCGGGCTGGTAAACCTGACCACCGGGCAGGTGGAGGCCATGCGCGTTGCCCCCACCGAGACTGAGGACGGGGGGCGGTTTCTGGACGAGATTGGTCAGGCTATTCGTCAACTGAAGGGCATTGCTGCCAGCGAAGGCGTTACCATCAACGGCGTGGGCATTGGCGTTCCGGGGTTTGTCTTTACCAATGGCGTGGTGGATTCGACCTACGGATTTCTGAAATTTATGGAGGATTATCCACTGGCCGACTTTATTCAGCAACAGCACGGACTGCCCTGTCTGCTCGATAATGATGCGCGGGTGGTAGCCCTCGGCGAAGCCCTCTACGGGCAGGGGAGGGGCCATAACCGGGTACTGGTGCTGACGCTGGGTACGGGTCTGGGCATTGGCTTTGTGGTTAATAAGAAGCTGGACGGACGGTTGCCTTACGGTCATATGGGTGGGCACCTCACCATTACCACCAACGACACGGTTTGCTACTGCGGCAAAACGGGCTGTCTCGAATCGCTGGTATCATCGGGGGGCGTGCTGCTTATTGCCGACCGCCTGGGCTGGCCATCCCGCTACCCGGAGCTGCCGCGCACCGCCGAAGCGATTTTCACCCAGAAACAAACCGGTAACCCGAATGCCGGAGCGGTTGTAGCCGAATACATGCAGTACCTTAAAACCGGCATCGACAACTACGTCAACCTCTACGCACCCGACCTCATTGTGCTGGGCGGAGGGGTGGCTAAAGGCTTGCGGCATGACCTCGATAAACTGCACAATACCCATTTGTTACACGCCTATAAAGCTTACAAAACCACCCTTGTTCTCTCCGAACTGGAAGAGCAGGCGGGTATTCTGGGTAGTGCGGCCCTCTTCAGATAAACGACTATGAAAAACAAACCCGCCCGGACCGCCGGACCGCCCTGGATGCTGTACTCGGTAGCTGCTGCCTTTTTCTGGGGTTGCTGGGGTGTGGTGGCCAAGCTGATTTCTGCCGACGTTTCGCCGTTTACCAATCACCTGCTGTTCAGCGTGGGGATGTTGTTGACACTGCCGCTGGTGCTTAAGAAAGTCCGCAGAACTACTCCCAACCGCAAAGGTATCCGCTGGGGGCTGGTTGCCGGTGTGCTGGCCGTCATTGGCAACGTAGCGGTCTATCAGGCGTTCACGGCGGGCGGGCTGGCGGCTATCGTGATTCCGGTAACGAACCTGTACCCGCTCGTGACCATCGCGATAGCGTTGCTGGTTTTCAGGGAAAAACTGAACTGGATAAACGGAATCGGCATTTTGCTGGCCATTCCGGCGGTGGTGATGCTGTCGGGCGAATCGCTTTTGTTCGATAATCCGACGGCTTTCTTTCGGGGTTTTGGTGCGGGGGGCACTCAGTTGTGGCTGCTGTATTCGTTTGTCGCCCTGTTTTTCTGGGGCGTGTTCAGTGCCGCCCAGAAAGAGACCACCAATCATATTTCGGCAGAATGGTCGTATATCAGTTTCATCGGTTCGTCGGTCGCCATTGCATTGGTATTTGTGGCGTTCGGCTGGGCTGAGGTCGCCATGTCGCCCCAAACGTTGATGCTGGGGGCGCTGGCGGGCATGTTGAACGGCCTGGGTGTGCTGGCGAGTTTTGTCGCGTACAGTGTCGAAGGGAAAGCTTCCAAGGTGACGACCATTGCCGGTGCCTTGCAACCCGTTTTCACGATTGTGCTGGCCATTCTTTTTCTGAACGAGAGACTGTCGGGCCTCGAATCGCTGGGTATTGTCCTAGCCGTTATCGGCGCGTTGACCTTGTCGTATGAAAAAGAAACTGTCCTTGCCGAATCACAACCTGTGTAGAAACCAGTCTCTACAAAAAACAACAACATGGACCCTGTTTTATCCGAAATTTTAGAGATTCCCGTCCGGGCGGCTGAAGTACTCAGCTACCCCGTCGAGCCGCTGCCGCTGCACGTACCCTACCTCGGCATGGGGTCGTCGTATTTCGCGCCGTTGGCCTTCCACTACATGGGTGTACCTATTTACCCCGAACTGGCTTCAGAGTACGTGTATTACCTGGCGAAAGGCAAAAAAAGCCCACTGGCCGTCCTGTTGTCGCAATCGGGGCGTAGCAGTGAGGTGCTGTGGTGCCGGGAGCTGTTTGAGCGGTATGTGGCCGTGTCCAACGACCCTGACAGCGACCTTTGCAGGGGCCCCAACGTAGCGCAGGTACTGCCTATCCGGGCCGGGATAGAACACTATTCCTCGTCGAAAACCTATGTTAATACCCTGCTTGCCCTATTTAAAGGGTTCGGTTTTTCGCCCACGGCAACGGTGGCGCGGCTGGCCGCTGATTTTGAGCGATACCAGCAGCAGGGCGAAGAACTGGCCAATCAGGTGCTGGCCCTGCTGAAGCAGTACCCCATTCACGGCATGTACATCACGGGCAGCGGCCCCAACATCGGTACGGCCTGCGAAGCGGCCCTGATTCTGAGCGAAAGCACAAAGCTGAATTTTCACGGGTTGCCGATGGCCCAATATGACCATGGTCCCAAAGAAACGGCCCAAAACAGCATTGCCATTCAGATACTGGCCAAAGGTGCCGCTTACGACCGCAGCCGTCGCCTGTCCGAGACCGTTGCCAGGTCGGGTGCGCACGTGTTCGCGGTTGAAGCACCATCGGACATTGAGGAGCATTTTTCGGTGCTGCACACCATTGTTCCGTTCAATTTCATGGCGTATTACCTCGCTCAGGCGTTGGACGTGGGCGAAACCTTCACTGTGGGAGGGAAAGTTACCGAAGCCGGGTGAACCGGGTTCGTTACTGGTTCAGGATAGTGCCGCTTGTTTCATACTCATTTTCTCTATGTCCATGATCGTCTGTTTCCGCTACCCCCATAGCTCTTTAGTTTCCTGGCTACCCCTGTCCGGGTACCGGTTGCTGGGTGGCTGGCTGATGCTGATAATCGCGGGGCAGTTCGGTCTGGCCCAGCCTACGGGTCAGCGCATTGCCGAAGAAGCCGCAGCCGCCAGCGCCGGACGCGATTTGCTGGTGCGGGAGCGCGGTCGTATCGAGGCCGAATACCTCATCCGTGCGAACCAGGCTATCGAGAAATACCGCAAGGGCTATGCGCAGATTCGGATTGTCGATGCCAGCGGAAAACCCCTGCGGAATCTTTCAGTGACCATCAACCAGGTGTCGCAGGATTTTCTATTTGGCAATCTGGTGTTTGAACTGGGTGGGTTTGCGCCGAAAGAACCCTATAAAACGGACCTGTTCAAAGAGCGTTTCAAAGCCCTCTTCAACTTCGCCGTGCTGCCTTTTTACTGGGCCAATTATGAACGCAAACCGGGAATGCCCGACTGGAGACGCAATCAGGAAGCCCTCGACTGGTGCCGCGCCAATGGTATTACGGCCAAAGGGCATACGCTGGGCTGGACCTCACCGGCCGGTACACCGGGCTGGTTGCTGAAACTGCCGCCCGCAACCGCCGAAGCCGTTTATAAAGCCCGCATTATCAATAATGTAGCGGGCTACAAAGGGCAGATTGATATGTGGGATGTGGTAAACGAGCCGGTCAATACGGTATCCTGGGAAATGGCCCTGCTCGATACCGCCAATACCAACGACTTCCGGTACAATGTCAATAACGTATCTGTCGATCAGATTGCGCCCTGGGTAGAGCAGTCGTTCCGGTGGGCCTACGAGGGTAATCCTGCGGGTAATTACATCCTGAATGAGTATTTTACCCTGGCCATTCCGAAAGTAAGGGAGCGGTTTTATCAGTTGCTGAAGATTCTCAAAAGCCGGAATACGCCCATCAGCGGCATCGGTATCCAGGGACACGAGCCCCGCGAGATGTGGTTCTCGCCCATTGAGGTTTATAAGACATTTGACCTATACGCTGAATTTGGGCTGCCAATTCACATCACCGAACTGATTCCGCAGTCGTCGGGCAAGGCCATTACGGACTGGCGAAGCGGCACCTGGACCGAAGCCGCACAGGCCGAGTTTGCCCACCAGTTTTACACGCTGGCATTTGGGCATCCGGCCGTGCAGACGATCAACTGGTGGGGCCTGTCCGACAAAAGCATCTGGCTCAAAGGCGGGGGACTGCTCGACGAGAACTACAACCCCAAGCCGGTCTATACCACCCTGATGAAACTGATAAAAGAGGACTGGATGACCAAAAATCTTCGGGTACAGACAGGAAAAACGGGTACCATAGCTTTCCGGGGCTTCTACGGTCACTATGAGCTTGTCATTACCCGACCCGATGGTACGCAGCAAACGAAAACCGCCCACCTGCGCGAAAATGCCGATAATCACTGGACATTTACGCTCTGATGAAAATGGGAAAACAAGAAAATTCCATAAAGCCAGATAGGTTGACCCGCCGACCATTCCAATGAAACCCATCAAGTTTTATGCGCCCGAATGGGGTAATACCCTGCCTTTTGCTCAATTCTGCCAAAACGTGAACGATGCGGGCTAGGACGGGGTGGAAATGGTCCTGCCGCCCGACCCGGACGAGTATCAACAACAGATTCTTGATACCGTGCATGACCATAACCTCGAACTGATTGGTCAGTACTACCAGTGGTTTGAACGCGACCTGACCGAACACGTCCGTAACTACGAAACGTACCTGCGCCACCTGGCCGGATTTGACCCGCAGTTCATCAACTGCCAGACGGGGAAGGATTATTTCAGCTTCGAGCAGAACCGGTATCTTTTTGAGCTGGCCGTCAGGATTTCGGCGGAAACGGGCGTGCGCATCACCCACGAAACGCACCGGGGCAAGACCCTGTTTGCGGCTCATGTGGCGCAGGATTACCACACCCGCCTGCCCGACCTGGCGGATCTGTCTTGATATTTCGCACTAATGTAACGTACATGAATCGCTTCTCGCGGATCAGCCCGAAGCCGTTCAACTAGCCGTGTGTCGCGCCGACCATATTCACAGCCGGGTTGGCCACCGGGAAGGACCGCAGGTGAATGACCCGCGTGCCCCCGAATGGGCATTGACGCTGAATACGCACCTTGCCTGGTGGGATACGGTAGTCGAAACGCATCGGGCAGCGGGTACGCAACTGACCATCACGACCGAGTTTGGCCCAGCCCCGTATATGCCGTTACAGCCCTACTCGCAGGAACCCCTGGCCAGTCAGTGGGATATCAACGTATATATGCTTAACCTGCTCAAGAAACGGTATGCGTGACCTTCGGCTGATACCATCTGGCTACCGGGAAATTGGATGATGTACCGGCGGCACTGATTTAAGATATTGATAGATGGCATTGATCTCGCGGTTATTCATCAGGGGGTAGGGTAGCATGGGCGACCGGACAATTTGCCCGCTGCGTTTTTTGCCCAAGTGCATCACCTCGCGGAATTCGGCTTCGGTGTAGCGGCCAAAGCCCGTTTCCGGGTCCGAGGTCAGGTTCGCCGAGTACACGAATTTTTCATCGGTATCGTCGAACTTGCTGCCGCCCGCTAAGTAGCCTTTTGTTTTCTCTGGCTGCAACAGGTTGGCTTTTTGGACATAGGCCGAGTGGCAGGCAAAACACTGATAGCGACTATTCACCAAATACCGGCCATACAGCAGTGATTTTACCGTATCCGGCAACGGGATTGGCTGCTTCGGTTCAGGCAGGCGTTTGATGAAGAAGGTGGAAATAAACCCCGACAGGATGGAGGGCTTATGGGCTGGGCCTGTGTAGCGCGTGGTTTGCACCGAATACTCGTTCGAGCGCAGGAACGCAACGATAGCCTGCATATCGGCATCGGCCAGCAGGGGGTAGCGGGGCATGATAAAATGCGCTTTATAGCCCTTCGGATCAACACCCGTCCGCAGCAGGGTAACGAGCTGGATATCCGACCACCGCCCAATTCCCTGCACCGAATCTTTCGTGATGTTGGCCGATACAATCCGGCCCAGCGAAGCCGAAACACCGTCAATGGGTTTGCCCGTCAGCCGCCCCTCGTCGTTGCTGTGACAGTGGGCGCAGTTGGTCAGCACCAGCCGCTCGCCCTGCTGAATTAAACGCCGATCTGGTGGCGTGGTTTTTAACGGCCCCGGCGGGCGGATAGAGGCCAGATCGGCCCAGGTCAGGCCGAACAGGGTAACTGTTGCGCCCAGCAGGAGGGTCAACGTCAAGGCAGCGGTGTAGTTTTTCATCCAGTTGAGTAATCGGGTTGATTCACAGCGCGGAGCGTTAGGCACTGCCGACCCGATTGGGCCACAAAGTTCAGCCAGGGTCAGCGGTTATGGGTAAGACAAACGCGGTGTATATCGGGACAAATCGGGGTTTGGGTTGTTTATCTGGTAACTAAATCGGTCATACCGTTATGAATCAGTCTGCTATTCCAGTTCTGGACCCAACCTTGTTTGTTGAGCAGTTCGTCACCCCGGAAGCCCATGAGCAGGCCCGGCAACTACGTTCAACGAACAACCCCCAAACGTCGCCTACAAACTTTTTCACCCTGATGCGGATTGAGGATTTTGCCCGGCACATTACCTTTCCCATACCGACCAGCCGCAGTTTTCATTACGATTTTATGTTCCTGACCGCGGGTTTCGTTCAGCGTACCTACGGCCTGGACTCCTACACCATTGGTCGGGATGCCGAACCGTCGGCCTTTCGTGGTCGGGATCGCTCCGGAATGCCGGACCACGGCGGACCGGCATCACCGGCTATGTTTTCGGTTTACCGGGCGGGTGATATTATCTCGACCGATGCCTGTAGTGCCGATGCTGCGGGCTTTTACGGCCTGTTCGATGCCGACTATGTGCTGGCTATGCTTAAAAAACCCCGTGCGCTGGATGAACTGAACTTTTTGCAGCTCGATGCCAGTCCGGTACTGGCCACCGACGCGGATACCACGCAGGACTGGCTGGCGCAGTTAGTCAAGATGGAACGGGCATTGACCAGTCAGCGGCCCGATAGTCAGGCGTATGTTGGTTCGTTGCTGTATGCGTTTCTGCTGGATGTGCAGCAACAGTATGGTCAGCGGGTAGTGGCCCGGTCGCTGTCGTCGTCGGCCCAGTTTACGGCCCGCTTCCGACTGTTGCTGACGCAGCATATTTTGAGCAAACGCACCGTACATGACTATGCCGACCTGTTGTCCGTTACGCCCAACCATCTCAACAAATGCGTGAAAGAAACGACCGGCAAACCGGCCAGTGTCCTGATTGCCAATATGTTGTTACTGGAAGCGAAGGTGCTGCTCGGCCAGCCGGGTCTGACCATTTCGGAGATTGCGTTCCGGCTGAGTTTCGATGACTTGTCGTACTTTGCGCGTTTCTTCAAAAAACATACCGGCCTGAACCCAACCGATTACCGGCAGCAGACCTGAATCAACCGCGATGACACCTCGACAAACACCGGCGGCCCAACAGTTACGCCATCAAATGGAACAGTTCGTTGCCCTTACGGATGGTGATTGGGGGTTGCTGGAGCCACACCTGACGGTTTCTGTTATCAAAAAACACGAATTATTTGCTCAGGAAGGGCTTGTATCGGGCGAGGTGGGGTTTGTCATTGAGGGCATGTTTCGGCAGTTTTACACCAAAGATGGCGATGAGCGCACCACGTATTTCTACTTTGAGTATCATTTTCTGTCCGCTTACATTAGCTGCCTAACCGGCAAACCGTCGCTCGTCACTATCGAAGCCTTGAGCGACAGCACCTACATTAGTTTCCCCTACACAGTACTGCATGGCCTGTTCGAGCAACACATGGTCTGGCAGAAATTTGGGCGGCTCATTGCCGAATACCTGACTATTGGTTTGGAAGAGCGGATGGCGAGTTTATTACTGCTCAGTCCCGAAGAACGGTATCTTCATTTGCTGGAAGGCACCAAAAAGAAAATTCTGGAACGGGTACCCCAGCACTACATTGCCAATTGCCTGGGCATCACACCCGTCAGTATGAGTCGGATACGCAACCGCATTCTGCGAAAATAAGGCATTCCCAATTCGTTATCTTTTGTTATCGTTCGGGGTCAGTCGCGGATAGCAACTTTGTGTCATCAAACAAACAGAAAAACACGATGAACACAATCACCAAATCAATCGCGCTGGCTACCCTGATAGGTGTATCGGGCCTGGCCGCATCAACGTCAATCAATAACAATGGCCGACCAATCATGAACGTATACACAAACCCCAACGCACCGGTAAAGTGCACCAAGAGCATCCTCATCAACGCCCGCCCCGAACGCATATGGGCCGTACTCTCCAACATCGACGGCTGGGCAATCTGGCAGACCGACATCACCAAACCCAAGTTGAACGGCCCGGTGCAACCCGGCACTACGTTCGACTGGAAAACCGGGGGAGCAGGCATTCACTCGACCCTGCACACGGTGGAACCTAACCGGAGCTTAGGCTGGACGGGTAAAACGTTCGGGATGTATGCCATTCACAACTGGACGCTGACCGAAGTGGCGGGTGGTACGCAGGTCGCGGTCGATGAAACGATGGAAGGGCTGCTGGCCAGCCTGTTTAAGGGGTCGTTCAACAAAAATCTGGCGAGCGGGATGCAACACTGGCTGGAACTCCTCAAAACCGAATCGGAGAAGCAACCGTCTGTTCAGTAATGGGGTGATTTCCCGCGCAGGACGAGTCAGGACGGGAAAAACAGCCAACTTGTCAAATCCATATCCCGAATAAACCAGCATGTATGCTTTATTACCCCGTCTCCTCTGCGCAACTGCCAGCACTGGATAAACGGTCCTGACGGAGCAGCCAAACTGCTTGGCCAGCCGCCCTCGGTCTTGGAATCATTAGGCATTGCCAAACTGCACAAAGCGATTGAGCAGCTCACACCGTTTCTAAGGCCCAACAACATCCTGTGAGGTATCATTGGGCGTTAGAAACGGTGTGAACTGATTTCACCCCGAAAAACCGTTACGCTTTTATCAGCCGGTCGAGCTTTATGGCTTGTTTAAAATCGCCCTTCAGCCACGCCCGTTGCCATGCCCGCCATCGGATTGAGTTCGCCAAAGACGAGTTTGGCAAAATCGGTGCTGGTCAGCGTTACCCGAATGGCGGCCGTCAACTGATGGGCTTCGGGCGCACCGGCCAGCCAGCCTTTTCCGTTTCCATCCTGCGCGTCGAGGGTATAGGCCTCGCTGGTGTCCTTGAAGTGAAAGCCAAAGACGGTCTGAATCTGATCCATCATCTGGGCGTTTAGTTTGCTCTGCAAGTGCTCAATAGCCTGATTTACTGTGTGTTTCGTTTCCATGATTGATTAATTTAAACGGGTAAGTAACGACCTGTGTTTATGCTTGTGCGGTGTACACCTGGGTATAGAATCGAAAATCGGGTGTGGCAATCGCTACCGTTTCGTCAAGGTTCACGTCTTCGTCGGCCATGGCAGAAATGGCTTCAATCAGGTGATCTTCGCTGTCCCAGAGCGAGTAATTCACGGCCCGCTCCCCGTCGTGGCTTTTGTGAAAATTGGCCGACCGTTAGCCCGGTGTGCGAAATGACTGCTCCTCGTTGTTGGCAATGACCAGTTCGAGCAACCGGGCCTGTGTGGGGGGTTGAGTCGTGATTTCGTTGATGAAAATGGTGTCGGTGTTCTCCGTCGAGATGGTGGTTACACCCTCTGCACTTCGGTCGTTGGCATAGACCACATCGTAAAGCCGGGGTTTTCCGCTCTCCGGTTCAATCCGGGAGCGAGCCGCTTCCAGCAGGGATGCGGGTAGTTTTTCACGGGCCTGTTGGAGCAGGTCAGCGGTTTGCCACTGGATGTAGGTCGCCACTCGGGTACCATCGGTGGAGCGGAATACACTGACTGACACGAAGCCGGACTGTTGTTTGAGCGGTTCTGCTGCCTGCCGAACCGCGTCAACAACCGGTTGCTGCTGATCGGGATTCATATGCAGAAAATTGATCTCGGTGACGTAAGCAGCGTCTTTGTGGATTCTTATGGGCTTCGTTAACTGACTCATGATGAACTGGTTTTAAGTGAAAATTTGGTTTAACGCGCAATACAGGTAATTCACCAAGTTATTTTATCATTTGGTGAATTTTAGGGCAAAAAAATCAGGGGGCTATTGCCTGATTAATGAAATCGGGCAGGCTCCGCGTGCGTTCGGTCAGCATGGTCTGGTATTGAACACCATCCAGCCCTAAAATAGCCTGGATGAGCGACTGCGCCACTAAGGGAAACAAACTGAGCGAAATCAGGCTGACAAAAAGTTGAACCGGATTGAGTGGCCGAATCAGACCCGCTTCGATGGCCGTGTTTACCTGCTCCACAAACAGTTTCTGTACGTCGTGTAGGGGGCGGATAGTGAGCGGTTGGTTGGTGCGGTGCTGGCTTTGGTTCAGCTCGGTCATGATGAAATTAGCTACTAAGGGAAAGTCGTCGGCCATACTGGTGTCATGTTGAACCAGCAGCCGGATCTTCTCTGGGAAGGACACATCTGCCGTCAGCACCCTTCCAATCTGACCCAGAAAACGCCCGGCCATCTCCTCAAAGACTATCGCAAAGAGTTTGTCTTTGGAACGGAAATAGTAGTGTACTAGGGCTTTATCGACTTTCGCTTCGTCGGCGATGTCCTGCATCCGGGCACCGTCAAGGCCCCGGCGCAGAAATACCTGCCTGGCTGCCTGTTTGATGCGCTGTTCGGTATCGGTTAGTTCTGCGGGTTTCATAGCTACACAACTTTGCTGTTAATCAAATAGTTTTACCAAATGGTAAAACTATTTTTCGCTACCTGCATTAGGCCACCTTTGGGCGGCTGCCCGGTTGATCAGGGTCGAGTCAGTATTCAGTTCACTTTGGGTTGTTCGTCAATCATTTGACGAGGAAGGAAGTAGACCAAAATTTTACTTAAAAAACTGCCGGGGTGGTGCATTTCTTTCCTGCTACCTGTTTGCTGCTCATCCCTCAGCGTAGTGGTCGAGTCAGTCGTAATGCAACAGGCATAAATTGTGCGAGTATCCCCCCGTTTCGTCTTAACCCCACACTATCTACAAGAGCGAACTTTGTGGTGTCGCTTTGATACACAGGCGGCACGGATAAGGGATGAAACTGACCATCAAACTGCTATTCATTTGTCTGCTCGGATTCCTGCACTGGTTTTTTGGGAATCTGTACGACACCCTTATTTTGACACCCAATGTGCTGTTGGCTGACGACCAGGTGGCGATGCTGGGCATTGTTTGGAGGTTATTCAGTGTGTCGCCCCCCTATTATTATTACCTGCCCTGGGGACCGCTGTCCATCGGATTAGTGGTCTATTTGTGGTTCCGGCTCCGCCGAACGAACTCCGTTCAGGTGCGTCGATGGATTACCTATGCTACCGGATTCGCTATCAGTGCGGGGGTGGTTACCTGGTACATCATTGTACATTATAACCTGACACTCTGGGTGGGGTCGGGGCAATATTCGGCCACGGAACTGAGCGCGCTCATCCGGGAAAACACCGTGGTTGCCCTGTTCCAAATCGGGCTGGTTGGCGCTACCGTTTATTGCCTGTACCGAACAACCCGGCTGGTGGTTCCCGCCTATTTTGAAGCCCGGTCTGCCGTAAGTCAATCCGTACTATAAATCAATAAATTTATCATGAATACGAACCTAACTCCGTCCACTTCACCCCTCCTGAGTCTATTGTTTTACGTAGGCATCTGCCTGCTTGTGGGGCAGGTAACGGCTTACTGGGGGAACGAATACTTTGGTCACGACTGGAACCGGAACCTCATCAAGCCCTCCGTTACGCAGTTCAACTGGGTATTTTTTGTCTTCATTTGGACAATCAATTATACTACAATGGGTGTAGCGGCCTGGTATGTCCGGCAGTCGGGCCAAACTGCTGACGTAAAGCGGGTTTTGCGCTGGTTCTGGGTTCAGTTTGTGTTGTGCCTGCTCTGGATACCCGTTGTGCATAGTACCGGGTGGGTCGGGTCGGCGGTCATCATGGATTTTGTGGTGGGTATTCCAGCCTTTATCACCGGCTACTGGTTCTACAAAACATCGCGCCGGGGGTTCGTATGGTTCATTCCGTACCTGATCTGGACCGTTATTACCACCCACGCAAAAATCTGGATGTACTGGCTTAATACCTGACTAACCATCGGCAACAGGCATAATTTGTGCGACCATCGCCCCAATTCGTCTTACCTGTACCCGGCGTGAGCCAGCTATTTTTGTACTGTCGCTCAGGCATAAAGGCGACATGGACAAACGAGATGAAAACGACTGAATTAACGCAAGAAATTAACCGGTCATCAGCCATACAAAAGACAGAAAGCGAGAAGTGGTGCATACTCGCATTCTTTTCCATCGGTACATTAGGTATACGGTCGGCATTTTGGGTCGTCTGGCTTATTCTGTACCCGTCGATGGGCCTGGCTGCTGGCCATGTCTGGCTAAAAAGAAAGGAAGCCGACGTGCGAGGCCCCATGATTTTTTATGCGTCCATCCTGCTGACTAACTTCATGTTCCTGCCCATTGCCAATGTTTCTAACGGCAATCCGGCCATCATGACGTTTATGGACATCAACGGGGTGCTGACAGCCATCCTGCTGGGCTGGATATTTTCGCGGTATTCAAAACCGGCATTCTACTGGTTGCTTCCTTTGCTTGTGTGGATGCCCATCACGGCCATGTTTAAGATTTTGCTGTGGTTGGCTAACCTGTATTAAGTAGGTAACCTATCTGGTAAAACGCCCTCAGTTGTTGTCAAGGCAACCTGGGGCGTTCGTTACTTTCAAGCTGTTGCAAAGAGGCAAGATGGTCTGATTGAGGAGGTGGCTCAGGTCGATAGCATTACTCAGTAGGAACGTACTACCAGGTAGTGTCTAAGAAAAGTTCGTCTACTGCTACTCAAAATAACTGGCCAGAGGACAGCTTTCCAGGAATGAATTATAAGCCCAATTGCTGGCGTCGTGCATCCACAAATGCCAGCAGCGTTTGGAGTGTGGCGGTAAATTCGGATAATTTATCCACGCCGACAACCTGTATAAAAACCCCCTCCAGATCACCCAGCGTTGTGGCCAGGTACGTCAGAAACGCACGGCCCCGGTCGGTCAACTGCACTTGCTGCGCCCGGTTATCGGCCCTGTCGGCATTGATCGAAACATAGCCGCTTTCAGCTAATTCTTTTACTAATCGTCCCATCGTCTGCTTGGTGATTTGCGCCCGCTGCGCCAGAACCGTACTCCGTGTGCCCTCTTGATCAAGATTGCTTAGTAACTGGACGTGGCCGCTCCGTACCTCCGGGTAGCCATCTGCCGCCCATCGGTGTTCGCTCAGTCCGATTAAAATCCGGGAGAACCGGTGTACATGACCGGCAATATTCTTTTGTTGTACCTGATTGGCCACTTGCCTGTGCGTATCCATGAACAAATTTAGTAAGCATCGGTTATTATATGGTAAGTATTACTTACTATTGTAGTGTAAATTACTTGCTCCGACCGAATATGCACCTATCACCGAATGAATTACCCATTGATGCCCGCTATAAAGTGCTAACGGGTTCCATGATTCCCAGGCCCATTGCGATGGTCAGTACCCTATCGGTAAATGGAGCTTTCAACGTCGCTCCATTCTCTTATTTCAATATCGTTGGTCATTCTCCAATGGCGTTGTCTTTTTCTGTTGCCGGACCGAAACCAGGTGGTTCACCAAAAGACACCCTACGAAATGCCCAGTTACCCGATCAGGGCGGCACGGGTGAATTTGTCATCAACATAGCTACCGAGGATTACGCAACCGCTGTTGCTATGTCGGCCACTCCCTTAGACGATGACGAGTCCGAGTTTAATTTTACCGGCCTTACACCATTGGCCAGTCACCTGATTAAAGCACCCCGCATTGAGCAGGCGAGTATCGCCTTTGAGTGTAAAACGGTGCAAGTGGTGGAAGTCGGTCGCTCCCGGCTTGTCATCGGGGAGGTTGTGTACCTGCACATTCATGACAAGCTGATTGATAAGCGTTACCGGATCGACTTTGCCCAGTTTCGTGCCATCGGTCGTATGGCCGGTTCACGCTATGCCCGCACGACAGACACATTTGTCATTGACGACGAAA
Organism: Spirosoma spitsbergense DSM 19989; assembly: GCF_000374085.1. Classification (GTDB taxonomy): domain Bacteria; phylum Bacteroidota; class Bacteroidia; order Cytophagales; family Spirosomataceae; genus Spirosoma; species Spirosoma spitsbergense. Next base: position 8,360 of record NZ_KB893533.1, on the reverse strand, counting down.
AGTTTTTTCCCGGCAACCGCTAACCCAATTCCATGAATCAACAACTGATTGACCAACTTTTTCTGGCCGCTGGCCAGGAAGCAAAACAACAAGGCTTGCCGGTTACATTGACTGTAGTTGATACGGGCGGGCATATACGAGCCGTGCTACGGCAGGAAGGCTGTAGTTATTTTGCCCTGGAAAGCAGCCGCCAAAAGGCGGTTACGGCCTCACAACTACAGATGCCAAGTCATGTTATGGGTGAGGTCGGGCAGAAATTTCCAGCTCTCCAGGCATCATTCAACGCTAATCCCGAAATATCTGGGTTACCGGGCGGTTTTCCCGTGCTATGGGAAGGTGTCGTTGTTGGCGGATTGGGCGTTGCCGGGGGAAATTTTGAGCAAGACCAGGCAGTCGGCGCGGCTGCTATCGCCATTCTACTAACGCTTCAATAAAATGTATCGCTAATGGCGTGACTTCTGGTTGCCTTGAAAGAATTTACGCTCGATAACGTGCTATTTTATTTCACCAAGGTCGACAGTTGAAGCGGTGAGGGAGGGAGGGAGGGTCAACAGGTACATATCAACGGTGAATTTTTAGCAATGATGACCTGTTTTGCCGACATGAAGCCTGTACCCATCGTCGTATCAGATCGAACCTACGCCCCGCCGACCCGTGGCGTTCCGGTTACTGCCCATAAAATCGTACCGCCAGCAGCACAAAACCTTTGCCGACCACCGGCATAGCTTTTATGAACTGATCTACATCGAAACCGGGACGGGCGTGCATACGATTGATTTTGTAGATTATCCGATCCAGAATCACACACTCTATCTGCTGAGTCCGGGGCAAGTGCATAGCCTGCAAAAGGGGCATATTGATGCGGGATTTGTCCTTATTTTCGACCGGGACTACCTGACGCCCGACCAGCTCGAGAACCAACCGTTAATGCAGATTCTGGTGTGTTCGCGCCAACTGCCCCAAATTTCACTGGCCGAAACCGACCAGCTGCACCTGCACTATTGCGAAATGCTGATATGCGATGAACTGGCCCGGACCCAGCCTGATTACGAACTCATTCGGCTGACGTTAAAAATCATGCTCATCAAGGGGTTGCGGGCCAGCCATTTTCAGATTGGTGCGGACTCAAGACCAACTGAACGCGCCAAAAAACTATTTTTCGATTTTCTCTGGCTCGTCGAGGAGTCCTACTCCCACCGGCAGGAAGTAGGGTATTATGCCGATAAACTTGGGGTTTCGGCTAAATACCTGACCGATTTAACCCGGCAAATCAACGGGAAAAGTGCGCTCCAGCTCATTCATGACCGGGTTCTGACGGAAGGCAAACGGTTGTTGTTCTACAGCGAATTGAGTGTGAAAGAAATTACGGGGCAGATCGGGTTTGACGAAGCGTCGTATTTCAGCCGGTTTTTTACCGGAAAAGTAGGCTTCACGCCCAAAGAATTCCAGAAGCGGAATCCAAAATATACCGGATAAGCGGCTATCTGTCCATTTTTCGTCCCCGCGCCCCGCCCGACCTTTGCCCCGAACCAACCGGCTTCTACAAAAGTGGCCTACAATAGCATGGAATCGAGCATTGCTGAACAAACCACCTGGGTGATTGACAAATCGCATACCCAACTCAACTTTACCATTGCCCACTTTATGATTGCCAAAGTGGCCGGTCATTTCGCCGACTTTTCCGGAACACTCACCGCTCCTGCTACCGACTTCGAGGGTGCCGAGATGACACTGACGATTCAGACGGCTTCGATCAACACCAACGATACCAACCGCGACGCGCACCTCCGTACTCCCGATTTTTTCGATGTCGCCAACCATCCTGACATTCGATTTGTCAGCACGGCGTTTACGCGTATAGGCACAAATCAATACCGCATCGAAGGCTTGCTGACGGTAAATGGGATCGAAAAAAAACTTGTTCTGGAGGCCCTGTACAACGGTCAATTTGAACACCCCACCTCGAAAAACACCATCGCCGTTTTTGAAACAAATGCTGACATCAAGCGGCTCGATTTCAACATTGGCAGTGCGTATCCAGCGGCTGCGTTGGGCGAAGTTATCAAGCTGAACAGCATTCTGGAACTGACTCGGCAGGCATAAACCGGGATAGGTGGTGCTGACCACCCCAACCCGATGCAAGTGTTTGGTTGGGGTAGCTGTTTAAAGGCATCCCAACCAAACGCCCCACACCTCTCGTGAAATACTACCGGCCAGCGGCAGAAAAAGCTGCCTGGTGCTGCGCTACCCAATCGCTGATGCCCGTCATTGAAATAGGCAATTTGCGGAGTACTTCGTCCATGTCGGCTTGGAAATTAGGACGTTGTGCCGGATTGTCCCACAGTTTCTGGTACTCCCCCGCAGCCGCAGCCCCGGCCCCCGGTCCGAATGCCTGATCCAGGATACCCCCGAAATCCTGGGGAGGCATGGCATAATACGTGATGTCCCGACCTAAGCCCGCCGTAAATGCTTGCGCCAACGACGGACCGTCGGGGTTTTCAAGACCGCTCACCGGCCAGTTGGCTCCGGCCAGATCGGGCCGGTGTAGGGCAGCCACAACCAACGCACTTACATAGTCGGAAGCAATCCAGCTCACGGGCATATCCGATGGATTCGGATAGGCTACGCGGTTTTCCTTGCTCACGAAAGGAGCCGTCCAAGGGCCGAGCAGATTTTCCAGATAAGCGCGTGGTGCAAATGGGGGCTCAGCGACGGTCGGCACCGGTAATTACCGAGGGCATCGAACAACTGCACAAAGGCATCATTGGGCGGGTGTATTTGGCCAAAACCTGGTATACCAATAACCGGAAGGCCACCTTTCTGAAACCCGGAACGGTGCCATCCTGGCTTGATTATGACCTGTGGCAGGGCCCGGCTCCGCGGATGCCTTATCAGGATGGGCTGATTCACTACAACTGGCACTGGTTCTGGAACTGGGGAACCGGCGAAGCGCTCAACAACGGTACGCACGAGGTAGACGTGGCCCGCTGGGGTCTGGGTGTCGATTACCCCATCCGAGTCAGTTCTGCTGGCGGACGGTACGAGTTTAAAGATGATTGGCAAACACCCGATACGCAGGTGGTCATCATGGATTACCCGGGCCGGGTATCGCTCATGTGGGAGTCGCGCAGCTCCAACGGACGCAAGATTGAAGGGCAGGATCGGGGCATTATTTTCTACGGCGAGAACGGTAGTTTAGATACGGGCAACGATGCCTATAAAGTGTATGACCTAGATGGTAAACTCGTGAAAGACGTAAAATTAGATGGGGGAGACGATAGTTTGCAGGGGCGCAACACGGCAAGCCCCAGCGTCGGTATGGATAACCTGCACGTCATGGACTTTCTGGATGCCATTAAAGATAACCGCCGTCCTAACAGCGACGTTGAACAGGGCTTTAAAAGTGTAGTGGCCATGCAACTCGGCAACATTGCCTGGCGCGTAGGCCGCAGTCTGGAAATCAATCCCAAAAATGGCCATATTCTTCATGACAGTGAAGCCCAGAAATTGTGGAGTCGCGAGTATCAAAAGGGCTGGGAGCCGCGAGTATAATAAATGTGGTGATTACATTATTGCACTAAATCAAAAAAAAGCCGCGTTCAGATTCAACTGGCGCGGCTTTTTAGGGGAGTTATTGTTTTGATACAGTCGGTTGGAAAGGGGACAAGTGACTTCCTTTTCATTCCCCATTCACATCCTGGCTAGTTCAAGTTTGAATTGGACGTTTAATTGAACCAGACCTACCAGTAGAGGGGGTACCAATAGGATAAATAGACTTTAACTAAAGTGAACCTTTAGCCCTGGCATCCGCTAATTCATTAAACTGAGGGGTGGGCATAAATAGGAACCAGCGAATGTTAGAGGGTTGACGACCAAATCAATCCAACTACACACGCGGTTCCATGCAAGCCAAATTACTGAATTTGTCTGACTTTCTGAATATCTGTTGGCAACCAACAGCCGATGAACAGCCAAAAAGAGGGAAACCTCAAACCTATCGCTTCGGCGCTCCGATCGAGTATGTCATTTTTACTCTTTTTTATGCCGCTTCGGCCTTTAGATTTGAGCCGCTGTACGATTCCAAGAATAACTTATCTTGGAACGCTCTCAAAATGAGAGTATACCAGTGCCAGTGGGGATACCCTACCGTCTTCGGCTGAGTTCGCGACTCATGGATCGATTCAGGACCCCACTGGACTACTGAAGCACAAGACTCAAATAGAAATTCGGGCTAATGACCCATGAGCAAGGTATTGAGTGTGCAACAGGAAACTGGCTTAAGTATTACTTTTAACTCATTCAAAAGTATGGAAACTTTTACGTTTTTTATTGGGATTGACATTTCCAAAGCTACCCTGGACTGGGCCGTTGTCATGGCTAATAAATTGTTGTTTCACTATCAGTCGTCGAATGATCAGAGAGGTATTGAAAGCTTTGTTAAACATTTAAAGCAACAATACCCAGCGGCTAGTTTTGACAACAGCCTGTATTGTATGGAGCATACTGGAATATACAATAACCACATTCTTAGCTTATTACAAGTGAATAAGGCTAATGTTTGGGTAGAACACCCTATCCATATTAAAGAAAGCCTGGGGATGATTCGGGGTAAAAACGACAAAGTCGATGCCCAACGAATCGCGCTCTATGCCTACAAAAATCGGGAAGAAGTGCACCTGTGGACACCCAAGCAAGAAGTCATCCAAAAGCTGGACCGGTTGACGGCTACCCGCAGCCGCCTGGTCAAAGTCCGTAAAATGCTCCAATCTCCGTTGACCGATTCGGATGGCTTTATCTTTAAGAAAGACCATACTGAGGAGAAGAAATCTTGCCAGAAAACACTGGATGCCCTTACTAAAGACATCAAACAGATCCAGGCAGACATTGCGGACACAATCGCCAATGATCCTTATTTAAAAGAACTGTATGGGTATGTGCAATCGGTTAAGGGAATTGGCCCAGCTATCGCCACGGAGTTACTGATCATCACCAATGAATTCAAAGCGATTACTGACCCTAAAAAACTAGCTTGCCACGCCGGTGTAGTGCCTTTTGTGTACTCCTCTGGTCAGTATAGAGGCAAAGCTAAAACCAGCAACAAAGCCAATAAGCCATTGAAAGCCCTCTTACACAATGGGGCTATGTCTGCCATCCAGCATTCTCAAGACCTAAAAGCATATTACGTCCGTAAAACAGCCGAGGGTAAAAATGAGATGCTGGTCATTAATAACGTATGTAATAAGCTAATTCACCGGGTTTTTGCCTGTGTTCATCGCAGAGAAAAATATAAAGATTTTTATGCTTCCGCAGTTGCATGAATCATAGAAATCGGTCCGATCATGCTCCTCAAACGTATTCACCCTTTTGCCGCCATGCACCGATGGGCTAAAGCCAATTATGCCTTGCTGGGTTGGCCACAGGCACCAGATCGAAAAACCATTCGTAGACGCTTTCTGGCTCTACCGGCCCTGATTCAGCAACTCATGCCCACTATTGCTCAGCAATGCCAAACCCTGCACCATCCTACCTTCGGATACGCCTGTAGTTTTGCCGACAAAAGCGTGTTTCGGTCTCTAGGTGGCCTGTGGCGCAAAAAACACATGCTTCTCAAGGTAGTTCCACATCCCAGTATTGATACGGAAGCATCTTGGGCTAAAAGTGAATATCACGGGTGGCGCTTTGGCTATGGCCTCCACTTGATCTGTAATCGGTATGGCACCGGCCACCCGGCGATTTCCCCTGATGGCAACCGTAACAACGGCTTCCACCAAAGACTATACGCTACTAAAGACCCTGATTGCCCCTTTGCAGCAACGCCTAGGCATCGTCGTAGCCGATAGTGGCTATTTTGCCCATCATTTCCTACAGGCGATCTACCAGCAGTTTTCGGTATTAGTTACCACGCCTTGCCTTTTCAAGGTTACCGAGCGGATGAGTGCTTTCAAGAAGTACTACAATGACATGGCTGGCAGTGTGATCGGTCGGTTAACTTACCGCCGACGGAAGCCTTCGATTGAGCCTACTTTTGCCCATATCAAAGAACTGACTCAACTATCTGCCACGAATCCACTCCCTTACAAAGGGCTAGACCGAGTCAGTGCTTATTTACTGGTGGCCAGTTGTACCGTTCAGTTGATGATGTACGATAATTTCACTAACCAACAGGAATTGGGCAGCATGGAAGCCTTCAAAGCCGCTTTTCAATAATGCCCACCCCTCATTCATTAAACTGTACGCTCACGTATTGAAGCCATTTTCCAACTTAGGTCATCAATACACTAGTTATCTATTTTTTTCGCCTGGCCACTAATGGCCCGCCCCGTTGCTTTGGTCGCTTTGGTAATGGCCCGCCCCGTTGCTTTCGTACCTCTGGCCACGGCTTTTCCGGTGGCTCTGCCCGCCGTACCAACCGCGTGCGCTCCGTCGGCAACATCAGTTTCGGCTTTATCGCCAACGCGCTTTACGTCTTGTCTGGTCCTTTCTTTACGGGCTGCGCGAGTTGCGGCCTGATCATCCTGGGCTAATGCGCCAGTTGTTAAGGCTGCGCAAAGAGCAAGTGATAATAGCAAGTTCGTTTTCATAACATTCTTTTATACTGGTAGTGGAGCCCGGCTCAGAGTACGTTGATCGCACCGGCCAATTAACGTCTTTGACGGGCGGTTTGTTTTGGCGAGTTTGGCTGGATGGTTTTTGGAGCTGTTGGAGACCCTTAGTTTATAGAAATCCGCCCGGCCAAGTTATTGCTTTGAACACGTTGATGAAATTTTTACTTTTCGGTGCTTACCTGACAAGCTGCCATTGTTCAATTATTTTCAGATGAAAGCCCGGCTGGTAGAATTTAGTGCCGCAGGTAGGGAGAATAGACAATTTCTTCGGCGACTGGTTTTTTGGTAAATGAGCTAACACCTGCTTTTCAAATTGAGGCCAGTCACCGCCCGATATGGTGGCCACCTGGGCGATGCCAAGTAGTTTACTCATGTGTCCTTCCATTTCATCGTCAATAGTCGCTTTGCTTACCGACAATGTACCATCCAAGTCAAAAATAAATAGTTTATTCACGATAGCTTTGTTGAGAGATTAGTAGCCGGTATCGCTATTTCCAGCAATGTAATCTGATCATCAGGCTTACAGGTACATTGACCGATAACAGCCGGTAACAGCATAACATCGCCTTTATGTATACCGTAATCGTTCCCGTTATAATCGAGTTTTCCACTACCATCCGTACAGACTAAAATACGGGGTTCATCCGTAAAACCTACCCTGAAATTCGATTCGCTTTTTGTACGCCACACGATAAAATGTTCATCATCGAATAATTTTTCCGTGTTCGGATGATGAGGAACTACAACCGGCGGCACTGGCCCAATATCAACCTGGTCAAAATCGATACAGGCGAGGGCCTCATCCACCTGCAAATCGCGGTGTTTACCGGTTTTAGGATCGGTACGGTCCCAGTCGTACAGGCGAAGCGTAACGTCACTGTTTTCCTGTACCTCAAAAACTACGGTTCCTCCCAGCGTATGCACCGTACCCGAATGAATAAACACTGCATCGCCGACGTTTGGTACAAAGCTGTGAAGCCGCTTGGCTACCCTATTGTTTTGAATAGCTTCACGTAAATTCTGTTCGTTGGTTCCGGGTTTTAAGCCGGCATATACACGGCTGTCGTTGCCGGTTTCCAAGACTACCCAGGCTTCTGTTTTACCGGTGTCTCCTTTGGGAATGTATTTTTTCTGATCGTCTGACGGATGTACCTGCACGGATACCACTTCTTTACAATCCAAAAACTTCAGCAACAATGGAAAGTGATTAAACCTATTTTCTAATTTACCCATTACCTCATGGGGATACTCGTTCATTAACTGCGTGATGGTATACCCTTTTAAAGGCCCCTCGGAAACCTGGCTGGCATGATCAGTCCGGTCACTCAAAATCCATGCTTCGCCAATCGGCTCATCACCAGGCAGCGGTTTGGAAAGCAGGTTTCCTAGTTTTCTGCCTCCCCATAAACGGTACTGATAAATAGGTTCAAATTTTAATGGATACAGTATACTATTCATAACTGTTTAGGTATTTTTGAATTTAGCAAATATTTACACGATTACCTAAGTACAGGACAAAAGTAGGGAGTAGCTGATGTTGAGGTAGTTTTGTGTCGCTAAACGTAAACCCCTCCAACTACTCCCTATGCAAAGTAACGAAGATGCTGTCTACGATGCCATCAAAGATCATTTTCAATGTGATAAACGGCGTATCCGCTTTATGGCCCTGCTGATCATTGCCCTCTTGAAACTGGCTGACTCCTCATTGGCTCAATGGAGTCTGGCTATCAACCAAACCACCCTGCGGGCTTCCCG
>NZ_KB893532.1 GCF_000374085.1 Spirosoma spitsbergense DSM 19989 | reverse complement strand
CCGCCACACTTCGAGGAGAACTGCCCACCCCTACGTTGGAGCCCCCACTGAAGTTACCACTGCCGTCATTCAAGCGCACACTCACACTGGCACTGCCATAACTAGCAGCTAAGAAATCTAAATCCCCATCGCCGTCCACATCTGCCGCGGCTATACTAAAAGTAAGAACTCCCACGGCTACCTCAGAGCCGCCACTGAATGTACCATCGCCGTTATTCAGCCGGATACTGACATTTGTACTGCCAGTGCCATTATTTGTCACCAAGATGTCTAAATCGCCATCGTTGTCAACATCCGCTACTATTCCATCGAAAGCTGCAGCTGGCACTGCTACATTAGGGGCGTTGCTGAACGTACCATTGCCATTATTGAGCCGCACACTCACATTACCAGTAAAATCACTTGCCGTTAAGAAATCTAAGTCGCCATCCCCGTCCATATCCGCGGCTACTACCTTCATAGGGCTACCTACCACTGGTACCTCGGGAACCGGAGCACTGCTGAAACTACCATTGCCGTCATTGAGCCGGACACTCACCGTCCTACTGCCAGCATTTGCCGTTAAGAAATCTAAATCGCCATCGCCATCCACATCTGCCGCTGCTATACTTTGAGGCCGATCTCCCACTGGTACCTCGGGAACCGGAGCACTGCTGAAACTACCATTGCCGTCATTGAGCCGGACACTCACCGTGTTACTGCCAGCATTTGCCGTTAAGAAATCCAAATCGCCATCGCCGTCAACATCTACCGCTGCTAAAGAACGAGAAAGACCTCCTACGGCTACTTCAGAACCACTACTGAAGGTGGCCGGGGCCGGGGCGGCTGCGGTGGTAAACTGGTAGACCAGCGGCTTGGCCAGGCCACTGGCCCGGGTGGCTGTGGCAAAGACCACCTCGCCGGGCTTGAAATCCGTGGTGGGATTAAACGTAAGTGAATTGCCGCTGACCGTAGCGGTACCCGCCTTCTTGCCCCCCGCCTGCTGGCTCCAGACCGTCAGGGCGCTGGCGGGTCCGGTGGGGGGTTGGCTCAGGGTAACGGTGACGTTGGTGTTTGTGGCGGCCGCGATGGCATTGCGCGTAGGCGATAGCGCTGTAACCGTAGCGGGGACACTAGTAAAGCGCTGGATGCGGTCGTTGAACTGGTCAGCCACATAGATCGCCCCGGCCCCGTATACGCCGGTAGGCCTATTCAGCTGATTGGCCCCGGAGCCTCGTCCATTGCCCCCGGCCACGGTGGTGCCGCTGGTGGCCCCGGCCGCCCACTTCTGGATGCGGTCGTTGCTTTGCTC
>NZ_KB893531.1 GCF_000374085.1 Spirosoma spitsbergense DSM 19989 | reverse complement strand
TCGTTTTTTGGAGCGGGGCGGTCGTCATGCGATTTTATCTTGGTCGAGAAAAATCACAAAGATCGCTCTACTCCAAATTTTATGAAAAAGCCCTGTAGTAGTATATCGACATTGTATAGTTTATGAAACCGTTTGTTACTGTTTTGTTTGCGGGCTGGATACTGCTTGGAGGATTACTCCCCGGTTTCAGCATTGACCAGTCGGTCCACCTGGGCGACCTGGTGCAGCATTATCAGGCACATCGGAGAGACAATGTAGATCTGACGTTTGTCGCCTTTCTCGATATGCACTACGGGGCTAACTCCGACCATCAGAAGCATCCGAAACATAGCCATAACAAGTTGCCCGTTAGCAGTCACCCAATTTTTGTTTACACATCCGGCACGGTTAAGCTGGCCGATTTCTTTCCCGTTCACTACTGGACCTCGTCCGCTCCGACATCGTTCGCCTGGGTTAATTTCTACTCCTTTCTGGTAGTTTCCTTCCTGATGAACCCACCACGTGTTTAGTTCATTCGGGACTATCATTGCCGTACGCCTGTCTACCCAAGACGGCCCACATCCCCCATAATATCATCTTCCCGCTAACAGACTGCCCGCCATCACTACGCTACTTGTTGAGAAGCGTGTTCCCTTCGTGCATCAGCCCGTGGCGCTCACATTCACTCGCAGTAAAACAAATTAGTCACTACGTTATCAATCACTGACAAATTATGAATCTAAATGGAGCACACTGGCACCTGCTGGTCAATCACTTCCCCATTATTGGTGGCCTGATTGCTACTATCGTGCTGGGTTACGGCCTGATTCGGCGCAAAGAATCCATCATCCAGCTCGGCTTTGGGCTATTTGTGCTCATGAGCATTGCTACGTTCATTACCAATCAAACCGGCGAAAAAGCCGAGCAGTATTTGAAGTCGATCAATGCCCTGAACCGGTCGCTGCTGCATGAGCATGAGCAGGCCGCCGACCTGGCTAACATCGGCATGTATCTGACCGGTGGCCTTTCGCTGCTATCGCTGGTGTGGCAGCGGGCCAGACAGTTCCGCTTTCTACCCATCCTGATTTTCGGCATTGCCCTGATTACGGCCGGATTAATGGCTAACGTTGGTCGCCTGGGCGGTTTAATCATGCACAAAGAGTTGCGGAACGAATCGCCTGTTAGTCCCCCGGCTACTGAGTAGTCTTTCCATTGTGAATACCAGGTATCTTTTTATACGAGTAACCAACTGATGTTACGCATGGTTGATCTATCTGTAGCAACCTCTTTCTAAATTTACTCAAAAACACCACAAAAAGCGCTCATGGAGTTTATATCCCCT
>NZ_KB893530.1 GCF_000374085.1 Spirosoma spitsbergense DSM 19989 | reverse complement strand
TTCACTTGTGCGCTGGCTTGCACAATTTCAGAGTGACACGAAAGCCTGTTCAGTATCCTAATCATCCTAAGCCTAAATTGACATAAACTCTAATGCATTCGCAAAGTCCAATTCTAATCTTAGAACCTGCTTAAATGAATCTTAGAATATCCTTAGAATCATGAGATTGGGTTACAAACAGGTCCCGATCCGGTATCATTTTCCAGTCGGTCTTTTATGTATAGTTCCTGCACAATAACCAGCAGCACAGCAATCAGGGGCGAGGCAAATAACACCCCCGCCAGCCCCACCAGAACGCCCAGAAGCACCTGACCGAACAGCAGCAGCGCGGGCGGTAGGGATACGAATTTTTTATCGAGCAGGGGCGTGAGCACATAGCCTTCCAGCGATTGTACCCCCATGTAGAGAATAAACACGTAGAGCACTTGCGAGGTACCTCCCGGCAAGGCTACCAGCATAGCCGGGGCCAGTGCAATGTATGGGCCAAGATTCGGAATAAAGTTGAGTATGCCCGCTATGATGCCCAGCACAATGGCAAACGGAACGCCCAGAATAGCCAGTCCCACCCCCGTTACGACGCCTACAACGGTCATCGTAATGGACCGACTGATAAACCAGTTTTTCAGCGTAGTATAACACTGGTCCATGACATCCAGCAGGCGGTTTCGGTACGTTGGATTGAACAGTTTTACAAACCCTTTCCGATAGCTGCCAGGGCTGGATGCGAGGTAGATACCCGTGATCACCACAATCAGGATGTTCACCAGCCCGCCCAGTGTACTGGAAACAATACCGGTCATTTGCGACAGTACCCCTTTGCTCATACTGTCTGACGACAGCAGTTTACTAGGATTTTCCGGTATACCATCCAGTAGTTTTTGCCCCCATTTTGTTTGCGACAGATTACGCTTGAGCTGATCAAAGGCCTTCGGTAAAGAGTCGGCCAGTTCGTTGGCCTGCTGGTTTACGACTGGAGCCAGCGCCCAGACGGTACCGCCAATCAGCACGACCAGAAGTATCAGTACCAGGGCAACAGACAGGTTATAAGAGAGGGATGTCTTATCACTTAAAAAATGACCCAATGCGCTGATTACCACCGCAAAGATAATCCCCCCAAAAACCAGAAAGAAGAAGTTGGCCGCGTAACTAACCAGCAAAAACAGGGCGAGAATGAGCAGACTGACAAAAGCCGCTGTAGCAGCCCGGCGCGCGAAGGAATTTGTGTGTCTCATACCTAAGTACAGGACAAAAGTGGTACAAGGTGGCCAACAGGTTGGCCTTTAAGGATTCTATCGCGCAGTTCATCTAAACCGTGACGGAATAAACT
>NZ_KB893529.1 GCF_000374085.1 Spirosoma spitsbergense DSM 19989 | reverse complement strand
TCAAACGTGGCAACTTACACGGAGTAATCCAGTAAATGCGTTACGTGACGAATAGACTGGTAGCGTGCCAGTTACGGCTTCAAAGAACACCTGCCTTTTCAAGGTTCTCATATAAACGCTCTATTCGCGGAACGCACATAATTAATAACATATCCCGTAAATTGAAAGGCCACCCATAAGTGTGGCCTTTCAATTCCCATTTTTATTTCAACAGTCCTGATTATCAGGGCCTGCAAAATTACATTTTCTACTTGGTCTGCCGAAGAATAAGTCAGGAAACTAATAAGCAACAGGTATTTAAGCCAGACTCTGCCGCTTAACTCTAGTCCACCTTCCTGATTAGAGATAGCTAATTCACAACCAAGGTTCTACTTGAATAGCTATCGATTCAGAATTTTCTTGAACTTCTCAAAAGAACAGATGGGTACAGGAGGGAACCGATTCGGCTGCCTAAGCAGGTTCAGAATATGGTTATCGTCGGATACCAACCAATCGACACCGGCAGCAATGGCACAATCTACAAATTTGTTGTCGTCCGGATCGTTTGTAACCTGTCCAAAACGAAAGTAAGGTTCCTGCCGTAAATGATTGGGAGCAGCCAGCAAAAGTGAGGTGACCAGCTCAGCCGCTGCAGGGCTATAATAATAGCCTGTCATTTCAGCATATTCGAGCAAGATTTCAGTACTGACTACCCACGTGAACTGTCCGGTAGCAAAAGCATCATAAAGCCAGCGGTAGGATCCGTCCCGGGGAATCGACCGTAGTAAGCCATTGGTATCGATAACCACTTTCACTGAACAGCCCGTATTTGGTCAAGCCGCTCAGTGCGGTTCTCAAAGTTCATTTGCTCTTCGAGCTGAGTGATAGTCAGCCCTTTTTGCTGCATGGCCTTTTCGGCCTCTTCTTCGATTCGTGTACGGAAATGCTGCATAAGCGTTTGGCGCATGGCAAACACCTCGGCTTCGCTCATCTCGAAGCTGAACATTTCTAGCAAGGCCAATTGGGCATTGGTTAATCGTGGCGAGACAACCATAACGATAACAAGAATAGATAAACTGATACACAAACTTAACGAAAACAGCCGATTAGTGAGTTTAGTGCGGCTTTGATAATTGTGATCTTTCTAGAAGGGCAACAAGTTTAGATCTGAGCTTATGCGACTAATTACGTTAGACAGATAATAAAAAATAACCGTCTCTCTACACGCTCCCATTTGAGACGAAGGAGCGTTCATGTATTTGCTTCTTAAATCGGGCGTTTTTTTGAGATAGTACATTCCCTTAGATCAAAGCAGGTAGTTGAATGACGAACGTAGTGCCTTGTCCTTCCTGACTCTCCACCATCAGG
>NZ_KB893528.1 GCF_000374085.1 Spirosoma spitsbergense DSM 19989 | reverse complement strand
TTGTTGCTTCATCAAGCAAAACTACCAAAAATGAGTAGCAACTAAAGTCTTGCCCTAAAGGGCATAGCTTGAACTAGCGTACGTGAAAAGTCAATGACAAGGAGGGAATAACTCAAACATTGAAATCGACAAAAGCCCAACCAGACCACTATAAAGACAGTACTTTATCAGTGATCGCTAACGCGTTCGCTCAGGTTAAAGATACCTTGGAAGCCAGAAAAACACTAACTCGAGCCATACGGGTTAACAGAACGTTATCCGATTACAACTCTAAAATCTCTGACCTACTTGCGATATCTAACGCATTTGCTAATATCAAAGATACTTTACAAGCCAAGAAACTACTAAGCCAAGCCTTAAAGGCAACAAACCTCCTACCAGTTGATCAGTCGCCAATTTACGACCAGCGAAAGACTTTTTTATCAGAGATCGCTAAAGCGTTTGCTCAAGTCAGCGACAAAGACGGTATAACCCAAACGTTGATAGCAACCAACGCTCTTCCCTTCTCCGAAAAAGCTCGTGTACTTGCTACCATCGCCAATGCATTTGCTCAAGTCAACGACAAAGAAGGAATAACCCAAACATTAAAAGCAACTGACAGAATACGTGAAAACCACCCTATGCCCAATTACAAAAATAAAGCACTGTCAGTTATTGCCGATGCGTTCGCTCAAATTGGAGACAAAGCTGGAATCACCCAAACATCAAGAATAATAAGGAACTCGCCTGACAGCTACGACCATAATGAAGCATTATCAGCTGTAGTTAACGCATTTGCTAAAATTGGAGATAAGGATGGAATAACTTATACTTTAAATATCATTAGGCGAGACTCTATCCTTGGCTTTTACAATAAAGGCAATGTTTTAGCCACTATCACCAATGCATTCATCCGACTCAAGGATACGGCGCAGGCAAAGAAAACACTAAAGTTAATTACCTCAAAAAACAGTGTTATAAGTGACCTTCCTGCCATCGCCCATGCATTTGCTCTAGTGAAGGATACTCTACAAGCCAAAGTAATGATGACTAAAGAACTGGCTGCAAGTAACTATTATACTGATGCCGATAAAGCCAGTAAACTTCCTTATATCGCTCTGAAATGTGCTCAACTTGGCGATTGGCGTATGGTAAATCAGATTATTAATAGTGAGATACGCTCCAATGAAGCTAAAGCCAAAGCACTGTACCTCGTTTTGGTTACTCAATATACCCGTAGTGACCCCAAACGCCAGAAAGAGTTGCTGGATAAGATAAACATGAGTCATCCCGAATTTTAGGGGGTTGACAACAAGGGGCCTCCTTTCTTAGCTTTGAGCATCACCACAACGCCAAAGCCAGAAAGGAGGC
>NZ_KB893527.1 GCF_000374085.1 Spirosoma spitsbergense DSM 19989 | reverse complement strand
CGTTTTTAATCACGGTCACCACTCGCTTGCTGCTTTTGTTTGACGTTTTGAGCATACTCGTTTCTAATTTTAGCTTTGGATGGCCAGCAACTAATCGGGCGAATTTGACCATTTCTGATCACATACACAACGGAACAGACCCGGAACCGGTTCGATAGTCCAATGGCCTGAAACCGCTCTTCGCCGTCGGGTCCCAGGCGGGAGAATTTAATGAGCGCATAGGGATCAGCGAAGACGCTTTCGACCTCACTGATTGAATTATCCCGATCGGGGTAATCCTGAATAATGTGCTTNATACTACCCTCATCCCACTGAAATTCAGTCATTTTTCACCCCCTTTGGCTGTTTGAGTCCCAACCGGGTAAGTAGGTAACCCGCCACGTTTTTTTCGACTTTGATTCTTCCGGTCTGCAACTCGTAAGCAAACTTGTTGACCTCCTGAATTAATTCGGCTGAGTTCATAATCTGATTGACCACGTCAGCGCGTTTGATGTTCCAATTCTCCAGTAAAAGCCGCACGTTTTGGTATTGAGCGTCAGAAACACCCCCTGGAGTTGTTTGGGTTTTAGCAGCTTCCTCCTTCGTAGGTAGAACGACGGCTAAAGGTTGTGCTTTGACATCAAATGTGACGCTATCGAAGCTACGTCCTCGTTTTCCAAGGGTATAACTAATCTCTAAATCAGTACGTTGATTTATCTGCTTGACTGATGCATCTAATACATAACGCTTGAAATCTGATAGTCGCTCAAACTGCTCATTACCCTTGTCATCGAGTAAGAATAGCATCTTTTTAAACTCATTCAGACTGAACGTTTGGGTCTGCCTTTTATCTTTCCATTGGCTACATATAGCATAAATTCGTTTAGCATATTTGCTGCCTAACCGTAGAGCTGCGTATAGTTCGAAGGAGGTGAAATTGTCCTTTAAATCAAACAGGTAAGGCTTTATGTCATCAGAGAACCTTACTTCAATACGCCCCTCGCCAATAACATACTTTACTCGCTGAAACATCCAGATTTGTTCGTAACTCTTTGATGTTGAGATCTCGAACATTCGGCTCCCCATTTCTTCAGTAGCTTTCCGCAGGTAACCATATTTGTATTCCTTTCCCGTCATTGTTGATAGGTCTTTTACAACAATCTCGTAGATCTCATCCTTTTTATCTCTTTTGAGCATTGATAAAAGGTATAGAAAGATGTCTAACTGCAATTCGGAATACTCGTAACGAGCTGTAGTGATAGCATTATGTTGACGGATTTCTACTGCCTGATTCATTCTAGATGAAGATTTTGAGGATGACTCCGCTAATAACGATAAAAAAGATCTATTATCGTTATATAGACTCGTTTTTGGGGGATCAAAACTCGTTTTT
>NZ_KB893526.1 GCF_000374085.1 Spirosoma spitsbergense DSM 19989 | reverse complement strand
AGCGAATACGAGAAGGGGTTGGGATTCTGACTACCCGGGAAGAAGACGTCAATCGGCCCATCGGCCACGCAGATGGTTGGCGACGGAGACACCCGGAAGGTGGGAGGGGCAGGTTTGGATTTAATCGTAACGGTTGCCGTAGCGGAACCAATCTGGCCATTGTTGGCCACCAGGAGGGTGTAGGTCTGCGGACCGGTGGGCGACGCTGCGCCAGCCGTCAACGTCTGGCTGAAGGCCGGACTGGCGGCCATACCGTTCAGCGTTTGGCTCCCGTTGGTGAGGGTAAAGGGATACGGAGCGGATACGTTGTTAACGGTTGCAGTAATAGTTATTACCTGTCCAGCGCAGACCGAGTTGGGTGAGATGCTGACATCGGTCAGTGCAGGACCTGTGGGAGCTGGTGGCCCCTGGTACTCAAAGGCTCCAATGTCCACCCGGCCACCGGAGATCCGGGGTTGGCCGGCTGCGTCTTTCTGGCCTGCGGTGGTCTCCGTGGTGGTGGGGTCACCGGCATTGATTAATGGGGAGGTTGGTAGTAACTGAAAATTACCGTTGTTAGGGTCTTGAGGTGCTATGACGCCCGTTCTTAATTGTGGGTCCACACTGAGGTTGCCCTCTCCCGGGTAAAGCGAATCCTGTATATTAGAATACGTGATGGCTGGTCCTTCACTATCTGTGCTATGATTAACAAAGCCTGAAGAATTACCCCAGACTAACGAATTAGTCATGAAAAGGTAAGAATCTGCTTCCTCATTATATATAGCACCTCCCTGGTTGGTAGAGCTGTAATTACTCGTAACGTTACAGTTGGTTATATAAATTTTATTGCCGTTATAAATCGCACTTCCCTGCTGAGCCGAATTAGCAACAAAAACACAATCACTTAATTCTACGAAGGAATTGTTTGAAGTATTATGTATAGCACCTCCCTGAACCCTTGCGCTACACAGGGAAAAGTTACAATTGATTACTTTAATGGGTAAGAAACTTAGGACGTAGAGACCTCCCCCATTTACTGCCGTATTTCTTTCAAAAGTACAATTAGTAATGGTAGCCTCTACACCAAAAAACGCAAAGACTCCTCCCCCCCTGTCGTCACCATAGTTTGGACCACCCGTTGCCCTTCCTCCGCTGATGAGAAAGCCATCCAGCCAGGCTTTATTACTAACTAAATCAAACCGGACCACATGATAGCAGTCATTATCCCCAACAAGATCAATATCGCCACTTAATATGGTCCTGCTAGCGCTGTAATGAGTTATCGGTGGCCGTTGATCAATGCCAGTTTCGTTACCCCGAAAGCCGCCATAGAGTTGAACGCCTGGTTGAATAGTGAAGCTGGCGTTGCGGTCGGTGCCGGATGTAGGCTTATAGATTCC
>NZ_KB893525.1 GCF_000374085.1 Spirosoma spitsbergense DSM 19989 | reverse complement strand
GAAAAAACAGGTTTAATAAGCGTAGAAACAGGTTTGATAAGTTGAAAAAACAGGTTTAATAAGCGAAAACACATATTACTTTAACATAATGTGAATTAATTCTGTTTTTTAGCGTTATGAAACATAGAAATCCTCAAATCGAGTGAACTAGCTATGAATCAAGCTATAGAAGTACGTCAGCATAACGCTATCACCAATGCGCGTTACGAGTATTCAGAGATGCAATTAGATATCTTTCTGTACCTACTTGCCAAATTGCGAAAAGACAAAACTGATGGAGTTTATGAAGTGTCGGTGATTGAAATGGGGAAACTGACAGGCAAGAAGTATAATTACCAGCAACTGCGGCTGGCCACTGAGGGTATGGGGAGCCGTATGTTTGAAGTCTCAACACCCAAGAGTTATATACAACTGTGGATGTTCCAACGTATTGAGTATGTGCATGGTACGGGGATTATTGAAGTTGAGTTTACTAACCCAATCAAGCCCTATCTATTCGATTTGAAGGATAATTTTACCTCCTTCCAACTCTATGCAGCTCTGCGCTTGGGTAGCAAGTATGCTAAGCGAATTTATACCCTATGCAGCCAGTGGAAGGACAAAGGACAGACCCAAACCTTTAGCTTAGACGAATTCAAAAAGATGCTGTCCTTACTTGATGACAAGGGTAATGAGCAGTATAGACAGATTGGACAATTAAAACAGTTTGTACTTGATGAGTCAGTTAAGCAAATTAATCAACACACTGATTTACAGATCAGCTACAGTCTCGAAAAGAAGGGACGTAGCTTCAAAAATATCACCTTCACCGTTAAAGCTCAACCTCTGGCCGTAGTCCTGCCAGTGCAGAACGGAGCCGTTAAAGCGGTGGCCGCCCCGGTGGGTGTGTCAGATGACCAATATCAAAACGTCCGGCTGCTACTGGAGAAATGGAATATCAAACGCGCTGATGTAGTCAACCAGATCATGAACTCCGCCAATCTGATTCAGGAAGTCAACAAGTTTGCTTACGAGTTGCAGACGGGGAAGGTCAAAGTGGAAAAGAATGTAGCAGGCTACCTGCTTACCCGGCTGGGCCTCAAACAACCAAAGGGGAAAGAAAAAGATGCTTGAATTTCAATGGGATAGCGCAAATATTAAACACGTTATCGATGACTATCCAGAAAGAGCAAACACCATTGAGGAAGTAGAAAGCCTATTTGATGATCCTAATTTCCGGCCCCTTCCGGATCGGGTAGATAGCCAGGGAGAACAGCAATACAGTGGCGTGGGACGAAGCAACCAAAACCGGTTACTCTTCGTTGCTTTTGTGGTCAGAAAGGGCCAAATTCGTCCTTTCAGTTGCCGACCCGCTGGCCGTAAAGCAAGAGACACTTATGCTCAAGACGAAAAAAAAA
>NZ_KB893524.1 GCF_000374085.1 Spirosoma spitsbergense DSM 19989 | reverse complement strand
GCTGGTACTGTCGTGAAAAGCAAATTTTGAGATAGGATTTTTTTCATATCTTTGGACTACAAGTAGGACAACTCGGCTTCGGCCAATTGATCCCGTGTAGTCCCGCTGGTCGGGACTATTTTTTTGTCCTTCTCAGCCCGATTCGCTAAGTACTTAGGGTCATAATCAACCCCGTGACGCCACAAGGCGTAGGCCATCAAAAGCAATCGCTTTTGAACCGCCACGTAGGCTTTCATCTTAATGCCGCTACGTTCATAAACCCGCGTGTAAAGCGCTTCACAAGTGGGTTCATGAAAACGAACTGCATTGAAAGCCGGCATATGCAGAATACGACGTAGACGACTATTGCCTTTCTTAGAGATGCGCGTTTTGCCCGAGTGGTTACCCGATTGGTTTTCCACCACATCATAGCCCGCGTAGCTGACCAGATGCCGCTGATTAGTGAAACCCTCGAAGCCGTTGGTTTCGGCCACCAACACGGCTACCGAAAGCAGGGCCAACCCCTTAACCTTGACCAAGGCGTCAACTTTGGGCTTGAGTACAGGGTCGGTTTCAATGAGTTCCTTGATGGCTGTCTCCAAAGCCGCTAGCTGGGCATCGTAAACGGCGATGAGCTTCGTTAACTGCTTGTCGATGAAGCTACTGTCAAAAGCACTGTGTTCCAGGGCATGTTGCTGGTTAGTGGATTGCGTTTTAAGTTCCTGTAATCGTTGATGTTGACGCGTGAGCAACCGAAGCCCATAGAGATTTTTAGAGAGCGGTTTCCACAAAGCCAACTGTTGTTCAAGACCCATACGTGAGAGACCTTGAGCGTCAATTTTGTCATTTTTTGATTTGTAGCCCAGACTTTTGAGGTAATGTTTAGCCTTATTGGGTAAGAGAATACTAACGGATTGATCCTGCTGATGGAGATACCAAGCTACCGCTTCGTGGTAGACGCCGGTCGATTCCATCAGGTAGGTTAGGGGTAACTCTAGCTTACGGTGACGAGCCACCCAGTTCACTAAAGCAGAGAACCCCGTCGGTTTGTTAGGCACTTTAGTGGTGGCTTTAACCGTGACCCGTCCGGTGGTATCAATCACGGACAGGCAGACCTGGAGGTTGTCTTTGCTAATGTCGAGTCCGACGCAATAACGCAGATACGTTTGCATATAGGAAGGGGCTAAAAAAAGTGAAACATGAACCTGACCGCACCGGCGGCCCGGTACTTTCCTAACTCTTGCACATCGATTGCAGATCACAAGTCTGACTTGCGTCTATGGGTACTGTTGGAGCTTATTGGAAAGGGACAAGGGAGCCAGCACAACCAGCCTGTTCAAGATCACCGGGAGGTGTCTCAGCGGCCGACCCGAGGTACTGACTACCCGTGTCAGGTCTTACTCAAAAATTGCACTTTTTTGGACAACCGCAATCGAAAACAAAGATATG
>NZ_KB893523.1 GCF_000374085.1 Spirosoma spitsbergense DSM 19989 | reverse complement strand
TTTCTGACTACCGCTGCGCGCCTTGGGACTGATGGGCTCATAACGTCCACTATCGACATCACCGCCATTAAACAAGCGCAGGAGCAGATTGAGCAACTCAATGATCAGCTTCAGCATTCCAATGCTCGTCTGAATCAGTTTGCATCCGTGGCTTCGCACGACTTACAGGAACCGCTGCGCAAAATCAATTCCTTCGGCAATATCCTTATGGACCAGTACGGCCCGGCCCTGGGCGATGGGCTAAATCTGTTGATACGGATGCAAACAGCCGCCAACCGAATGCAGACGCTTATCCGCGACTTATTAACCTACTCGCGGCTATCGATGGGCTCACCGGTTGACTATCAGTCCATTGATTTAAATCGTATCCTGAGTGAAGTACTTGTTGATCTGGAAATTGCTATAGACGAAAAAAATGCAGTCGTAGAGGTGGTTGACCTGCCTACAATAAAGGGCGACGCACTGCAACTGCGGCAGGTATTTCAAAACTTATTAAGCAACGCCCTTAAATTTACTAGGCCCGGCCAGCAGCCCCGCGTAACCCTGATGAGTAAATGGGTGAATCGGAAAGATTTACCTATGGGCCTTCCTGTTAGTGGCTGGAATCCTCCCCCCCCCGCTTACTGGCAGATTACGGTGGCCGACAATGGCATTGGCTTTGATGAAAAATATCAGGACCGCATTTTCAGTGCCTTTGAGCGGTTGCATAGCAAAAGCAGCTCTTATGGTGGATCAGGTATCGGCCTGGCTATCGTACGGCAGGTAATGGATAACCACCTGGGGGCCGTGAGCGCGCATAGCGTTGCGGGTGAAGGGGCAACATTTACCTTGTACCTGCCTGCTTGTCCCTAATCGGAATAAATTATAGATTTCGATAGGTCTTAGTGGTCGGAACAGTGCTATGGTCCATACCCTTGGTTGGTGTATAGCTCTTAACCTGGTTGCGTATGGCTAATTCTGGAATCCACGAATATTTCATTAACATAATGGAGGTCCTTATTCTCCCCTTATGTATGGCTCTTGGTGGGCGTATGATCTTGAATTAATCCCTTAACATAAGTTTACTTATACAACAACCCTTCAAATAGTGCAATAAAACGCTACTATAAAAAAGGGTGAAAAAGGGGATAAAAGCACAGGCTACTACTTAGTAAAACGACCCCCATTTACTAACTGCTCAGGGTGCTCGAAAATTACTAACTAAATTCATAGTTTGCCGCCCTCTGCTCTTTCCCCTGTTTTGGTGTTTTTGTTTTTTTTTGCTTTTCCTCTCCCCTTTATCACCTTCTCAAGCGTCAGCTCCTTTCTGGATTTCGCGTCAGCTCCCTAAATGCCGTTTTTTTCGACAACACAATCTTTGTGTTATTTGTAATCTTTGTTCTATTTGTTATCCTAT